>NZ_PXWG01000070.1 GCF_003011965.1 Streptosporangium nondiastaticum
AGTGCGCGAGCGCGGCGTCGAGCAGGGCCACGTCGTCCGCGGAGGCGCCCTTCTGCGGGCCGTAGACGGCGGCGGCCCCGGCCGGCCCGGTCAGCGGGTTGTCGACGTCGCTCGCGAGGACGAGGCCGACGGCCCGCAGCCGGGGATCGAGCCCCGACAGGTCGGCCGTGGCGAGGCCGGCGAGGGCCGCTCCCCCGCCCCGGACCGGCGCACCGGACGCGTCGAGGAGCCGCGCGCCGAGCGCGCTGAGCATTCCGGCCCCGCCGTCCGTCGTGGCGCTGCCGCCGATGCCGAGGACGATCGTGCGCGCGCCCGCGTCGAGCGCGGCCCGTACGAGCTCACCGGTCCCGTACGTCGTGGCCGTGAGGGGCGCGGGCACCCCGCCCGGCAGCCGCCGCAGCCCGGACGCCTCGGCCATCTCCACGACCGCGGTGCCGCCGCGCAGCGCGTACGCGGCGGTGACCGGCGCCCCCACCGGCCCGGTCACGCGCACCTCGTGCCGCTCGAAGCCGGCGGCGACCGCGGCGTCGACCGTGCCGTCCCCGCCGTCCGCGACGGGCAGCGCGGTGATGCCGAGCGTGCGGCCGGCGGCGTCCGCGCCCCGCCGCAGCCCGGCGGCGACGTGCCGGGCGACCTCGGCGGCCGTCAGGGAGCCCTTGAACTTGTCCGCGGCGATGAGCACCCGTACGGCATCCGTCATTGCGCCACCCCTCGCCTCGCACCCGTCTCGCCTCGCACCCGTCGCTGCGGACCCGGCCGTGCCGCCTGGACCCTACCGGGGCGGGTCCGCCGTTGCCCATGCCCGCGCGCGGCGTGCCAGTCCGCCCAATTGCGTACTCTTCCGGCCATAGTGGGGCGTCATGAGCACCCAAGCGCATGATCCGGCCGACCCGCACGCCCCCGCCGCCCCGGGCGGCCGGGAGGAACCCCCGGACGCGGCCCTGGTCGCGATCGGCGGCGCGGCGGTGCTCGCGGTGGTCGCGTGGGCGGCGCTGGGCAAGCACTCCTTCGACCGGTTGACGAAGTCGGCGCTGAACTGGGTGCTGTCCAACTTCGCCTGGCTGTTCGTGATTGCCGCTGACGTCTTCCTGGCCCTGTGCGTGGTCATCGCCGTGAGCCGGTTCGGCCGGATCCGGCTCGGCCGGGACGACGACCAGCCGGAGTTCAGCAACCTCGCGTGGATCGCGATGATGTTCAGCGCGGGCATGGGCATCGGCCTGATGTTCTACGGGGTCGGCGAGCCGCTCCTGCACTTCGTCTCCCCGCCGCCGGGCAGCGGCGTCACCGCGAACACGCCGGCCGCGGCCCGTACGGCGCTGGAGTACTCGTTCTTCCACTGGACCCTGCACCCGTGGGCGATCTACGGCATGGCGGGCCTCGCCCTCGCCTACGCGGGCTTCCGCAAGGGCCGCGGCAACCGGCTGAGCTCGGTGTTCGTCCCGCTGCTCGGCGAGGAGCGGGCGGCCGGCTGGCCGGGCCGGGTCATCGACCTGCTCGCGGTCTTCGCCACCGTGTTCGGCACGGCGACGAGCCTCGGCCTGGGCGCCCTGCAGGTGTCGAAGGGCCTGAACATCACGACCGGGGTGAAGGACACGACGGGCCTGGAGCTCGTCATCATCGGCGGCCTGTCGGCGGCGTTCGTGCTGTCGGCGTTCTCCGGGCTGCACAAGGGCGTGAAGTGGCTCAGCACGCTCAACATCGTGCTCGCCGCCTGCCTCATGCTCTTCGTCTTCCTCGTCGGCCCCACGGTCTTCGTCCTCAACACGATCCCCGCGGCCGCCGGCGGCTACCTGCACGACCTGCTGACCCTGGCGACGCGCACGGGCGCGTTCACCGACTCCAAGTGGCTCGGCGCCTGGACGATCTTCTACTGGGCGTGGTGGCTGTCCTGGGCCCCCTTCGTGGGCACGTTCATCGCCCGCATCTCGCGCGGCCGGACGATCCGCGAGTTCCTCATCGGCGTCCTGCTGGTGCCGAGCGGCGCGACGGTCGTGTGGTTCTGCGTGATGGGCGGCAGCGCCCTGCGGCTGGACATGACGGGCGCGGCCGACATGGCCGGGACCGTCAAGGACGGCGCGGAGGCGTCCCTGTTCGCCCTCCTGGACACGCTGCCGCTGGAGACGCTCGCCTCGTGGATCGCGATGGCGCTGGTCATGACGTACTTCATCACCAGCGCGGACTCCGCGTCCCTCGTGATGGGCTCGCTCTCCAGCCGCGGCGCGCTGCACCCGCGCACGTGGCTGGTGGTGACGTGGGGCGTCCTGATGGCCGCGGTCGCGGCGGTCCTGCTGGTGGCCGGCGGACTGCAGTCGCTGCAGTCGGCGACGATCCTGGTCGCGCTGCCGTTCGTGCTGGTCATGCTGGCCCTGTGCTGGTCGCTGATGTCGGAGCTGCGCGAGGACCCGGGGGCGGGCCCGGCCCGGCACCACGCGATGCACGGCCTGCGGGACGCGCTGCGGACGATGGTCGGCGACGCGATCGAGGAGCGGGCCGCGGGCCCGGTGCGCCACCCGCGGCTGCGCCGGGTCGCGGACAGCGTCCGCGACCGCGACGACGACGCGCAGGGCGGGGGCGGGGCGCGGGGCTAGGCGGGCTCCCGCCGGACCGGACGGACTTTCCGTCAGGCTTGACGAACTTCCGCGGGCTAGACGGTCTTCACCGTGCCACCGTCGATGACGTGGTCCGCGCCGGTGATGTTGGCCGCCCGGTCGGAGAGCAGGAAGGTGATGAGCGCCGCGACCTCGCCGGGCTCGGTGATCCGCCGACTGGCCATGCCGAACCGCTCCGGGAGCTGCTCCAGGAACTCGGCGTGCCCGACGCCGGCCGCGGCGGCCACCTTGCCGCCGAACCCGTCCGGGTCCTCCCAGATCGCGGTGCGGACCACACCCGGCGAGACGGTGTTGACGCGCACGCCCTTCGGCCCGAACTCCTCGGACAGGGACTTGCCGAAGGCCGTGAGCGCCGCCTTGGCCACGCTGTACGCGACGGGGCCGGCGGCGGGGAGCCGCGCGTTGACGGAGGAGACGTTGACGACGGACCCGCGCCGCTCGGTCAGGGACGGCAGGGCGGCGCGGCTGACGCGTACGGCGCTGAGGAAGTTGAGGTCGAGGTTCGCCTGGAACTGGGCGTCGTCGGCGTCGAGGAACCCGCCGAGGACGACCTCGTCGCCGCCGCCGACGTTGTTGACCAGCAGGTCGATCCCGCCGCCGAGCGCGACGAGCGCCTCCTCGACGAGCGTGCGCGCGCCGCCGGGCGTGCTGAGGTCCACGGCGACGGCCGCGGTGGCGGCCTCCTTCAGCTCGGGGGTGATCGTACGGGCGGCGCCGACGACCCGTACGCCCTCGGCGGCGAGTGAGCGGACGGTGGCGAGGCCGATGCCGCGGCTGGCCCCGGTGACGAGGGCGGTCTTGCCGGTGAGGTGGAGATCCATGGCGCGCACTTCTTTCTTTACCTGTAGGTACAAAACATGAGTACGGCTGAACGTGGGGCTGAACGTGGGTGCGTGCCGGGCGCGACATGACGGTCACGCCGGCACGACGGCCGGTCAGAGCACGGCGAGCAGCGCGTCCGCGACGCGCTGCAGCCGCTCCCGGCCGCCCTGGGCACGGGCGATGACCCGCATGCCGACGAGCGTCGCGAGCATGAGGCTCGCGACCTCGGCCGGGTCCCGGTCCGGGGCGAACTCGCCCGTCCGCCGCCCGCGCTCGACGGCGGCCTTGAAGGCGCCCTCGGTGCGCTCGAACATGCGGCGTACGAGTTCGGTGGGGGCTTCGTCCCTGCCGCCGAGTTCGGTGGCGGTGTTCACGGCGAAGCAGCCGTGGGGGCCGGTCTCGCCGAGGTCGGTCTCGATCAGCAGCTCCAGCGCGGAGCGCAGCAGCGGCCGGACGGGGCCGGGCTGGTCGAGCAGCTCCACCAGCGCCGCGGCCTGGGTGTCGCGGTAGCGCTCCAGCGCGCGCTCGAACAGCGCGTGCTTGCTGCCGAAGGCGTGATAGAGGCTGCCCTTGCCGATGCCGAGCTCGTCGACGAGGTCCTGGGGCGTGGTGGCTGCGTAACCCTTGCGCCAGAAGACGTCCATGGCCTTGCCGACGGCCGCGTCGGGGTCGAACTGCTTGGGCCTTCCCATGGGAGAGACCGTAGATCTTTTTGACCTGTAGGTCAACTACTGGTGGGGCGCGGGGAGAAGCGGCACGGGTGGCCCGCCGTGAGGGGTGGGGCGGGCCATCCGTGCCTGTACCTGGGGCTGCGCCTGGGGCTGCGCTGCTCGGCCCGGTCAGCCGTGCGGGGTCGCCGCGGGGGGCATGGGCTGGCAGATGGCGAAGACGCGCAGGTCGACGGCGCTGGGGCTCGTGTTGTTCACGCCCACCAGGTAGGCGTTCTCGACGACGCTCGGGTACGCGTCGAGCTTTTCCAGGGCGCCGGTCCGGCTGCCCGGCTGGAAGTAACCGCCGCCGACGATCTGGGTGCCGGCGGGGCAGACCGGGCTGCGGAGCTGCTGATCGCGGGAGAGCGGCGGCACGGAGTGGTCCTGGACGACGGTCAGAGGAAGGCCCGTGGCGCCGGGGAGGCCTTGCGGACCCGTGGGGCCCGCGGGTCCGGCGGGCCCTGCCGGACCGGCGGGGCCGGGGGCGCCGGTTTCACCCCTGGGGCCCACCGGGCCCATGGGGCCGGAGGGACCGCTCGGGCCGGTGGGCCCTGTGGGTCCGGTCGGACCGGCGGGCCCCACGGTTCCGGCGGGGCCGAGGGGTCCGGCCGGGCCGGTGGCTCCGGTGTCCCCCTTGGCCCCTTGAGGCCCGATCGGCCCTGCCGGGCCGGTTGCCCCGGTGGGTCCGGCGGGACCCAGGGGTCCCACGGGCCCGGTGGGACCGATCGGACCGGTGGGGCCCGCCGGCCCAGCGGTTCCGGGGGGCCCGGCGGGGCCGGGGATGCCGGGGTCGCCCCGATCACCCTTGGGACCGGCCTGCCCTGCAGGGCCGGTTGCCCCAGTGGGTCCGGCGGGACCCAGGGGTCCCACGGGTCCAGTGGGACCGATCGGACCGGTGGGGCCCGCCGGTCCAGCAGTTCCGGGGGGCCCGGCAGGACCGGTGGTACCAGGGTCACCCCGATCACCCTTGGGACCGGCCTGCCCTACGGGGCCCGTGGGCCCGGCGGGCCCGGCGGGCCCGGTAGGACCCAAGGGCCCCACAGGCCCGGTAGGGCCACTCGGACCGGCGGGACCCGCCGACCCAGCAGTCCCCGGAGGCCCGGCAGGACCGGTGGTACCAGGGTCACCCCGATCACCCTTGGGACCGGCCTGCCCTACAGGGCCGGTGGGTCCGGCGGGCCCTGCGGATCCGGTGGGCCCGGTGGGACCTGCCGGCCCGGCGGGCCCCACTGGTCCTGCCGACCCCGCGGGCCCTACGGGGCCGTTGGGTCCCGCCTCGCCTCGGTCGCCCTTCGGCCCGGCGGGGCCGGTGAGTCCGGGGGGACCGACGGGCCCGGCCGGGCCCGCAGGCCCGCCGGGCCCAACCGCCCCCACGGGCCCGGCCGGCCCAGCAGGCCCCGTGACCCCCGGATCACCTTGCTCTCCCCTGGGCCCCGCGGGCCCAGGAGGCCCCATGGGTCCGCTGGGGCCGGCAGGGCCTCCGGGACCGGTGAGTCCGGGAGGCCCGGCAGGACCTGGGCGCCCGGTGGGACCGATGGGACCACCGGGACCAGCGGCGCCGGGATCACCCTTGTCGCCCTTAGCCCCGGCAAGTCCGGCAGGTCCGGCAGCGCCTGGATCACCCTTGGCGCCGGCCAGACCGGCAGGACCGGCGGCCCCGGGATCGCCCTTGTCACCCTTAGCACCCGCAGGCCCGGGAGGACCGACGAGCCCGGCAGCGCCCGGATCGCCCTTAGCGCCGGCGACACCCGCAGGACCGACGAGCCCAGGCGGGCCAGCGGGCCCCACGGCTCCGGGGTCACCCTTGTCACCCTTGTCGCCCTTAGCTCCCGCAGGCCCAGAAGGGCCGACGAGCCCCGGCGACCCGGGAGGCCCTACGGCCCCGGCAGGACCAACGGGGCCGACAGGACCAACGGGGCCGACAGGACCGACCGCTCCCGGGTCGCCCTTGTCGCCTTTGGCTCCGGAAGCCCCGGGAGGGCCGACGGGGCCGACAGCGCCCGGATCACCCTTGGGACCGGCGATACCCGCAGGACCGACGAGTCCAGGTGGCCCGGCAGGCCCCACGGCGCCCGGATCACCCTTGTCGCCCTTGGCTCCGGCAGGACCAGGAGGACCGACCGGCCCCGCGGAACCCGTGGGGCCCACGGGGCCGGCAGGGCCGACAGCCCCCAGATCACCCCTATCACCCTTGTCGCCTTTATCGCCCTTGTCCCCTTTGGCACCGGAAGGGCCAGGAGGCCCGGGAGGCCCGGGAGGCCCGGTGGGACCGACCGGACCGGCGGCTCCCAGATCGCCCTTCTCCCCCTTGGCGCCGACAGGACCAGGAGAGCCGATGGGCCCGGCGTCCCCGACAGCGCCGGGGTCACCCTTGTCCCCCTTGGCACCGGCGACACCCGCAGGGCCGACCGGCCCGGGCGGGCCAGCAGGCCCCACGGCACCCGGATCACCTGCGTCACCCTTGTCGCCGGCAGGACCGGGAGGGCCGACGAGCCCCGGTGTCCCAGGGGGCCCGGCGGGCCCGGCAGTTCCCACGGCGCCCGGATCACCCTTGTCTCCTTTGGGGCCGCCGAGACCAGGAGGACCGACGGCCCCGGGCGGCCCGGCCGGACCCGCAGAGCCGGCGGGACCCACTGCGCCCGCATCACCCTTCTCCCCCTTGGCGCCCGCAGGGCCGACCGCTCCCGGGGCGCCCTTGGCCCCGGGATCGCCCTTCGCCCCAGCCGCACCCGGACGCCCCGGAGGCCCCACCGGGCCGGGCCGCCCCACCGGGCCCGGCCGCCCCGGGTCGCCCTTCGGACCCTGCGGACCCTGCGGACCCTGCGGCCCGGGCCTGCCGTGGGAGCCGCCCGAGCCCCCGTGCGCCCCGTGCGCCCCGTGCGCCCCGTGCGCCCCGTGATCACCCCCGTGCCCGCCGCCCCGGCACGGCGGCACCTGCCCGAGCGCCCGCACGTAGCGGGCGCTCACCCAGCCCCGCCGGCCCAGGAGCAGGTACCAGCGGCGGTCCCCGTCCACCCACTCCCCGGCCGCCTTGCAGGCGATGCGCACCCGCTCCCCCGGGCCGTAACTCCCCACGACCGGCGCGGAGGTCGAGGGCGCCTTCCGTACCTTCTGGCCGAACCGCGAGACCACCTTGCCCGGCACGCCACGCCCCGCAGGCTCCGGCACGGGCGACGGCGCCGACGCGGACGGGACCGCTGCCGCACCACCCCCGCCCGCCGATGTGCAGAAGGCGAACAACACGCCCAGCACGGCCGCGCCCCGCCGGGTCACGAGACTCCGGCCCCGTCTCCGAATTGGCGACATATCGCTCCTTTCACTCCAAGGAACCCGGAGTGGCACAGGAACACGCCAACGGCGCCGCGCCCGCGAGGCGAGCCCGGTTCTTGACCCGGTTGCCGCCGTTTCCTTCACCCCCACGAGCGAGTGCCGCGCATATAAAACGACTCCATCGGAACGAATGTCCAGAAAGTCGATAAATCGTCGTGAACTTCACCTCCCTCCCCGCACACCCACCAAACGCCGAAATTATCGATAGATCTCCATAAAAACCGTTCGCCGCATCTCCACCCGCTCCGTACGCTCACGCCATGACGAGCGGCAGCGACAACAACGGCAACAGCAACGGCGGCAGCAAGAAGCGCCCCCTCGTGGCGATCCTCAGCGGCGCCGGCATCTCGACGGACTCCGGAATCCCGGACTACCGCGGCCCGAACGGCGTGTGGCGCCGCGACCCGGAGGCCGAGAAGCTCGTCACGTACGCGTACTACATGTCCGACCCGGAGATCCGCCGCCGCTCGTGGCTCATGCGGCGCGACGGCCCCGCCCTGCGCGCCCGCCCGAACGCCGCGCACGAGGCCGTGGTGCGGCTGGAGCGGGCGGGCGTGCCCGTGCGCGTCATCACGCAGAACGTCGACGGGCTGCACCAGCTGGCGGGAATGCCGGAGCGGAAGGTCCTCGAACTGCACGGCACGGCGCGGGCGGTGCAGTGCACCCGCTGCAAGGAGCGCTCCAGCATGGAGGCGGCGCTGGAGCGCGTGGCGGCGGGCGATCCGGATCCGGCGTGCGAGTCGTGCGGCGGGATCCTCAAGTCGGCCACGGTGATGTTCGGCGAGGGCCTGGACCCGGCGGTGCTCGGCGAGGCCGTGGCCGTGACCAAGGCGTGCGACGTGTTCATCGCGGTCGGCACGAGCCTCCAGGTGCACCCCGCCGCGTCACTGGCGGGCCTCGCGGCCGACCACGGCGCGCGGCTGGTCATCGTCAACGCGGAGCCGACGCCGTACGACGACCGTGCGGACGAGCTGGTGCGCGAGCCGATCGGGACGGCGCTTCCGGCGCTGCTGGAGCGGATCGCCGCGGGGTAGGCGACCGAGCCGGCGGACCGGCGGAACGACGGGCGTCAAGGAAAACTTGACAAGGGTTTCGGTGTCAAGGAAAGCTTGACACCATGATCGATTCGTCGCGGTCCGCGACCCCTCCCACCCCCCAGCCCACCCTCGCCTACACCGCCCTCGCCCTGCTGCTCGGCGCCGTAGCCCTGATCACGCTGGCCCTGTCACTCACTCACGACCTCGGCACCTCGGCGTTCTTCTCGCTCATCGGCGCCGAACTCCTCCTCGTCGCGGCCATGGGCGCGCTGTTCGGGACGGTGCAGGTGCGGAGCACCGCTGCCGCCGCCCCCGAGGACGCCGCCGCGCGGCGCCTGCGCGACGAGGCGACCCTCGACGCCCTTGAGCCCCTGCGCGGGGGTGAGCAGCGATGAGCGACGCTCAGCCGCAGAAGCTCGGCCCGGAAGAGGAAGCCCGCATCCGCGAGGGCATCGCGAGCGCTGTCCTCGGCGCCTCCGAGGGGCTCGCCGAGTCGCTGGAGCACGACCCGGAAGGCTATCTGCGCCTCGTGGTCGCCACCCGGACCGGCGCCGAAGAGACGAGCCGCCTGCTGCGCCAGGCCGTCCAGGGGGCGCGGGCCGCGGGCCACAGCTGGGACACCATCGGCCGGCTGCTGGGCGTGAGCCGGCAGGCCGCGCAGCAGCGCTTCGCGACCAAGGACGCCGCGACCCCGAAGGGCTCCCCCGAGCGCCGGGTCCTCACCCCGCTGACCGCGTTCAACGAGATGCCGGCCCTCGCCGAGGCGGGCCTGGACGGCTGGGAGCTGGTCGACTACGGCCCGCTGTACCACGCGGTGGAGGCGTCCGACCGGCGGTGGGAGTACCGCCGCGTCACGCTCGCGGTCGCCGGCCGCCGGCGGCGCATGGAGGCGGACGGCTGGACCGAGGTCGGCAACGGCTACTTCCCGTGGAGCTACTTCAAGCGCCCACTGAAGGACGACTGAAAGGACGGCTGAAAGGACGACTGACAGGAACGCCCCCTCCGCCGCCGACCGGAACACCTCCCATCCGTCAACAACGGTTGACAAGCCTCCTTTGTCATCCTAGGTTGACAGCATGGCCGGAACGGATGCGAAGGACGCGGTCGGCACCACCGAGGCCGCCATGGACAGCGATCCCCACGTGGGACTGCACGCCGTCGCCGCGCTGCGGCGGCTCGTCGAGCGCCTTGAGGCGCTCCAGGTCGACAGCGCGCGCCGGCAGGGCTGGTCCTGGGAGGAGATCGGGTCCGCGCTCGGGGTCAGCAGGCAGGCAGTGCACAAGAAACACGCCAGGAGGTAGGCATGTTCGAACGGTTCACCCGGGATGCACGCGTCGCCGTCGTACAGGCGCAGGAGGAGGCCCGCACGCTGGGCTGCACATGGATCGGCAGCGAGCACCTGCTGCTCGGCGCGCTCGGTCAGGCCGGCGCCCCCGTGGTCGCCGCGCTGGCCCGGTTCGGGGTCACGCCGGAGGCGTGCCGGAGCGCGCTGACGCCCGCCGCGCCCCTCGGCACGGACGACGCGGAGGCGCTGCGCGCGCTCGGCATCGACCTGGAGGCCGTACGGGCCCGGGCGGAGGACACCTTCGGGCCCGGAGCCCTGGACCGGCCCGGCCCTCCCGGGGAGCGGCGCCGGATCCTGCCCTTCGGCGGGCGCCGCAGGAAGGACGAACCCGGCCGGAAGGGGCACATCCCCTTCACTCCCCGCGCGAAGAAGGCCCTGGAGCGCTCGCTGAGCGAGGCCCTCGCCCGCAAGGATCGCCACATCGGTGCGGAACACGTCGTCCTGGGCGTCCTCGACCCGGACGACAAGGTGACGGCGGGGCTGCTGAGGAAGCTGGGGACCGACACCGCCACCGTGCGGAACGGGATCCTGCAGGAGCTTCCCCGAGCGGCGTAGGCCCTTGCGGCCGAACACGCAGCCCCTGACCGCCCGGCCGGACTACCCCTTCCGCAGCCTCCGCCACACCGCCTTCGCCGCGTGGTGCCCGCACATGCCGTGGACGCCCGGCCCCGGCGGGGTGGCCGAGGAGCACAGGAAGACGGCGGGGTGGGCCGTCGCGTACGGCACGCGGGCGAGCTTGGGCCGGATGATCAGGCGCAGGCCGGCCACGGAGCCGATGGCGAAGTCCCCGCCCACGTAGTTGGCGTTGCGGGCGGCCAGCTGCGGGGGGCCGGCCGTGGCCCGGGCCAGGACCAGGTCGCGGAAGCCGGGCGCGAACCGCTCGATCTGCCGCTCGATCACCTCGGTGGCGTCGCCCTCCCAGCCGCTCGGCACGTGCCCGTACACCCAGAACGTGTGCTTGCCCTCGGGCGCCCGGGTGGGGTCGACGAGGCTGGGCTGGGCGGTGATGAGGAAGGGAACCGAGGGATCGCGGCCGTGCAGCGCGGAGTCGAGGGCCGCGTCGATCTCGCCGTACGTGGGGCCGATGTGGACCGTCCCGGCGCGGCGCGCGGCCTCCGCCGTCCACGGCACGGGGCCCGACAGCGCGTAGTCGATCTTGAAGACGCCGGGTCCGTAGCGGTAGCCGTGGTACGCGTTGCCGAGGCCGGCGATGCGGGCGAGGGCGGTGGGCGAGGTGTCGAAGACGTAGGCGCGGGCGGGCGGCAGGTCGTCCAGCCGCTTGACCTCGAAGCCGGTGTGCACGGTGCCGCCGTGCGCGCGCAGGTACGAGGCGAGGGCGTCGGCGATGGCCTGGGAGCCGCCGCGCGGCACCGGCCAGCCGCCCGCGTGCGCGGCGAGCGCGAAGACCAGGGCCATGCCGCCCGTGCCGATGCCGGTGAGGGGGGAGATGCCGTGCGCGGCGAGCCCGGCGAACAGGGCCTGCGCCTTCTCGTCGCGGAAGCGGCGGGTCAGCAGCGCCGCGGGCTGGGCGCCCACCAGGCCGAAGCGCGCGTAGAGGACGGGGTCGCGCGGCAGCCCGTCCCACTGGGTGCGCAGGAAGTCGGCCGCGACGGTGCTCCACTTGCCGTGGAAGGGGGCCACGAGCCGGCGGTAGGCCCCGGCGTCGCGCGGACCGAGCGAGTGCGCCGTCTCCCCCACGCTGTGGGAGAGGACGGCGGCCGTGCCGTCGGGGAAGGGGTGCGCCATGGGCAGCCCGGGGTGGACCCACTCCAGGCCGTGCCGGTCGAGCGGCATCGCGGCGAAGGCCGGGGAGCCGGCGGCGAGCGGGTGCACGGCGGAGCACGGGTCGTGCCGGAAGCCGGGGAGCGTGAGCTCCTCGGTCCGCGCGCCGCCGCCGACGGCGCCGGCGGCCTCGAAGACCTCCACCGACAGGCCGCGGCGGGCCAGCTCCACAGCGGCGGTGAGCCCGTTGGGCCCGGCGCCTACGACGACAGCGTCGAGCATGGTCGGCACCGGACGCCACTCCCCTCGTCCTCGAAATGTCCCGGACCCGTCCCCGGATCCGCCCTCGGACCCGTCCCCGGATCCGCCCTCGGGCCGGTCCTTGGATCCGGCCTCGGGATCAGCCGGCGGACGCCAGCAGCCCCAGGATATGACGGAGCGTCGCCTCGTCCCGCGCGGCGGCGAACGGCAGCGCGTTGCCGCCGGCTATGCGGAAGGGCTCGCCGGCGACGGTCCCGCTCACGCCGCCCGCCTCGGCGACGAGCAGCAGGCCCGCGGCGTGGTCCCAGGCGTTCTCCCAGCTGAAGGCGAGACCGTCGATGCTGCCCCGGGCCACGTTCAGGTATTCGAGGCCGGCCGAGCCGCAGGGGCGCGGCGCCACGCCCTCCGTGGCGAGCGCCCCGAGGACGCGCTTCTGCTCGTCGTCGGTGAAGTCGTAGTGGGATATCGCCACTTCGAGGACCTTGCCGGGGGCGGGCGCGCCGGTCTTCAGCGGCTCGCCGTTGAGCACGGCCCCGGCGCCGCGGCGGGCGACCGCCATCAGGTCGAGCGCGGGCGCGTACGTCCAGGAGGCGAGGAGCTCGCCGCGGTGGGCGAGGCAGACGAGCGTCGCGAAGCCGGGCTCGCCGTGCACGAACTGGCGGGTGCCGTCGACGGGGTCGACGATCCACACGGGCGCGTCGCCGCCGAGCGCGGCGAGGACGCCCGCATCCGCGTGCACGGCCTCCTCGCCGACGACGACCGAACCGGGCAGCAGGGCGGTGAGCGAGGCCGTGAGGTGCTCCTCCGCGCGCCGGTCGGCGACCGTGACGAGGTCGTGCGGGCCGTTCTTCTCGACGATCTCGTCCGCGGCGAGCTGCCGGAAGCGGGGCACGATCTCGGCGGCGGCCGCCTTGCGCACCGCCTCCTCGACGTCGGTCAGGTCACCTGCGAGAAAGTCTTCGAGCATGCGTCCATCGAACCATGTCCCACCGACAACCGGTGGCGGCCCTGCGTCTCCCAGGTGTCCCCTCGGTGAACGCAGGCCCCCACAGCCTCACAGGCCCCCGTCCGGCCCCGGCATCCGCCCAGCTCAGCCCAGGTCAGGCCGACTCAGCCCAGGCCGGCTCAGCCCAGCCCAGGTCAGGCCAGCTCAGGTCTGCTCAGCTCAGCGGCCCACCGCGTACCCCTGCATTCCGCGCGGATTGGCGGCCGCCGACAGCACGCCCGTCCGCGGGTCCCGGGCCACCGCGCACAGCCGCCCCTCCGACCACGCCTCCCCCACCGTCACCCGGTGGCCCCGGCGCCGCAGCTCCCCGATCGCGCTCTCGCCGAGGCGCCGTTCGACGACGACCGAGCCCGGCGCCATGGCGCGCGGGTGGAAGGAGCCGGGGAAGGACTCGTGGTGCCAGTTGGGGGCGTCGATCGCGCCCTGCAGGTCGAGTCCGCCGCGCACGGGCGGGCGCAGGGCGACGGCGAGGAAGAAGTGCAGCTGCCACTGGTCCTGCTGGTCACCGCCGGGCGTGCCGAAGGCGAGGACGGGCTCGCCGTCGCGCAGGGCCAGCGACGGGGTCAGGGTGGTGCGCGGCCGGCGTCCGGGGGTCAGGGAATTGGGGAGGCCGGGATCGAGCCAGGCCATCTGCAGCCGGGTGCCGAGGGGGAAGCCGAGCCCGGGGACGACGGGGTTGGACTGCAGCCAGCCGCCGCTGGGCGTCGCCGAGATCATGTTGCCCCAGCGGTCGACGACGTCGAGGTGGCAGGTGTCGCCGCGGGTCGCGCCGCTGACGGTGACGGTCGGTTCGCCCGCGCCCGGCGCCACCGCCGGAGCGGTGCTCTTCGCGGCGGCGAGGACGTGCCGGGCCAGCCGCGGACCGCGGCCCCCGGGGCTGCCGGGGCGCAGCTCGTACGAGGCGAGGTCGCCGATCAGGGCGCGGCGGGCCGCGTTGTAGCCCTCGGAGAGCAGGTCCTTCAGGGGGACGTCGGCGGCGTCGCCGTACCAGGCCTCGCGGTCGGCCATGGCGAGCTTGCTGCCCTCGATGAGGGTGTGGACGTATTCGGGGGTGCCGTACTCCGGCGGGCCGTCGAGCAGGGCGAGCTGCTGGAGCAGGACCGGCCCCTGCGACCAGGGGCCGGGCTTGCAGACCGTCCAGCCGTTCCAGTCGTGGCGGGCCGGCTCCTCGTACCCGGCCCGGAAGCCGGCGAGGTCGTCGCCGGTGAGGGGCGCGGTGTGGCGTTCGCCGGAGGTGTCGAGGGTCGGGCGGGCCGCGGCGGCGACGAGGGCCTCGGCGACGAAGCCCTCGCGCCACACGCGGCGGGCCGCGTCGATGCGCTGCTCGCGGCTGCCGCCGGCGGCCTCGGCCTCGGCGATCAGGCGGCGCCAGGTGGCGGCGAGGGCGGGGTTGCGCAGGAGCGTGCCGGGGGCCGGGGGGCGGCCGCCGGGCAGGTAGACCTCGGCCGAGGACGTCCACTCGGTCTCGAAGATCCGCCGGACGGTGGCCACGGTCCGGCCGATGGCCTCGACGGGTGCGTGGCCGTGCTCGGCGTAGCCGATGGCGTACGACAGGACGTCGGCGAGCGGCTTGGTGCCGTGGTCGCGCAGGAGCAGCATCCAGGCGTCGAACGCGCCGGGGACGGCGGCCGCGAGGGGGCCGGTGCCGGGGACGAGGTCGAGGCCGAGGGAGGTGTAGTGCGCGATGGTCGCGCCGCGCGGCGCCGGCCCCTGCCCGGCGAGGACCTGCACGGGACCGCCGGCCGGCGCGAACACCGCCGGCACCTCCCCGGCCGGCCCGTTCATGTGCGGCTCGACGACGTGGAGGACGAAGCCCGCCGCGACCGCCGCGTCGAAGGCGTTTCCGCCGCTCTCGAGGACGGCCATCGCGGACTGCGACGCGAGCCAGTGGGTGGACGACACCATGCCGAAGGTGCCCTGCAGGGTGGGCCGGGTGGTGAACATGGCGTCCATGACGTCAGACCGGACCACGGGTGCGCAAGGGCTCACGGGTGCGCCGTGGGGGCGGTACGGCGACCCGCGGTACGGCGTTACGGTTGATCCGTCGCCGGACGGCAGTGCCGGCCTGGGAAGAGAAGCTGGAGGAGGCGCCGTGCACGGTGAATACAAGGTGCCGGGCGGCAAACTCGTCGTCGTCGACCTGGACGTCGAGTCCGCCGCGCAGGGAGAGGTGCTGCGCGGCGTGCGCGTGGCCGGGGACTTCTTCCTCGAACCCGACGAGGCGCTCCTGGACATCAACCGCGCCCTGGAGGGCGCGCCCGCCGATCTGACCGCCCCGCAGCTCGCGGCGCGCATCGACGCCGCGCTGCCCGAGGGCACGGTCATGTTCGGCTTCACCTCCGAGGCCGTGGGCATCGCCGTCCGCCGTGCCCTGGCGAACGCCACCGACTGGCATCACTACGACTGGCAGCTGATCCACGACGGCCCCCAGTCCCCCGCCCTGCACATGGCCCTCGACGAGGTCCTGACGGCCGAGGTGGCGGCCGGGCGGCGGCCGCCGACGCTGCGCGTGTGGGAGTGGGCCTCCCCGGCGGTGGTCATCGGCAGCTTCCAGTCGCTGCGCAACGAGGTGGACCCGGAGGGCGCCGAGCGCCACGGCATGACGGTGGTGCGCCGCATCAGCGGCGGCGGGGCCATGTTCATCGAGCCGGGCAACACCATCACCTACTCGCTGTGCGTGCCGGACGCCCTGGTCCAAGGCCTCTCCTTCGCCGACAGCTACGCCTATCTCGACGACTGGGTCCTGGGCGCCCTGGAGGGCATGGGCGTCAAGGCCTGGTACCAGCCCCTCAACGACATCGCCACCGACTCCGGCAAGATCGCGGGCGCGGCGCAGAAGCGGCTGGTGGGCGCCGAGGGCGCGGTGCTGCACCACGTGACGATGGCGTACGACATCGACGCGGACAAGATGCTGGACGTGCTGCGCATCGGCAAGGAGAAGCTGTCGGACAAGGGCACGAAGAGCGCCAAGAAGCGCGTCGACCCGCTCCGCCGCCAGACCGGCCTGCCGCGTGCCGACGTCATCGAGAAGATGATCGACACCTTCCGCGGCCGGTACGGCCTGACGGAAGGCGCGGTCACCCCCGAGGAGATGGCGCGGGCGGAGGAACTGGCGGCGGTGAAGTTCTCCTCCGAGGAGTGGACGGCCCGGGTGCCGTAGGGCCCGGCGGCCCGGCGGCCCGGCGGCCCGGCTCAGCTCAGCGCCGGGATCAGGTGCTCGCCGTACGCGTCGATCGTCGCCTCCTTCGCGTCGTGCATCGCGTACACCGCGAACTGGTCCACGCCCAGCTCGCGGAGGTGTTCCAGGCGTTCGCGGTGGGCCGGGGCGGGGCCCAGGAGGCAGAAGCGGTCCACGATCTCGTCGGGGACGAAGTCGGTGGAGGGGTTTCCGGCGCGGCCGTGGTGGCTGTAGTCGTACCCCTGGCGTTGCTTGATGTAGGCGGTCAGGGAGTCGGGGATCTCGGTGGAGTGCTCGCCGTAGCGGCTGACGAGGTCGGCCACGTGGTTGCCGACCATGCCGCCGAACCAGCGGCACTGCTCGCGGGCGTGGGCGAGGTCGTCGCCGACGTAGGCGGGGGCGGCCACGCAGATGGTGACCGCGGCCGGGTCGCGGCCGGCCTCGGCGGCCGCCTCCCGCACGTGTTTGATCATCCATTCGGTGAGGAACGGGTCGGCGAGCTGGAGGATGAAGCCGTCGGCCTCCTGGCCCGCGAGGGCGAGGGCCTTGGGGCCGTAGGCGGCCATCCAGACGGGGAGCTTGCCGTCGCGGACCCAGGGGATGCGCAGGGGCGTGCCGCCGACGTCGGCCTCGCGGCCCTCGGCGAGGTCGCGGATGACGCGGATGGACTCCCGCAGCGACGCGAGGGTGTTGGGCTTGCGGCCGGCCACGCGCATCGCGGAGTCGCCGCGGCCGATGCCGCACACCGTGCGGTTGCCGTACATGTCGTTGAGGGTGGCGAAGGTGGAGGCCGTGACCTCGGGGGTGCGGGTGGAGGGGTTGGTGACCATCGGCCCCACGACGAGCCGCTCGGTGTGCTCCAGGATGCGGCTGTAGATGACGAACGGCTCCTGCCACAGCACGGCGGAGTCGAACGTCCAGCCGTAGCGGAAGCCGGAGCGCTCGGCGCGGCGCATCAGGTCGACGACGGCGGTGGCGGGCGGGTCTGTCTGCAGGACGAGGCCGAAGTCCACGGCGGTGCTCCTCACTTCATGCGTGGTGCGTCGTTGCGCAGGTGCGTGCGTGATTACGTCAGGTACTGGCAGGTGGTGCGGGGGACGTAGCGGCCGTGGCCGGCGCGCCCGGTGAACTTCCGCCGGTCGATGACCACCTCGCCGCGGGAGAGGACGGTCTCGACCCGTCCGGTGACGCGTTTTCCCTCGTAGGCGGAGTAGTCGACGTTCATGTGGTGGGTCGCGGCCGAGAGGGTCTGCTCGGCGTGCGGGTCGTAGATGACGAGGTCGGCGTCGCCGCCGGGGACGATGGTGCCCTTGTGCGGGGCGAGGCCGAACATCCGGGCGGGGGCGGCGCAGGCGATCTCGATCCAGCGGCGGCGGCTGATGTGTCCGTCCACCACGGCCTGATGGAGGAGATCCATCCGGTTCTCCACGCCGGGCAGGCCGTTGGGGATCTTCGAGAAGTCTCCGCGGCCGAGCTCCTTCTGGCCGGAGAAGCAGAAGGGGCAGTGGTCGGTGGAGACGACCTGGAGGTCGTCGGTGCGCAGGCCGCGCCAGAGGGCGGCCTGGTGTTCGCGGGGGCGCAGCGGGGTGGAGCAGACGTACTTCGCGCCCTCGAAGTCCGGCTCGGCGAGGTTGTCGGTGGACAGGAAGAGGTACTGCGGGCAGGTCTCGCCGAAGACGGGCAGGTCCTTGTGGCGGGCCCGGGCGAGCTCGGCGACGGCTTCCTCGGCGGAGACGTGCACGACGTAGAGCGGGCTGCCGGCCACCTGAGCCAGGGCGATGGCCCGGTGCGTGGCCTCCGCCTCCAGCAGGGCCTTGCGGACCTCTCCGTGGTGGCGGGGGTCGGTTCGCCCGGCGGCCAGGGCCTGTTCGACGAGGACGTCGATGGCGATGCCGTTCTCGGCGTGCATCATGATCAGGCCGCCGTTGCCGGCGGCGCGCTGCATGGCGCGCAGGATCTGCCCGTCGTCGCTGTAGAAGACGCCGGGGTAGGCCATGAAGAGCTTGAAGGAGGTCACCCCCTCCCCCACGAGCAGGTCCATCTCCTTCAGCGAGGCCTCGTTCACGTCCGAGAGGATCATGTGGAAGGCGTAGTCGATCGCGCACTTCCCGTCCGCCTTGGCGTGCCAGCGGTCGAGCCCTTCGCGCAGCGCCTGACCGCGGCTCTGGACGGCGAAGTCGACGAGGGTGGTCGTGCCGCCCCAGGCGGCGGCGCGGGTGCCGGTCTCGAAGTCGTCGGAGGAGGCGGTGCCGCCGAAGGGGAAGTCGAGGTGCGTGTGGGCGTCGACGCCGCCGGGGATGACGTACTTCCCGGTGGCGTCCAGGGTGCGGTCGGCCTGCCAGCGCTGGGCGAAGGCGCTGCCGGGTGCGGCGAGGGCCGCGACCTTGCCGTCCTCGACGAGGACGTCGGCGCGGGTCTCCTCGGCGGCGGTGATGACGAGGCCGCCGCGGATGGCCGTGGTGGTCATGGCCGTTCCTTTCCGGCGATGGTGGACTGCACCTGACGCAGTACGGATTCGAGGACGGCCGCGCCCTCCTCCGCCTCGGCGACGGTGAGGGAGAGCGGCGGAGCGATGCGCAGGACGTTGGCCTCACGGCCGCCCTTGCCGATCAGCAGGCCTTCTTCCCTGGCCAGTTCGAGGGCGAGGGAGGCGGCTTCGGGCGAGGGGGATCCGTCGTGCTCGGCGAGCTCGATGCCGATCATCAGGCCGCGGCCGCGCACCTCGCGCACGGCGGGGAAGCCGGCGGTGATGGCGCGGAGCCGCTCGATGAGCAGGCCGCCGACCCGGCGGGCGTTGCCCTGAAGGTCGTGTTCGAGGAGGTGGGTGAGGTTGGCGAGGCCGGCGGCCATGGTGACGGGACTGCCGCCGAAGGTGGAGATGGAGTTGGCGTCGAGGCAGTTCATGACGTCGGCGCGGGCGACGACGCCGCCGATGGACATGCCGTTGCCGATGCCCTTGGCGAAGGTGAGGAGGTCGGGCGGGCCGTGCTCGGCGTGCGCCTGCCAGCCCCAGAAGTGGTCGCCGGTGCGGCCCCAGCCGGTCTGCACCTCGTCGGTGATCCAGAGGATGCCGTGCTCGGCGAGGACCTCGCGGAAGGCGGCGTAGAGGCCGTCGGGCGGGGCGGTGAACCCGCCGACGCCCTGGATGGGTTCGGCGATCAGCGCCGCCACGCGGCCGTGGGTCTGGCCGAGCATGTCCTTCAGGTCGGCGACGCAGGCGGAGACGAAGTCGGGGTCGGGCAGGTGGGCGTAGGGGCCGGAGCGGCGGATCCCGCCGTGGACGTAGAGCGTCTGGAGCGGGGAGAGGCTGGTGGGCGACCAGGAGGAGTTGCCGGTGATGGCCACGGCGGAGAAGGAGCGGCCGTGGTAGCTGTTGCGCATCGCCAGGATCTGGTTGGAGCGGCGGTACGAGGTGGCGAGCAGGAGGGCCGCGTCGTTGGCTTCGGTGCCGGAGGTGGTGAAGAAGACGCGGGCGTCGGGGATGCCGGAGAGGGCGGCGATGCGCTCGGCGAGCTCGACCATGTGCCGGTCGAGGTAGAGGGTGGAGGTGTGCAGGATGCGCCCGGCCTGCTCGGCGACGGCCTTGGTGACCTCGGGCAGGGCGTGGGCGGTCATGGTGGTGAGGATGCCGCCGAAGAAGTCGAGGTAGCGCCGCCCTTGGGAGTCCCGGACGTGGCGGCCCTCGCCGTGGGTGAGCTCCAGCGGCTCGCGGTAGTAGAGGGCGAGCCACTCGGGCATCACGGCGCGGTGCCGGGCGTGCAGGCGGGTGGCCGGGGAGGCCCCCGGGCCGCTCGCGGCGGTCATGGCCGGACCAGCCCGTCGTACGCGTCGGGCCGGCGGTCGCGGTAGAAGGCCCACTGCTGCCGCACCTCGTCGATGAGGCCGAGGTCCAGGTCGCGGACGAGGAGCTCCTCCTTGGTGTCGCTGGCCACGTCGCCGACGAACTGGCCGCGGGGGTCGACGAAGTAGGACGTGCCGTAGAAGTCGTCGTCGCCGTACTCCTCCTGGCCGACGCGGTTGATGGCCGCGACGAAGTACGCGTTGGCGACCGCGGCGGCGGGCTGCTCCAGCTTCCACAGGTGGGACGAGAGGCCGCGGGAGGTGGCGGAGGGGTTGTAGACGAGCTGGGCGCCGTTGAGGCCGAGCTGGCGCCAGCCCTCGGGGAAGTGGCGGTCGTAGCAGATGTAGACGCCGACCTTGCCGACGGCCGTGTCGAAGACGGGCCAGCCGAGGTTGCCCGGCGCGAAGTAGTACTTCTCCCAGAAGCCCTTGACCTGGGGGATGTGGTGCTTGCGGTACTTGCCGAGGTAGCTGCCGTCGGCGTCGATGACGGCCGCGGTGTTGTAGTAGAAGCCGGGGCCTTCGGTCTCGAAGACGGGCACGACGATCACCATGCCCGTCTCGCGGGCCAGGTCCTGCATGCGGCGGACCGTGGGCCCGTCGGGGACGGGCTCGGCCCAGCGGTAGTGCTCGCTCTCCTGGACCTGGCAGAAGTAGGGGGCGTTGAAGACCTCTTGGAAGCCGATCACCTTGGCACCCCGGGCGGCGGCCGCGCGGGCGTGCTCCTCGTGCTTGGCGAGCATGGATTCGGTGTCGCCGGTCCAGGTGGCCTGGACCAGAGCGGCGCGGACGACATTGGCCATGAGCTGCTCCTTCACGGGGGCGCCGGCCAGGCTGATCGGCCTGGCTGACACGCGTAGATCCACGTGTGGTTGCGACCGTAGGGCGCGGCACGCCGCGCGGCAAGACCGTCGATCGTCCTGTGGATAACTCGCCCCGCCCAGGACAGAACAGAAAAACTTGCAAGTTTGCCTGTCTATATCTACCGTGGAGGCATGCCCGACAACGAAGCCGGCCAGCCGTCCGGCAAGGACCAGGACCGCACGGACCGGGAACGCGACGACCACGACCGCACAGATCACGACCGCACCAATCACGACCGCACCAATCAGGAACGCACCGACCAGGAACGCACCGCCGCCGACCTGGCCGCGACGGTCTCCCAGCTCATGCGCCGCCTGCGCGTGGCCTCGCCGCAGGGCGCGCTCACCCCCTCCCAGCGCACCGTCCTCGGCCGCCTCGCCAACGGCGGCCCCGCCACCACCGCGGAGCTGGCCCGCGCGGAGCTCGTCCGCCCGCAGTCCATGCGCGTCATCGTCGCCAAGCTGGAGGAGCTGGAGCTGGTCGCCCGCACCCCGCACCCCACGGACGGGCGCCAGGTGCTGTTCTCCCTCACCGAGTACGGCGTGGAGGCCGTCGCCTCCGTGCGCCACTCCAAGCACGCCTGGCTCGCCGACGCCATCGCCCACCGGCTCTCCCCGGAGGAGCAGCGGACCCTCGCCGAGGCCACCCGCCTGCTCCAGCGTCTGGTGGAGGAATGAAAACCCCAAGGGCACGGGACGCCTTAAGGACACGGGACGCCCTAAGGGCCCGGGACGCCTTAAAGGCACCGCACCGCGCCCGGGGCACCGGCTCCGGCACCGGTCCCGACGAAGGCTTCGGCCCCCGCCTGATGACGCCGCTGCTCCTCGGCGCCGTCCTCAACCCCCTCAACAGCACCATGATCGCCACCGGCCTGGTGGCGATCGGCCGCGACTTCGGCG
Source organism: Streptosporangium nondiastaticum (assembly GCF_003011965.1). Classification (GTDB taxonomy): domain Bacteria; phylum Actinomycetota; class Actinomycetes; order Streptomycetales; family Streptomycetaceae; genus Streptomyces; species Streptomyces nondiastaticus. The sequence continues at coordinate 21,624 of NZ_PXWG01000070.1, forward strand.
CCGGGCCCTCCGGCACCGGCTGGCTGCTGTCCTCCCTCTACCTCGCCAGCGCCGCCGGCCAGCCCGTCATGGGCCGCCTCGCCGACTCCCTCGGACCCCGCCGCGTCTTCCTCGCGGGCCTCGTCCTCGTCTGCGCCGCCGGCCTGCTCGGCACGCTCGCACCCGGCTTCGGATGGCTGATCGCCGCCCGCGTCCTGCTGGGCCTCGGCACGTCGGCCGCCTACCCGGCCGCAATGGCGATGCTGCGGGCCGAGTCCCTGCGCACCGGCCGCCCCGCGCCCCGCCCCGTCATGGGCCGCCTCTCGCTCGCCGCCCTCGGCAGCGCGGCCCTCGGCCCCACCCTCGGCGGGCTCCTCACCGCGACGACGGGCTGGCGGGGCCTCTTCGCCGTCAACGTCCCCCTGGCGCTCCTCGCGCTCGCCGCCGCCCTGCCGTGGCTCCCGCGCGACCGGCAGCCCCCGGCCGGCGACGGCACCCGCCCCGTACAGCAGGTCCAGGACCCCGGCGGGGCCGCACCGTCGCGGCCCGCCCTCCTGCGCACCTACCTCCGCCACGGGCTCGCCTACCTGTCCGTCTACTCCGCCCTCTACGGGTACTCCCAATGGCTGGAGGAGGCCCACGGCTACACCTCCTTCCAGACCGGCCTGGTCATGCTGCCGATGTCCCTCGCCGCCGCGGCCTGCTCGCTGCTCGGCACCCGTACGAAGGGCCTCCGCGCCCCGCTCACCACGGCCGCCGCGCTGCTCGCCGCGGGCAGCGGCGTCCTGGTCGTCGCCACCGGCGGCACCCCGCTCGCCGCCCTGCTCGTCGCCTCCGCGCTCTTCGGCATCCCCCAGGGCCTGTTCTCCACCGGCAACCAGGCCGCCGTCTACGCCCAGGCCCGGCCCGACCGCGTCGGGTCCGCGGCCGGGCTGCAGCGCACCGCCCAGTACGCGAGCGCGATGGCCGCCACCGGCCTGCTCGCCCTCTGCTTCGGGCAGCAGGCGGGCGACGGCGGACTCCACCGGCTCGCCGCCGTCACCGGCGTGCTGAGCCTGCTGCTGCTCGCCCTCACCGCCACCGACCGCGCCCTGCGCGCACCCACCCGCAACCGACCCCGGAAACGGAGCTCACAGCCATGACCGTCACCACGCTCGACGACACCACCGCCCTCGTCCTGATCGACCTCCAGAAGGGCATCGTCGCCCTCCCCACCGCCCACCCCTCCGAGGAGATCGTCGAACGCGGCGCCCGCCTGGCCGCCGCCTTCCGCGAGCGCGGCCTGCCGGTCGTCCTCGTCCGGGTCGTCGGCGCCGCGCCCGGCCGCTCCGAGGCACCCCTGCGCGGCGGGGAGCCCCCCGCCGGCTTCGCCGACCTCGTGCCCGGACTCGGCCGCGCGGAGAGCGACATCGTCGTCACCAAGCACACCTGGGGCGCCTTCCACGCCACCGACCTCGACCTCCAGCTGCGCCGCCGCGGCGTCACCCAGATCGTCCTCGCGGGCATCGCGACCGGCGCGGGCGTCGAGTCCACCGCCCGCGCCGCCCACGAGCACGGCTACCACGTCACGGTCGTGACCGACGCGGTCACCGACACCGACCCGGAGGTGCACCGCGTCGCCGTCGAGAAGGTCTTCCCGCGCCTCGCGGAGACCGGCACGACGGACGAGGTCCTCAAGCTGCTGGGCTGACGGCCCTCACTCCCCTCCGCCCGGACCTCACCACACCCAATCCGCCGCCGCGAACCACCCCACGAGCGCGGCGGCGGCCACGGAGTACCCCAGGAGCCCGTAGACGGCGCCCCCGTGGTGGTAGCGCTCCGCCCGTACCGGATCGCCGCCCCGCACCGTCCAGCGCCACGAGGCCACCGTGCCCATGACCGCCAGCAACACGTAGGCCAGGGTGAGCAGATGGAGCCAGTCCAGCAGCGTGAGCCCCACGCTGCTGGTCACCACCGCACTGACCTGCTGCATGTTCAGCATGACGACGAAGAGCCCGCCGCCCAGCAGCCCCAGACGGCTCTGCAGGGAGTCCAGCCGCTCGCCCATGGCGAGTTCCTCGCTGTGCGAGGGCAGCAGGAAGGTGGCGGTGGCGATGAGCACCATGAGGTACAGCGGGCCGGTCAGCTTCAGGAAGGCGGTGGGATCGTCGCGCTCCAGGCCGATCCGGATGCGCACCTGGCTGTGCGTGACGCCCGTGCCCGGCCGGAGGGAGGGGTCACCGAAGTTCGTGGGAAAGCGGTGCTCCGTGGCGACCAGCCGGAAACCGGTGAGGCGCCAGCCGGACGGGGCGACGTCCTCGCTGACGGCGGAGTTCGCGTTGTCCGGCACGAACCGGAACTCCTCCAGCGGCCGGCCGGCGCTGACCACCACCTCGATCCGCTGCCGGTCGAAGGGGAAGGCTCGCGCGTCCCAGTTCTGCCGGAACGTTCCCTGGAGGAGCATGACGTCCCGGAAGCCGCCCGGATGGACGGTCACCACCGGGTCTCCCCGCTCCGGGTTGCTGACGTTGCTGAACGAGGCCTTGGGCAGCGGGTCCAGGTCGCGCTCAGGGCACACGGACCACAGCCGGAACCGCGCGGCGAACGTGTGCTTCGCGGGCTCGATGTCGTACAGGTCGCTGAGGTAGGCGCCCAGCGTGCACGTGGGCACGCCGGCGGCCTGGGCGGCTTGAGCCGCCTGGGCCGCCCGCGCCACCGGTGCCGTCAGCAGCCACCACACCGCGCCCGCCAGGACCGTCAGGAGGGCCAGGACGGCCGGCAGGGCCCTCCCGGGGCCGGACCGTCCCGCGCGCTCCCCCGCAGCCATATGTCAGTCGTGGCCCGGGCCCCGGCGGCCCAACCGGCGGCCCGGACCGATACACCCGTGTGAGTGAGGCGCACGCCCTCAGCGGATGGGAGCGTGCCCGCTCGGGCGCACCACCATCGCCGAGCCTCCGCCGCGCCGGACCCGCTCGGCGGCGGCCACCCAGCGGCCGTCCGGCAGCCGCTGCACGCCGGTCGCCGCGCCGATCTCGGGGTTGGGCTTGAAGACGTGCCCGATGCGCTCCAGCCTGCCGCGCAACGGGCTGTCCCACAGGCCCGGTTCCAGCTCCGTCGCCGCCGCGTTGCGCTGGCTCGCGCGCGGCGCGGCGATCGCGTCGACGAGCGGCATCCCGCGGTCCACGTGGTTGAGAAGCGTCTGCAGGGCCGTGGTGATGATCGTCGCGCCGCCGGGCGAACCGAGGGCGAACGCGGGCCGCCCGTGGTCGAGGACGATCGTGGGCGACATCGACGAGCGCGGACGCTTGCCCGGGCCCGGCAGGTTCGGGTCGTGCACGCCCGGCGTGACGGGGACGAAGGAGAAGTCCGTCAGCTCGTTGTTGAGCAGGAAGCCGCGGCCGGGGACAGTGATGCCGCTGCCGCCGGTCTGCTCGATGGTGAGCGTGTACGCGACGACGTTCCCCCACTTGTCGGCGACCGTCAGATGGCTGGTGTGCTCGCCCTCGTACGGGGTCGGCGCGGCCTTGCCGTGCGCGCCGCAGGGCACCGGGCTGCGCGGGTCGCCGGGCGCGAGCGGGCTCTTCAGCACGGCGTCGTCCTTGACGAGGCAGGCGCGGGCGTCGGCGAACCGCTGCGAGGTGAGGGCCTTGGCCGGCACGTCCTCGAAGGCCGGGTCGCCGACCCAGCGGTTGCGGTCGGCGAAGGCGATCCGGCTGGCCTCGATGTAACGGTGCAGGTACGTCTTCTCGTCGGCCTTCGAAAGGTCGCCCCTCTCCAGGATGTTGAGGGCCTCGGCGACCGTGGTGCCGCCGGAGGACGAGGGCCCCATGCCGTAGACGTCGAGTCCTCGGTACGACGTACGCGTGGGAGCCTGGCGCTTCGCGCCGTACGCACGCAGGTCCCGCTCGGTCAGGCCGCCGGGGCGGGCGACGCGCCCGGACGCGGGGTCTACGGGAGGCTTGCGCACGGTCCGCACGATGTCGCGGCCCAGTTCGCCGCGGTAGAGGGCCCCCACGCCGCGCTCGCCGAGCAGGGCGTAAGTCCGGGCGAGGTCGGGGTTCTTGAGCGTGCTGCCGACGGCGGGCGGGGCGCCGCCCGGCAGGAACAGCTTCGCCGTGGCCGGGAAGTCCTTGAAGCGGGACTGGTTGTCGGCGGTCTGCTGACGGAACGTGGCGTCGACGGTGAAGCCGGAGCGGGCGATGCGCTCGGCGGGCTTCAGCACCTGGGCGAGCGAGCGGCTGCCCCACGTGCGCAGGGCGGTGTCCCACGTGGCGGGGGTGCCCGGGGTGCCGACGCTCAGGCCGCTGGTGACGGCGTCGGCGAAGGGGATGGGCTTGCCGTTCTCCAGGAACAGGTTCTCGTCCGCGCTCAGGGGGGCGCGTTCGCGGCCGTCGATGGTGGAGACCTGGTGCCGCTTCGCGTCGTAGTGGACGAAGTAGCCGCCTCCGCCGATGCCCGCGGAGTACGGCTCGGTGACACCGAGGGCGGCGGCGGTGGCCACGGCGGCGTCGACGGCGTTGCCGCCCTTGCGGAGCACTTCGATGCCGGCGGCCGAGGCGTCGGCGTCGACGCTGGCCACGGCGCCGCCGTAGCCGACGGCCACGGGGGTCTTGGCGGGCGCGCGGCCCGCCTCGGCAGCCGGCCCGCCGGTCCGGGCCGCGGCCGCGGCCGCAGGGAGTGCGCCGAGCCCTACGACCAGGGAGGCCGTCGCGGCGAGCACGGGCAGCCGCCGGCGCGGGGGTTTCGTTCTCGGACGGGCCATCAGTGCCTCCAAGGGGACGAACGGGCCCCGGAGCCTACCCGCGCCGAGACGGCGCGCAACCCCACGGGACACAACCGGCGGTACGGGCTCCGCCCCGCCGAATTCCCTCCGCCGCGACGGCGCTCATCCCCCACCGGACGCAACCGGCGGTGCCGAACCGGCCTCAGCTCGTACGGCACCGCCGAACACCAACATCGTGGCGCGCCACCGCTGCGGCGGAGGATGACGGCCGGCCCGGGCCGAAGCCCCGGCGGAGTGCTTACCGGCGGCCGGCCGCCGACGTCACGGCCGTGGCCATCGCCGCCTCCCCCTTCGCGTTGGGGTGGAACGGCGCCGCCGGGTTCTCCGGCCGGGCGCCCTCGATCCAGCGGTTCTCCGCCGGCTTGCACACGTCGTGGCCGAGGGTCGGCTTGTACGTGTCGGCGAAGCGGACGCCGGCCTTGCGGGCCTCGCCCTGCAGCATCGTGTTGAGCTTCTTCTCCGTGTCCCGCAGGTAGGGGACGTCGCCCGCAGCGATCGGCACGGACGGGAAGCACCCGGTGCCGTCCTCCGGCATGATCGCCGGGTAGCCGACGAGGACGACGCGGGCCTGCGGCGCGCGCTTGTGCACGCCCTTCAGCACCTCGGCGACCTTGGGCGCGGCGCCGGCGATGCGGGCGGTGAGCTGGTCGGTGCCGCCGTCGGTGTACTTCGCGCGGCAGGGCGCGCCGGCCGGGTCGGTGGCGGACAGCTGGGCGCAGGTGCCGATGATGTCGCCGAAGCCGATGTCGTTGCCGCCGATACCGAGCGTGACGAGGCGGGTGTTGCTGCCGAGCGCGTCGAGCTGGGGCGCGTTGTCGCCCTGGGCGCGCCACATGTCGTCGGTGGTGGCGCCGCTGCAGCTGACGTCCTTGAAGGACGTCTGGTGCAGGGCCTTCGCGGTGAGCGCCGGGTAGTTGACGCTGGAGCGGGCGCAGTCGCCGCCGGTCTGCTCGGGGATGCCGGGGCCGGAGGTGTAGGAGTCGCCGAGGGCGACGTAGCGCGCGCTGCCGGAGGGGGTCGCGGCCGCTCCTTCCGCGCCCTCCGCCGTCGCGGTGCCGGCCGCCCCCGCCGCCAGGGCCGCCGCCGCGCCGAGCGCGGCCAGTCCCTTGCCGTACCGCCCACCACGTCCATGCGCGTGTGCCACTGATGCCTCCGTGCTGTGTGCTGTCGTCCTGGGTGCGCCGTGCGGTGAGCCGTCCGGTTGGACCGCGGGTCCGCCGGCGCGGACGTCAGACTCGCCGTGTGGTGACCGTCTGTCAACTAATGACCGAGGGATTAATTGGAGTACAAGAATCCAATTAGGTAGAGTGCAGATGTGCGACTGACCAAGAGCACCGACATCGCGCTGCGCATCGCCATGCGCCTGGCCGTGACCGGCGACGACAGCCCGACCACCCGCGAGGTGGCCGAGGCTGTCGGCGTGCCGTACACCCACGCCGCCAAGGTGGTCAGCAGACTGCAGCACATGGGCGTCGTCGAGGCCCGCCGGGGCCGCGGCGGCGGACTCACCCTCACCTCCGCCGGACGGACGGGATCCGTCGGCCGGCTGGTGCGCGAGCTGGAGGGCGCGGGCGACGTCGTCGGCTGTGAGGACGATCCACCGTGCCCGCTGCGCGCGGCGTGCCGGCTGCGGGGCGCCCTGCGCAACGCGCAGGAGGCGTTCTTCGCGGCGCTGGACCCGATCACCGTGGAGGAGCTGACCGGCCCGCCGACGGGCCCGGTGCTACTGAGTCTGGGCATCCGCACACCGGACTGAAGCCACTGAAGCCCCTGAAGCGCCGAGGCCCTGAACCCCGGAGCCCTTCAGGCGACTTCGCACGACCAAAAATACGTATCCAAGATGCCAATTCAAGGGTCGGGAGATCCGTCCACCGGATCCGATCCGTTCAAGAGATCCATCCGATCCGTCCAAGAGATCCAGGAGCGCCGATGCTGTCCACCAGGTCGACCGAGATCGTCCGCGCCACCCTCCCCGCCGTCGGCGGCGCCATCGGCGAGATCGCCCCGCTCTTCTACGAGAAGCTCTTCGCCGCCCACCCCGCCCTCCTGCGCGACCTGTTCAACCGCGGCAACCAGGCGAGCGGCACCCAGCAGCAGGCCCTCGCCGGCGCGATAGCCGCCTTCGCGACGGCCCTGGTCGAGCACCCGGAGACCCGGCCCGACGCGATGCTCTCGCGCATCGCCCACAAGCACGTATCGCTGGGCATCGCCCCCGATCAGTACCCGGTGGTCCGCCGGCACCTCTTCGAGGCCATCGCGGAGGTGCTCGGCGACGCCGTCACCGAGGAGGTCGCGGCGGCCTGGGACGAGGTCTACTGGCTGATGGCCAACGCCCTCATCGCCCTGGAGGCCCGCCTGTACGAACAGGCCGGAACCGCCGCCGGGGACGTCTTCCGCCCGTACCGCGTCACCGGCCGCCTCGCGGAGACCGCGGAGGTCACCACGTACCTTGTACAGCCGCTGGACGGCCGTCCGCTGCCCGCCTCCCGGCCCGGCCAGTACGTCTCCGTGCAGGTGCGACTCCCCGACGGGGCGCGGCAGATCCGCCAGTACAGCCTCTCCGGCCGGCCCGACGACGCCCTGCAGTTCTCCGTCAAGCGCGTGACCGGCGAACCGGACGGCGAGGTCTCCCACCACCTGCACGACCGCGTGGCCGTCGGCGACACCCTGATGGTCAGCGCACCGGCCGGCGACGTCGCCCTCGACGACGGCGACGCGCCCGTCCTGCTGGCCTCGGCCGGCATCGGCTGCACCCCCATGACCGGGATGCTCTCCCACCTGGCCGCGACCGGCGCGCGGCGCCGCGTCATCTCCGTCCACGCCGACCGCAGCGAGTCCACCCACGCCTTCCGCACCGACCTGCTGCGGCTCACGGAGAAGCTGCCGGACGCGGTCGCGCACGTCTGGTACGAGGAGCCGGAGGGCGCCTGGCCCGCCGACCGCACCGGCTACGCCGACCTGTCCCGCATCGACATCCCCGCGGGCACCACGGCGTACCTCTGCGGACCGCTGCCGTTCCTCCGCTCGGTCCGCACACAGCTCCTGGACGCGGGGGTCGCCGCGGCCGACATCCACTACGAGGTCTTCGGCCCGGACCTGTGGCTGGGGCAGGAGGGCTGACACGGGACGGCGCGGGACAGGTTGCGCCGATTGGCGCAGGACGGCTTGCGCGGCGACCATGTCACACACCGGTGCCTCACCTTGCACCGGAATCCCGAATCGTTCGCACGTTCGAGTGATGGGCGGTTGTCGCACCCGCAAGAGGGCAGCTTCCCCGCACTCACGTCCGAGGAGGGCTCCCATGCGACGTTCACCCGCCCGCACACTCTCCCGCCCCTTCATCGCCCTGCCGGCAGCACTCGCGCTGGGCGCGCTCCTGGCCGGACCGGCGGCGCCCGCCGCCGGGGCCGGCAGTACCGCGACCGAGACCGAGGCCACCGTGGTGATCGAGGGCTACGAGTTCGTCCCGGCGTCGGTCACCATCCACGTCGGCGACTCCGTCCGCTGGGTCAACAAGGACAACGACGAGCACACCACGACGTCCGACGAGCCCGGCTGGGACTCGGGCCTCATCGCCCCCGGCGGCGACTTCACCCAGGTCTTCACGGCCCCGGGGACCTTCTCCTACCACTGCGACCTCCACTCGACCCTGACGGGCAAGGTCGTCGTCGAGTAGCCGCCCCGGCCGTCACGGGTGGATCTGCCCGGCACCCGGCAGGAGGGTGCCGGGCTCCGCCGGGGCGACCTCCACCGCCTCCGTCTTGAGGCTGCGCCGCTGCCGCTTCGCGACCCAGGTCGCCAGCCACGAGAGCAGCATGCACATGCCGATGTAGATCGGGGAGATGATCATGACGACGGGGATGAACGGCAGCCCGTAGTCCAGGTTGCTGGCGATCAGCTTGCCGGCGTGCAGGAACTCCTCGTAGGTGATCAGGAAGCCGAGCGAGGTGTCCTTGAGCGCCACCACGAGCTGACTGATGATCGTCGGCAGCATGGCGCGGAGCGCCTGCGGCACGAGCACGTGCCCCATCACCTGCGTCTTGCGCATCCCGAGCGCGTACGCCGCCTCCCGCTGGCCGCGGTCGACCGAGTTCACCCCGCTCCGGAAGACCTCCGCGAGCACCGAGCCGTTGTAGAGGGTGAGCCCGGTGACGAGCGCCGGCAGCGGCTGCACCTTGAGGGCGACGAAGACGAAGAAGATCATGACCAGGACCGGCATCGCGCGGAAGAACTCCACGAAGACCGTGGCGATCCAGCGCACGATCCGGTGGTCGGAGAGCCGGCCCGCGGCGAGCAGCCCGCCGAGGGCGAGGGAGAGCACGGCGGCGTAGGCGAAGGCCTTGAGCGTGTTGCCGAGGCCTCGCAGCAGCATCTCCTGGATGCCCTCGTACACGAACGGCCGCCACTTCTCGGCGGTGAACTGGTGGGTGTCGAAGAGGAGGTAGAGCACCCAGGCGACGATCCCCAGGATCACGACGGTGGCGGCCAGGCCGTAGACCAGGTGGCGCCGCCGGGCCCGCGGCCCCGGGATGTCGTAGAGCGCGGTGTCGGTCATCGGGGCACTCCCCAGCGCTTCTCCAGCACGTTGAAGATCGCGCTGATGGACAGGGTCACGATCAGATAGCCGACGGCGATCCAGACGAAGGTCCAGACGATGCTGTAGCCGAGCTCGTTGAGCGGCTTGTACGTGCCGAGGAGCTCGGTCACGCTGAAGGACCCGGCGATCGCGGAGTTCTTGGCGAGCGCGATCAGGGTGGAGCCGACGGGCGGGATGACGGAGCGGAAGGCCTGCGGCAGCACGACGAGGCTCAGGGTCTGCCCGAAGGTCATGCCCAGGCTGCGGGCCGCCTCGCCCTGCCCCGCCGGCACGGTGTTGATGCCCGAGCGCACCGCCTCGCAGATGAAGGCCGAGGTGTAGCAGCCCAGGGCGAGGACGGCGAACAGCTGGAAGGGCAGCACGACGCCGAACCGCGGCAGGCCGAGCAGCACCGCGAAGAACAGCAGCGTGAGCGGGGTGTTGCGCAGCACCGTCACCCACACCGTGCCGAAGACCCGCAGGGAGCCGACGGGGGCGACGCGGAAGGAGGCCATCACGAAGCCCAGGGCGAGGGCGAGCAGCGAGGCGTAGACGGTGAGTTCGACCGTGCCGAGCAGGCCCTTGCCGTAGAGGGAGAAGTTGTCGGTGAGCACGTTCATCGCGGGGCTCCTCAGCTCGCCGGGTAGCGGTCGACGGCGGGCGGCTTCGGGGCCGGGACCCCGGAGAGGCCGAGCGTCGCGTCGTACGCCTTCTTCCAGTCGCCGTTCTTCTCGTGCGCCTCGATGGCGTCGTCGAGGGCGAAGCGGAGGGCGTTGTCGCCGCGGGGCACGCCGATGCCGTAGGGCTCCTTCGAGAAGGGCTTGCCGGCGATCTTCAGCTCGTCGGGCGCTTTGGCGGCGAAGCCCATGAGGATGGTGTCGTCGGTGGTCACGGCGTCGACCTGGAGGCTGAGGAGGTTGTCCACGCAGACCGAGTAGGTGTCGTAGGCGACCGGGATCGCCTTGGGGTACTCGCGCTCGATGCGCTGCAGCGGGGTGGAGCCTGCGGCCGAGCAGACCCGTTTGCCGGCCAGGTCCTGGGGGCCGTTGATGTCCTTCTCGTCGGTGCGGACGAGCAGCGACTGCCCGGCGATGTAGTAGGGCCCGGCGAAGCCGACCTGCTTCTTGCGCAGGGCGTTGATGGTGTACGTGCCGACGTAGTAGTCGATCTGGCCGTTCTGGAGGGCGGTTTCGCGGTTCGCGGAGGCGATCGTGCGGAAGTGGATGGTCTTGGGGTCGAAGCCGAGGGAGGCGGACATCATGCGGGCGATCTCGATGTCGTAGCCGGAGTAGACGCCGGTGGCGGGGTCCTTCTCTCCCATGTAGGGCTGGTCCTCCTTGGCGCCCACGACGAGGTGACCGCGGGCCTTCGCGGCCCGCCAGGTGGGCGAGCCGGCCAGCTGGAAGCCCTTGTCGACCTGGTAGACGGGCAGCGCCTCGGGCTTGGGGCCCTTGACGGGCGGGCTGCCGGACTTGCCGCAGGCCGCGGCCGGCAGCGCGAGGGCGGCCAGGGCGACGGCGGCGGCCGTGCGGCGCAGGGCGTGCCGA
>NZ_PXWG01000071.1 GCF_003011965.1 Streptosporangium nondiastaticum
CCTGTCGTGCCCCCTCGGGTGCACGACAGGCGGGGACACCACCCCCGGCGAGGCCTGTCCGCAGGTCGGGGCGGGTGTCAGGGTGAGGGGACGACGGCCCCGAGGTGTCTGGAGCGGAAACGTGCGAGTCCCTTTGACGGCAGGTCAGCTGGAGATCTGGATCTCCCAGGTCCTGGAGCCGGCCGGCACGCCCTACAACGTGGGCGACTACTACGAGATCACCGGTGGTCTCGACGCGGCGCTGCTGGAGCGGGCGGTGCGCACCGCCGTGGACGAGGCCGGGTCGCTGGGCGCGCGGTTCGTGACGGAGCCCGACGGGACGCCGGTGCAGGAGCTGCGGCCCGCGCAGTGGGAGTTCGAGCTCCTCGACATGAGCGACGGACCCGATCCGGACGGGCGGGCCGTCGCCTGGATGCGCGCCGACCTCGCCCGGCCGGTGGACCTCACCACCGGTCCGCTGCTCGGTGCCGCCCTGATCAGGGTGTCGCCCGACCGCCACCTGTGGTACCGCCGTGTCCACCACATCGTGGCGGACGGCTACGGCCTGGCCGCCCTCGCCCGCAGGACCGCCGACCTCTACACCGCACTGCTGAACGGGTCTGCTGCGGAGCCCCACCCCTTCGCGCCCGTCACGGCCGCCGTCGAGCACGACCGGGCGTACGCGGCCGGACGCACGTACCGTTCGGACCGGGAGTTCTGGGCGGAGGAGGCCGCGGTCTGGCCGGCGACGGGCCGGCTCCACGCGGAGGCGCCGCCCGCGTCCGCCGCCCTGCACGGCCGCCACCACCTGCCGGCCTCCGTCGTCGAGGCGGCCGGGGAGCAGAGCGAGCGGCTGGCGATCCCCTCGGCGCACTTCCTGATCGCGGCCACCGCCCTGTACCTGCGGCAGGTCACCGGGGCGGACGAGGTGACCTTCGGCTGCTCCGTGGCCGGCCGGCCCACCCGCGCGCTGCGCGGGGTGGTCGCGCCGCTGGCGAACGTCCTGCCCGTGCGGGTGGCCGTGGAGCCGGACGCCTCGCTACTGGGCGCCTGCCTGCTGGCGGACGGCCGGATCAGGCGGGCGATGCGTCACCACCGCCACCGCTACGAGGAGTTCCGGCGCGCGCTGACCGCCGCTGCGGGCCCGGCGGCCCCGTACGCGGTCGGACCGCTGGTCAACGTCGTGAACTTCGACCGCGACCTGGGCTTCGGAACGGCCCGGGGCTCGGTGCGCACGCTGGTCACCGGTCCCGTCCCGGACCTCAGCCTGTTCTTCGACGTGGGCTCGCCGGGCGAGGGGACGACCGTGTGCGTGGAGGCCAATCCGGCCAACTACTCGCCCGAGCAGGCCGACCGCCATGCCGCGGACCTCGGCCGCCTCGTCGCGGACCTGGCCGTGGCCGACCCCGGATCGCCCGTGCCCGCCCCGGCCCGCCGGTCCGGCTGAGGACCCCCGCCCCCGGGGCGACCGGCTCCCCGCCGTCATCCGCGCCCCCGGGCGCCCGACGGGCCGGCGCTCGCGAGCACGCGGCACCCGGATCCGGGCGGTGTCTCGTCCCCGGTGTCGCCGCGCGACTGCCCGATGAGGAATCCGGCCTGGAAACGGCTCTTGGCGCCGAGCGCCTTCATGACCTCCGCGACGTGGCGCTGGCAACTGCGCACCGACATGCCCAGCCGCCGCGCGATGGACTTGTCCTCCAGCCCCTCGGAGAGCATGGCGACGATCGCTTCCTGGATCTCGCCCGAGATGCGGACGGCCGACGCGGCGTCGAAGGCGAGCGGGAACGGCGAGGCGCCGCGCCAGGCGCAGTCGAAGAAGACCCGCATGCTGTGGATGAGATGGGGCTCGCGCACGAGCAGGGCCGCCAGCGGATCGTCCGGCACCCCCAGCAGCGCCGTGTGCTGATCGAATATCAGCATGCGGCAGAAGCCCTCGGACTGGGTGCGCACCTCGGCCCCCAGGCCCGTCACGGCCTGCACGTGGTCGATCGTCGGCTGGTGGTAGCGGGCGGGGTGCTGGTACAGGGTGCGCATGGCGACGCCGCGCGCGAGCATCCGGCGGTCCCGCTTCTGCGCGGCCTGCAGCGACTCGGGGCGGCGCCCGCCGCCGGGCTGCGCGGTCAGGACCTCCTCGCGGCAGGTCGCGGTCAGCTCCTCGATGACCTCCTGGACCAGGCGCAGGTCGGTGACCAGCTCCACGGGCGCGGCCGCGGAGCTGCCCGCGCGGCTCGACTCGTAGGCGGGGAGCAACGCGTCGAACATCCACCGGAACCGCTCGATCTCCTCCTGCTGGTGCTGGATCCGGCGCTCCATCGGACGCAGCAGCCGGCCGGCGGCGACCCTCGGCGGCACGACGGCGAAGCGGTCCGGCGCGCCCTCGGCATGGCACAGCAGCCGCAGTTCCACGAGCTCCTTGACCGCCCGCTCCGCGTCGTCGGCGCCGAGACCGGTGGCCGCGAGGTCTCCGATGCCGAATACGGTCCGGTCCGCCGCGAATGCGAAGACGTCCAGCGCTTCCCGGCTCAGCCGCATTTCACCGAGTGAGTGTGAGGTATTCATGGCCCCCCTGCCGTACCCGAGCTTTCCCCCGATCGGGAGCAGCTTAGAGACAGGTGATCAACAACCGGTCAACGGTGAGCCGACGGAATTCTCGCCATGGCGGTGACGGAGCGGGAGAACCGCGAAGAAGGAGTGCCGGACAGCGGCGCGAAGGCCGCGGCGCGGCGAATGGCGGGCCGGCCCGGGAACGGCGGACTGCTGGGCCGGAACCGGGACTTCCGGCAATTGTGGTACGCCGAGACCACGGGGAAATTCGGCGCGGCGGTCACCGGTGTGCTGCTGCCCCTGGCCGCCGTCTCCGCCCTGCACGCCGGCACCTTCGAGGTGAGCCTGCTCAACGCCGCGACCTGGGTGCCCTGGCTCGTCATCGGCCTGCCGGCCGGGGTCTGGGTGGACCGGCTGCGGCGCAGGACGGTCATGCTGGCGAGCGACGCCGTCTCCTGCGCGCTCTTCGTGATCGTGCCGCTCGCCCACCGGTCCGGCGTGCTCGACGTGGGCGGCCTGCTGCTGGCCGCACTGCTGGCCGGCACCGCGGCGGTCTTCTTCCAGACCGCGTACACCGCCCGTCTCCCCGGCATCGTCGGCGTGGCGGACCAGGCCGAGGGCAACGCGAAGCTGCACGGCAGCGCCTCCGCGGCGCAGCTGGCCGGGACCGGTGCCGCCGGCCTGATCGCCCAGGCCGCCGGGGCGGTCGACGGCATGCTGACCAACGCGGCGACCTTCCTCGTGTCCTTCGTGTGCGTGGCGCGGATCCGGCGCCGCGAGCCGCCGCCACCTGTCGTCGTACGGACGCGGGGCGCCCTCTTCAAGGAGGTCGGAGAGGGCGTGCGGCTGGTGGCGCGCGATCCCTACCTGCGCAGCCTCACGTTCTTCGGCGCCGCCTCGAACCTCTTCCTGGGCGGGTGCCAGACGCTGCTCGTGGTGTTCCTGCTGCGCGACGTCGGCCTGAGCAGCACCGGGGTGGGAGTGCTGGTGGCGATCGGCGGGGCGGGCGGCGTCCTGGGCGCGCTCGTGGTGCGCCGGGGCGTGGCCCGGTTCGGGACCGCACGGGCGCTGCTGCTCTTCGAGCTCGGCGTGCCCGCGCTCGCTCCGCTCATGGCGCTCACCACGCGGGGCGCCGGGCTCGCCCTCTTCGTCGCGGGCTACGCGGCCGCCTCGGTCGGCGTCGTGGCGGGCAACGTCATCAAGGCGGGCTTCCACCAGGCCTACTGCCCGCCGGGCGTGCTCGGCCGGGTCTCCGCGTGCTCGTCGTTCCTCAACTACGGCACCCTGCCGCTGGGCGCGCTGCTCGCCGGCGCGCTGGGCACCTGGCTAGGGGTGCGGCCGACGCTGTGGCTGATGACCGCGGGCATTCCGCTGACGGCGCTCATCCTGCTCTGTTCGCCCATCCGCGCCCGTCGCGACCTGCCGACGCGGGCGGAGGCGACGGACCGGGCCGGACACTCCCTGTGACCTGAATTGCCCGTTTCCTCCCCCTCTCATCTATGCGACAGGCGTGAACACCAGCCCCGCACGGCCTTGGTGGTGTGCATTCCGGATGGCAGCGTGATTCCCGTTGGCCCATGAATGCATATGGCGCCCAGATCCGGTGTCTGAATCCGGCCTCCTGATCCGGGAACAGATCCCTGCGGCGCCGGTCGAAAAAGAATCCACCCGCCCATTTCGGAAGCACGAGGAAACCCCCCATGCTCTTACGCCGATTCCCGACGACCGTGCACCGCGACGCGAACGAGGGAGACGACACCGGATGGGGATGACGCGCGGTATCCGGCGGCGTACGAGGCAATCCGTCAGCAACGACACGACAGGACACGCAACACGATGAGCGATTCTCTCTCCTGGACCACCGAGGCCGGGAAACCGGCGACGGCCCGGGTCCCGCGGTTCGCGGACGCCTCCGAGGCGTGCGCCTGGCTCGCATCGGTCCGCTCCGAGCTGCGCGCGGCACTGCACCGGCACGGCGCCCTCTGCCTCCGCGGCCTGCCCGTACACGACGTCGACGACTTCGCGAAGGTGCGGGACGTCCTCGTCCCGCAGCGCACGCCCTACCGCGAGAAGGCCACACCGCGCAGCAGCTACGGCAACGACGTCTACTCCTCGACCGACCTGCCGCCCAACCAGCCGATCCGCATGCACAACGAGAACAGCTACACCCTGACCTTCCCCGGTCTGCTGCTGTTCGCCTGCCTGACGGCCCCCGAGGAAGGCGGGGCCACGCCGGTCGCCGACTGCCGCGAGGTGCTGCGCCGCCTCCCCGCCGGCCTGGTCGCGCGGATGCGCGCCGCCGGCTGGGTGCTGTCCCGCACCTACTCGGAGCACATCTCGCTGGACTGGCGCACGGCGTTCGCCACCGAGAGCCGCGAGGACGTCGAGAAGTACTGCGCGGACAGCCTCATCTCCTGTGAGTGGGACGCCTCCGGCGCCCTGCGCACGCGGCAGCTGCGGCCCGGCATCATCCAGCACCCCGCGACGGGCGAGGAGGTCTGGTTCAACCACATGGCCTTCTGGAACTCGTGGTCGCTGGACGAGGAGCTCCGCGAGGCGCTCCTCGACGAGTTCGGCCCGGACGGGCTGCCGTTCGAAACCGCCCTCGGCGACGGGCAGCCCCTGACCCGCGAGGACATCGAGACGATCAACGCCGCCTACGAGGCCGCGACGCTGCGCCGGGCCTGGCGGCCGGGCGATGTCCTGCTCGTCGACAACATCCTGGCCACCCACGGCCGCGACCCCTTCCGGGGCGACCGGCGCATCGTCGTCGCCATGGGCGACCCGGTCGAACTCGACGCCTGCCGGCCCACCGTGGCCGCCGCCGCACGAGAGGAGCAGGCTGTATGACCGGCGTTCTCGAAGGCCCCCGCAGCCCGGAGGCGGCCGTCTCCCCGGCCGTGGCAGAGGGCCGGGACCGGCCCGTCGACCTGCTGACCCGCTTCGGGCGGGCCGTGGCGAGCGACCCGTCCCGGACGGCCGTCCACGCCCACGGCAGCAGCCTCACCTTTGCCGGACTCGACCGCCGCACCGCCGAAGTGGCGGGCGAGCTGACCCGGCTGGGCGTCGCCCCCGGCGAACGGGTCGGGGTCAGCCTGCCCCGGGGAGCGGACCTCGTGGTCGCGCTGCTCGCCGTCTGGCGTGCGGGCGCGGCGTACGTGCCGATCGACCCCGCGTACCCGCAGGAGCGGCGCCACGGGATGGTGCGCGACGCAGGAGTCCGGGTCCTGGTGACCGGCGGCGCGGACGGTGCGGACGGTGCGTGGCCGGACGGAGTGCGCACCGTCGACGCCGGCTGGCCCACCGCTGCCACGGACGGGCCCCCGGCGCCGCCCGTGCCGGTCACCGCCGGCACCCCGGCCTACGTGATCTACACCTCCGGTTCGACGGGCACTCCCAAGGGCGTCGAGACCACGCGCGGCGGTGTGGCCGCCCTGGTGGACGGGCTGGAGGAGGCGGGCATGTACGCCGCGCAGCCGCGCGTCGTCGCCTGGAACGCCAGCGTCTCCTTCGACGCGTCGGTCCAGCAGTGGGCGCGGGTGTGCCGGGGCGACACGCTGGTCGTGCTCGGCGAGGACGAACGCACCGACCCCGCGCGGCTGGTCGAGGCCCTGGACGCCTACGGAGTGCAGGACCTCGACCTGACCCCCTCGCACTGGCACCTGCTCCGCGCCGACCTGCTGGTGCGCGCGGCCGAGGGCCGGGCGGAGGCGCTGCGGCTGTTCATGGGCGGCGAGCCGGTCCCCGAGCAGACCTGGCGCGAGCTGGCGGAGGCACGCGCCGGCGGGCGGCTCGAAGCGCTGAACCTCTACGGGCCGACCGAGTGCACCGTGGACGCCACCGCGGCCTGGATCGAGGGCGGCACCCCGCACATCGGCCCCGCACTGGCGCGCGTACGGGCGTACGTCCTGGACGACGGTCTGCAGCCGGTGGCCGACGGCGCGCAGGGCGAGCTCTACCTCGCGGGGCCCCAGGTGGCCCTGGGGTACGTGAACCGGCCCGCGCAGACCGCGACGCGGTTCGTCGCCGACCCCTTCGCCGCCGACGGCACCCGCATGTACCGCACCGGGGACAAGGTGCGCACCCGTGCCGACGGGGCCCTGGAGTACCTGGGACGCATCGACCGGCAGGTCAAGATCCGGGGCTACCGCGTCGAACTGGGCGAGATCGAGGCGGCGCTGGCCGGCCAGCCGGGCGTGGCCGCCGCAGCGGTCACGCTGCACCGCAGCCCGGTCTCCGGCGAACAGCTCGTCGCGTACTTCGTGGCGGCGGCCGGCGCGGCGGACGGGGTCCCGACCGCCGAGACGCTGCGCGGGCGACTGGCCGGCGTGCTGCCCCAGTTCATGCTGCCCACCGTGTACACCGCCCTCGACGCCCTGCCGCTGACGGTGAACGGCAAGGTCGACGTCGCCGCCCTGCCCGCACCCGAGGAGAGCGCGGACCCGGCGGCCCACGAGGCGCCGGACGACGCCCCCGAGGGCGAGGCCGAGACGCTGATCGCGGCCGTGTGGTCCGAGGTGCTCGGCCGCGGGCACATCCGGGCCGGCGACGACTTCTTCGCCATGGGCGGCCACTCGCTGATCGCGCTGCGCGTCGTGGCCCGGCTCAAGAAGCAGTTCGGGATCGCCATGTCGGCCCGCGAGGTGTACCGGCACCCCCGGCTCCGCGACCTGGCCCGGCACGTCGACGCGCTGCGCGCCGGCGCCTGACCGGCGAGGCCCGGCCCGCACCCCTTCGAGCAACGACGAGAAGCGTACGAAGTGCTCTAAGCACGCGAAGCGCACGAAGCATGAGAAAGATGAGGAAGAAGACCGCCATGGCTGGACGAACGCCTGGACACCAGGACACCACCGTCATCCGGATCAAGGAACGGGACGAGCACACCTCGCGCACGCTCGTCTGCCTGGGCTTCTGCGGCGGCGGCACCGGGCCGTACCACGCGTGGAGCACGTGCCTCCCGGCGGACGCGGCCCTGTCCGCCGTCTGCTACCCGGGCCGCGAAGGGCGGTTCGCGGAACCGTGCGCGACGGACTGGGACGAACTCGCGGCCGACACCACCGCCGCCGTGCTCTCCGCCGTCGACGGGCCGTACATCCTGTTCGGCCACAGCATGGGCGGCTGGATGGCGTTCGACGTCGCGGCCCGCATCGAGCGCGCCGGCGGGCCGCTGCCCGAGACGCTGGTCGTCTCCTCGTGCAATGCGCCCGACCGCGGTCTGACGCCCCGCGACATGTTCCCCGCCCGGCAGGACACCGACGCGTCGCTGCTGGACTGGATGCGGGCCAACGGCCTGATGCCCGCGCACGTCCTGGAGGACCCCGACCTCCAGGAGATGGCGGTGGAGCTCATGCGGGCGGACATCCAGGTCCGCGACACCTTCCGCTACACGCCGGGGACCACCGTGAGCGTCCCCGTGCAGATGCTCTCGGCGACCGGCGACGACGTCATCGAGCAGGACGCCGGAAACCAGTGGCGCCGGGTCGCGACGGGCCCGTACCGCCACGACGTGCTGCCCGGGGGGCACTTCTACACCCCGGACATCTGGCGCGAGCTGCCGGTCCACATCCGCGCGCTGACCGGGACGCCGCTCGGCGCCCCTGCCTGAGCCCGCACCGTACTGCCCTCCTCACTCCCCTCCTTCGCTCTGCCCTGCCGGAAAGGACACCCCAGTGGTGACGAACCCCTTCGAAGACGCCGACGGGACCTACCTGGTCCTCACCAACGACAGCAACCAGCACTCCCTGTGGCCGGCGCGGCTGGCACCTCCCATGGGCTGGACCGTGGCGCACGGCGCGGCCGGCTACCAGGCGTGCCTCGACTACGTCGAAGAGCACTGGCGCGACCTGAGGCCGGTACCGGCCGTCGGCAAGTGAACCGGTCCCGGACCTTCGAGGGGGAGTCATGACGCATTCGCAGAACCCGCGGTCGGTGCAGGAAGAGCTGCTGTGCGGTCTGTTCGCGCAGGTGCTGGGCGTGCCGGGCGTGGGGGTGGACGACAACTTCTTCGCTCTGGGCGGCCACTCGCTGAAGGCCGCCCAATTGCTCAGCCGGATCAGGGCTGTGCTGGGCGTGCAACTGGGCGTGCGGGAGCTGTTCGGCGCGCCCACGGTGGCGGGCCTGGCGGAGCGGCTGGCGGCGCGGACCGAGGACGGTGCGGCGGCGGCTCGTCCGGCGGTGACGCGCCGGGCGCGGCCGGAGGTGCTGCCGCTGTCCTTCGCCCAGCAGCGCTTGTGGTTCCTCGACGGGTACGAGCAGAGCCCCACGTACAACGCGCCGTTCGCCTTCCGGATCCAAGGCGCGGTGGACGCCGACGCTCTGCGATCGGCGATCGGTGATGTCGTGGGGCGTCACGAGACCTTGCGGACGCTGTTCCCGTCCGCCGACGGCGAGCCCTTCCAGCGGGTCCTCGCGCCCGGCGAGGCTTCCATAGAGCTCACTCTCGTCCGGTGTGCGGCCGAGGACGTCACCGCACGCTTCCACGAAGCCGCCTTCACCCCCTTCCAACTGGCCACCGAGCTTCCCCTCCGGGTGACGCTGTTCTCGGTCGCGCCCGACGACCACGTCCTGCTTGTGACGCTCCATCACATCGCGAGCGACGGCTGGTCGGAGGCGCCGTTGCTGCGCGATCTGTCGGCGGCCTACGAGGCCCGGCGCGCGGGAGGCGCTCCGCAGTGGGAGCCCCTGCCGGTCCAGTACGGCGACTACACGCTCTGGCAGCGCGAGCTCCTGGAGGAGACGGGCAAGGAACAGGCGGAGTTCTGGGCCGAGACCCTGGCCGGTCTGCCGCAGGAACTGGCCCTGCCCACCGACCGGCCCCGCCCGGCGCAGCCCACCCACGCCGGAGGGCTCCTCCACTTCGCCGTCCCCGCCGAGGTGCATTCCCGGCTGGAGTCCCTCGCCCGCGGGCAGGGGGCGACCCTCTTCATGACCCTGCAAGCGGCGCTGGCGACGCTGCTCACCCGGCTCGGCGCGGGCACCGACATCCCGCTGGGGACGGCGGCTGCGGGGCGTACGGACCAGGCGTTGGACGAGCTGGTGGGGTTCTTCGTGAATACGCTCGTCCTGCGCACCGACACTGCCGGCGACCCGACTTTCGCGGAGTTGTTGCAGCGTGTGCGGGAGGCTGATCTTGCGGCGCTGGCTCATCAGGACCTGCCGTTCGAGCGGCTGGTGGAGGAGCTGAATCCGGATCGTACGAGTGCGCGGCATCCGCTCTTCCAGACCATGTTCGTCCTGCAGAACAACGCCGAGGCCGCCCTGGACCTCCCCGGCACCACCGTCACCGCGCTGCCCCTGGACGCCGCGCCCTCCAAATTCGACCTCGGCTGGAGCTTCACCGAGCAGCGGGACGCCGGCGGCAACCCGGCGGGAATCTCCGGCATCCTGCAGTTCGCCACCGACCTCTTCGACCGCGCGACCGCCGAGTCCCTCCACCGCCTCCTGGCGCGCCTCCTCGGCGCCGCCGCTGCCGATCCGGAGGCCCCCGTCGGCTCGCTGGAGATCTTCGAGACGCCGGAGCAGGAGCGCGCGTTCCGCAGCCGCAGCGAGGAGCGCCGCCGCGCTCTCGCCGACGAGGCGGCAGCGGCATCCGCAGCGGTCCGGGAGGAGCGGAGCCCGCGGTCGGTGCAGGAAGAGCTGCTGTGCGGTCTGTTCGCGCAGGTGCTGGGCGTGCCGGGCGTGGGGGTGGACGACAACTTCTTCGCCCTGGGCGGCCACTCCCTCAAGGCCACCCGGCTCATCAGCCGGATCCGCCAGGTGCTGGGCGTGGAACTGGGCGTCCGTGCGCTGTTCGGAGCACCCACCGTGGCAGGACTGGCCGAGTGCCTCAGGGACGGCGTGACGGCTCGTCCGGCGGTGACGCGCCGGGCGCGGCCGGAGGCGCTGCCGCTGTCCTTCGCCCAGCAGCGCCTGTGGTTCCTCGACCGCTTCGAGCAGAGCCCCACGTACAACGCGCCGTTCCCCTTCCGGCTCCGGGGCCCGGTGGACACCGACGCTCTGCGGTCCGCGATCGGTGACGTCGTCAGGCGGCATGAATCGCTGCGGACGGTGTTCCCTGCTGTCGACGGCGAGCCCTTCCAGCGGGTCCTCGCGCCCGGCGAGGCTTCCATAGAGCTCACTCTCGTCCGGTGTGCGCCCGAGGACGTCACCGCACGCTTCCACGCGGACGCCTTCACTCCCTTCCGGCTCGCCGACGAACTGCCCATCAGAGCCACACTGTTCACGACGGCCCCCGACGAGCACACTCTGCTGCTCACGTTGCACCACATCGCGAGCGACGGCTGGTCGGAGGCGCCGCTGCTGCGCGACCTGTCGGCGGCCTACGAGGCCCGGCGCGCGGGAGGCACCCCGCAGTGGGAGCCCCTGCCGGTCCAGTACGCCGACTACACTCTCTGGCAGCGTGAACTCCTGGAAGAGACGGCAGAGGAACAGGCGGAGTTCTGGACCCGGACCCTGGCCGGCCTGCCGCACGAACTGACCCTCCCCACCGACCGGCCCCGCCCCGCCCACCCCACCCACACCGGCGGACTCGTCCACTTCGACATCCCGGCGGACCTCCACACCCGCCTGGCGTCCCTCGCCCGCGACCACGGCGCGACCCTCTTCATGACCCTCCAGGCCACGCTGGCGACGCTGCTCACCCGGCTCGGCGCGGGCACCGACATCCCGCTCGGTACGGCGGCTGCGGGGCGTACGGACCAGGCGTTGGACGAGCTGGTGGGGTTCTTCGTGAATACGCTCGTCCTGCGCACCGACACCTCCGGCAATCCGACTTTCGCGGAGTTGCTGCGGCGTGTGCGGGAGGCTGATCTTGCGGCGCTGGCTCATCAGGACCTGCCGTTCGAGCGGCTGGTGGAGGAGCTGAATCCGGATCGTACGAGTGCGCGGCACCCGCTCTTCCAGACCATGTTCGTCCTGCAGAACAACGCCGAAGCCGCCCTGAACCTCCCCGGCACCACCGTCACCCCACTGCCCCTGGACGCCGCGCCCACCAAGTTCGACCTCGACTTCACCTTCGTCGAGCGGCACGCGGCGGACGGATCGCCCGACGGGATCCGCGGCACCCTGCACTACGCGGCCGACCTGTTCGACCACGGCACCGCCGCGTCCCTGGCCCAGCGCCTGCTGCGTCTCGTGACCGCCGTCACCGCAGCCCCGGACACCCCCGTCGACGCGCTGGACCTGCTGTCCCCGCAGGAGAACAGCCGCATCCTCACCCAGTGGAACGACACCGCCCGCCCGCTGCCGGACGACCGGCTGCTGCACGAGGTCTTCGAGGAGCACGCCCGGCGCACCCCCGCCGCCACGGCCCTCGTCGACGCGCACGGCCCGGTGACCTTCCACGAGCTCAACAGCCGCGCCAACCGGCTGGCCTGGCTGCTGATCGGCCAGGGCGTGGGGCCGGACCAGCACGTGGCCACGCTGCTCCCGCGCGCCGGCGAGCACGTCGTCGCCCAGCTGGCGGTGCTCAAGGCCGGCGGCTGCCACGTACCGCTGGACCCGGAGGACCCGGTGGAGCGGCTCGCCCTCATGCTGGCGGACGCGGCCCCGGCCCTGCTGCTGACCGACATGGCCAACGAGGCGCGGCTGCGGCCGCACTGCGCGGCGGACCTGCCGGTCCTGCCGGTCGACGACCCCTCCGTCCGGGCCGTCCGCACCCGGTACGCGCACGTCGACCCCGGCCGCGAGGACCGGCCCGTGCGCCTGCGCCCGGACCACCTCGCCTACGTGATCTACACCTCCGGTTCGACCGGGCGGCCCAAGGGCGTGGCGGTCGAACATCGCGGCCTGATCAACCTGTTCCACGGCCACCTCGGGGAGGTGCACGCGGCTGCGACGGCGGGCGGGCGGCGCATCCGGGCCGCGCTGACCTCGTCGCTGACCTTCGACTCCTCCTGGTGCCCGCTGCTGTGGCTGATGGGCGGCCACGAGCTGCACCTGGTCGGCGACGAGACCCGCCGCGACCCGCAGGCACTGGCCGAGTACGTCGCCGCCGAAGCCGTCGACTACCTGGAGGTTTCACCGACGTTCTGCCGCCAACTGCTGGCGGCGGGACTGCTGTCCGACGAGCGGCCCTCACGGCCGCGCGTCATCGAGCTCGGCGGCGAGGGCTGCGACCAGGCCCTGTGGAGCGAACTGCGGGCCGCGCACGGAACCACCACCGTCAACGGCTACGGCCCGACCGAGGCCACGGTGTACGTGTCGTACGCGCACGCCGCCGAGCACGAGCGGCCGGTGATCGGACGGCCGATGGGCAACAACCGGGCGTACGTCCTGGACCCGGGGCTGCGGCCCGTGCCGGCGGGGGTCGTCGGCGAGCTCTATCTGGCCGGTGCGGGGGTGGCCCGCGGCTACGTCGGCCGGCCCGCGCTGACCGCACAGCGGTTCGTGGCCTGCCCCTACGGTGCGCCCGGCGAGCGCATGTACCGCACCGGGGACCTGGCGCGGTGGACCGCCGACGGGGTGCTGGAGTACGTGGGCCGCACCGACGAGCAGGTCAAGATCCGGGGCTTCCGGATCGAACCGGGCGAGGTGGAGACCGTGCTCGCCCGCCACCCGGCGGTCCGCCAGGTCGCCGTGGTCGTCCGTGAGGACCGGCCCGGCGACCGCAGGCTCGTGGCCTACGCGGTCCCCGGGCCGGACGGCACGCGCTCCGGCGGCGGCCCGGCTGCACCGGACGCGGGCGACCTGCGGCGCTTCGCGGCGGCCGCACTGCCGCGCCACATGGTCCCCTCCGCCTTCGTCCTCCTCGACGCCCTGCCGCTGACTTCGCGCGGAAAGCTCGACCGACGGGCGCTGCCGGCGCCCGGCGACGGCGTGACCGAGCACTGGCGAGGCCCCCGGTCGGTGCGCGAGGAGCTGCTGTGCGGCCTGTTCGCGCAAGTGCTGGGCGTGCCGGACGTGGGCGTCGACGACGACTTCTTCGCCCTGGGCGGCCACTCGATGCTCGCCACCCGGCTGATCAGCAGGGTGCGTTCGGTGCTCGGCGCCGAACTGGACATCAGGACCCTGTTCGACGCCCCCACCGTCGCCGAACTCGGTGAACGCCTCACCGACGACCGGCGCGAGGACTCCCTCGCCGTCCTGCTGCCCCTGCGCAAGGCGCGCGCCACGGCCCGTACGGCGTCCGCCCGCGAGGCGGCAGGGCCCGCCCCGCTCTTCTGCGTCCACCCGGCGGCGGGCGTCAGCTGGGTGTACTCGGGGCTGCTCCGCCACCTGGCGCCCGACCAGCCGGTGTACGGCCTTCAGGCGCACGGGCTCACCGAGCCGGACACCGCCCCCGCGAGCATGGCGGAGATGGTGCGGGCGTACCTCGCACAGATCCGCTCCGTGCGGCCGCACGGCCCTTACGCGCTGCTCGGCTGGTCCTTCGGCGGACTCGTGGCCCACGAGCTGGCCGTGCGCCTCCAGGAGGAGGGGGAGGAGGTCGGCTCCCTCGTGCTGATGGACAGCTACCCGCCGGCCGGCGGACTCCCGGACGGGGGAGGGGCGGCGGACGAGGCCGAGCTCAGGCAGGCGCTCTTCGCGTCGCTGGGCCACCGGCCGGACGCCGCCGACCCCGACGGGCCGCTCGCCCTGCTCGGCGAGCGGGGCCTCGCCGCCATGCTCCGGGCGTTCGCGCACCACGGCGCCCTCCAGAGCGGCTTCGTGCCCCGGGTCTTCCAGGGCGACGTGCTGCTCTTCGAGGCCACCGAGGGCAAGGCCGCGGGCTCGCCCCGGCCCGGTGCCTGGCAGCCGTACGTCACGGGCCGCATCGACGTCACCCCCGTGAAGGGCGAACACGGCGAGCTGACCCGCCCGGACCGGCTCGCTCAGATAGGACCGGTGCTCGCCGACAGGCTTGCCGGGCAGCGGCGGACACCCGCCCGCGGGTGACAAGGACGACGCGGTCCCGCCAGGGTGCACCCCCAGCGCCCGGGCGGGGCCGCGTCATGACGTCACCCCGTCGTGACATCACCCCGTCACGGCGTCACCATCCGCCGCCCCGGCCTGCCGCATCTCCCGGTACAGGTCCGCGGCCCGCGTCAGATGGCCGTCCGCCTCGGCCGTGCGTCCCACGGCCCGCAGGGCCTCGCCGAGGGCCTGCTGACTGCCCGCCATCAGCTGGTGCTCCTGGGTGAGCCGGGCCACGGCCACGGCCTCCCGGGCGTGCCCGACGGCCGCCTCGGCCTCGCCCGTCGCCAGCAGGGCCCTGGCCAGCCGGAACCGGCACTCCGTCTCGTTGCGGACGTGGTCGGTGGCCCGGGCCCGCTCCAGCGCCTGCCGGTACAGGCGGGTAGCCGCCGCGGGGTCCCCGCCGTACAGCAGGCTGTCCGCCTCCGTCATGATCACCCTGATCAGCCACTTCACGTCCTCGCCGCGGGTGAAGACCCCGGCCAGCTCCCGGCACTGCGCCCCGATGGCCGCCAGGTCCGTGTGCCGGCCGGGGTCCTCGACCTCGACCTGGAGCAGGACGGTGCGGCGCCGCGCCACCAGGGACTGGTCGCCGGTGGCCGTGGCCAGCGCCACCGACCGCTGCGCGTGGCTGCGGGCGGACGCGAAGTCCTCCAGCTGCACGTCGATCTGGGCCAGCATCGCGAGGGCGAACAGCACCGCGAGGAAGGGCCGCGGGCCGTCGGCGGGCCGGGGCGCCTCACCGAAGATCTCCACCGCCTTCAGCAGGTGTTCCCGGGAGCGGTGCAGGGAGCCGGGGGACAGGTGCTTCTTCAGGGCCGTCCCCGCCGCGTAGTACGCCGTGCCGATCACGCTCTCGCCGCACAGCGCCAGCGCGGCCGGGACCAGGGCCGTGGCCGCTCGCGCCAGCTGCCCCAGCGGCAGCACCTCCTCGAAGCAGGGCACGAGGACCAGCACGTCCACGGCCAGCGCCACCGACTCCGCGTCGCCGCTGACCGCCGCCTGCTCGACGACGGCCGTGAGTTCGGGCAGCACGCGGCGGATCCACAGCATCGCGTCGCGCCCGCTGCCGACGTCCACCCTCGCGGTCCGGCGCGGGTGCAGGTCGGCGGTCAGCGGGCCGGCCAGCGGCTGCGAGGCCATCACGGCCGCGACGACCCCCGCGCACAGGAAGTCGACCGCGTTGCGCACCACTTCGCGGCGCTCGGACGCGGACAGCCCGGTGCGGGCCTTCTCCCGCGCGTACGCCCCGACCAGGTCGTGGAAGTGGTAGCGGCCCGGCGCGCCGGCCTCCAGGAGCGCGGCGTCGACCAGCGCCTCCAGCGTGCACTCCGCGTCCTGCTCCGGCACCCGCAGGACCGCCGCGGCCGCCTGCACGCCGAACTCGGTGCAGTGCGGGATCGACAGGGCCATGAACGCCCGGGCGTGCGGGGCGGACAGCTGCGCGAACGACATCTCGAACACCGCCTCGACCGTCGTGTCGCCCACCCGTAGCTCCCTGAGCAGCCGGGCCTGGTCCGAGACGCGTTCCAGCAGCGCGGCGACGCTCCACGCGGGCCGGGCCGCCAGCCGCGCGCCGACCGCCCTCAGCGCGAGCGGCAGGGACCCGCAGGACGCCGCGAGCGCCGCGACGGCCTCCGGCTCCTCCTCGATCCGCCGGAGCCCCGCGATCTTGCCGATGAGCTCCACGGCGTCGTCGGCGCCGAGCCCCTTCAGCGGCACGGTGACCGTGGCGGGCATCGCGGCCAGGGCACGGGCCGTGACCAGCACGGCGCACCGGGCCGCGCCCGGCAGCAGCGGCTCGACCTGGGCCGTGGTCGTGGCGTTGTCGAGCACGACCAGGACGGCCCGCCGCGAGAGCAGGGTGCGGAAGAGCGCCGCGCGGTCGGCCAGGGACACCGGCATCCGCTCGCCGGGGACGCCCAGCGCCGTCAGGAAGCCCGCCAGGATCCCGGCCGGTTCGCCCGGGGCGCCGTCGGGGGCCCGCAGGCTCGCGTACAACTGCCCGTCCGGGTAGGACCCGGCGACCGCGTGCGCCGCCCGCAGGGCCAGCGCCGTCTTGCCGACCCCGCCCATGCCCGTGACGGCGGCCACGGCGTGCGGGCGGCCCGCGGTGAGCGCGGTGACCAGCGCGGCCACCTGCTCGTGGCGGCCGGTGAAGTCCGACGGCACCGGCGGCAGCTGGGCGGGCTCCGGCATCCCTGGGACGTCCTGCCTCGCGGCGCCCGCAGCAGCCTCCCCGCCGCCGTCGGCGGGCGGCAGGAGGAGGGACTGATCCCCCGCCAGGACCGCGGCGTGAAGCTCGCGCAGGGCGGGGCCCGTGTCGATGCCCAGGTCGTCGGCGAGCACCCGGCGGGCGCGGTCGTACGCCGACAGGGCCTCGGCGCCGCGCCCCGACCGGTACAGGGCCAGCATCAGCGCGCCGTGCAGCCGTTCGCGGTACGGGTACGTCTTGAGGGCCCGCACGATGTCGGGGACGGCCTCCGCGTGGCGTCCGCACGCCAGCAGCATCTCCAGGCGCAGCTCCAGCGCGGACGCGCGCTGCTCGCCCAGCGTGCGCCGCCAGTCCTGCGCGAACGGCCCGGGCAGCCCCGCCAGCGCGGGGCCCTGCCACATCGCGAGCGCCTCCTCCAGGCGGGCGGCCGCCGCCGCGGGGTCGCCGGCCTCGCCGTGGCGCCGGGCCTGCGCGGTGAGCCGGCCGAAGCGCAGGGCGTCCACCTGCTCCGCGGGGAGCCGGAGCACGTAGCCGTCGGCGGTCGTCGCGATGGCCGAGTCCCGCCCCTCGCCGCCCGCCTCCGCGCCGTCCTCGCGTTCCAGGTGCGTGCGCAGCCGGTGGACGAAGTTGACGACCACCCGCCGGGCGGAGGCGGGCGGGTCGTCGGCGTAGAGGCCGTCGACCAGTTCGTCGAACGTCACCAGCTTCCCCGCGCTCAGCGCCAGCGCCGCCAGCACGGCCTGCGGCCCGGGAGCGCCGGGACGGCTGGCCTCCCCCCGGGCCGAGACGTACCGGACGGGCCCCAGCAACCGGATGCGGACCGCCCCGTCCACCTCAGGC
The DNA here is from genome assembly GCF_003011965.1 of Streptosporangium nondiastaticum. GTDB lineage: Bacteria > Actinomycetota > Actinomycetes > Streptomycetales > Streptomycetaceae > Streptomyces > Streptomyces nondiastaticus. The sequence continues at coordinate 17,471 of NZ_PXWG01000071.1, forward strand.
ACCTGTGACATCTCCCCTCGCGCGTCCCCCGTGCGCCGGTCCTCCGGACCCCGTGGACCTTCTGTCGGTGATCATAAGCAGCGGGCGGCCCGAAATCCGTCCGGTGGAAAGGGCAGTTGACCGGATATTGTCGCCGTTCCGTGGTTCCCGGCCGAGAGGATGAGGATGCGCGACCTTCCGACACACGAGCCGCCGACGCACGGCCTTCCCGCGCACGGCCTTCCCGCGCACGGCCTTCCCGCGCACGACCTCCCGACGTACGAGGACGTCCTGGCCGCGGCGGAGCGGATCGCGCCCCACGCACACCGGACCCCGGTGCTGCGCTCGCGGCTGATCGACGAGCAGACCGGGGCGCGGGTGCTGTTCAAGTGCGAGAACTTCCAGCGCGCGGGGGCCTTCAAGTTCCGCGGCGCCTGCAACGCCCTGGCCCGGCTCTCGCCCGCGCAGCGCCGGGCCGGCGTCGTCGCGTACTCCTCGGGCAACCACGCCCAGGCGGTCGCGCTGGCCGCCGGCCTGCTGGGCGTCCCGGCCACGATCGTCATGCCGCACGACGCCCCGGCCGTGAAGAGGGCGGCCACCGAGGCGTACGGCGGCCGGATCGTCGCCTACGACCGCGACACCGAGGACCGGGAGGAGATCGGGCGCGCGCTGGCCGCCGAACGGGGCCTCACGCTGATCCCGCCCTACGACCACGCCGACGTGATCGCCGGTCAGGGCACCGCGGCGAAGGAGCTCTTCGAGGAGGCGGGGGAGCTCGACGCGCTCTTCGTGCCGCTGGGCGGCGGCGGCCTGCTCTCCGGCACGGCGCTCTCCGCCGCCGCGCTGTCCCCCGGCTGCCGGCTCTACGGCGTCGAGCCGGAGGCGGGCGACGACGCCCGGCAGTCGCTGCGGGAAGGCCGCATCGTCCGCATCGGCACGCCGCGGACCATCGCCGACGGGGCGCGGACCCGGCACCTCGGCGCCCTCACCTTCGCCATTCTCCGCAGCGCCGCCCCCGAAGTCCTCACCGTCACCGACGCCGGACTCGTCGAGGCCATGGCGGCCCTCGCCGGCGTCATGAAGATCGTGGCCGAGCCCACCGGGTGCCTGGGCTTCGCCGCTCTGCGGCGCACGGCCGGTTCGCTGCGCGGGCAGCGCGTCGGCGTGATCGTCAGCGGCGGCAACGTCGACCTCGGCCGGTTCGCGACGCTCCTGGGCTCGTGAACGACGCCCTTGCGAAACGGTCCGCGAACGGGCCCGGGAACGGTCCGCGAACGGGTCCGTTAACCGTCCGGAGAAACGCGGTTGCGCTCTGCATCCACCGAAATGCGGGAATTATTTTGGAAATAAGTTTCCGATCAAGGTCGATTGGAGCCGATCCTTCCGTTGCCGTAGCATGACCGGCGTCGTAATTTGCGCCCTCGGTGATCTCGTCGCAGGCGAGATCGGACCACTGCTGATCGAATTCCCTGCCGCATTTTCCGCCCGGCCCGGAAGACGGAGTACCCGTCGGCGCGAGCCGACGCAGGCAGGGCAGCCGGACGGCCGTTGAGGCGCACCGCGCTGCCCGCAGACTTTGTCTCCGGCAGAACGGAATGCACGTCGTGGATCTGAGCGCGGCCAATCGAAAAGGCCTCAGCCTCTTCGCCCTGATCATGATCGGGCTGGGGTCCATTTTCGGCTCCGGCTGGCTCTTCGGAGCCGGTCAGGCGGCTCAGGTCGCGGGCCCGGCCGCGCTGGTCGCCTGGGTGATCGGCGCAATCTTCATCGGCATGATCGCCATGTCGTACGCGGAGGTCGGCGCCGCCTACCCGCTGCCCGGCGCGATGGCCCGCTTCGGCTCCATCTCGCACGGCCCGGTGCTCGGCTTCATCACCGGCTGGGCCGTGTGGATCGCGACCGCCTCGCTGATCCCGATCGAGGCCATCGCGGGCACCCAGTACATGTCCTCGTGGAGCTTCGGCTGGGCCCGCGGGCTGGTCGCCGACGGCAGCCTCACCGGCACCGGCATCGCGATGGCCCTGTTCCTGACCTTCGCCCTGTGGCTGGCCTGCTACTGGTCGGTCGAGCTGCTGGCGCGCGCCAACAACCTGCTGACCCTGGTCAAGTTCGCCATCCCCGTCCTCGCGGTCGGCGCGCTCATAGCCTCCGGCTTCCACACGGAGAACTTCACCGCGCACGGCGGCTTCGCGCCCAACGGATGGTCCGCCGTCCTCACCGCCGTCACCGCCTCCGGCGTCGTCTTCGCCTTCAACGGCTTCCAGGCCGTCGTCAACCTCGGCGGCAACGCCAAGAACCCCGGCCGGGCCATCCCGCTCGCCCTCGTCGGCGCGCTCTCCCTCGGCCTCGTGATCTACCTGGCCCTGCAGGTCGCCTTCCTCGGTGCCGTCCCGCCGGAGAAGCTCGCCGAGGCCGGCGGCTGGAGCGGCATCAACTTCGCCTCGCCCTTCGCCGACCTCGCCAAGCTGCTGATGCTGCACTGGGTCGTCACCATGCTCCAGTTCGGCGCCTTCATCTCGCCCAACGGCGCCAACATCGGCAACGTCGCCTCCTCCGCCTACCTGGCGCAGAACCTCGCCGACACCGGCTTCTTCCCCAAGAAGATCGCCGAGGTCCACCCCCGCTACGGCGTCGCCCGCCCCGCCATGTGGCTCAACCTGGCCTTCTCCGTCCTCCTGCTGCTGACCATCGGCCACAGCTGGGAGGCCCTGGCCAGCGTCGTCTCCGCCGCGATGGTCGTCTCCTACCTCATGGGCCCCATCGCCGTCGGCGTCTTCCGGCGGACCAAGCCGGAGCTGCCCCGCCCCTTCCGGCTGCCCGCCGCCAAGGTCCTCTGCCCGCTGATCTTCGCCTTCGCGGCCTGCGCCCTGTACTGGTCGAAGTGGCCCAACACCGGCAAGGTGACCCTGCTCACCCTCGTCTCGGTCCCCATCGCCGCGATCGTGCTGCGCCGCCGGGGCGAGAACCTGCGCCGCCAGTTCGCGCCGGCCTGGTGGATGGTCGGCTTCCTGCTGTGGCTGTCCCTGCTGTCGGCCCTCGGCAGCGAAGAGTTCGGCGGCCACGGCGTGATCCCGGGCGGCCTCGACACGGCTCTGGTCGGGCTGTCGGCCCTGGGCTTCTACTTCTGGGCGGTGCGGGCGGGTGTCCAGGCCCACCGTGCGGGCCTGCCGGGCCCGGACCCGGTGCTTGCCGCCGCGGGCGCCGAGCCCGCTGCCGGCACCGTCCCCGCGCAGGAGCGCGAGCGCGAGGCGGCGGGCGCCGCTTCCTAGGCCCTCCTCACCGTTGTGGCGGGCGGGATTCCTCCGCCGCAACGGTGGCCCGCGACCGACGCGGCTGACCAGCGGTGCGGCACCGGGCCCGGCCCGGCGAATCCCGTTGGACGGTCCCCGGCGCCACCCCGCCGGACCGGGCATGACCCCGCATACGCGAAGGCCGGTTCCCTCGATGAGGGAACCGGCCTTCGCGTTTACCGGGAGCGCCCAGCGCGAGCGTCAGCGCTTGGCGGCCGCTCGCTGCTGCACGTACCCGACCAGCGCCAGGGCCAGCGCCAGGCCGCCCGTCGAGTACAGCTGCACGCGGGTGTCGTCCTCCATCAGCATCAGCACCAGGGCGCCGGCCACGCCGGCCAGCGTCAGCCAGGTCAGGTACGGGAAGGCCCACATCCGCACGACCAGCTTGCCGGGCGCCTCGCGCTCCAGGCGGCGGCGCAGCACCAGCTGGGAGGCGGCGATGAAGCCCCACACCACCAGCACGACGCCGCCGACCATGTTCAGGAGCCAGGCGAAGACCGTGGTGGGGTACCAGTACGACAGGAGGACGGCGAAGAAGCCGAAGGCGGACGAGGCGAGCACCGCGCGGCGCGGTACGCCGCCGGAGACCTTGCCCAGCGCCCTGGGGCCCTGGCCGCGGGAGACCAGCGAGTAGGCCATGCGCGAGGAGCCGTAGATGTTGGCGTTCATGGCCGACAGCAGGGCGATCAGGACGACCACGTTCATGATCTGCCCGCCGCCGGGGACGCCGAGGCGGTCGAGGACGGCCGCGTACGGGCCGCTCTCGGTGACGCTCTTGTCGTTCCACGGGATCAGCGTGACGATCATCAGCATCGAGCCGACGTAGACGATGCCGATCCGCCACATCGTCGTCTTCACGGCCTTGGCCACGCCGCGCACGGGGTCCTTCGCCTCGGCGGCGGCGATGGTGACCGTCTCCAGGCCGCCGTAGGCGGCGAGCGAGGCCAGCAGGCCGATCAGCAGGCCGTTCACGCCCGTGGGCAGGAACCCGCCGTCGTGCAGCAGGTGCGCGGCGCCGGGGGAGTCGTTGCCGGGCAGGACGCCGAGGACGGCGAGCGCGCCCAGGACCAGGAAGAGCCCGATGGCGCCGATCTTCAGGGCGGCGAACCAGAACTCGAACTCGCCGAAGTTCGAGACCGCGGCCAGGTTGCTGCCGCAGAAGAGGGCCATGAAGACCAGCACCCACATCCACGACGGGGTGCCCGGGAGCCAGCCCTGCACGATGTGGGCCGCGCCGATCGCCTCGATCGCCACGCCCACGACCAGCAGGGTCCAGAACATCCAGCCCGCCGTGAAGCCGGCCCACGGGCCGATCGCCCGGTCGGCGTGGACGGAGAAGGAGCCGGAGGCGGGGTTGGCGGCGGACATCTCGCCGAGCATCCGCATCACGAACATCACGAGGAGTCCGGACACGGCGTAGGCGAGCACGATCGACGGGCCGGCGGCGGCGATGCCGGCGCCGGAGCCCACGAAGAGCCCCGCGCCGATGACGCCGCCGAGGGCGATCATCGAGAGGTGCCGCTGCTTGAGCCCGTTCGAGAGCGGCGACCCCTGCGTCGGGGCGCCCTCCGTCTGCGGGGGAGAGGTTATGTCTGTCCGGCTCATGGTCGTGCCTGTCCATCATGCGAGATCGGGATGTTCGAGTATGTGCAGGCGGACGGAGATCCGGTTAACTCGTCCGTTATCCGGACAGTCACTTCACACAGGGTGATCGTTTCGCAGCATTCCATCCGAGGACGGTACAGCCCGGAACGGCGGACCCGGCCGCGTCCCCCGCGGCGCGCGGGACTAGCGTCAGTGATCACGGGCGATCCCCGCCCGCAGCGCACGCACGAAGGGGGAGCACCGCACATGACCGGCCGTACCCACCTGATCGAGGGCCTGATGGAACGGTTCCCGCACGTCCCGCGGGAAGCCGTCCTCAAGGAGGACCTGCTGCGCGGCGGCATGGCCTTCGACGACTCCGCGCTCAGCGACACCGCCGACGAGGCCTCCGGCGGGATCAAGCCCAAGTCGTACTTCATCTTCTCCTTCGACCACCGCACCCTCCCCGAGCTCGGCGCCGCCGCCCTGCGCCGCCCGCCCGAGGAGATCGTGCTGACGGGCGGCCCCTACGAGCTGCGCCGCACGGTCGTCTCCGTCCGCGTCAACCCCGCCTCGCCCTACCGGGTCCGGGCCGGCGAGGACGGCGCGCTGGGCCTCTACCTCGACGGGCGGCGGATCGCCGACGTCGGCCTGCCGCCCATGCCCGACTACTACCGGCAGACCCTCGCCAACGGGAAGTCCGTCATGGAGGTCGCCCCCACCATCCAGTGGGGCTACCTCGTCTACCTGACCGTCTTCCGCGTCTGCCAGTACTTCGGCGCCAAGGAGGAGTGCCAGTACTGCGACATCAACCACAACTGGCGCCAGCACAAGGCCGCCGGGCGCCCCTACACCGGCGTCAAGCCGGTCGAGGAGGTCCTGGAGGCGCTGGAGATCATCGACCGGTACGACACCGGCCGGGCCTCGCAGGCGTACACCCTGACCGGCGGCGCCATCACCTCGAAGGTCGCGGGACACACCGAGGCCGACTTCTACGGCCGCTACGCCCGGGCCATCGAGGAGCGCTTCCCGGGCCGCTGGATCGGCAAGGTCGTCGCCCAGGCCCTCCCCAAGGCCGACGTGCAGCGCTTCCACGACTACGGCATCCGCATCTACCACCCCAACTTCGAGGTGTGGGACGAGCGGCTCTTCCAGCTCTACTGCCCGGGCAAGGAGCGCTACGTGGGCCGCGCCGAGTGGCACCGGCGCATCCTCGACTCCGCCGACGTCTTCGGCGCCCGCAACGTCATCCCCAACTTCGTCGCCGGCGTGGAGATGGCCGCCCCGGACGGGTTCGCCACCGTCGACGAGGCCATCGCGTCCACCACGGAGGGACTGCGGTTCTTCATGTCCCACGGCATCGTCCCGCGGTTCACCACTTGGTGCCCCGAACCGACCACGCCCCTGGGCCGGCTGAACCCCGAGGGGGCCCCGCTGGAGTACCACGTACGGCTGCTGGAGGCGTACCGCGCGACCCTGGAGGAGTACGGGCTGACCTCGCCCCCCGGCTACGGGCCGCCCGGGCCGGGGCGGGCCGTCTTCTCGGTGAGCTCCTTCATGGACAGCCTCCCGGCGGAGGAAGCGGCGGAGGACGGTCAGCGGACCGCACCGCAATAAACCCGTTGCCCGCATAAACCTTTTGCCCGCGGTTCACGGCGCCGCCTAGCATTCGATCATGGTTCCAGGCACTCTCTTCCGCTGACGCTCCCTCGGAATGCGCACGCCCCCGCACAGGTGCGGTTCCGCACCTGTGCACCGCACACACCGAGAGAAGAGCCTTCAGCATGCCCGTCCAGCCCGTGCACCCTTCCGGCCGTGACCCGTTCGCCCAGTGGCTGCACGACCACGCCACCACCCTCGCCACCCTCGACCCCGACGCACCGCTCGACGACCTGGAGCCGCTGCGCGCCCTCATCGGCGACGCCCGGGTCGTCGGCATCGGCGAGAACTCGCACTTCATCCACGAATTCGGCCTCGCGCGCCGGCGCCTCCTGCGGTTCCTCGTCGAGCGCTGCGGCTTCACCGTCCTCGCCTTCGAGTACGGATTCAGCGAAGCCCTGCCCCTGGACGCCTGGGCCCGGGGCACCGGCCCCGACGACGACCTCGCCCGGATCACCGCGGCGGACCTTCCCATGGGCGCGCCGGAGTTGTTGCACGACCTGCGCCTGCACAACCGCACCGCGGCCCGGCCCGTGGGCTTCGCCGGCATCGACATCCCGGCGGCCGGCGGCTCGCTCCTGCCCGCGCTACGCCCCGTCGCCGACCACCTCCGCGAGGCCGACCCCGGGGCGCTCCCGCAGGCCGAGCGCGCCATCGGGATCGCCGAGCGGTTCGCCGCCGGGTCCGCCGCCGCGGCGGCACCCGCGTGGGGGCGCCTGGCCGCCGCCGAGCAGGACGCCCTCACGGCCGCCCTCGCCCGCCTCCTCATCCGCTTCCGCGCCACCGAGCCCCTGCAGGTGGCCCGCACCGGCCGGCACGCGTACGAGGTCGCCCTCCGGCGCCTGGAAGCCGCCGCCCACGCGGACCACACCCTCCGGGCCATGGCCGCTCTCTTCGCCGGCGACGGGGTCACGGTCGACCTCTCCGCCCGCGAGACCTGCATGGCCGGGTCCGTCCTGTGGCACCTGGAACGCGCCGAGCCGGGAGCGCGCGTCGTGCTCATGGCCCACAACGCCCACCTCCAGAAGGAACCCGTCGCCTTCGGGGGGTCCGAGGCGACGCTGCCCATGGGCCACTACCTCCGCCACGCCCTGGGCGACGACTACTTCGCCCTCGGCGTGACCAGCATCGGCGGCCGCACGGCGGAGATGCCGCTCGACGAGAACGCCCGGTTCGGCTTCACCGTCGACGACAGGGAACTGGAGCCGCCCGAGGAGGGAAGCATCGAGGCCGCCTTCGCCGGCGCCCTGCCGGCCGGCGCCGTCGGCCTCGCCGGGCTGCGCCGGGCGCCCAGGGGCGCCGGCAGTCCCGACCGGACCCGGCTGCAGAGCGCCTACCTGCACGTACCCGTCGCCGACGCCTTCGACGGGATGCTCTGCGTCCCGTCCTCCAGGGTGGCCGACGGCATCGAGATCTGACCGGTGACCGACGACCGGTGACCGACGAGCGGTGACCTTCGTCCGGGCCGGCATCCGGCCGGCCCGGACGGACGCGGGCGGCCGCGGGCGCGGCGGGGTCACGCCCGGGCCGGTCAGCGGGGCCGGTGGTCCGGCCGCGTCCCGGTCAGTGGTTCAGCCGCGTCGTGACGTGCGTGGCCTCCTCGATGTCCACCCCCGCCTTGTCGAGCAGCTGCTCGGACAGGTCGCGCAGCGCCCGCGCCGCCGCGACCTCCTCGCCGACGCGCTGCTGGGAGGGGTCGGCGGGATTGCGGTTGGTCGTCCCGACGGCGGTGAAGTCCGTGCCGTCGTGCATGTGCAGCCGCACCGCCGCCTGGGTCAGCGCGCCGGCCTCGCGGAACTCCATGTCGATGGGGCTCTCGACGATCTTCTCCGTGGTCATCGCACACCTCCGGGATCCGTCCTTGCCGCCCTGTTGCGCTCCAGCAGGTCGATGACCTCCTCGTCCGGGGTCTGGGAGAAGTCCTGGTACCACTCGCCGACCGCGAAGAAGACCGCCGGCGTGCTGAGGCAGACCAGCTCGTCCACCTCGGCGCGGAGCGCCTGCGCCGCGTCCGGCGGCGCCACCGGCTCGGCGAGCACCACGCGGGCCGCCTCCTGGGCCCGCACCACCTGGCAGGCGGCCGCCGCCGTGGCGCCGGTGGCGATGCCGTCGTCGACCACGATCGCGGTGCGGCCCTTCAGGGGGATCCGCGGCCGGCCGCCGCGGAACCGCTCGGCCTGGCGGGCCAGGTTCGCCTCCTCGCGCTGCTGAATCTCGGCGAGGTCGTCCTCCTCCACACGGCCCATCCGGACGATGTCGCTGTGCACGACCCGCACCCCGCCCTCGCCGATCGCACCGAACCCCAGCTCCTCGTGGAAGGGCACCCCGAGCTTGCGCACGAGCACCACGTCCATGGGGGCATCGAGTGCCCGGGCGACCTCGTAGGCCACGGGGACGCCGCCGCGCGGCAGGCCCAGGACGACGGGGTCCTCGGCGCGCAGGTGGCCCAGCCGCTCGGCCAGGCGGCGCCCGGCGTCCACGCGGTCGCGGAATCTCATGATCCACCTCTTCTCCCGGGGACGGCGCTCCGGAGAACGAGGGAAGCCATACCTCTAATATGGTCAGATTCCCGCCGCTCGTCCATGTCAGGGCACGGACCGGGCGTCTCCGGAGCCGGACGGGGAGCCGGGGCCGGACGCGAGCGCCGCCCGGACCCGCGCCGCCACCTCCGCCGCCTCCTCGTCCGAGGCGTAGCGCCCCCGCGGCCAGAAGAAGCCCCGCAGGCCGTCCTTGCGGTTGCGCGGCACCACGTGCACGTGGAAGTGCGGCACCGACTGGCTCACCCGGTTGTTCGCGGCCACGAACGACCCCGCGGCGCCCATCCCGCGCTCCACGGCCCCCGCGATCCGCTGCACCCGGGCGAAGAACGGCCCCACCTCGTCCGCGGACAGGTCCGTGAGCGTCTCGGCATGCCGCCGGGGCACCACCAGCACGTGGCCGGGGAAGAGCGGCCGGGCGTCCAGGAAGGCGACCGCCGCCGCGTCCTCGAAGACCCGGTGCCCCGCGGAGCCGTCCGCGGCGATCTCACAGAAGATGCAGGCAGCCTCGTCCATGCCCCCAGTCAACCGCAGCGGACCGCCCGTGACGCCTCGGCGGTCCCCGGCCGGCGTCCCGACGCCCCGTACACACCCCGCACACCCCGCACGCCCCGTACTCCCCGCACGCCCCGTACTCCCCGCACGCCCCGTACTCCCCGCACGCCTCGTACGCCCCGCCGATCCGGCGTTCCTCGCGGTCCGCCCGTGACGCCCCCGCCTGCCGGGGGCAGGGAAGACGCATGCCTCTCCACGTCGGAACCTCGGGCTGGCAGTACAAGGACTGGCGCGGCGTCCTCTACCCGGACGGCTGCCCGCAGCGCCTGTGGCTGGAGGAGTACGCGCGGCAGTTCGCGACCGTCGAGAACAACAACGCCTTCTACCGGCTGCCGCCGCCCGGCACCTTCGCCGACTGGCACGACCGCACGCCCGCCGACTTCGTCATGGCCGTCAAGGCGAGCCGCTACCTGACCCACATCAAGCGGCTCCGCGATCCCGAGGAGCCGGTCGGGCGGCTCATGCGCCACGCCGCCGGGCTGGGCTCCCGGCTCGGCCCGGTCCTCCTCCAGCTGCCGCCCACCCTGCGCGCCGACCCCGCCCTCCTGGACACCGCGCTCGGCTGCTTCCCCGACGGCGTCCGCGTGGCCGTCGAACCCCGCCACGACTCCTGGTGGACCGACGAGGTGCGGGCCGTCCTGCGCGGCCACGGCGCCGCCCTGTGCTGGGCCGACCACGGCTCACGCCCCGTCACCCCGCTGTGGCGGACGGCCTCCTGGGGGTACGTGCGCTTCCACAGCGGAAGGGCCCGGCCCTGGCCGCGCTACGGCCGGACGGCCCTCGCGAGCTGGGCCGCGCGCATCGCCGACACCTGGCCGGCCCGGGCCCACGTCTACGCCTACTTCAACAACGACCCCGGCGGGGCGGCCGTCCTCGACGCCGCCGCCTTCGCCCGCGCGGCGGCCGCGCTCGGGCGCAAGGCGAGCCGCACCCCGGACGCACGCGCCTGAGCTCGCGCCGGTGCGCCGCACCGTGCGCCGCGTGCCTCCCCCTCCGGCAGCGGAACCGGGAACGCCGCCCGGACCCGGCTCGTCCCAGCCGGTGTGGCCCGAAAACGCGCACGGCCCGGGGCGCCGTGCGTACGGGGAAGGGGGCGCACGAACCATGGACGGCGAGCAGCAGCGGCACCCGTTACTGGCCGGCCGGTACCGGCTCATCGACCAGCTGGGCAGCGGCGGCATGGGCGTGGTCTGGCGCGCCGTCGACGAACTCCTCGACCGGGAGGTCGCCGCCAAGGAGGTCCGGGCCCCCGACCACATGCGCGAGCAGGACGTCCGCACCCTCTACGCGCGCCTGAAGCAGGAGGCCCGCGCCGCCGCCCGCATCAGCCACCCCAACGTCATCACGGTCCACGACGTGGTCGAGCAGGAGGGCCGCCCCTGGATCGTCATGGAGTTCGTCCGCGGCCGGTCGCTCGCCGAGATCCTGCAGCACGAGGGCGTGCTCAGCCCCAAGGAGGCCGCCAAGGTCGGCTCGATGGTGCTGCAGGCGCTGCGCAGCGCGCACTCCTGCGGCGTCCTGCACCGCGACGTCAAGCCCGCCAACGTCCTGATGGAGCCCGGCGGCCGCGTCGTGCTGACCGACTTCGGCATCGCCCTGGTGGAGGGCTCCGGCACCCTCACCCGCACCGGCGACCTCGTCGGCTCGCCCGACTACCTGGCGCCCGAGCGCGCCCTCGGCGAACGGCCCGGCACCCCCTCCGACCTGTGGTCCCTGGGCGCCACGCTCTACTCGGCCGTCGAGGGCGTCTCGCCCTTCCGCCGCACGTCGGCGCTCAGCACGCTGCAGGCCGTCGTGCAGGACGACCCGCCCACGCCGCGGCGGGCCGGGCCGCTCACGCCGCTCCTCGAAGGCCTGCTCCGCAAGGATCCGCAGACCCGCATGGGCTCGGCCGAGGCACAGCGCCTGCTGGACGCCGTCGCCTCCGGTCAGCTGCTCACCCAGCCCGACTGGAGCAGGCCCGAGCCCGCCGGGTACGTGCCCACCGCGGCCTCCACACCCACCGCGCCGCCCCCGCCGCCGGCTCCCGGGCTCGCCACGGGCTCCGGCTACGCGACCCCGTCGTACGGCAGCCCGCCGCCTCCGGGCACGCCGCCCGGGATGTACGGCATGCCCGGGCCGGGCGGGGTGCCTGGAGCGCCCGGAGCGCCGACGAGCACGGCAGGCGCGTCGGTCAGGGGCCCGGCCGGCCCGGCCGGCCCGGTCGGCTCGGTCGGACGGCCCACCGGGTATCCGATGGCCGCCCACGGGGCGGTGCAGGCCCCTTTCCCGACGCCGACGCCGAGCCCGATTCCGGGCCCGGCCCCCGGCACCGCACCGCCGCCGCGCCGCGGCTGGCCCGTCTACCTGGGACCGCTGCTGGCGCTGCTCCTCATCGCGGGCGGGACCGTCGCCGGGGTCCTGTCGGCGGGCGGTCCCGGGGACAACGGGAAGCAGCCGGGCGGCGACCCCACGGGCACCGTCCAGCCCGCGGAATCCCGGCAGCCGGACGAGTCCGGCAGCCCCGGGGCCTCGGATGAGCCCCGTCCCTCCCCGTCCGGGCACGCCACGGACCGCCCCGCCTCTCCCGGCTACCCAACGACCGAACCGACCAGGAACCCGGGCCGCACGTGCAACGGCGGCTGGGTGACGCAATGCGCAACGCGCTGAGAGCAGCCGAAAGGCAGAACGAGCCGAAGGGCTGAACAAGCCGAAAGGCAGAACGAAGCCGAAGGGCTGAAGGAAGACGCCGAAGGAAAGAACCGACCGGCTTTCGGGGGATGCAGATGCGGCTGGTGCCCGATCCGTTCCGAGGAACACAGCAGAAACCGTCCGCGCGACGCCGCCGGCTCCGGCTCGTCGCGCTCCTCACCGTGCCCGCGCTGATAGGCGGCGCGAGCCTGGCCGGGTGCGGGTCCGGCGGCAAGAAATCCGTTCAACTCGTCCTGGAGGCCGTGGGTGAGATGGGAGCGTTCCCGTTCGTGGAGCACCCCGACACCGATCTCCGCGGCGTCCGGTCCGCCGTGCGCGGCGGCGGGGAGCGGGCGGGCGACGCCCGGGGCACGTTCGGCGGGCTCCAGGGCGCCACGCACTGCGACAAGGCGTCGCTGATCAAGCAGCTCACCGACGACCCCGAGAAGGCCAGGGCGTGGGCCGAGGTGAAGAACATCGACGAGGGCCGCATCGGCGAGTACATCAACGGCCTCACCGAGACGTACCTGGAGTTCGACACGCTCGTCAAGAACCACGACTTCCGCGACGGCGAGGCCAGCGAGTACCTGTCGGTGCTGCAGAAGGGCGTGCTCGTCCTCACGGACAACTTCGCGGAGCCCGCCGTCAAGTGCAACTGCGGCAACCCGCTCCAGGAGCCGGACCAGGTCGTCGACACGAAGGCGGCGAGTTACACGGGCACCCGCTGGGAGTCATTCACCGCCACGGAGGTGACCGTCATCAAGGCTCGTACGAAGGAACAGGGCCCGGTCAAGCAGATCCCCCTCGTCGACCCCTTCCAGGGTGACAAGGCCTTCGACCGCGGCGTGGGCAGCGACGGGAGCAAGGACAGCAAGCCCTTCCACTGGGACCCGCCGAAGACGCCCGCGGGCTCTCCGGGTTCGCCGGGGGCCGGGGGATCGGCGGGATCGTCGGAGTCCAAAGACCCCAAGGACAAGGGTTCGTCGTCGAAGCAGCCTGCGGAGAAGTCTTCGGAGCCGTCGGCCGGTTCGTCCGGCGCAGGTTCTTCCGGATCCGGCTCCTCGGGTCCGGGATCGTCCGCCGGCGGTTCCGGCGAGCCGTCAGCCCGCTCCTCGGTCCAGGGAGTTCGGCCGACGACGGAGCCTCCCGTATCGCCGCGGCCGGGTGCGTCGTCCAAGAAGCCGTCGCAGGGCGGCACCACGCCCGGCGGGGCGCGCACCACACCGCCCCGGACGAGCGCGCCGGTCCCCACGGCGACGCGGCCCGTCGCGCCGCCCACGGCGCCGAAGCCGGTGACGCCCACGTCCGTGAAGCCGGAAGCCCCCACGAAGCCCGTGGCACCCACGACCCACAAGCCCGTGGCGCCGACGGCGGAAAGGCCCGAGAAGCCGGTGGGGCCGACGGCCGAGAAGCCGGAGAAACCAGTAAAGCCGCCACCCGAGAAGCCCGAGAAGCCGCCGCCTGAGAAGCCTGAGAAGCCCGAGAGGCCGGTGGCCCCGACAGCCGAGAAGCCCGAAAAGCCGGAGAAGCCCATGGCGCCGACCGCCGGTCACCCCGTTGCCCCTACCGCGGCCGAACCCGGTCCGCCCAGGGCGGCGACCGGCGCGTCCTGACCCGTACCGAGGCCGAGGTCTCCGAGGCAAGAACAAAAGCCGCGAAGCCCCGCACTTCCCCAATCTGTGCCGAGCAGGGACAAACGAAGGTCGCGATACGTTGTCCCCGCAAGCAAGAGACCGTCCATAGGGGTGGAACATGGGGATGCTGAAGGGTGCCAACGTCCGGATTCCGGCGCCGGCGGTGCGGGTGGAACTGGGCTGGCACACGGCCCCCGGGGTGCCGGACGTCGACGCCTCCGCCCTGCTGCTCGCGGGCGGCAGAGTCCGCTCGGACGCGGACTTCGTCTTCTACAACCAGGCCGTGCACCCCTCGGGCGCGGTCCGCCACGAGGGGAAGCGGCCGTCCGGCGCCGGCACGACGACCGACACCCTCATCGTGGACCTCGCCGCGGTCGAGCCGTCCGTCGAGACCGTGGTGCTGGCCGCCTCGGCCGACGGCGGGAGCTTCGGGCAGGTGCCGGGGCTGTACATCCGCGTCACCGACGCGGCCGGCGGCGCGGAGCTCGCGCGCTTCGACAGCACGGACGCCACCGTCGAGACGGCGTTCGTCCTCGGCGAGCTCTACCGCCGCCAGGGCGAGTGGAAGTTCCGGGCGGTGGGCCAGGGCTACAGCAGCGGCCTGGAAGGACTGGCGACCGACTTCGGCATCACGGTGGACGAGCCTCAGCCGGTCCCCGCCCCGGCCGCGCCCGCGCCCGCCCCGGCCGCCATACCGGCGCCGCCCGTCCATGCGCCCGCCGCGCCGCCGGTGCCGCCGGTCG
>NZ_PXWG01000072.1 GCF_003011965.1 Streptosporangium nondiastaticum
CTGGTCGGTGGGCGAGTTCAAGCAGAGCAAGACCTCGACGGAGTCGTACTCGCTGGAGAAGAGCATCTCCACGTGGTACCAGCAGGGCAAGAGCAAGCCCTTCCTGCTGGCCATGCCCATCCTCAACGGGGGTCGGCGCCCAGCGCCCACGCCCCCCAGTGGTAGACCGACTGGTACAGCGCCAGCAGGGTGGTCTCGCGCCCGCCGTGCAGACAGGTCGACGCCGTCAGACCGGTCACGATGCGGTCGGCGAGCAGCCCCTGGGACCACAGCGGCGAGGTGCTCTCCAGGAACCGCTTGAACGGCGAGGACGGGGTGCCGAAGTACGTGGGCGAGGCCAGCACCAGGCCGTCGGCCCAGAGCGCGTCCTCCGGCGCCGCCTCCGGGTCCGGCCACGCCGTGATCGCCCTGTCGTCGGGCACCCGCAGCAGCCGCACCTGCGCGCCGTACGCGCGGGCCCCCTCGGCCGCGGACTCCGCCAGGGCGCGCATCGTGCCGCGACGGCTGTGGTAGACGACGGCCACCTTCGGGGTCATGACGTCACCTCCGGCTCCGGCCCGCCGGCGAGCGGGCGCGAGCGCAGCACCAGCCGGACGTCGTCGCCGAGCCGGGCGACCTCGTCCAGCTGCAGCCGCAGCGCCTCGCTCAGGGTGCCGGCCCCGAACCCGTCGAGCACCGCCCGCCCTTCGCCGCCGAGCAGCACCGGCGCCACGTAGGCCACGACGCGGTCGAGCATGCCCCGGGAGGCGAACTCCGCCGCGAGCCGCGCGCCGCCCTCCAGCAGGACGGAGCGCAGACCCCGCTCGTAGAGGGCGGCCGTCAGGGCCGCGAGGTCGAGACGGCCGCCGGTCTCCGGCAGGGCCAGGACCTCGTGCCCGTGCGGCAGCCGGGGCCGGGCCGCCGGCTCGCCGACCACGACCAGGGTCGGGGCCGCGTCGTCCAGGACCCGCGCGCCGGGCCGGATGCTCCCGGTGCGGTCCAGCACGATCCGCAGCGGCGGCTGCCCGGAGACGCCGTGGCGCAGCCCCAGGTGGGGGTCGTCCTCGCGGAGCGTGCCCGAGCCGACCAGGACCGCGTCGTGCGTCGCGCGCAGCCGGTGGGCGTCCGCGCGGGCTTCCGGGCCGGTGATCCAGCGCGAGGTGCCGTCGGGCGCGGCCGAACGCCCGTCGAGCGTCCCGCCGAACTTCCACGTCACGCACGGCCGGCCGAGCCGGGTCGCGGTCAGCCAGAGCTCGTTGGCCCGCTCGGCCTCCTCGCGCAGCACGCCGCCCACGACCTCGACGCCCGCGGCGCGCAGCCGCTCCGCGCCGCCCGCGTGGCCGGGCACGGGGTCCGGGACCGCGTACACCACCCGGGAGACCCCGGCGGCGAGGAGCGCGTCGGCGCACGGGCCGGTACGGCCGCGGTGCGCGCACGGTTCGAGGGTGACGACGGCCGTCGTGCCCCGCGCGCGGTCCCCCGCGGCGGCCAGCGCCTCCACCTCGGCGTGCGGCCGGCCCGCCCCGAGGTGGAAGCCCTCGGCCACCGTGGCGCCGTCCGCGTCCAGCAGGACGCAGCCGACGACCGGGTTGGGGCTGGTGCGGCCCAGGCGGGTGACGGCGAGCTCCAGGGCCCGGCGCATGGCCGCCCGTTCGGCGGGGGTGGCGGTGGGCGCCGCCGTCACGGCGTCTCCGCGAGCCGGAAGCCCATCGCGTAGATCTCGCGCTTGTACCAGCCGTGCCGGCGCCGGCAGCGCGCGAGGTCGCCGAAGCGGGTGAAGCTGCCGCCGCGGGCGACGCGGTAGGCGCCCTGGGTGACGGCGAGGTCGTCGGCGATGTCCTCGCCGCCGGGGTAGGCGGCGTAGTCGTCGGCCACGTACTCCTCGACGTTGCCCGCGAGGTCGTGCACGCCGAACGGCGAGCGGCCGGCCGGGAAGATCCCGATCGGCGTGGTCGTCAGCGGCCCCTCCTCGACGGTGTTGGCGGCGCCGGGGCGCCAGTCGTCGCCCCAGGGGAAGTCGCGCCCGTCCCCGCCGGAGGCGGCGTACTCCCACTCGGCCTCGGTCGGCAGCCGGAACCGGCGCCCCGTGCGGGCCGAGAGCCAGGCCGCGTACGCGTCGGCGGCCTCGGGGCTCACCGTCCACACGGGGTGGTTGGCGAGCTGCCCGGGGTAGACGCCGAAGCGCCAGCTGGTCGGCAGTTCGGTGCGGCCGGTGTCCTCCAGGAACAGCCGGTACTCGGCGTTGGTGACGGGGTGCAGGGCGATGCGGAAGGCCGCGAGGTCCGCCTCGTAGACGGGGCACTCCTTGGCGATCCACTCCTCCTCGACGCCCGCGTGGCGCCAGCGGCCGGTGACCGCGGCCACCTCGCCGGGCGCGAGGCCGAGCCGGACCCGGGCGGCCGGCACGTCGGCCATCGGCGGGTCCTCGGGGCGGATCCGCGGGTCGCCGGTCAGGCCGAGGACGGTGCCGGCGGCGTGGCGGCGGGCGAACGGCTCGGCGGGGTCCTCCGCCACCCCGACGAGGACGTCCGGCGCGGCGGCCAGGAGGTCCCGGTGCGCGGCGAGGAGGTGCTGCGGGCCCCGTGCGGCGAAGGCGTCGGGCAGGCCCATGGCGGCCCGGTCGGTCAGGGTGTTGGGGTTGGCGAGGACGACCGGCGGGGTACTGCTGGTCATGTATTACCTTCCGTGAACGGCGGGAGCGGGGCTGCCGGTGAGCTCGGCGAGCGGCACGGCTTCGGCGAGGGTCCGGTAGCCCGCGTCGTTGAGGTGGATGTGGTCGCCGCCGTCGAACGCGGCCCGGACGCGCTGCGGGTCGGCCTCGTCGCGGACGGCCGCGTCGAAGTCGACGACGGCGTCGAAGTCGGCGCGGGCGGCGGGGGAGCGCAGGGCGGCGTTGACCTCGGAGCGCGCCTTCTCGGCCTCGGGGGTGTAGAACGGCGAGTCCTTGAACGGCGTCAGGGTGCCCACCACGACCCGGATGTGCTGCTCGTGCAGCCGCCGGGCCATGCCGCGCAGCCCGTCGAGGACCTGTGCGGCGCTCGCCTTCGGCTCCAGCTGGAGGTCGTTGATGCCTTCGTAGAGGACGGCGGTGCGCACGCCCGGCCGGTCGATGACGTCGCGCTGCAGCCGCTTCGCCGCGGCCGTCCCGCGCTGCGGCCGGTCGGTCTCGCTGCCGTCGCGCAGGATGCGGTTGCCGCCGAGGCCCTCGTTGAGCACGCCGAGGCCCCGGCCGGCGGGGTCGGCGGTCAGCCGGCGGGCGAGGGCGTCGGTCCAGCGGGCGTTGCCGTCGAGGGTGGACTTCACACCGTCGGTCTGCGAGTCGCCGAGCGCCACCACGGTTCCGCGCGCGCCCTTGCCCCGGACGTCGACGCCGGTGAGGAAGAACCAGGACGTCTCGGCGCGGGTGAACGCCCCGTTCCCGGCGTCGGCCGCGTGGTCGCCCGGCTCCGAGACGTAGTTGGTCTGCTGGGCGAGCCAGTGCCAGGTCGCGGGGCCGGTCGGCTTCGGCAGGTGGACGCTCACCAGCAGGTCGCGGTCGGCGGGCACGTCGAAGGGGACGGGGTCGCTGACGATCTCGGCCCCGACGGGCACGGTCGCCGTGCCGGCTCCGCCGAACGTGACCGGCCGCAGGGTGCCGGCCGCCGGCGCGGGGTTCGGTCCCGGGCCGGGCAGTGCGACGGTCGTCCGGCCGAGGGCCAGCGGCGCGCTGCCGTGGGCGTTGGAGAAGCGCAGGCGCAGTTCGCCGCCGGCGGCCGAGGTGTGCACGACCATGCGGACGGTGCGGTCGTCCAGGCCCTCCTTCGAGATGCCGTCGGGGGCGGCGGGCGCGGGGGCCGTGCCCCAGGTGCCCGTCCAGCCGCCCTTGCTGTCCGGTGCGGGCGGCGCGGCGTGCGCGGCCGGCGTGCCGAGCAGCATGCAGGACAGCAGTGCGGCCGATCCCGCCGCGGCGGCGCGGCGGTGGGTGCGACGGCTCATCGGCCGTCACCCTCGGCGCGGCGGAAGGTGCTGACGAGGTAGGTGAGGTCGCCGACGGCGCGGGGCACCTGGTGGGACTCCACGAGGGCGAAGCCGTGCCCGCCGACGAGCGCGGTCAGCTCCTGCTCGGTGAACTCGCGGTAGAGGCGGTTGCCGGCGTTGGCGTACAGGCCGCCCTTGCCGCCCGTCGCGTTGAAGACGGAGAGGGTCAGCAGGCCGCCGGGGCGCAGCAGTTCGTGGATGCGCCGCAGGTACGTCCCGTACGCGTCGGGGTGCTGGTGGTGGAAGCAGCCGTTGTCGAGCACCGCGTCGTACTCGGCGGCGCCCGGCAGGTCGAGCGCGGCCGTGGCGAGGAAGCGGGCCCGCCCGGGGTGACCGGTGGTGAGCGTCTCCCACTCGGGGGAGGCGACCAGGTCGATGCCGGTCACCCGGTGCCCGCCGGCGAGGAGGATCGCGGCGTCGCGGCCGTGGCCGGTGCCGATGTCGAGGACGTGCGCCTGCGGGGCGCCCGGGGCGTCCGCGCCGGCCCGGGCACGGAGGGCGTCCATGAGCAGGCGCGGGGCCTGCCGCATCGCCTCCTCGCCGGTCCAGACGTCGCGGCCGCCGGCGTAGTGGTCGACGAAGTCGCTGCGCAGGACGTCGGCGTAACGGGTCTCGTCGAGCGGGGTGGCTTCGGTCTGCTCGACCGTGTACCGGTCTGCTATGGAATGGCTTTCGGCCATGGGGGACGGTCCTTCGTCTGCTGGAGCTCGGGTGTGGTGACGGGTGCCGGGCGCGCGGGCATGGGTCGCGGGGAAGGCGGGCGCAGCCCTCGCCTTCCCCGCGACCGGTCTCGCTCGCCCCCGTGCTAGACGGAGGGCGTGTAGTACACCCGGCCGTCGTAGGACGACGCGGCGAAGGCCTTGCGCTCCTCGTCCCAGGTGAGGGAGGAGATGCCCGCGGTGGTCGGGCGGATGACGGCGGTCCACTCGCCGGTGGTGCGGTCGTAGAGCGCGATGCGGCCGTTGTAGCTGCCGGAGGCGACCACGCGGCCGTCGCCGGAGGCGGCGACGCACTTGATCGAGTGGGTGTGCGGGGTGTCGAGGACCTCGGCGCGCTGCTCCGGGTCCCAGATGCGCAGCTTCAGGTCGCGGCTGACGCTGGCGAACCAGCCGTCGCCCAGGCCGGCGCAGCCGTTGGCGATCCGGTCGTGCGCGTCCTCGATCGTGGCGACCTTGGTGAGGTCGGAGATGCGGTACCAGGTCGCGGAGGCGTCGGCGGCCACGGAGAAGATGAGGTCGCCGGAGACCGCGACGCCCTTGACGGCGTTGGTGTGCAGCGGCAGGTCCTCGACGTGCTCGGCCTCGCCGGCGCCGGTCAGGCGCAGCAGCAGGCCCTCGCCGGTGTAGGCGCCGACCACGGCGTAGGAGGCGCCGTCGCGCTCGAAGGCGGCACCGCAGTTGAGCGGGGAGCGGTGCTGGTGGAGCTCACGGCCCGTCAGGGCGTCGAAGACCTTGCCGAGCTGGCCGCCCGAGAGGACCAGGCCGCCCAGCGGGGTGAGGAAGTTGCACAGGCTGCCCGTCTCGGCCACGGTCTCGCCCTCGCGGTGCACGATGCCCGCGTCGCCGATGGTGAGCGCGCCGGAGGCGGTGGGCAGCACCGCGTTGACGCCCTGGGTGGGCGGCACCTCGGCGGTGTCCCAGGTGCGGCCCTCGTAGTCGTAGCCGCGGTAGCCGGCGCCGAAGGTCGCGAAGACCAGCCGGGAGCCGCCGGCGAAGGCGCAGGAGCGGGGCCAGACGTCGTCGGGCAGGGCGGTGGTGTCGCGCCGCTCGGGGACGCCCGAGGCGACGTCCCACAGCTGCATGGTGCGGTCGTAGCTGAGGCTGACCAGCAGGTTGCGGGCGTCGTCCAGGACCAGGCGCTTGATGCCCGCCTCGTGGGCCGGCAGCACGGTGCGCTCGGTGGGTCCGACGACGATGATCTGTCCCTCGTCGTTGCCCGCGAAGATGGTGCCGCCGGAGGAGATGGCGATCGTGTCGGTCTCGATGCCGTCCATGTCGAGGTCGGCGATCAGGCCGCCGGTCTCCAGCGACCAGCGCTTGATGGTGCCGTCGTCGCTGGAGGAGATCAGCTCGTCGCTGTCGCGGGCCCACTCCACCGAGATGACGTCGGCGGTGTGGCCGGCGAAGCGGGCGACGAGGGCGCCCGTGAAGTCGTAGACCCGCACCCGGTGGTCGCGGGAGGCGGTGGCTATGAGCTCCTTGGACGGGTGGAAGACCGACATCTCCACGTCGTCCTCCTGGTCGGCGAGGACGGCGACCAGGCGCAGGTCCGGCACCGTCCACAGGCGGGCGGTGTAGTCGCTGGAGGAGGTGACCAGGTGGCGGCCGTCCGGCGAGAACGCGCACTGGTTGGCCAGGTGGTCGTGGAAGGAGCGGGCGAGGGCCGTCCCGGTCTGCTGGTCCCAGCAGATGACCTGGTTGTCGTAGCCGGCGGTGGCGACGTAGGCGCCCTGCCACGCCGCGATGCCGCTGATGGGTCCCCGGTGCTGGATCACGCTGTTCCTTCCACGAGTTCGATCGAGTGGCCGCCGTACTCGGCCTTGGCGCGCAGGTAGTGGTCGTTGTTCTCGTTACGGAAGATCCCGGTGCGGACCTGCTCCACGACCTCGATGCCGTACGAGGCGAGCTGCGCGGCCTTGTCGGGGTTGTTGGTGTGCAGCCGGATCCGCGTGACGCCGAGCGCCTGCAGCATCTGGGCGGCCGAGCGGTAGTCGCGCAGGTCGTCCGAGAAGTTCAGTTCGCGGTTGGCGGCGAACGTGTCGAGGCCCTGGTCCTGCAGGCGGTAGGCGTCGAGCTTGTTGTACAGGCCGATGCCCCGGCCCTCCTGGCGCAGGTAGAGCAGGACGCCGCCGGACGCGGCGAGCAGCTGCATCGACTCGGTCAGCTGCGGACCGCAGTCGCAGCGCGCGGAGCCGAAGACGTCACCGGTCAGGCACTCGGAGTGCAGCCGGACCAGCGGGACGTCCGCGATCGGTCCGAACTGCACCGCCACGTGCTCGAGCCCGTCGCCGAGCCCGGTGAACGTCACCATCTGGCCGGGCGTCCAGGCCCCGTCGGCGCGCTGTACGGGGATCTCGACGCGGGCTCTGATGCCCACGGACCCCTCCGGCGGCTCCACCGACGCCCCGTGCAACGGGGTGTCCTCCCCATTGAGTGTTTTGGGCACTGCTTCCTCCCGTAGAGCGAGCACGCCCCGAACCCCCGGGGCGCACTCCCAGCATGGATGCGGAGGGCAGCGCGGACAGCACGGTCCGTACCGGTACGGGTACCGAGATCATTTGATGGCGGTACCGAACCATCCGGTCTGTTGATTGGGAAGACCGAACCTTTCGACGCGTCAGTTCCCGGCGCGTGAACCGGACGCTTCGGGATCTTCGGCCGCAGTTGCCCCGCCGGAAAACCGGCCATCCGGTACCGTCTTCCGGTTCGGTGCGGCCCCAGGCGTGACATGCCTGGTCGCGCGGGCCGCACAGTCGATGGTCGGCCCGGTGCGCGAGGTTCCGCCACTACTCTTTCGGGCTAATCCCATGCCGGGCGGGAACCGGCGCCGGGGCCCGCGCGGGTACCCCGCGTGCCCGTACCGCGGCCTGCGCAACCGCCCCCCGCGGCGGCCCCCGCGCTGCTACCGTCGCGCGGCATGGAGCAGCTCTTCAGCGACGACGAACTCGCCCTCATCACGGAGGCCGCGCAGGAGTCGGGGATGGACCCGCGCGACTGGGTCCGTGCCGTGGTCCTGCAACTCCTCACCGACGACGCCTACTTGGAGGACGATCCGCCCGCGGGCAACGGCCACGGCCGGGGGGACGGCCGCCCGCCGTACCGGCCGGACATGGAGCACGCGCTCTGGCCGGTCACGACGCACCGCGGCTCCGGCCGCAACATGCACGAACTGCACCACGCGGGATGCTGGGTACCGAAGGGCGGTGAGGAGACGATGACCACGGCCCAGGCCCGCGAGGAGCTCCTCGCCCGCAACGCCCTCCCGTGCGAGGCCTGCCAGCCGGAACGGTTCCTTACCCCGCTGGTCTAGCCGTCCCCGCAAGGGCTGCCGAGGGCACGCGGCGGCCCGTGCACGGCCCCGCCGGGGCGCGTGCACGGGCCGCCCGTGTGATCTTCCTGCCGCTAGGCGGCGGGGGCCGCCGCCGGCTCGCCCTCCGGGGCGAGGAGCGAAGTGACGTGGCCCGCAAGGCCCTTGGCCGTCGGGTAGTTCCACAGGACCGTCACCGGCAGCCGCACTCCGAGCAGCTTCTCCAACTGGGCGCAGACCCGCATCGACATCACCGAGTCGAGCCCGAGGTCGGTCAGCGGCCGCTCCGGGTCCAGTTCGCCGGCCGGCATCTTCATCTCGCGCGCCAGCCGCCCGGTGATCTCGTCGTGGACGCGGGCGGCGAGCTCCTCCGGCGGCAGCTCGCGCCACCGCACCGGCTCGCCCGCCGCCCGCGCGGCCGGCTCCTCCGGGCCGGACGCCGCCGCGGTCTCGTCCGCCGCAGCCCCGTTCTCGTGCAGCGCTCCGAAGCGCGTCCCGGGCAGCCAGGCCCGCAGCTGCCCCTGCTCGTCGCTGATGACGATGTCCACGGTGTCCGTCGCCGGATCCGTCAGGCGGATGTCGACCCAGCCGGTCTCCGGGGCCTCGCCCACCACCCGGACCTCGCGGATGTGCGCGGGCATGCGGACCGTGGGCGGGCCGCCGTAGATGACGGGGACGATGCCGAGCGCGGCGTCCAGCAGCGGCGCCCACGTGACCTGGTCGCCGGGCACGGCGGGCGCGTGCACCCGGGCGCGGATGACGCCCTCGCCGGTGTGCAGCTCCTCGACCGTCCACGGCCAGGCGATGCCTTCCACTCCGATGGCGTCCAGGCGGCCGATCACCACCGACGGGTCCGCGGCGGTGAGGCCCGCGGGGGCGGCCACGGAGAGCATGCCCGCCGGGAACGGCGGGGCGTCCGCGGCCATCGTGGACGAGGTGGTGTGCGTCAGCCAGTTGCCCGGCCCGCTCGCCCCGGACGGGCCCGTGGGCCGCGTGCTCAGCCGCAGCGTCAGCCCCTCCTGCACGACCTGCACCTCGCGCGGCGTCGCCAGGGCCACCGGGAACTTCAGCGAGACGTCGAACAGCGCCTTGCTGCCGCCCTGCCCGGGCGCGGCCTCCAGGAACGTGTGGATGATCGAGGAGGCGGGGACGATCGACGTGCCGTGCAGCGCGTGGCCGCCGGGGAAGGGCCGCACGGAGTCGTCCAGGTACGTGTTCCAGATGCGCAGCGGCGCCGTGCCGGCGACGTCCACCGGCGGGCCGAGCAGCGTGTGCCCGGTGACGTCGTGCCCGTGGGCGACGACGGCGCCCGCGGGGAGCACCGCGTCGGTCCAGTAGCGGCGGTGCTGCCAGGCGATCGGGGGCAGCTCCGCGACCGGGCCGGCCGGGTAGTGCGCGCTCCAGTCGACCGCGGCGCCGTGGCTGTGCAGCGCGGCCAGGTTCAGCAGCAGCGTGCGCGCCTCCGGCCGGTTGCGGCGCAGCGTGTGGGCGACGTGGCCGCCCGCCACGTCCAGGTGGGCCAGGGTCTCGCCGATGGAGTGGGCGACGACCGGGTGGGGCGAGACCTCCAGGAAGCGGCGGTGCCCGTCCTCGACGGCGGCGGTGACGGCCTGGGCGAGGCGCACGGGGTTGCGCAGGTTGGCCACCCAGTAGCCGGCGTCGTGCGGGGCCCGTGCCCGGGGGTCGTCGAGGGCGGTGCTGTACAGCGGCACCTCGGGTGTACGGGGCGCAAGGCCGCCGAGGGCCTCGCGCAGCGCTTCCGTCAGCGGGTCCATGTGGGCGCTGTGGAAGGCGACGTCGGAGTTGACGGGGCGGACGGGTATGCCCTCGGCGCCCCAGTCCCGGACGAGCGCGGCCACCGCCTCCGCGTCGCCGGAGACCACGGTGGAGCCGGGGGAGGAGGCGATCGCGGCGCAGACCGCGGGGTTCCCGGCCAGGCGGGCGGCCGCGTCCTCGAAGGGCAGCGCGGCCATGGCCATCGCGCCCTTGCCGGCGACCCGGCGCAGGAGCGCGGACCGGCGTCCGCTCAGGCGCGCGCCGTCCTCCAGGGACAGGGCGCCCGCGGTGACGGCCGCGGCGATCTCGCCCACGGAGTGGCCGATGACGGCGGCGGGCCGGTGCCCGTACGAGCGCCACACCTCGGCGAGCGCGACCTGCACCGCGAAGATCATCGACTGGGCGCGGTCGACGGCCTCGAAGTCCCCGGAGACGATGGCCTGCCGCGCGGAGAAGCCCAGCTCGGTGCGGAACACCGGCTCCAGGCTGTCGATGACACCGGCGAACGCGGCGTTGTCCGCGAGGAGTTCGCGGGCCATGCCGGACCAGTGCGAGCCGTGCCCGGAGAAGACCCAGACCGTTCCGTCGCCGGAGCCCGGGCGGGCCGTGCCCTCCGCGACGTTGTCGGTCTCCTGTTCCTCGGCGCCTTCCGCGGCCACGGCCCGGAGGGCCGCCACGAGCTCCGCCCGGCCGTCCGCCACGACGGTGACCCGATGCTCCAGGTGGGAGCGCCGGGCGGCCAGTGTCTGGCCGACCGAGGACAGCGGGGTGTCGGGGTGCCGCTCCAGCCAGTCGGCGAGCCGGCACGCGTACTCCGCGGCGCCCGCCCGGTTCCGGTAGGACAGCGGGAAGAGCCGCGGCCCGCCCGGCAGCGGCTCCTCGGCGGCGCCCTCGGCGGGCTCGGGAGCCTCCTCCAGGACGACGTGGCCGATCGTGCCGCCGTAGCCGTACCCCGAGACGCCCGCGCGGCGCGGCGCGTCGCCCTTGGGCCAGACCTGGTGCTCGGTGACCAGCCGCAGCCCCCACTCCTCCCACGGGATGTCCGGGCTGGGCTCGCTCGTGAGGACCGTCGCCGCCATCTCGGCGTGCTGCAGCATCAGCGTGGCCTTGATGATGCCCGCGACGCCCGAGGCGGGCTCGGCGTGCCCGATGTTCGACTTCACCGAACCGATCCAGCAGGGCTTGTCGCCGGGCCGGCCCGCGCCGAAGACCGCGTGCAGGCCGGACGCCTCCACGGGGTCGCCGAGCCGGGTGCCCGTGCCGTGCGCCTCGATGTAGCCCGCGGTCGCCGGGTCCACGCCCGCCCGCTGCCAGGCCAGCCGGAGCAGGTCGCGCTGCGCGTCGGGGTTGGGGGCCATGATGCCGCTGGTCCGGCCGTCCTGCGCGACGGCCGTCCCCTTGATCACGGCAAGGATCCGGTCGCCGTCGCGCGTCGCGTCGGACAGCCGCTTGAGGACGAGGACGCCGCACCCCTCGGCGCGCCCGTAGCCGTCGCCCTCGGCGTCGAACGGCTTGCTGCGCCCGTCCGGGGAGAGCGCGCCGGCCGCCTCCAGGGTGAGGGTGTAGGCGGGGGAGAGGATGATGTTCACGCCGCCCGCGAGGGCGAGCGAGGTCTCGCCCTCCAGCAGGGACCGGCAGGCCAGGTGGACGGCCACCAGGGAGGCGGAGCAGGCCGAGTCGAGCACGAAGCTCGGCCCGTGCAGGTCCAGGACGTGCGAGACGCGGTTGGCGATGCCGGTCAGCTGGGCGCCGATGCCCGTCCAGGGCTCGATCCGGGGCAGGTCCTCCAGCAGGCGGCGCCCGTAGTCGTCCGAGCAGGTGCCGATGTAGACGCCGGCGTCGGACCCGGCCACCGAACGGGGCGCCATCCCGGCGTTCTCCAGCGCCTCCCAGGCGACCTCCAGCACCAGCCGCTGCTGGGGGTCCATCAGCTCGACCTCGCGCGGGGCGATGCCGAAGAACTCGGCGTCGAATCCGTCGACGTCGCCGATGAAGTTCCCCGGCCGCTCGGCCCTGCGCAGGGCCTCGGTGAACTCGGGGCTGATCCGGGTGTAGGCGCGCCAGCGGTCCTCCGGAGTGGATTCCACCGAGACCTTCCCGCCGGCCAGGAAGTCCCAGAAGGATTCGGGTGAGTCGATACCGCCGGGGAAACGGCAGCCGATGCCGACGAGAGCCACTGATTCTTGAATGGGCATGCGTGTCAATTCCGTTCGTCGCTGCGGGCGCGGATGCATGACTGGACTTACATGCGAGTGAATTCTTGATGGCTTCTTGACGCGTTATGCGGTCCTCGTACAACGTTCACACGCTGTGTATGGCCGGTCCATACAGAACGCCGGACGTTGTCAACTCGGGGAGTGCAGCGTCTGCTGTGCGAACGTCATGACCGTGCGGGAAGAGGGGTGTTACCCGCGGTCACCCGCTGTTTCAGGCCAGGAAAAGCGGCCGGTACGCGGCCGATTTTGCAGTACGTTCGGCCGTGTCCCATGATTGTGACCGCGCGTCAGGCGGATGCCGGCGCTTCACGAGTGTGTGGTGCACGCGCTCTCGTTGAACAGTCAACCGGAGGGCGGCGAGCACCGGCTCCGCCCGGCCGGAAAACCACCCCTATTCTCTGAAGCAGGCAAAGGCAGCATGCCCGTCCATCAGCTATCGGACCTCATACGTTATGTCCGTCACAACTCACCGTTCTACGCGGACCTCTACGCGGACCTCCCGCCGGACGTGGACTGCCTCACCGACCTTCCGGTGGTCGGGCAGAGCGATTTCTGGGCGGCCAACACCCTCCAGGACAACCGCGTCCTGACCGCCCCCCTCGAAGAGGCCTCGGTCTTCAAGACCGGCGGCACCACGGGCGCACCGAAGTTCTCCTGCTACACCCGCGAGGAATGGCAGGAGTTCGTGACCGCCTTCGGCCACGGCCTCCTCGACGCCGGGCTCCGCCCCGGCCACCGCGTCGCGGACCTCTTCTACGCCGGCGAGCTCTACGCCAGCTTCCTCTTCATCCTCGACTCGCTCTCCCACGCGCCCGTGAGCAGCGTCCGCCTGCCCATCGGCGGCGGCGCCCCGCTGGAGACGACCGTCCCCACCCTGCGCGACTTCGCCGCCCAGGTCGTCGCCGGCACCCCGACCACCCTGTGCCGCCTCGCCGAGCACCTGATCGCCGACGGCGAGCAACTGCCCTCCGTCGAGCTGCTGTTCTTCGGCGGCGAGGCCCTCTTCGACGACCAGCGCCGCCTGCTGGCCCGCGCCTTCCCCAACGCCGAGCCCCGCACGCTCGGCTACGCCAGCGTCGACGCCGGCCTCCTCGGCCGCCCCGTGCCCGGCGCCGACGCCCGCACCCACCGCGCCTTCACCCCGCACACCGTCGTCGAGATCCTCGACGACGCCACGGACGAGCCCATCCGCGAGGCCGGCCGCCCCGGCCGCGTCGTCGTCACCCAGCTCTTCCGCCGCCTCATGCCCGTCATCCGCTACCCCGCGGGCGACCGCGCCGAGTGGACCGACCCCGAGGCGGGCGTCTTCCGCATCCTCGGCCGCGCCGAGGAAGGCGTGCGCGTCGGCCCCGTCTCCCTCTACTCGCAGGACGCCCAGGCCGCCGTCACCGCCGCCGACACCGACGGCCGCGTCGTCGGCATGCAGCTCGTCGTCCGCCGCTGGGACGGCCGCGACGGCCTCGTCCTGCGCCTCGCCGTGTCCCCCGACGACCCCGGCTCCGAGGACCCGGCCGGGCTGGACACCCTCGCCAAGTCCGTCGTGACGGAGCTCGAAGAGGCCCGCCCCTTCTACCCCGACGCCGTCCGCACGGGCTTCGTCCACCCCCTCTCCGTCGAGTGGGTGCGCCACCGCGACCTCGTCGTCAACCCGCGCTCCGGCAAGCTCGTCCGCGTCATCGACGAAAGGCCCACGGCATGACCGCCGCCCCCGCGGCCGGCCGCAAGCTGCCGCTCGTCCTGCGCAACCGCGCCTTCGGCGCCGTCTGGCTCGGCCAGGTCCTCACCCAGGCCGCGGTCCGCATGTTCCAGGTCGGCGTCTCCTGGTGGCTCGTCGCCTACGCCGTCTCCGGCGGCAACGGCCTCGCCTCCGGCCTCTTCATGGCCGTCAGCACCCTGCCCGCCGTGGCCCTCGCCCCCGTCGTCGCCCGCGCGATCGGCCGCTTCGCCCACCGCTCGGTGCTGCGCACCGCGGCCGGCGGCGCCGCCGTGGCCGCGACGGCCCTCGCCGCCTGGGCGTACGCGAGCGACCTGCCGATCGCCGCGGCCTACGCCGCGACCCTCGCGCTCGCCACCTGCCAGGCCTTCTTCGACCCCTGCCTGACCACCTCCGTCCCCGAACTCGTCGACGACGAGGACATCGAGGCCGCGACCGGCTTCGAGCTGTCCACCCAGTCCCTCGCGAGCCTCGGCGGCGCCCTCCTCGGCGCGCTCATCGTCGACCGCGCCGGCATCCCCGGCCTCGCCGCCGGATGCGCCACCGCCTACGCGGCCGCCGCCGTCCTCATCGCGACCGTCCGCTTCCGCATGCCCGACGGGGACGGTGCCGGGGACGGCGCGGAAGCCGGCGACGCGACCGGCCCGCGCACACTGCGCCAGGTCCTGGCCGGACTCCCCTTCGTCCGCGCCATCCTGATCTGCTTCACCGCGGCCAACCTCTTCACCACCGCCGTGTTCGTCATCATGCCGCTCTACACCAAGTCCGTGCTGCACGGCGACGGCGCCACGGTCGCCCTGCTGGAGGCCTCGCTCGGCACCGGCACCCTCATCGGCTCCTTCACCGGCGCCCGCGTCCCGGGCCGGCCCACCGCCGTCGGCTCCGCCTGCCTCGGCGCGATGGCCCTCGCCCTCGCCGTCCCCGGCCTCGTCGGCGAACGGCCCGTCATCGCCGGCGCCCTCGCCGTGACCGGCTGGTGCGTCGGCGTCATCGGCGTCCGCTTCGTGGCGCTCTTCCAGCGCCTCGTGCCCACCGCCGACAAACCCGCCTTCTTCGCCGTCATGCAGGCCGTCCTCGGCGCCACCTTCCCCGTGGCCTCGCTGCTCTTCGGCCTCCTGGGCGACCACCTGTCCGCCCGGACCCTGTGCCTGATCCAGGCGGCCGGCCTCGTCCCCGCGGCGCTCGCGCTGGCGCTGCTCCGCGGAGGTCCTGCGGACGGCCCGGAGGAAGCGGCCGCGGACGGGACCGCGGACGGGACCGCGGACGGGACCGCGGACGGGACCGCGGAGGAGCCCGCACGAACGACCACGGGGGAGCCCGCGGAACCGCTCACGGACGGTGCGCCGACGGCGCCCGCCGGGAAGCCCGCGGGACAGCCCGCGGAGGCCGCCGCTGTGCCGGCGGCGACGGCAACCACGGCGGCAGCCGGCGCCGCGGGAGGCGGGAGATGAGCGACTCCGCCGTCCCAGTCGTCGAGCAGGCCGCGCCCGGTGACATCGCCGAGCTCCGCCAGCTCTACTACGCCGTCTACGGACCGCACTACCCCACGGCGCTCGGCACCGACCCCGCCGTGATGGCCCGGCTCATCGAGGACCCGCACACCCTCTGGCTCGTCACCCGCTGCCCGCGCACCGGAGCCCTCACCGGCTCGTGCGCGGTGCACGGCGAGCCCGGCAGCCGCCTCGGCCGCCTCGAAGGACTCGCCGTCCACCCCGGACAGCGCGGCTCCGGCATCGCCGGCCTGCTCACCGACACCCTGTGCCGGCGCACGCTGGACGCCGGCCGCCTCGACTCGGTCTACGCCACGGTCCGCACCGTCAGCGCCGGACCGCAGCGCGTCGTCAGCCGCAACGGCTTCCGCCCCATGGGCGTCCTGCCCAACGCCGTGGACCTCGACAGCCGTGAGAGCCTCGCGCTCTACGCGCGTTACTCGCCCGGCGTGCTGGAACGGCGCGCCCCCGTCGCCGAAGTGCCCGCCCCGCTCCTGCCCCTGCTGCGCACCGCGGAGCGGACCCTGGGCATCAGCTACGCGCACACCCGCGCCACCGACCCGGCCCCGGCCCCCGCGGCGCCCGCCGCCGCGGAGCTGGAGATGATCGAGGCACCGGCGTTCGTCCGCCGCCGCTTCCGCGAGCGCTTCCCCGACGCCGCGAACTGGTTCTACCCCCTGCACACCCCCAACGTGCTGCTCGTGTCCGACGACGGCGGCTTCGAGGTCTACGGCTGCCTCAACCGGGCCGGCGGCTACTGCGCCCTTGTCGCGGCCCACCCCGGCCCGGCCGCCGCGGCCGCCCACCTCGAAGCGGTCACCCGCACCCTGACCCGTGCCGGCGCCGGCTACGTGGAAGCGCTGCTCCCGCTGGACCGGCACGACCTGCTGTCCGCCGGCCTCGCCCAGGGCTTCATCCCCAGCGCCCTCTACCCGGCCATGCGCCGCGAGGGCGACGGCTTCCACGACTACGTCGTGATGTCCCGGACCACCGAGCAGATCGACTTCCGCGGCCTGGTCGCCGACGCGGCCCTGCAGCCCTTCCTGGATTCCTACGTGTCGGCCTGGGCGTCGACGTATCTGCCCTCACGCGAGGTTGCCTCATGACACTCACCGCACCCCTCAACCCCCATCTCGCCCCGGTCACCGTCCCCGACCCGGACGCGCTCGCACACGTCCAGCGCCTGTGCGACCTGACCGACCCCTACACCTCCGGCCCCGCCGAGGAGGAGCTGTTCGCCGCCGCCATGGCCGAGAGCCACGCCTGGCACCGCGAGCGCTCCCCGTTCTTCCGCGACCTCCACGCGGCCACGGGTTCCGGCGATCCGGCCGCGCCCTACGGCGCGCCCCTCGTCCACGCCAACTTCTTCAAGCGCCACGAGGTGCTGTCCATCCCCCGCGAGGACGTCCACCTGCACCTGACGTCCTCCGGGACCACCGGGCAGAAGTCGCAGATGTTCTTCGACGAGTGGACCATCCGCTCCGCGCAGCGCATGGTCGCCCGCATCTTCGAGCGCAACGGCTGGATCACCCCCGACCAGCCCGTCAACTACCTGCTCTACAGCTACGAGCCCGCCCGCGACCTCAAGCTCGGCACGTCCTTCACGGACAACTACCTGTGCGACTTCGCCCCCGCCCGGCAGGTCGAGTACGCCCTGCGCAACACCGGCGGCGGCCACGAGTTCGACCCCTTCGGCTGCATCGCCGCCCTGCGCCGCTTCGCCGAGGACGACGCCCCCGTCCGCATCCTCGGCTTCCCCGCCTTCCTCTGGTTCACCCTGGAGCGCATGCGCGCCATGGGCCTGCCGCCCCTGCGGCTGCCCGAGGACTCGCTGATCATCCTCGGCGGCGGCTGGAAGGGCCACACCGACCAGCAGATCGGCAAGCACGAGCTCTACGCCCGCGTCACCGAACAGCTCGGCATCCCCTCCGAGCGGATCCGCGACACCTTCGGCTCCGTCGAGCACTGCATCCCGTACATCGAGTGCTCCCACCACAACCTGCACGCGCCGGTGTGGTCCCGGGTCTTCATCCGCTCCACCCGCACCCTCGAACCGCTGCCGTACGGCGAGAAGGGCTATCTGCACCTCGTCTCCCCGTACATCACCTCCGTGCCCGCCCAGAGCGTCGTCATGGGCGACCTCGCCTCCCTCCACCCCGGCGAGGAGTGCGGCTGCGAGCTGGAGACGCCGTGGTTCACCATCCACGGCCGCGCCGGAGTGAGCCGCAACAAGAGCTGCGCGGTGGCCGCCGCCGAGCTGATGAAGGGAATGTCATGACCGAGTCCGCGCTTTCGACGCCTACGACGCCTACGACGCCTACGACGCCTACGATGCCTTCGACGGATCCGATGAACCACCACTACTGGCAGGGCGCCTTCATCGGCGACGACGAGGCCGCCCGCCGCCTGACGACCCTCCCCGCCGCCGTCGAGCAGGCGCTCGCCGCCCCGCTCGGCACCGAGACCGTCCTCGCCGCCTGCGACACCCTGGCGAAGGCCCTGCGCGACCCGGCCCACCCGGTCCGCGCCCGGCTGGCGCCCCACGTGCCCGCCGGCGAGGACGCCGGCGCGCTCCTCGGCGAGCTCGCCGCCTTCCTGGACCGCGGCGCCCTCAGCCGCAAGCTCCGCCGCGAACTGGGCGGCACCGCGCCGCAGCGCCTGACCCGGCCCGACGCCAAGGAGACCGTCTACGAGGCGTGGGCCCCCGTCGGCCTCGTCGCCCACATCGCCCCCGGCAACGCCGCCACCGTCGCCCCCCTCAGCCTGATCGAGGGGCTCCTCGCCGGCAACGTCAACGTCCTCAAGACCAGCAGCGCCGACACCCTCCTCGCCCAGCACCTCCTCGCCGAGCTCGCCGCCCTGGACTCCACCGGCGCCATCGCTGACCGCGTCATCGTGCTGCGCTTCGGGTCGAGCCGCCAGGACTGGCTGAAGCTCATGTGCGCCCCGGCCGACGCCGTCGCCGTCTGGGGCGGCGAGGCCGCCGTCGAGGGCGTCGCCGCCCACGTCCCGCCGGGCGCGCGCCTCGTCGAGTGGGGCCACAAGATCTCGTTCGCCTACCTCACGCGCGACGCGTGGGCCGACGAGACGACCCTCGCCGCCCTCGCCGCCGACGTGTGCCTCTTCGAACAGCAGGCCTGCTCCAGCCCCCAGGTCGTCTACCTCGACACCGAGGACGCCGACGAGGTCTTCGCCTTCGCCGAGCGCTTCGCCGCGGTCCTCGCCGGGATGCCCCCGGCCGACGAGGAGCCCCTCGACCCCGCCGAGGAGGCCGAGCTCACCACCACCGAGCTCATCGCCCGCCTGGAGGAGCACCTGGGCCTGACCCGGGTCATCGCCGCCCCCGACGGCTCCTGGCGCGTCATGGCCGACACCCGCCCCGCGCTCACCGCCTCCCCGCTGCACCGCAGCGTGTGGGTCAAGCCCCTGCCGCGCAAGGGCCTGATCGGCGCCCTGCGCCCCATGCGCCGCTACCTGCAGACCGCCGGCATCGCCGGCAGCCGCACGGACGTCGCGGAGCTGTCCGCCACGGTCCTCGCCGCCGGCGCCACCCGCGTCACCCCCGTCGGCGCCATGACCGCCGGCTACTCCGGCGAACCCCACGACGGCGTCTACGCCCTCCAGCGCTACAGCCGCCGCGTCGCCGTCCAGGCCGACGAGCGCTTCGCCGCCACCGCCTGCCTCGACGACCTGGCCCGCACCGCCGCCTTCCCGGCGCCCACCGGACCCCTGCTGGACAAGGCGGCCGTCCAGGACCTCAACCGCGACGTCGCCCGCGGCGACGCCGAGCTGTACTTCCGCAGCGGCGGCAGCACCGGCGCCCCGGCCCTGTCCCTCTTCAGCTGGGACGACTACGACACCCAGATGCACGCCGCCGCCCGCGGCCTGCTCGCCGCCGGCTACGACCCGGCCCGCGACCGCACCGCCAACCTCTTCTACTGCGGCGGCATGTACGGCAGCTTCATCAGCTTCTTCTCCATCCTGGAGCGGCTGGGCGGCGTCCAGATACCCATGGCCGCGGGCCCCGACCACCGCGCCACCGCCGAAGCGATCGTCGCCCACGAGGTCGACACTCTCTTCGGCATGCCCTCCTACCTCTGGCAGCTCCTCCACGAACAGGAGGACGCGCTGCGCTCGTACGGCGGCATCCGCAAGATCTTCTACGGTGGCGAGCACTTCACCGAGGAACAGCGCCGCACCCTCGCCGAGACCTTCGGCGTCGAGGTCATCCGCTCCATCACCTACGGCAGCACCGACCTCGGCCCCCTCGGCTACCAGTGCACCGAGAGCACCGGCAGCGTCCACCACCTCCACGCCGACCTGCACACGCTGGAGATCCTCGACGTCGCCGAGGACCGGCCCGTCGCGCCGGGGGAGACCGGGCGCCTGGTCTTCACCACCCGCGCCCGCCGCGGGCAGAACCTCGGCCGCTACGTCATCGGCGACCTCGGCCGCGCCCTGCCCGGCCGCTGCCCCTGCGGCAGCCACGCCCCCCGGTTCGAACTCCTCGGCCGGCTCGGCGACGTGATGCGCGTGGCGACGTACTTCCTCAACTACCGCCGCTTCATGGCGATCGCGGAGGAGAGCCTGCGCTTCGTCGGCGAACTGCAGATCCTCCTCGGCCACGACGGCCCGCGGGAGAGCCTCACCGTCCGCATGGAGCGCACGGCCACGACGGACGCGGACGCGGCCGGCGAGGCCTTCCTCGCCGGCTACCCCGAACTGCGCACGGCCGTCGACGAGAAGCTGCTCGCCCTCACCGTCGAGACGGTCGACGGCGCGTCCCTGGACCGCACCCCCGCCAGCGGCAAGCTGCGCACGGTGGTGGACAACCGGTAGCAGGAAGCCCCGCGCCCCGACAGGGGCGCGGGGCTGTGCCGATCTGCGGCTCCGCCGCGGGGCGCGACCGGCCACGAACGGCCCGCAGTTACTCAACCGGCCAGTCGGCGCTGAAGGCGCGGGCCGGGTTCGCGACGAACACCTGCCGGGCGAAGCGCTCGCCGAGTTCCTTCGCCAACGCCGGCCGAAGCCTGCGCAGCAGATACGGCATGCCCGGGCCGTCCGCGGAGGAGCGGGCGGCGGCCGTGGTCGTGTCCCCGCCCAGCAGGACCCGGTCGGCGTGCCCCGCCTCGGCGAGGGCCGTCAGCGCGTCGAACAGCCGCCAGTCCGTGGCGTGGTGGGCGCGCGACGGGCCGTCGAAGGCCAGGAACGCCCCCGCGCGCGCCGCCCGGAGGTGCACGCGCAGGTCCGGGGAGCGGTTGAGGTGGCCGAGGACGACCCTGCCGGGCGGGACGTCCAGCTTCTCGCACAGCAGGTCCAGCACCTCGTCCGCACCCGTGCCGAGTTCGAGGTGGACGGCGACGGCCGCGCCCGTCGCGTGGTGAGCCTGCGCGGCGGCGGTCATGACGTGCCGCGCGTGCTCGTCGAGGCCGTGGAAGCCGCCGGCGACCTTCACCAGCCCGGCCCGGACCGGCCCCTCCGTCAGGTCACGGACGAACAGCTCCGTGAGCCGGTCCCGGTCGCGTTCCAGGTACTCCGGTGCGTAGTGCACCGCCTGGTGCAGCCCCGTCGCGGCGATCACGTGCGCCCCCGTCGCCGAGGCCAGCGCCGCGAGGTCGGCGCGCCGCCGTCCCATCCCGCGGGGCGTCCACTGCACCACCGCTCGCCCGCCGAGCCGGCGGAAGGCCCGCAGCTCGGCTCCGGCGGCCTCGGCATCGTCCAATTCCTGGCCGGGCAGGCGGGGCGAGCGCATGAACAGATGGTCGTGCGCGTCGCACACGCCCAGCTCGGATGCGGGAACGTCTCCCAGAACGGTCCGCACGACAGGCCCCATGGTGTTTCCTCCGGTCCAGACGCGTAACGGCTAAGCCGTTACATGATCGACGTGATCACTGTAACGGTTAAACCGTTACGATGCGGAGGTGACCGACGACAACCGCCCGGCCTTCCGCTTCGACTGCGGAGCCACCTGGCTCAACCTGCTCGCCACCAGCGGCCGGCACTTCAGCGCGCACCCGGTCGAGCGCCTGGCCACCCCGGAGCGGCTGGCGGAGTGGCTCGACCGCAGCGAGCTGCCGCCCGCCCGGCCGCCGGTCGTCGCGGACCTCCTCCGGGCCCGCGCCCTGCGGGAGACCCTGCGCCCCCTCGCCCTGTCCGTCGCGGAGGAACAGCCG
The DNA here is from genome assembly GCF_003011965.1 of Streptosporangium nondiastaticum. GTDB lineage: Bacteria > Actinomycetota > Actinomycetes > Streptomycetales > Streptomycetaceae > Streptomyces > Streptomyces nondiastaticus. The sequence continues at coordinate 21,392 of NZ_PXWG01000072.1, forward strand.
CCGCCGGCCGAGGCTGTTGAGGGGCTCACCCGCTTCCTCGGCGAGGAGCGCGATCCCGTACGGCTCGTCGCCGGGGACCGGCTGCTGCGCGAGCCGCCCGCCACCACAGGGGCGGCGCTCGCCCGCATCGCCCGGCAGGCCGCCGACCATCTCACCGGTCCCGAGCGCCACACCCTCTCCGTCTGTCCCGAGCACGACTGCCGGGGCGTCTTCGCCAACCCCACCGGCCGCCGCCGCTGGTGCCCTTCGCCGGCCTGCGCGAGCCGCGGCCGCGTCCGCGCCTTCCGTGAACGCCACCGCACGGACGGTTGACGAACCGGATCACCAGTCTTTAAACCGGATCACCGGTCTTTAAAAGAGAATCCCCGAGGCGAATCTCCAAGGCGAATCCTCCGCCACCGGGATGCTTTTGACGAATCAGGCGGCGGTGGACAGACGGCACATCGAGGACTGGCGGCCCGCGCCGCCCCGGATCGTCAAGCGCGTAAAGAACGTTTCAAGAAAGCCAAAGGTAGTTGCGGGGTACACAGGCATCTTGGTTTAGTGATCACCGAGGTTGACCGCCACACGGGGCGGTCCCACACGATCCGCGTACTTCAACAGCCGGGACAGTCGGGGGAAGACTGCCGTGAGCATGCCTGAGGGTCTAGACCGGAGTTCCGGCGGGGCCGCGTCCTCGCCAACCGGTGCCCATGTCGGCGAACGCCGGCGCGGCCATGGCGACGGCTTTCTTTCCCGGCTTTGACATCGATACACACGTGACGGCGCAACGATTTCACGTTGCTGCCCGTTGATCCGCCCTTTGCGGACTGTTCTGCATTTTGCCGGAACGGTCGCATCGGGCTGCCCGCCTACCGAGCATCTCCGCAGCCGCCGAGGCGGATTCCAGCGATCCGCCATGACGGCCTCTCCCCTGTTCCGGGCCCATTTGATGCGCGCATCGCGTCGTCAACAGGTGACCAACAAGCAGAGAGTCATGCCAATGAACCAGAGGCGCACACCGATCCCGCAGCCGCACCAGCACACGATCATGGACTGTACGGTCCGCGACGGTGCTTACTCCGTCAATTTCCAGTTCGACATGAAGACGATCGAAACCCTGCTCGCCGAGATCAGCGCGGCGGGTCTGGAATGGATTGAAGTCGGCCATGGCCTGGGCATCAGGGGCAACACGATCGCCGAATCTCACATCACCGATCTGGAATGGTGCGGAATCGCCTCACGGCATCTGCCCGAGAGCTGCAACTGGGGCATGTTCGCGGTGGCGGACTACACCTCCCCCGACGATCTGGAACCGCTGGCCGACGCGGGAATGAAGTACACCCGCATCGGGTCCGACATGACGTCGTACGAGAACGTGTACGACCACGTCGCCCGCGCGAAAGAGCTTGGTCTGACGGTCTTCGTCAACCTGATGAAGTCCCATGTCCACGACACCGAAAAGGCCGTGGAGATCGCCGCCCGGATCGAGGACTCCTGCGAACCCGACGGCCTGTATTTCGTCGATTCGGTGGGACAGTTCCTCCCCGAGCGCACGGCACAGCTCTTCGGCGAGGCATCGCGCCGGCTCAAGACGCCGCTGGGCTTCCACGGGCACAACAACCTGGGCCTGGCCAACGCGAACTCCCTGGCCGCGATGAACAACGGCGCCTCGATCGTCGACTGCACACTGGCGGGGCTCGGCCGGGACGCCGGCAACGCCGTGCTGGAGCACATGGCCGCGGTGCTGGAGCTGCAGGAAGGCAAGCGCACCTACAACACGGACGCGCTCGCCCACACCAGCGAGCACTGCGTCTCCCGTCTGGAGACGCTCAAGGCCGACCGCGAGCTGCAGGTCCTCGGCGCGATCTACGGGCTGCACTCCAAGAACTTCCCCGCCATCACGGCCGCCGCAGAGAAGCACTCGCTCAGCCCCATGCAGCTGATGGAGGCGGTGAAGCCGACGGCCTATCAGAAGGACCTGTCGACCGCCGACATCGAAGCCATCGCCAAGTCCTTCCGCGAGACGGAGTAGGAAAATGAACGTGAAGGTCTATCCGTATCCGGTCGACCGGCAGCAGGACGTCATCCTCGAGGACCACGACGGCTACAAGGCCTCCGTCCGCCGGCTGGCGAGCACGCTGAACGAGCCGCTGCCCGCCGATCTCGCTCGGCTCATCGCGATGGAGAAGATGCCCCTCCTGGTCGACGCGTTCCGCGCGCACCGCGCCGCGGGCCACGACGGCCTGGACGTCGGAGAGGTCTCTCTCAAGAAGTCCCTGATGCTGTCGTCCATACCGCAGATCTGGGGCGCGGGGCTGAACTTCCTGGCGCACGCGAAGGATCTGGAAGCCACCCAGGACGAATTCCCGGGCTCGTACAACCGCCCCTACACCTGTGTGATCGCCAACGGCGACGCCATCAGGATTCCGCGGCAGTCCTCCCGCGTCACCGCCGAGGCGGAGCTGGGTGTCGTCCTCGGGAAGACGTGCAAGAACGTGTCCGCCGAGGACGCCTTCGACCACGTCCTCGGCTTCACCACCAGCCTCGACATGACGGACGAGGGAGCCCTCCGGCAGAACCTCCGGTACATCGCGTGGAGCAAGGGCTTCGACACCTTCGCGAGCATCGGCCCGTCCCTCGTTCTGCGGGACCGGGAGCAGTTCGAGGACCTCAAGGACATCCGCATCACCACGTACCGGAACGACGAGGTCGTCGCGAGCAACACCGTCAGCAACATGAAGTACAGCATCGGCCGGCTGATCGAGTACTTCTCGGCCGGCCGCACGCTCCCGGCCGGCACCGTGATATCGACCGGTACTCCCGGAGCCGCGGTGATCTCCCCCGGCGACACCGTCCGCGCAGAGGTTTCCGGCGTGGGCGTACTGGAACACCCCGTCGAAGCGGCGTAGTCGTAGCAGACCGAGTAAGGACTGAGAATGGTATTCGAGGCCAAGCACTTCGACTCCCTTGCCGAAAAGGGCTACTGCGTGATCGAGAACTATCTCGATCAGGAAACCGTGCAGCGCCTGCGCGCCGTGTCGGAGGAGATTCTTTCGAGCGGTGACGGCACCATGCCGCCGAGCCGCTTCCTGGAGAGCCCCGAGCTGAAGGGCGCCCTCTTCTCCGAGAAGTTCGACGCCATGGTGGCCGACCTCAGCGACAAGGTCGGTTCGCTGCTGCTGTACCCGAACTTCACGGTCCGGAAGGCCCTGCTCATCGGCTGGCACATCGACGACCGCATGTTGTCGAAGCCCGTCAACAAGTCCGGGGACTTCCCCGCGATCCTGATGTTCAACGTCTTCCTCCAGGACAACGACGCCGTCCACGGCGGGGGCATGGACATCGTCCAGTCGAGCCCCCTGCGCTCCCGGGAGGAGCGCGAGGAGATCGTCAGCAACCACACGTACACGCCGGAGAACACGATCGCGAGCAAGGCGGGCGATCTGGTCATCTTCGATTACCGCGCCGTGCACCGCGGAACCCACCCGCAGGTCGAGTCCGACGTGTCACGCCTCGCCCTGCAGTGGACGTTCTCCGTCGGTGACGCGGTCACCCAGGACTACCTGAAGTACCTGCGCGCCCGCCTGACGAAGAAGCTGCACATCTCGGACTACACCAGCCACAAGGCGAGCAACTTCTTCGCCGACCTTCCCAACGTCACCCGTGAGCTGATCGAGGAGTCCTGCGGCAAACCCGTCTTCTCCGGCGGTCTCGGATACCGCGGTCTGTCCGACATCGTGGAAGAGGAAACCCACTGATGCCGAACGTCGCACGCGTGATCCTGGATTCCCTCCAGGACGAAGGCGTTTCGGCCTTCTTCATGGTCCCGGGGAAGATGATCAACGCGTTCATGTCGAACTACCGCGATGCCGATCGCGAAGGAAATCCCCGGATCGCACCCGTGATCGCCGCCAACGAAGGCGGTGCGACGGCGATGGCCGACGGTTACGCCAGGGCCGCGGAGGGGCCCGGCGTGGTGATGGCGCTGGACGGCCCCGGCGTGGCCAACTCCGTCGGCATACTGATCAACGCGAGCGCGGACCGGTCGCCCGTCATCCTGCTGTCGGGACACATTCCCCGGGGCTTCGACGCCCATGACGCGCTGCAGGACGTCACGCCGACGGGCAGCGTCGACATGGCGGCGGTGCTCGCACCGGTGACGAGCTCGTCGCTGCAGGTGCGCAGCGACGAGCACCCGATCCGGTACTGGAACCGCACCCTGAAGAATCTCGTCGAATGCCCGACGCGCCCCGTGTACCTGTCCTACGCCGCGGACGTGCTGGCCGCGGACAGCACGGAAACCGCCGTGAGCACACGGGCGTTGCGGTCCTCGCGCACGATGTGCGACCAGCAGGACCTCGACGGCGTGCTCGCCACGATCAACGGGTCGGCGAGCGTCTCCGTACTGATCGGTTCGCATGCCAACAAGCGGGACGTGCGGAACCTGCTGACCCGGCTGTCCGAATCCCACGACATTCTCGTCGGCTCCACCGTGGACGCCAAGGGAGCCTTCACCGAGAGCCACCCGAACAGTGTCGGCGTGTTCGGGTACTCGGCCAACCCGCGGGCGACCGAACTCTTCACCCGGCAGACCCCCGAAACGGTGCTGCTCCTGGGCTGCCGCCCCACGCAGTTCAACACCAGCGCCTACGACGCCGGTCTCTCCAGCGCGCGGAACGTCATCGAAGTGACGTCTTCCGTCGAGGACATCGGCAATTTCGCTCCGGGCTCCCGGACGCTGCTGTGCGACGAGCTGCTGTTCCTGGAACGGTGGGAGGCCTCCCTGGCCGGCCGGGCGTTTCCCGGGAACGCGGCGCTGCGGGAACGCGCCGAGCGCACGCCGCTGTGGGAGAGCATTCCCGAGGACACCGGGGCGATGCACCCCGCGCGTGCGGTGCTGTCCCTGAACAAGTGGCTGAACGACCGCTGGTGCGTTGCGGACATGGGCAACCACCGGTCCTTCGCCACGCACTACTGGACGACGCACGTCGACGCCGGCTTCTACTCCAGCACCAACATGGGGGTGATGGGCTGGGCCTTCGGCGCCGGCATCGGGGTGTCGTTCGCGCGGGAGGAGCCCGGTCTCGTCATCTCGGGCGACGGCTGCGCCCTGATGAACGGCATAGAGATCCAGACCGCCGTGCGGTACCGCCGGAACATCATCTTCGCGATCTTCGACAACGCGAGCTACGGCGCGACGCGCATGAACAACCGGCAGAACCTGCCGGAGCTGAGCGTCCTGCCGGATCACGACTGGGTGAAGTTCGCCGAGTCCGTCGGGGCGGAGGGCTTCCGGGTGACGTCGGTCGACGAGCTGGACGCCGTGGCGGAGAAGATCAAGGACAGCGACGGCGTCCACGTCCTGCACGTCATCGTCGATCGCGACGCCGACACCCCGGCGGGGTCGTACCGGGAGAACCTGAAGGCCTTCGCCCGGTCGAGGAGCGGCAGCAATGGATAGCACGGCCGTCTGACACGGATCCGAGATGCACACGGCAATAACAACGAGGTAGGCGGCGGAGATGTCTGGTGCGAAGCCGAAGTTTACGAGCAACGAAGTGCGCGTACTCTTCTTCGCTTTTTTCAGTGTTGTCATCGGGTTGATGGCGGTGGATTTCTTCAACCCGTCTCTCCCGGCCATCCAGAAGGACCTGGCGGTCGGTCAGGGCACCATGAAGAACCTCATCGTGTTCTACATGATCGTCCTCGGCCTGGCGCAGTTCTTCTACGGGAGCTTCTCCGACGCCAGGGGCCGCAAGATCGCCCTGGCGACGGGGCTCGGTGTCGCGGCGGTGGGCCTGTTCGTGGGATACACCGCCCACAGCATCGTCGCTCTGGACATCTCCCGCGTGCTCACCGCGCTGGGAACCGCCGCGTGCACCGTGATATCCCGGGCGCTGATCGTCGACACGCTGCAGGAGCCGGGGAAGCTGCGCAAGGCGTTCTCCTACTTCTCGATGGCGAGTCAGCTGTCGCCGGCCGTGGCTCCGCTGATCGGCAGCTTCATCGGTGTCCACTTCGGCTGGCACCTGCAGTTCCTGCTGTTCGCCGCGGCGGTCGTCGCCGGGCTGATCATGATTGCTTCGCTGATGCCGGAGACCCATCCGGCATCAGCGCGCAGCCAGGGGAACGCGGGCAAGGTGCAGGCCTATACGACCGTGCTCAAGAACGTCAACTTCACGTCGTACAGCATCGCCTCCGCGCTGATCTTCTCCTTCACCATCGCGTTCTACGCGACGGCACCCTTCGCGTTCGACGCCCTGGGGGTCAGCCCGGTGGGCAACAGCCTCTTCTACATCCTGTACGCCCTGTCCATCATCTGCGGTTCGTTCTGCAACAGCTGGATCAGCTGGTCGCCGACGGACACCTACCTCAGGGGCCTCGTGGCCTACCTGGTGGTGTTCGGGGTCTCGGCCTTCGCGGACCTGGACAGCAGCCTGCTGAAGATCGGTCTGTTCTCGGTCGCGCTGGGCTTCATCTCCGGCATGATCGCTCCGCTGACGCTGACCCTCAGCATGACCACGGTGGAAACGGCCCGCGGCGCGGCCAGTGCCGTACAGGGTGCCATCAAGATGTTCTTCACCGGCGTGCTGCTGCTGGTGTTCGACAGCGTCGTCATCACCGGGTTCACCGCCATCGTGCTGATATTCATCGGTTTCGCGGTGGCGCTCCTGGCACTTCACCTCTTCACAGCCGCCGCCAACCGGAAGGAAAAGATCAGTGCGTGATACGACGGCCCTGGTGCTGGGCGGGACGTCAGGCATCGGCCTGGGGATCGCGCGGAGTCTCGCCGCGCACGGAGCGGCCGTGACCATCGCGAGCCGGGAGCAGGGAAAGGCCGACCAAACAGCGGAGACCATCACGGTTCCGGCCGGCACGCCGGGCGTTTCCGGGATCGGCCTCGACCTCTCGCGCCCGGAAGGAATCGCGGACACGCTGCGGCGGCACGGGAAGGATTTCGACATCGTCGTGCTCAACGGTCCGGGATACCGGCCCGGCAAGGTCGGCACGGTGACGGCGGATGACTTCTCGCAGGCGTTCGGCTCGATGTTCCTGTCACTGCAGCAGGTCGTCGCCTCGGTCGTCGACGGCATGAAGAAGAAGCAGTGGGGGAGGCTGCTGTACGTCTCTTCGAGCTCGGTGATCGTGCCGATTCACGAGCTCGCCGCCTCCTCCGTGGTGCGTGCCGCAGTGCATTCGTACATGAAGCTGCTGGCGAACGCGCTCGCCCCGGACGGGATCACCGTGAATTCGATCATTCCCGGCCGTATCGACACCCCGCGCGTGCAGTCGGTCGACGCGGTGCGGGCACGTGACCGGGGCGTCACTGCCGATCAGGTCCGCGAGGGCGCGGAGAGCCTCATCCCGGTCGGCAGGTACGGCACGCCGGAGGAGATGGGGGAGCTGGCGGCCTTCCTGTGCTCGGACCGGGCGGGTTACCTCACCGGCTCCGCCTTCCGCTGCGACGGCGGGATGATCGCCGCCCTGTGACGTGCGGACCTGTGACGTCCCGGCCCGGTGAGGCGTCACGTGCGGTGGTGCGGACGCCACCGAAGGGAAGGGAATGTCCCATCCGGCACCGGCCGGATGGGACGTGCTCCGTCAGGCGACCGGCTGACCGCCGGCGGCCCGTTGCGGCGCGCGCAGCAGCGCTGTCAGCCGGGTGCCCGACGTGCCCAGGCCGGTGAGCGTGCCCACGGGCGGTGCGGAGACCGCCGGGGGAGCGGCCTTGTGGCGCAGGAGGTCCTCCTCGCGGTAACGGCGGCACCCCTGGTGCCAGTTGAGGATCCCGGCCATCCAGTCCTGCAGCTCCCTCGCGTACTGCCCAAGGCCCGCGCGGGCCTCCTCGTCGAGAGCGAAGTCCTCGATGAGGACCGGCAGCTGATGGTCGACCACGTACTGGAACTCACGCATCCGGGAGGTCAGGAGATCGGTGACGATACCCAGCGCCTCTTCGCGCCCGCAGTCGAAGAAGTTTCCGACGACCAGCACGGAGTTGTGGATCTCGCCCTCGAACTGGATCTCCTTCTGGTACGAGAAGAGGTCGTTCATCAGGATGGCGTAGTCCATGGCCGCGTTCTCCATGGCCTGGACCGGCTGGGTGCGGTAGATCTCCGGCGGCAGCGCCGCGCCGAGGCCGTTGCGGCAGAGCGTCAGGGTCATCTCGGAGCCGAAGGTGTGGCGGCGCATCTCGATGTAGTCCACCGGCTCGGGGATGCGGTGCTGCTTCTGGTTCCACAGCTCCCAGAGCCAGGCGTCGAGCATCGTGCTGACGGCCGTGCGCAGATCGGCGCGCTGCTCCCTGGTCATGTCCCCGGTGGTGCGCGCCCACAGGTCGGCCAGGCCGAGCTCCAGGACGTGCTCCGGGCGCGGGGTGCCGGGGGAGTCCACCGGCATGAACAGCAGCAGCCGGTCCGTGCACGCCTGCGCCGCGGCCATGCCGGCCGCCCCCGTCCGCCCGCCGAAGACCGTGGGGTAGTAGTCATCGCCGTACGTGCCCCAGGTCAGCCAGTCCGTCGCCAGGTCGAGCTCCTCGGCGGTGCCTCGCGGGTGGAGTCCCGCGGCGCACAGGGCGAAGTCGTAGTCCGTGAGCTTCTCCTCGGTCCACAGCCCGGAGCCGGGGAGGGCCGGGTCGGGCGCGAGCATCCCCATGCGGTGTCCCCAGGCGAGGTTGTTCCGCCGGGAGGCGTCCAGGTGGGGGTTGAGCCGCAGCGGGTACGGCATGGGGAAGGCCGGGAGCGGCAGGTGGCCCACCACCTGGAAGGGCACGTGCGTGTGCTTGCGCAGCCGCGCCGGCGCGGTGGCCGCGACGGAGGCGATGCGGCGCGCCGCTGAGGTGCCCAGCCCGAGCGGCCCGCCGAGCAGGGCCCCGGGTGCGTTGACCGCGTCCCGCGGGGCGTCGTTCATGTAGCGGCTGGAGCGCATGTGCCATTCGTGGCCGCCGGACTGCCAGTCCTGGAGCCCCTTGACGTAGGCGAAGACGTCGTGCCGGGCCTGCGGGTCCAGGCCGTGGAGCTCGAAGAGCGGCGCCAGTTCGGTCAGGGCGGTGTGCTCGAACTGCTGGAGCCGGGAGGTGAGCCAGTCGTTGACGGTGTCGGCGGCCTGCTGGGTGCCGCAGTCCAGGAACCGCTCCAGCACGAGGACGGCGTTGGCCAGCTCGCCCTCGCTCTCGGTCTCCCGCTCGTACGAGAAGAGGTCGTTGCGCAGGTGCACGCTGTCCGCGAAGGTGTCCCTGAGCACGCGCAGCGGCCGGCTCGCGGCGATCGCCGCGGGGACCTCGGCGCCCACGGCGAACTCGACGAGGCCCGCCGACCAGGGGGCGCCGCCCACCTTGCGGCGCATCTCGATGTACTCGACCGGGTTGGCGACCCGGCCCTCGTTGATGTTGGACAGCTCCCAGACCGACTCGTTGAGCAGGTGCCGCGTGCTCTCGGTGAAGCGGCGGCGCCAGTCCTGCGACATCGCCGGGGCCGTCCGGGCCCACAGATCCGCCAGGCCCGCCTCCACCGGGTTGGTGGGCTCGGGGGTGGCGCCGCAGTCGAGGGGCATGAAGGCCGGGAGCCGGTCGAGATAGGCCTTCGCGCCGGCCATGTCGCCGGTGCGCTTGAAGACGTCGAGGAAGTGGTCGTCGAAGAAGAACACCCAGACGTACCAGTCGGTGACGAGATCGAGCACCGGGCCGGAGGCCTCCGGATGGGTGTACGAGCACAGCAGGGCGTAGTCGTGCGCCTCCAGATCCGCCTCGCTCCAGATGCCGGAGCCCTCCAGCATGTTCATCTCGCGGGCCCAGGCCCTGGAGTGCTCGCGGGCGCCTTCCAGATGGGGGTTCAGGCGCGCGGGATACGGCATGTAGAAGGAGGGGAGTTCGAAAGGGTGTGACATGGCCGCCCACGCTAGTTCGCGCGCCCCCGGCGGGTAGATCGGAAGGTCATATTTCCCCTCAATGAGGTGAAATCCGGGAGCACGCCGCTTAAGGATCTTGAGGTCGGTGCCGCCGCTTCCGGACGGGACGGCGCGCGGGCGCACGCCGTCCCGCACGGTGACCGCCGCACTACCTTGCGTACCGAGATCTGTTCGCCCCGCGTAGGGTCGGCCCCATGGGCGATGAAGCGCTGCAGAAGGACGTACTGGACGAGCTGGGCGAGGACCGCATCCAGGAGCTCGCCGGGGAGCTCGGCACCGACGCCGACGGGGCGACGCGGATGGTGCGGGAGACCGTCGCGGCCCTCCCCGATGAGCTCACCCGCGAGAACGGGGCCGGAGCGGCTCCGGCGGGCGTGGCGGGTCTCGGCGGGTTCGGCGGCCTCGCGCAGGGGCTGGGCGGCGGTCCGGGCGGCGGGCTGATGTCCGGCGTCCTCGGCAGGATCACCAAACCCGTCGCCGAGACCGTCGCCAAACGCACGGGCCTGCCGGCCGCCCAGGTCGCCCGGGCGCTCGAACTGCTCCTGCCCGTCGTCATGACCGCCATCGCCAAGCGCAGGGGAAGGAAGCGGTAGACCGCACGGCCCGCGGGACGGCCGCCGCACCGCCGCGGCC
>NZ_PXWG01000073.1 GCF_003011965.1 Streptosporangium nondiastaticum
GGCCGCGAACAGCAGGGCCGTGGTGCGGCGGAGCGGGGACCTCATGCGCGTACCTCCTCCGCCCCTCAGTGTGCGGGGGCCGGCTCCGGCGCACGAGCCGGAAAAGCCCGGTGCCCGTTCCGGGCTAACGGAACGGGCACCGGGCGTGCGCGCGGGGGTGGGGGCGTCCATCATGGGGCGCCCCCGGGCTGGGCAATGAGCCTTCGCCGGATGTGCGGTTGTCGGCTGCGGATCGTCCGTGGCTGGTCGCGCAGTTCCCCGCGCCCCTTACAGGGCGCTTACGCGCCCATCATGTGGACGCCGCCGTCCACGTGGACGATCTCGCCCGTGGTGCGCGGGAAGAAGTCCGACAGCAGGCCGACGACGCCGCGGCCGGCCGGCTCCGGGTCGGTCAGGTCCCAGCCGATGGGGGCGCGGTGGTTCCACACGTCCGCGAGCTCCTCGAAGCCCGGGATGGACTTGGCGGCCATCGACTTGAGGGGGCCGGCGGAGACCAGGTTGCAGCGGATGCCCTTGGGGCCGAGGTCGCGGGCCAGGTAGCGGTTGGTCGACTCCAGGGCGGCCTTGGCCACGCCCATCCAGTCGTACTTCGGCCAGGCGATCTGCGCGTCGAAGGTCAGGCCGACGACCGAGGCGCCCTCGCGCATCAGCGGCAGCAGCGCCATGGTCAGCGACTTGTAGGAGTACGCCGAGACCTGGACGGCCGTGGAGACGTCCTCCCAGGTGCCCTCCAGGAAGTTGAAGGCGCCCTGCGGGCCGAAGGCGATGGAGTGCACGATGCCGTCGAGGGGCACGTCGTCGCCGAGGTGCTCGCGGACCTTGCCGGCCAGCCCGTCGAGGTGCTCCTGGTTGGTGACGTCCAGCTCGATGACCGGCGCCGGCTTGGGCAGCCGCTTGGCGATGCGCTCGACGAGCGAGAGTCGCCCGAAGCCGGTCAGGATGACCTCGGCGCCCTCGTTCTGGGCGACCTTCGCGGCCTGGAAGGCGATCGACGCCTCAGTGAGGACGCCGGTGACCAGGATGCGCTTGCCTGCGAGGATTCCACTCATGTCGTTCAGTGACCCATGCCCAATCCGCCGTCGACAGGAATGACGGCTCCAGTGATGTATGCGGCCTCGTCGGAGGCGAGGAAGCGGACCGAGGCGGCGATCTCCTCGGGCTGCGCGTAGCGCGCGAGCGGAACCTGCTTGGTGATGGCCTCGCGCTGCTCGTCGGTGAGCACGCGGGTCATGTCGGTGTCGACGAAGCCGGGGGCGACGACGTTACAGGTGATGCTGCGGGAGCCCAGCTCACGCGCGATCGAGCGGGCGAAGCCGACCAGGCCGGCCTTGGAGGCGGCGTAGTTGGCCTGGCCCGCGGCGCCGAGCAGGCCCACCACGGAGGAGATCAGCACGATGCGGCCCTTGCGGGCGCGCAGCATGCCCTTCGAAGCCCGCTTGACGACCCGGAAGGTGCCGGTGAGGTTGGTGTCCAGGACGGAGGTGAAGTCCTCCTCCGACATCCGCAGCAGCAGCTGGTCACGGGTGACGCCGGCGTTGGCCACCAGCACCTCGACCGCGCCCTGCTTCTCCTCGATCTCCTTGTAGGCCTGCTCGACCTGCTCGGAGTCGGTGATGTCGCACTTGACGGGGAGGCATCCCAGGTCCAGGAGGGCGGCCGGCGGCTCACCCGAGCGGTAGGTGAAGGCGACCTTGTCGCCCGCCTCCGCGAAGGCGCGGGCGATGGCGAGGCCGATGCCCCGGTTTCCTCCGGTGACCAGAACCGAGCGGCTCAAAGGACCACCCTTCCTTCACGTGTAGCTGCCATTGGCTGCCATTGGTCGTCTGTACCGTACGAAAACTATCGGGCCACGGCGCACGGCGCGCAGCCCGCCCCTAACAGGAGCGCATGGCGGACCCTGTGGGGTCCCTACAGAAAACGGGGCCGCGCCGAGCGGCGCGGCCCGTGCGCGACGCTTCCCGGAGCGCTTTCCAGCCCGCCCCTGAACTGCGCAAAAGGGCGCCCTCGGGCACGGTGCGGCGTGATTCACTGCGTCTTCGGGAGACATCGCACGCCTAGGGGAGGCCATCCGTGCCACATGAAATCGACGAGTCGTTCCTCGCGCTGCCGCTGCGGCAACTCGCCGACGCGGCCCTCGCGCGCGCCCGCGCCCTGGGGGCCGACCACGCGGACTTCCGCCTGGAGCGGGTGCGCAGCGCGTCCTGGCGGCTGCGGGACGCCCGGCCGGCGGGCACCTCGGACACCACCGACCTGGGGTACGCGGTGCGGGTGGTGCACGGCGGGAGCTGGGGCTTCGCGGCGGGCGTCGAGCTGACGATGGACGCGGCGGCGCGGGTGGCCGGGCAGGCCGTCGCGATGGCGAGGCTGTCGGCGAAGGTGATCGCGGCGGCGGGCTCGGACGAGCGGGTGGAGCTGGCGGCGGAGCCGGTGCACGCCGAGCGGACGTGGGTGTCGTCCTACGAGGTCAACCCCTTCGACGTGCCGGACGCGGAGAAGGGCGCGCTGCTCGCGGACTGGAGCTCGCGGCTGCTGGCGGCGGAGGGGGTGGCGCACGCCGACGCCTCCCTGCTGACCGTCCAGGAGAACAAGTTCTACGCCGACTCGGCGGGCACGACCACCACCCAGCAGCGGGTGCGGCTGCACCCGCAGCTGACGGCGGTCGCGGTCGACCCGGCCACCGGCGGCTTCGACGCGATGCGCACCCTCGCGCCCCCGGCCGGCCGCGGCTGGGAGTACGTGACGGGCACCGGCTGGGACTGGGACGCCGAGCTGGCGGAGATCCCGGAGCTGCTCGCCGAGAAGATGCGCGCGCCGAGCGTCGAGGCCGGCTCGTACGACCTGGTGGTCGATCCCTCCAACCTGTGGCTGACCATCCACGAGTCGGTCGGCCACGCCACCGAGCTGGACCGCGCCCTGGGCTACGAGGCGGCGTACGCGGGCACGTCCTTCGCGACCTTCGACCAGCTGGGCAAGCTGAAGTACGGCTCGGAGCTCATGAACGTGACGGGCGACCGGACCGCGGAGCACGGCCTGGCGACCATCGGCTACGACGACGAGGGCGTCGAGGCCCAGTCCTGGGACCTCGTCAAGGACGGCGTCCTGGTGGGCTACCAGCTGGACCGGCGCATCGCGAAGCTCACCGGTTTCGACCGGTCCAACGGCTGCGCCTTCGCCGACTCCCCCTCCCACGTCCCGGTCCAGCGCATGGCCAACGTCTCGCTGCAGCCGGCGGCGAACGGCCCCTCGACGGAGGAGCTGATCTCCGGCGTGGAGCGCGGCATCTACGTGGTCGGCGACCGCTCGTGGTCGATCGACATGCAGCGGTACAACTTCCAGTTCACACAGCAGCGGGCGTACGCGATCCGGAACGGGCGGCTGGCGGGGCAGTTGCGCGACGTGGCGTACCAGGCCACGACCACCGACTTCTGGGGTTCGATGACGGCCGTCGGCGGGCCGCAGACGTACGTCCTGGGCGGGGCGTTCAACTGCGGCAAGGCGCAGCCGGGTCAGGTCGCGGCCGTCTCCCACGGCTGCCCCACGGCGCTCTTCGAGGGCGTCAACATCCTTAACACCACTGAGGAGGCGGGTCAGTGAGCGGTCGCCACGCAACCGGCCGGGGGGCCGGGGGGCGTCTCCCGGGAAAGCACAGCCTGAACACCACTGAGGAGGCCGGACAGTGAGCCGTCGTAACCAGCCGCACGAGATCGTCGAGCGCGCTCTGGAGCTGTCCCGCGCCGACGGCTGCATGGTGATCGCCAGCGAGCAGTCCACGGCCAATCTCCGCTGGGCGCGCAACGCCCTGACGACCAATGGCGTCACCCGCGGCCGTACGGTCACGGTGATCGCCACCGTCGACGGCGCCGAGGGCACCGCCTCGGGTGTCGTGTCGCGCTCGGCGGTGACGGCCGGGGAGCTGGAACCGCTGGTGCGGGCCGCCGAGGCCGCCGCGCGGGAGGCCGGCCCGGCCGAGGACGCCCAGCCGCTGGTGACGGGCGTGCCGCACTCCCCCGACTTCACGGCCGCGCCCGCCGAGACCTCCTCCTCCGTCTTCGACGTGTTCGCGCCCGCGCTCGGCGAGTCCTTCGCCGGGGCGCGTGCCGCGGGCCGCGAGCTGTACGGCTTCGCGCGCCACGAGGTGTCGTCGCACTACTTGGGCACGTCCGCCGGACTGCGGCTGCGCCACGACCAGCCGACCGGCACGCTGGAGCTCAACGCCAAGTCGCCGGACGGCGTGCGCTCGGCGTGGGCGGGCCGGTCCACGCGGGACTTCACCGACGTCGACCCGCAGGCGCTGGACTCCGAGCTGGCGCGGCGTCTCGCGTGGGCCGAGCGGAAGATCGAGTTGCCGGCCGGGCGGTACGAGACGCTGCTGCCGCCGACGGCCGTGGCGGACCTGCTCGTCTACCAGCTGTGGTCGGCCGCGGCGCGGGACGCCGCCGAGGGCCGGACGGTCTTCTCGAAGACCGGCGGCGGCACCCGCGTCGGGGAGAAGCTGTCCCCGCTGCCGCTGACGCTGCGCAGCGATCCGCGGGCGGCGGGCCTGGAGTGCGCGCCGTTCGTGCTCACGGCCTCCTCGGGGGACGACGCGTCGGTCTTCGACAACGGCCTGCCGCTGGGCCCGGTGGACTGGATCCGCGACGGCGTGCTGGAGCACCTGGTCACCACGCGGCACACGGCCGGGCTCACGGACCTGCCGGTCACCCCGGGCGTGGACAACCTGATCCTGGACGCGGGCGGCACGCGCTCGATGGAAGAGATGGTCGCGGCCACCGAGCGCGGTCTGCTGCTGACGTCGCTGTGGTACATCCGCGAGGTCGACCCGGCGTCGCTGCTGCTGACGGGGCTGACCCGGGACGGCGTCTATCTCGTGGAGAACGGCGAGGTCGTCGGCGAGGTCAACAACTTCCGCTTCAACGAGTCCCCGGTGTCGCTGCTGTCGCGCGTCACCGAGGCGGGCCGCACCGAGCCGACGCTGCCGCGCGAGTGGGGCGACTACTTCACCCGGGCGGCGGCGCCCGCCTTGCGCGTGCCGGACTTCAACATGAGTTCGGTCAGCCGGGGCGTGTGACGGCGGGGGTGTGACCGCGGGGGGTCTGACCGCGGGGGCGCGGTGCCGGTCCGAATAGACTGGTCCGCGTCCACCCGTCTCCGTTCTCCCCAGGAATGTCATGACACGCCTCGGCGAATCCGTCGCCCGCGCCGGCGAGCTCCTCGCGCAGGACCTCTCCTCCGACCAGACCGTCCAGCGACTGCTGCAGGAGACGGGCTCGCGGCGCTATCTCGATCTGACGGATCTGTCGGCGAGGGAGCAGGCCGAGCTGATCGCCGCCCGCACCGTCGAGGTGCTGCCGGGCGTCGACAAGCTGGCCGAGCGTATCGAGAAGCGGCGCGCGGAGGGCAAGGGCCTGAAGCTCAAGCTGGGCATCGACCCGACGGCGGCCGACGTCCACCTGGGCCACGCCGTGCCGGTGATCATTCTCAGCCGCTTCCAGCGCATGGGCCACGACGTCACCCTCCTCATCGGTGACTTCACGGCCAAGATCGGCGACCCGACGGGCCGCACGGCCGAGCGCCCGCCGCTGACCGACGAGGACATCGCGAAGAACCTCGCGGGCTACCGCGAGCAGGTGCGCCCGTTCTTCGACTTCGAGAAGGTCAGTTTCCGGCAGAACAGCGAGTGGCTGGCCCCGTACACCTTCCCGGAGCTGCTCGGGCTGCTGTCGCAGGTGCCGGTCTCGCAGCTGCTGCAGCGCGAGGACTTCCGCAGCCGCCTGGCGGCGGGCTCGGGCCTGACGATGTCGGAGCTGCTGTACCCGATCGCCCAGGGCCTGGACTCGGTCGCGCTCGACTGCGACGTGGAGCTCGGCGGCGCCGACCAGCTGCTGAACCTGCAGATGGGCCGCAAGCTCATGGAGCTGAAGGGTCAGACGCCGCAGCTCGTCGTCACCATGCCGCTGATCGAGGGCACGGACGGCACGGGCGCGAAGATGTCCAAGTCCAAGGGCAACTACGTGGGCCTGACCGCGCCCGCCGACGACGTCTTCGGCAAGATCATGTCGGTGCCGGACCGGCTGATGGAGCCGTACCTGAAGGCGTGGACCGAGTGGACGGACGAGGAGATCGCCCTCGCGCTGTCCCGGGTCGAGGAGCGCTCGCTGCACCCGATGGACCTCAAGAAGATCCTCGCGGGTGAGGTCGTGGCGGCGCTGTACGGGATCGAGGCGGCGATGGCGGCCCGGGCCGGGTTCGTCGCGCAGTTCTCCAAGAAGAGCTTCTCCGACGTGGAGACGCCCGTGGTGGAGCTGGCCGAGCACGGCGACTCGCCGGCGACGGCGGTGCTCAGCCAGGTCCTGGGCTTCCAGCCGTCCGCTTCGGCGGCCCGCCGGGTCGCCAAGCAGAACGGTCTGCGGCTCGTGGTCGAGACGGACGGCGGCCAGGAGGCCGTCGTGCTGGCCGAGGCCGACGCGATCCGCCCGCTGGGCGAGGTCGTGACGGAGACGGTCTCCAAGGTCGCCGGCGCCGGAGCGGGAGCCGGGAAGGTCTACCTCAAGGCCGGCCGGAAGATCGCCGAGCTGCGGTAGGGGATCCACGGTCCACTGCACTCCGGTCCGGGGCGGTCCGCGCGCGAGAAGCGTGCGGGCCGCCCCGGCGCCGTTACGGGCGTGGTTCCCCGGGCGTCATTACGGGCGTGGTTCCCCGGGCGCCATTACGGGCGTGGTTCCCCGGGCGCCATTACGGCGCGCGGTCCCCCGGGCGTCGTCACGGCGCGTGGTCCCTCCGGCGTCGTCGCGGCCCGTGGCCCCCGCCCGTCACGCCGCGTGTCTGCCGCCGCTCTTGTTTCCGCCGCGGACCGCGACCCACAGCCGGTCGCCGATGCCGACGACGAGAACGGCGCCGGCCAGCTGCAGCAGGTGCCTGCCCCAGTCGATGCCCTTGGTCTCGTTGATGCCGAGCCCCGTGGCCGCCCAGTTGCCGAGCAGGCTGCCGATCATGCCCAGGATGATCGTCAGCCAGAGGGGGACCTGCTGTTTGCCCGGCAGGATGGCCTTGGCGATCAGGCCCAGGACAAGTCCGACGATGATGGCCCACAACCAGCTCATGTCGCCTCCTCAGCGGCGCGATGTGCCGTGCCCCGCCATTCTGGGGCCGTCGTCCGTACGGCGCACGCCGGAGCGGTCCGTCCGCCGCCATAGGGGCATGCCCTACGCAGCCGCAGGTGGGAACGGGGACGCGGGGGGACCCGCCCTCGTACCCGGCGGCCACGCGGCGTAACGTGGAGGGTGTCCCGGCGAGGGCGCGCGGGCGCGGCGGATCAGGTGGTGGAACGTGATGCGGAAGCAGGGCGGGGCGGCGGTCTTCAGGATCACCGGTGCCCGTCAGGGCCTGGCCGAGGACGTGCGCGGCCGCCAGCGCCGCTACGTCATCTCGATGGCGATCCGCACCCTGTCGGTGGTGCTCACCGTGGTGCTGTGGAACGTCGAGCGCTTTGTGGCGATCGGCACGCTGATCCTGGGTGCCGCGCTGCCGTACGTGGCGGTCGTGATCGCCAATGCGGGGCGGGAGAACGCCCCTTCGCTGCCCGGCACGTTCGTCCCGGCGCCGACACGGCCGGTGCTGATGCCGGGTCCCGGTGAGGAGATGGCGGAATCCGTCCCGGAAGCCGGCCGCGGCTCCGAGGGCGATCAAGGGCGTGACCACGGCTGATACGCCGTGGGGGCGCGGCGGGCGAGGGCGCGCGCCGCAAAGCTCAAGAAAACCTCAGATCAATCATGTGGTTTCAGTGCCGCACGCCGGGCACCCCGTGACGTACTTCCTAAGCGCTCCGCATCCCCCGTCGGAGCGACAGACCGACGCCGGGCGGCTCCCCCCGTGGCTGCCCGGCGTCGCCGTGTCTGCACGCGGTTCGTAGAGTCTGGGGTGTGACTTCCCCCGATGACGCCGTGATCTGTTCCGCCAAGGGCTGCCGTGCCCCCGCCGTCTGGGTGCTGGCGTGGAACAACCCCAAGCTGCACACGCCGGACCGCCGCAAGACGTGGCTCGCGTGCGACGAGCACCGCGAGCACCTGTCCAACTTCCTCGGGCTGCGGGGCTTCCTGAAGGACGTGGTGACGCTGCAGGAGTGGGAGGCCTCACCGCGCCCGTAGAGCGAAGCGGCCCCGTAGGGCGAAACGGCCCTGTAGGGCAAAGCGGCCCCGCGGGTGTCCGGGCTCAGCCGCCGATCGCCGACATCGGCCGCTGCGGCTGCAGGAAGGCCGGGTCGTCCAGGCCCGAGCCCGCCTTCTTGCCGTGCATCGCCCGCTTCCAGCGCTCGGCGAGCTCCTCGTCCGTGGCGCCGGAGCGCAGCGCGGCCCGCAGGTCGGACTCCTCACGGGCGAAGAGGCAGTTGCGTATCTGCCCGTCGGCGGTGAGCCGGGTGCGGTCGCAGGCGCCGCAGAAGGGGCGGGTGACGGAGGCGATGACGCCGACCCGGCCGGGCCCGCCGTCGACGAGCCAGCGTTCGGCGGGGGCGGCGCCGCGTTCGCCGGCGTCCTCGGGGGTGAGGGTGAAGCGGGTGCGCAGGCTCGCGAGGATGTCCGCCGCGGTGATCATGCCGTCGCGGCGCCACCCGTGCTGGGCGTCGAGGGGCATCTGCTCGATGAAGCGCAGTTCGTAGCCGTGGTCGAGGGCCCAGGCCAGCAGGCCGGGGGCCTCGTCGTCGTTGATGCCGGACATCAGGACGGCGTTGATCTTGACGGGTGTGAGGCCGGCGGTACGGGCCGCGGCGAGGCCGTCGAGGACGTCCTGGTGGCGCTTGCGGCGGGTCAGCCGCTGGAAGACGTCGGGCCGCAGCGTGTCGAGGGAGACGTTGACGCGGTCGAGACCGGCGGCCGCGAGGGCCGGGGCGGTGCGCGCGAGGCCGATGCCGTTGGTGGTGAGGGATATCCGGGGACGCGGCCGGAGGGCGGCGCAGCGCTCGACGAGGGAGACGAGGCCGGGGCGCAGCAGGGGCTCGCCGCCGGTGAAGCGGACCTCGGTGATGCCGAGCCGGGTGACGGCGATGCCGACGAGGCGGACGATCTCGTCGTCGGTGAGCAGGTCGGGCTTGGCGAGCCACTGGAGGCCCTCTTCGGGCATGCAGTAGGTGCAGCGGAGGTTGCAGCGGTCGGTCAGGGAGACGCGCAGGTCGGTGGCGACGCGACCGTAGGTGTCGATGAGCACGCTGCGGCCCCTCCCGGCGGACGTGAACGTTCATTCGCTGTGCGCAGCGTACGCGATGGCCCGGGGCGCGGGGGGTTTCGGGGCTCCGCCCCGGGCCCGGGTACGCGAACGCCGGACGGGCTGGTCTCAGCCCGTCCGGCGTTCGCTGCGGGAACTCCTGGGTTCCTGCGGGACCTCCTGGGTTCGCTACGGGGCCTCTGTTCGCTACGAGACCTCCTGGCGAGGTCCGGGGGAGAGCCTCAGTGCGCGCCGTGTCCCGTGAGGGAGCGGACTTCGAGCTCGGCGTACTTGGCGTCCGCGTCCGGCTCCGGCTCGGACAGCAGCGAGCCGATCCAGCCCAGCAGGAAGCCGAGCGGGATGGAGACCAGGCCGGGGTTGCCGAGCGGGAAGTAGTCGAAGCTCATGCCGGGGAACAGGGCCTTCTCGCTGCCGGAGACCACCGGGGAGAAGATCACCAGGCCGACGGACGAGATCAGCCCGCCGTAGATCGACCACAGGGCGCCCCGGGTGGTGAAGCGCTTCCAGAAGAGGCTGTAGAGGATGGTCGGGAGGTTGGCGGAGGCCGCGACGGCGAAGGCGAGGGCCACGACGGCGGCGGCGTTGAGCCGGTGGGCGAAGATGCTCAGGGCGATGGCGACGGCGCCGATGACGACGGCGGCGCACTTCGCGGTGAGCACCTCTTCCTTCTCGCTGGTCTTCCCCTTGCGGATGACGTTGGCCCACAGGTCGTGGGCGAACGAGGCCGAGGAGGCGAGGGTGAGGCCGGCGACGACGGCGAGGATCGTGGCGAAGGCGACCGCGGAGATCACGGCGAGGAGGACGGCGCCGCCGGTGGAGCCGGCGCCGCCGCCGACCTCCTGGGCGAGCAGCGGAGCGGCGGTGTTGCCGGAGGGGTCGGAGGCGGTGATCGACTTGGAGCCGACGAGGGCGGCGGCGCCGAAGCCCAGCGCGATGGTCATCAGGTAGAAGGCGCCGATGATGCCGATGGCCCAGTTCACGGACTTGCGGGCGGCCTTGGCGGTGGGCACGGTGTAGAAGCGGATGAGGATGTGCGGCAGGCCGGCCGTGCCCAGGACGAGGGCGAGGCCGAGCGAGATGAAGTTGAGCTTGGTGGTGCCGTCCTTGCCGTACTGCAGGCCCGGTTCGAGGAAGGCCTTGCCCTTGCCGCTCTCCTCGGCGGCGCGCCCGAGCAGGGTGGAGACGTTCCAGCCCACCTTGTTGAGCACGAGGACGGTGATCAGCAGGGTGCCGAGGATGAGCAGGACCGCCTTGACGATCTGCACCCACGTGGTGCCCTTCATGCCGCCGATGGTCACGTAGAGGACCATCACCAGGCCGACGAGTCCGATGATCCACCGCCGCGAGCCCTCGCCCGAGGCGCCGAGCAGCAGGGCCACGAGGGCGCCCGCGCCGATCATCTGCGCGAGCAGGTAGAAGATCGAGACGACGATCGTCGAGGTGCCGGCGGCGGTCCGGACGGGCCGCTGCTTGAGCCGGTACGCGAGGGCGTCGGCCATGGTGAAGCGGCCGGAGTTGCGCAGCGGCTCGGCGACGAGCAGCAGGGCCACCAGCCAGGCGACGAGGAAGCCGATGGAGTAGAGGAAGCCGTCGTATCCGTAGAGGGCGATGGCGCCCGCGATGCCCAGGAAGGACGCGGCGGACATGTAGTCGCCGGAGATGGCGAGGCCGTTCTGGAAGCCGGTGAAGGAGCGGCCGCCGGCGTAGAAGTCGGTGGCGTCCTTGGTCTGCCGGCCGGCCCAGACGGTGATGGCGAGGGTGGCGGCGACGAAGACGGAGAAGAGCGTGATGATCAGGGTGCGGTGCTCGCTCGCGGCGCCGGCCGCGAGCGGGATCCCGGTGTGCAGGGCGCTGGGGACGCTGGTCATGGCGGTCACTCCCCCGCTTCCAGGCGGGCCCGGAGGGCCTCGGCCTTCGGGTCGAGCTTCGCCGCCGCGTGCCGCGAGTACCACCAGGCGATCAGGAAGGTGGTGAGGAACTGGGCGAGACCGAGGACGAAGGCGACGTTGATGTTGCCCAGGACGGTGCTGCCCATGAAGTCGCCCGCGTAGTTGGAGAGCAGGACGTACAGCAGGTACCAGGAGACGAAGGCAAGGGTGAGCGGGAAGGCGAACGAGCGCTGCGTGCGGCGGAGTTCGCCGAACTCGGCGCTCGACTGCACCTCGCGGAAACGATCGGCCGCGCCGGTGGGCGCGGTGGTTGCGGCGGTTGCGGCGGTTGCGGTGACGTCCGGGCCGTCGGGCTCGTCCGGCCCCTCAGTGGTGATTGGTGCGGTGTCCACGGTCTCTCCTGACAAGGGGGGTGTGAGGCGCGAGCCGATGGCTTGTGATCCGGATCACGCATCGTAGAGGCAGGTCGCAGTATGCGACAGGGGGGAGACCCGGAATTCGGCAGCGGCCGGGGGCCGGGGCGACACCGCCCGCCCGCGGCCTCGTTGACCCTGGTGTGAGCGATGCGCCTCCTCCTCCCCCGCCGTCCCCCGGTCGGCGACCGTTCGGGATCGTCAGGTTGACGGCGCCCATAGCGGCGGTGCCGACCGGCAGGTCCGTGCCCCTCCCGAGGGCGGGCCGCTGGTACGGGCCCCGGGTGCCGCTGCCGCCGCTGAGCATCGACGCGCTGCGGGACAGCGACCTCGCTCCCTGACTCCGCGCTCCGGCCGAGGGCCCCGCTCCGGCCGAGGACCGGCCGAGGACCCCGTTCCGGCCGAAGACCGGCCGAGGCCCCGCTACGAGCCTTCCGATCCCTCCCCTCGGAGTCGGACGCTCCCCTTCCGAATTACCGCTGCCGCAGGGACATTTGGTGCCCGACGATGACTGTCAGGGCGTTTGTTCCGGAATGCATTGCCCGGTGCCATGATCGGCGCTAGCTTCACTCGTCATGTACCCGCCCGCGCGCGGCCCGCGCTCCGGCGGTTTTCGGATGATGTGGAGAACCCATGGCTCCTCTGCGTTCAAGACGGCACGCGCTGCTCGCCGTTCCCGTCGGCCTCGCCCTCACCGCCTCGCTCGGCCTCCTGCCGGGGGTGGCCGCCGCCGCGCCGCAGGCCGCGCCCAAGGCGAAGCAGGCCGCCACGGACGGCCCCCTGCTGTCGTACGTGGTGAACACCTCCGCCGACCGCGCCACCGTCGCCGCGGTGAAGAAGGCCGTCGCCGCCTCGGGCGGCAGCGTCGTGACCGCCTACGAGCAAATAGGCGTGATCGTCGCCCACTCCAAGAACCCGGACTTCGCCAAGAAGCTGCGCGCGGTCCCCGGCGTGCAGTCCGCGGGCGCCACCCGCACGGCGCCGATCGTCCCGGCCGCCACCACCGACGTCGGCAAGCCCGAGAAGGTGAAGCTGCCCAAGGCGAGCGCCGCGGCGGCGGCCCGGCAGTCCACCGGCGGCGCCGAGCCCCTGGAGGGCCTGCAGTGGGACCTGCCCGCCATCAAGGCGGACCAGGCCGCGAAGGTCAACCCGGGCAGCCGCAAGGTCACCGTCGGCGTCATCGACACGGGCGTGGACGACACCCACCCTGACCTCGCCCCGAACTTCTCCCGGACCCAGTCGGCGAGCTGCGTCAGCGGCAAGCCCGACACCACGCCCGGCGCCTGGCGCCCGTACAACCCGCTCAAGGACTACCACGGCACGCACGTGGCCGGGACGATAGCCGCGGCCCGCAACGGCGTCGGCATCGCGGGCGTCGCCCCGAACGTCAAGATCTCGGCGCTCAAGGTCTCCAACAAGGACAGCCTGTTCTACGCGGAGAGCGTGGTCTGCGCCTTCGTCTTCGCCGCCGAGCACGACATAGCGGTGACGAACAACAGCTACTACGTCGACCCGTGGATGTTCAACTGCGCCGACGACCCCGACCAGAAGGCGATAGGCGAGTCGGTCTCCCGCGCGGCGAAGTACGCCCAGGACAAGGGCACGGTCAACGTGGCCTCGGCCGGCAACTCCAACTTCGACCTGGCCGCCAAGGAGATCACCGACGACACCAGCCCGAACGACAAGGGCCGCCCGGCGGAGAAGCGCAAGATCGACCCGTCCGTCTGCCTCGACGTCCCGGCGCAGCTGCCCGGCGTGGTCACCGTCTCCGCGACCGGCGCGAAGGGCCAGAAGTCGTACTACTCCAACTACGGCCTGGGCCAGATCGACGTGGCGGCCCCCGGCGGCGACAAGTTCCAGGTCCCGGACCTGCCCGGGAAGGACGGCCGCATCCTCTCCACGCTGCCCGGCGGCGACTGGGGCTTCCTGCAGGGCACGTCGATGGCGGGTCCGCACGTGGCCGGCGTGGCGGCGCTGCTGAAGAGCGCGCACCCCAAGTCGTCCCCGCAGGAGATCCAGTGGCTCCTCAAGGCGCAGGCCGACAACCCCGGCTGCCCGACGGCCCCGTACGACGGTGACGGCGACGGCAAGGTGGACGCCGTCTGCACCGGCACGAAGCCCGTCAACGGCTTCTACGGCTTCGGCATCGTCGACGCCCTGGACGCGGTGCGCTGACGCTCGCGGTCACCGGATGAGGGGCCGGGCGGGAGCCCGGCCCCTTCCGCTTTCGCGCTGCGCAGGAGCCCCTCGGCGAGCAGGAGCTGCGCGCCGATGTAGGTGAGCATCACCCAGAACTGGGCGGCGGGCGCCTGGGGCCAGCCAGCGACGCCGGTGGCGATCAGGGTGTCCGACACGACGAACAGGGCCCCGCCCGCCGCGGCGAGCGGCAGCGTGCGGGTCGCGCACAGCGCCATCGTGACGAGCAGCAGGCTGTAGAGCGCGACGGGCACCCGCAGCCCGGCCTCCAGGCCGGGCCACAGCAGCGCGACGGTGACGAGCCAGGCCGCCCCGTAGCCGGCGGCCAGCCGGCGGGTGCGGGCGCCGCCGGGGCTGCCGTGCCGCGAGCACAGCACGAGGTAGCAGCCGTGCCCGGCGGCGAACGACGCCATGCCGAGCAGGAACGGCAGGTCCCCGCCGAGCTGCAGGAGCGTGTCGCCACCGCATCCGAACAGCAGCGCCGCGGCGAGCAGCCGGGGCCCGCCGCGCGTGAGGACGTACGCCGCGAGCAGGGGCATCAGGGCGGGCTTGGTGACGAGCGCGACGGAGGACCCCGCCAGCAGGGCGCCGAGGTGAGCGAGGGCGACGGCGCCGAAGAGGACGGGGAGGAGGGGGAGGCCGCGGGGGGACCTCACGCGGCGTGCTCGCGCGGGGAAGGGGTCCACATGGCGTGCTCGGCGTGCTCGCGCGGGGAAAGGGCTCACGCGGCGTGCTCGCGCGCGGGAACGGCCTCGGTGGTCGTGGCGGGCGCGTCCTGCCGGGGCGCCGGCTGCCAGCCCGGCCCGCGGAACACCCTCCCCAGCCGCTCCCGCCAGTCACGCGCGGCACGCAGGTCGCGGGCGATCGCGGCGTACTCGTGGGTGGCGACGCGCAGCGGGTTGTACGTGTCGATGTTCTTGGTCAGCCCGTACACCGGCTTCTCGCCCTCGGCCACGAAGGAGCCGAACATCCGGTCCCAGACGATGAGGATCCCGCCGTAGTTGCGGTCCAGGTAGCCGCCCTGGGAGGCGTGGTGGACGCGGTGGTGGGAGGCCGTGTTCAGGACGTACTCGAACGGCCGGGGCAGCTTCCCGACCCGCTCGGTGTGCACCCAGAACTGGTAGACGAGGTTGGCCGACGAGCAGAAGGCCAGCGCGGCCGGGTGCACGCCCGCGGCGATCATCGGCAGGTAGAACGGCCACACGGTCAGCGTCGTCCACGGCTGGCGCAGAGCAGTGGTGAGGTTGAACTTCCGGCTGGAGTGGTGCACCACGTGACAGGCCCACAGGATCCTGATGACGTGGTGCCCGCGGTGCGACCAGTAGTAGAAGAAGTCCTGCACGAGCAGCATCAGCGGGAGCGTCCACCACAGCACGGGGACGCGCAGCGGCGTGAGCTCGTAGAGGGCGGTGTAGACGGCGACGATCGGAATCTTCCACAGCGCGTCGAAGACGAGGCTGCCGGCGCCCATTCCGATGCTGGTCGCCGCGTCCTTGGTCGCGTAGCCCGCGTCGCCCGTCTCCTCGGCGGGGCGCAGCCGGTAGCTCACCAACTCCAGTGCGGTGAGCAGGAGGAAGGCGGGTATGGACCACAGCACGACATCGGGAAGGTGCGGCATGGGCGCACGATAGGCGCGTCATCAGGCGTTCCGCCAGGGGTAGTTACCCTTCGGTATCGAATTGTGTTACCGAAGGTTCGGGGAGAGGGAGCACGGGGTGGTGGCAGGGGAAGCGGTCCTCGCGCGGGTGGCGGGGGCGGTGGCGGGAGCGCTCGCCAAGTCGGTGCTGGCCAGGAGCCCGGGGGCGGGGCTCGCGGCGAAGGCGGCATCACCGGTGGGGTGGGGGCGACGGCGCCACGGCGCGCTCGGGGAAGAGGAGACCTCGCGGCTGGTGCGGCGGCTGTCGGAGCTCCGGAAGGGGCCGTGGGAGCGGCTGCCGGAGAACGAGTGGCGGGCGGCGGCCGATGCGGTGTGCGAGGTGTTCGCGGCGGTGGGCGCGCTCGACCAGCGCGCGCTCTTCGCCGCCGACCTCGACCCCGGGCGATTACGTACGGAGCTGCTCGCGCGGTGCCCGGGCATCGTGGGGCGGGCGGGGCTCGGGGAGGCGGGTGAGGCGGCGTTCCAGGAGTTGCTGGGTGCCGTGTGCCTTCATGTGGTGGAGTACGCGACGTCACTGCCGACGTTCGCGGCGCGAGCGGATGTGGAGCTGGTGCGGCGGTCGGGGGAGTCGCAGCGGAGGCTGGCCGAGTTGCTCGACCGGATGGACGCAGTACCGGGCGGCGCGGAGTTCGACGAGCGGTATCGGGAGTACATCGCCGCGACGTACGGGCGCGTGGAGCTCTTCGGGCTGACCCTGGGGTGCGCGGAGCGGGAGTGGGCGCTGAGCACGGCATACATCTCCCTCAAGGTGACGGGCGGGGAAGAGGCCCGCCGGGCCGCCGACGCCTCGCCGCACCACGCGCAGGCGTCGGTCTCCACGGTCTCCACCGAGCAGGCGCTGGCGAGCTGTGAGCGGATGCTGCTGCGGGGGCCCGCGGGGTCGGGAAAGAGCACGCTCGTGCAGTGGCTGGCCACGAATGCGGCGCGGCGGACGTTCGACCCGGATCACTTCGAGTGGAACTGCTGCGTGCCGTTCGTGCTGCGGCTGCGGACGCTCACGCAGCGGGGCGCGCTGCCGATGCCGGGGGAGTTCCTGAGCGCGACGGGAAACCCCCTGGCCGGTCTGGCGCCGGCGGGCTGGGTGGAAGGGCTTCTCACCAGCGGCTGGGCACTGGTGCTGATCGACGGCGTGGACGAAGTCCCGGCCGACCGGCGGCGGCGCACGCGGGAATGGCTCCAGTCGCTGCTGACAGCCTTCCCGAAGGCGCGTTACGTCGTGACGACGCGGCCGTCGGCGGTCCCGGAGGACTGGCTGGACGGCCAGGGCTTCACCTCGTACGCGCTCCAGCCGATGGACCGCGAGGACATCCGCCGGTTCATCACCCACTGGCACCGGGCGGCGGGCGCGGAGGGGGCCTTCGAGGAGTCCCTGCAACAGGCGGTGGCCACGCGGCGGGAGCTCGGGCGGCTGGCCACGAATCCTTTGATGTGCGCGCTGCTGTGCGCGCTGAACCGTGACCGGCGGATGCACCTGCCGCGGGCGCGGAAGGAGTTGTACGACGCGGCGCTCGACATGCTGCTCGTCCGGCGGGACAACGAGCGCGACATCACGGCCGTGGAAGGCGTCGACCTCACGCGCGACGAGCAGACGCTGCTGCTGCAACGGCTCGCGTACTGGCTGATCCGAAACGGGCAGACGGTCACGGCGTGCGCGGACGCCACGGAGATGATCGAGGAGTGGCTGGCCGCGATGCCGCAGGTGCGGGCGCAGGGGGACGCCCGGCAGGTCTTCACCCACCTGCTGATCCGCAGCGGGCTGCTGCGTGAACCGGTGCCGGGGTCGATGGACTTCGTCCACCGGACCTTCCAGGACTACCTGGGGGCCAGGGCGGCCGTCGAAGCGCGGGACTTCGGCCTGCTGGTGAGCAAGGCGCACGACGACCAGTGGGAGGACGTCGTCCGGATGGCGGTCGGGCACGCCCGGCCGGAGGAGCGGGCGCGGCTGCTGCGGCAGCTCATGCGGCGCGCGGACCGGGTGAAGAGTCACCGGCACAGGCTGACGCTGCTGATGGCCGCGTGCCTGGAACACGCGCCTGAGCTGGATCCCGAGGTCCGGGCCGGCATCGAGGCACGGACGAAGGCGCTGCTGCCGCCGCGCGACGCCGAGGACGCCGAGGCACTGGCCAAGGCCGGCGAGCTGGTGATCGAGTTGCTCCAGGGGCCGGAGGAGCTGGACGTGGAGAGCGCGCGGGCGACGGTGCGGACGGCCAGGCTGATCGGCGGGGACGGGGCACTGGCGGTGCTTTCGCGCTTCCGCAAGGACGACCGTTCACCGGTTCAGATGGAGCTCTCACGGTGTTGGAGTGCGTTCGGCACGCAGGAATTCGTCGATGCCGTACTCGCCGAGGCCCCTGTGGAGCGCCTCTATGTATGGCTGGAGTCGGCGGAGCAGATCCGGGCCCTCCCCCGGCTTCCCCGGGTCCGGCACGTGACCGCCAAGGGAAATCACCGGCTCACCGGGGAGATCACCCGGCACGAGCATCTGGAGTCACTGGAACTCATCGGCAACCACGAGCTGACCGACCTCACTCCGCTCATCCACTGCAGGCAGCTGAAGCACCTCGGCCTCGTCGAGTGCCCGACGGTCAAGAGCCTG
Organism: Streptosporangium nondiastaticum; assembly: GCF_003011965.1. Classification (GTDB taxonomy): domain Bacteria; phylum Actinomycetota; class Actinomycetes; order Streptomycetales; family Streptomycetaceae; genus Streptomyces; species Streptomyces nondiastaticus. The sequence continues at coordinate 17,968 of NZ_PXWG01000073.1, forward strand.
TCTCCGCTCACCACGACCGAGGTGGAGTCACTCAGTCTGGGCGGCCTGATGGACGGCCTGTCCCTCGGACCGCTCGCCGGGCACACTGCACTGCGTCGCCTCTACCTCGGCTGCCGCCCCGTCCGAAGGACAGCGGAGATTCCTGTCGGCCCGCAGCTCACCGGCCTCACTCTCTTCAGTGATGCTCGCTCGATCACCCTTGACGACCTCGGCCAGTGGCCCGGGCTCTCCCGGCTGGGGATCACGGGTGGTGCACAGGCCGCCGCACTCGCCCAGCAGAAGACGCCCCCATCCCTGACGGACTTGCATCTGCATCTGCACCCCGCGCTCGACCTGCAAACCCTCGTCCACCACCAAGGGGTGCGGGAGCTGACGCTGCTGGGCTGCACCCTGAGCGAAAGCCTCGCTCCTCTGGCCGAGATGCGGGCCCTCACCGCGCTCACCCTGAGCGCCTGCCACGCGGCAGAAACAGAGCCCGTCGACCTGACCCCGCTGGCCCCTCTCGAACGCCTCACCATCACGGTCCGGAACGGCACCCCCGTCCGCGGCGCGGACCTCTTCCCACCCGAGCGCCTCGTCATCGAGTGACCGCCCGGCCCCGTCACTGTCAGTCCGCCCCCGTATTCTCTGTGACCATGCTCGAAGACCAGACCGCAGCCGCTGCTCCGACTCCGTGGCCGGCCGCGTACCCCGAGGGGTACGCGGTCGTCGACGTGGAGACCACCGGGCTCGCCCGGGACGACCGGATAGTGTCCGCGGCGGTCTACCAGCTGGACGCCCGCGGCGAGGTCGAAGACCACTGGTACACGCTCGTCAACCCCGAGCGCGACCCCGGCCCCGTGTGGATCCACGGGCTGACGACCTCCGTGCTCTCCTCCGCCCCGCTCTTCCCCGAGATCGCGGACGAGTTCGCGAAGCGTCTCGAAGGCCGCGTCCTCGTCGCGCACAACGCCGCCTTCGACTGGTCGATGATCGCCCGCGAGTACGCCCGCGCCCGGGTGACCGCTCCCGTCCGGCAGCGGCTGTGCACGATCGCGCTCTCCAAGGAGCTGCGGCTTCCGCTGCCCAATCACAAGCTGGAGTCGCTCGCCGCCCACTACGGCGTCGTGCAGGAGCGCGCCCACCACGCGCTCGACGACGCCCGCGTGCTCGCCGAGGCCTTCCGGCCGAGCCTGCGCCTCGCCGCCGAGGCCAACCTGCGGCTGCCGCTGCTCGCCTGCCAGCCGCTCACGGAGTGGTCCGACGGGCCGACAAAACCCAGCACTTCCTCGCATATCGGGCACCAGCGCTCGTACGGCGCCCCCACCTCCTGGCGGCCGAGCCGTAAGCGGCCGGCCTGCCCGTACCCCAACCCCGGGCGGTACAAAGAGGGCGAACAGCTCATTCAGGGCATGCGGGTGGCCTTCTCCGGCGACACCTCCATCGACCGCGAGCTGCTGGAGGACCGTGCGATCGAGGCGGGGCTGCACGTCGCGACGAGCATCTCCCGGCTCACCAGCGTGCTGGTCACGAACGACCCGGACTCCCCCACGACCAAGACCGCCAAGGCCCGATCCTTCGGCACCCCGGTGATCGACGAGGCCGCCTTCGTCCAGCTGCTCTCCCACGTGGTGCCCGCCTCCGCCTCCTGACGGGAGACGGGGGCCCACCCACTGCACCCGGGGCGAACCGGGCCAGGTACCGTCAAATGCGTGTACCGCTTCCTGTTGTCCCGGCAGTGGGTGATCCTCACCCTCGTGGGGCTCGTCCTCATCCCCGTGATGATCAAACTGGGCTTCTGGCAGTTCCACCGCCACGAGCACCGGGTCGCGCGCAACGACTTCGTCGCCCGCAGCCTCGCCGCCGACCCCGTGCCGGTGACCGAGCTGTCCGCGCCCGGCAAGGACGTCTCCGACGACGTCTGGCGCCGGGTCACCGCGAGCGGCACCTTCGACACCAAGGGCGAGGTCGTCGTCCGGCTGCGGACCGACGCCGACGGCAAGTCCGGCTACATGGTCCTGAGCCCCCTCGTCCTCGCCGACGGGCGGGCCGTCCTCGTCAACCGCGGCTGGATCCCCTCCACCGGCGATCTGACGAAGTTCCCCGAGGTCCCCGCACCGCCCTCCGGCAAGGTCACCGTCACCGGCCGGCTGCGCGCCGACGAGACCGACTCCAGCGGCATCAAGGACACCCGCGGCCTGCCGCCCCGTCAGGTCATGCGCATCAACAGCGAGCGTCAGGCGCAGTTCCTGCACCGCCCCGTCCTCGGCGGCTATATCGAGCTCACCGACCCGGACCCCGGCACCAAGGGCCCCGAGCCGGTGGCGGCCCCCGACCACGACAGCATCGGCCCCCACATGGCCTATGCCGTCCAGTGGTGGCTCTTCGCCGCCTTCGTGCCCGTCGGCTGGATCATCCTCGTCCGCCGCGAGCGCCGCGACCGCGCCGCCGGAACCGCCTCCCCCGCTCCCGTCGCGCAACCGGACGTAGCCCGTACAGCCGCCACCCCCGAGTAGCCTTCCCGCCTCGCGGGAAGACGCTCCGCGTGGCAGCACGCATCGAGGACTACGCGCTTATCGGCGATCTCCAGACCGCCGCCCTGGTCGGCCGCGACGGCTCGGTCGACTGGCTCTGCCTGCCCCGCTTCGACTCCGCCGCCTGCTTCGCCGCCCTCGTCGGCGACGAGGACAACGGCCACTGGCGCCTGGCCCCCGCCGCCACCGAACCCGGCACCCCCTGCACCCGCCGCACCTACCTCCCGGACTCCCTCGTCCTCGAAACCGTCTGGGAGACGGCCGACGGCACCGTCAAGGTCACCGACTTCATGCCGCAGCGCGACCGCGCCCCCGACGTCGTCCGCATCGTCGAGGGCGTCTCCGGCACCGTCCCCATGCTCGGCGTCCTCCGCCTGCGCTTCGACTACGGCAGCGTCGTCCCGTGGATAAGGCGCTCCGACGGCCACCGCGTCGCCGTCGCCGGGCCGGACTCCGCCTGGCTGCGCAGCGAGCCCCCGGTCAAGACCTACGGCCACGACTTCAGCACCCGCTCCGAGTTCACCGTCTCCGCGGGCGACCAGGTCGCCTTCGTCCTCACCTGGCACCCCTCCCACCAGCCCCGCCCCGCCCTCGTCGACCCCCACGAAGCCCTCCGCCACAGCCTTGCGGACTGGCGCGAGTGGGCCGGCCGCTGCACTTACGACGGCCCCCACCGCGAAGCCGTCGTCCGTTCCCTCATCACCCTCAAGGCCCTCACCTACGCCCCCACCGGAGGCATCGCCGCCGCCTGCACCACCTCCCTCCCCGAGGAGATCGGCGGCGTCCGCAACTGGGACTACCGCTACTGCTGGCTGCGCGACTCCACCCTCACCCTCGGCGCCCTCCTCTCCGCCGGCTACGGCGACGAGGCCGCCGCCTGGCGCGCCTGGCTCCTGCGCGCCGCCGCCGGCGACCCCGCCGACCTCCAGGTCATGTACGGCCTCGCCGGCGAGCGCCGGCTGACCGAGACCGAGCTGCCCTGGCTCGCGGGCTACGAGCGCTCCACCCCCGTCCGCGTCGGCAACGGCGCCGTCAAACAGCTCCAGCTCGACGTCTACGGCGAGGTCATGGACTCCCTCCACCTCTGCCGCCGCTGGGGCCTGCCCGCCAAGCCCCACGAGTGGAAGCTCCAGCGCTGCCTGATGGAGTACATCAAGGACCACTGGCGCGAGCCCGACGAAGGCATCTGGGAGATCCGCAGCCCCCGCCGCCACTTCGTCCACTCCAAGGTCATGGCCTGGGTCGCCGCCGACCGCGCCGTCCGCGCCCTCGAAGCCGAGCCGGACCTGCCCGGCGACCTCGACGGCTGGCGCGCCATGCGGGACGAGGTCCACCGCGAGGTCTGCGAACGGGGCTTCGACGCCGAGCGCAACACCTTCACCCAGTCCTACGGCTCCCGCGAGCTCGACGCCGCCACGCTCCTCATCCCCCGCGTCGGTTTCCTCCCGCCCGGCGACCCCCGCGTCACCGGCACCGTCGACGCGGTCCGCCGCGAGCTGTCCCACGGCGGGCTCCTCCGCCGCTACACCACCGACGCCAAGCCCATGGACGGCGTGCCCGGCAACGAGGGCGCCTTCCTGGCCTGCTCCTTCTGGCTGGCCGAGGCCCTGCACCGGACCGGCCGCACCGAAGAGGCCCGCACCCTCTTCGAACGGCTCCTCTCCCTCCGCAACGACGTCGGCCTGCTGGCCGAGGAGTACGACCCCGACGCCCTGCGCCACCTGGGCAACCACCCCCAGGCGTTCAGTCACATCGGCCTGGTCAACGCCGCCCTCACCCTCTTCTCTCCGCAAGACTGACCCCTATGGATCTAGGACTGAAAGACCGTACGTACGTCCTCACAGGGGCCACCCGGGGCCTGGGCAACGCCACCGCCCAGGAACTCATCGCCGACGGCGCCAAGGCCGTGGTCACCGGCCGCACCGAGGAATCCGCCCGCTCCGCCGCGACGGCCCTGGGCCCCAACGCCCTCGGCGTGGCGGCCGACAACGCCGACCCCGCCACCCCGGACCGCGTGATCGCCGCGGCCCGCGATCACTTCGGCGGCTTCGACGGCATCCTCATCAGCGTGGGCGGACCGCCCGCGGGGACCGCGGCGGACGTCAGCGACGACCAGTGGCAGCGGGCCATCGACACGATCTTCCTGGGCGCCATCCGCATGGCCCGCACCGCCGCGGCCGAACTCTCCGAAGGGGGCGTGATCGGCTTCGTCCTCTCGGCGTCCGTCCACGAGCCGATCCCCGGCCTGACCATCTCCAACGCGCTCCGGCCGGGCCTGGCGGGCTTCGCGAAGTCCCTCTCCACGGAACTGGGCCCGCGGGGCATCCGCGTCATAGGCCTCCTGCCCCACCGCATCGACACGGACAGGGTCAGAGAACTGGACGCGCTCTCGGACGACCCCCGGAGCACACGGCGACACCACGCGGCACAGATCCCCCTGGGCCGCTACGGCACCCCGCAGGAGTTCGGCAAGACGGCGGCCTTCCTCCTCTCCCCGGCGGCCTCCTACCTCACGGGGGTGATGCTGCCGGTGGACGGCGGGGCGCACCACGGATTCTGAGACCGGCGGCCGGGGGTGACGGGAGGGGCCGGGGCCTCCCCGTCCCCCGGGGCCTGCCCGTCACCCCACCCGCTCCGCCCGGTGGCGAACCGCCCGTACCCGTACCTCCACCGGCAACCGGCCCACCCCCGCCGACACCCGCGCGTGCTCCAGCGCCTCACCGTCCAGTTGCGACAGCGCCACCGCCGGTGACGCGTGCGGCGCCAGCGTCAGCCCCACCCGCGCCTCCGGCGCCGTCCGCCGCCCCAGCAGCGCGACCAGCGCCCGCTCCACGCCTTCCTGCGCCTCGGCCTCGGCGCACACCGCCTCCTCCAGGGCTCTCCCCCGCAGCACGGCCTCCTCGCCGTCCCCGCAGTCCACGACGAGCTCGCGCAGCCGGCGCCGCCGCACCTGTGCCAGCAGCCACCACAGCGCCAGCAGCACCACGACGCCGAGCCCGGCGATGACCGCGGGCCACCACCAGCCCTCGTCCCGCCACTTCGTCCGCGCCGCCCGGCTCAGCAGCACGTCCCGCGGCCCGTCGAACGGCCAGGCCGACGGCAGGGTGACGCCCCACCGCCGCTGGAGATCGAGCGCGCCGACGAGGACGGCCGCCCCGAGCCCCACGAGCACGACGCCGGCCGCGCCCACCAGCACCCGGTTGACACCCCTCAGCACCACACACCGCCCCTCACTTCTTCGCCGGCCGGCCGACCCGCACCGACACCCCGGGCTCCCGCGCGAGCCCCAGCTTGCGCACCCCTTCGGCCATCACGCCCTCGACGTCGGCCCGCACGTCGCCGAGGTCCCGGAAGTGGGACTGCGCGCGCACCTTCACGCGATGCCGCCCGACCTTGACCCGTACGGACTGCACGCCGGCCACCTCCATGGCCCGGTCCCGCAGGACGAGGGCCGCGGCCCGCCGGTCGATGCCGGCGCGGAGGTCGGCGCGGTCGGGCCGCATGGGCAGCACGGACCGCAGGCCGGGCGTGACGGCGAGGAGAACGAGCCACGCCCCCACCACCACGGCGATGACGGCACCCCCCACGACCCACCCGTCCCCGAGGGGCCGGGTGGCGAGCTCGTGGGCCAGTCGCCGCCGCCACCCCATCGCGGGCCGGTGCGCGCGAACGGCGGCGACGTCGTACAGCAACAGCCCGGCAGCCCCCAGGACCACCGCGGCCACCAGGAAGGCGGGCACCCGCCGCACGGCCCAGAACCGCCGGGCGGTTCCCGGAACGGAGTCAGGAACGGACTCCGGAACGGGCTCAGGCACAGGCTCAGGAACGGACCCCGGCACAGCACCCGGCGCAGAACCCGGAACCTCACTCACCGCACCCGCTCCCGCCCCGCCGACACCGTGTGCACGGAATGCAGCCGCTCCACGGTGACGGCCACCTCCGGCACGTCCATCCCCGCCAGGGCCTTCACCCGTTCGGCGATCCGCCGCCGCACCGCCCCGCACTGCGCCCCGATGTCCGAGGGGTAGCCGAGTTCGACGGCCACGCGCACCCGGACGATGTCGTCGTGCACGGTGACGTCGGCGTACGGGGGCCCGGCACCGGCCCCGCCGGCAACGGCGGATCCCCGCGCCACGGCGCCGTGCAGCGCCTCCCGGGCCGCCTGTGAAGCGATCTTCGCCACCACGCGGTCCGCGATCCGGGTCGCGCCGCGCTCACCCGCCGGAAGCGTCACCGCCGCCGCCCGTCCCGGTCCCGCGTCCGGAAGAACTCCCCCGGATCGAGGTCCCCGTCGAGGAAGCGGCCCACCACGAACCCGAGTGCCCCCAGGGCGGCCACCAGCAGAAACGCCCCGAACCCGCCGAAGTACCCGGCGAATCCGAGCGCCATGCCGGCGATCATGCCGACCACGGCCATGCTCATCGCGAGCTCCTCCACTGAAGACGGGACCGGACCTACTGAAGCCTCGGCTCCGGCTCGTCCTCTTCCTCGTCGGGCAGCTTGACGTCGGTGACGGCGATGTTGACCTCGACGACCTCCAGCCCGGTCATCCGCTCCACCGCCCCGATGACGTTCTCCCGCACGGACCGGGCGACGTCGGCGATCGCCACCCCGTAGTCCACGACGATCTCCAGGTCGAGGGCCGTCTGGACCTCGCCGACCTCGGCCTTCACACCGCGCGCGACCGACCTGCTGCCGCCCGGCACCCGGTCCCGGACGGCCCCGAACGTCCGCGAGAGGCCGCTGCCCATCGCGTGGACGCCGACGACGTCACGGGCCGCGAGCCCGGCTATCTTCTCCACCACACCGTCGGCGATCGTGGTGCGGCCGCGGTCGGCCGGGGCGGTCGGAACGCTCTCGCTGCTGTACACGGTCTCGCTCATCGTCCATTCGCCTCTCTCGGCTACGGGCCATGGGCCGTGGGCTCCCTTTGCCACCTTAGGTGCGCATTCCCCGGCCCGCTCGGGGGATCCGGGGGAAACGACCGGAGCGGGCCCCGGCCGGAGTGAGCCGCCGGGGCGGCGGCGCGCCGGGCGCACGACGGCATCGGGGCAGGTCACAGGGGGCACCACCGGCCCTGAGTGTCATGCCCACAGCGATAGAATCCCGCCTTGATCGATCCAGGCGGCGGGGCGGCGGCATGCCCCGGAGAGGGGCACACATGGCGGGGGACGGGACGAGCACGTTCCCGCTGGGCGACGGCCTGCCCAACGGCCCCCTGTACGTGAAGATCGCCGCGTTCCTCGGCGGCCCGCTCTCCGTCACCGCCCTCTCCGCCTGGGAGCTGTACGTCCTGCGCACGCGCCACGGCGTACGCATCCGCGGAGCCGGCGCCGCGTAAGCCCCGGACACGCTTCCGCGGAAATTCCTGACGCCCCAAAACCTGACGCCCTAAAACCTGACGCCCCACGACCTGACGGCTCGACGAGCGACAACCGCACCACAGGGGGAAACACCGCATGGCGCTGAGACATCTGCTGATGGGCAACGGGCTGAGCCTCGCGCGGCACGCCCGCCGCCACGCCAACGGCATCTTCGCCGCTCCCGGCCCCGGCCGTGTCATCGACCCCGTCGTAGGCCGCGTCCAGAAGGCACGGGCCGCCGTCGGCGCGCTCACGACGTTCCTGCTGATATCCGTCTACGGCGTGGACGGCGGCTGGAGCGCCGTGTTCGAGGACGGCTTCACCAAGCTGTTCCTGGCACCCCTGGTGCTGATCCTCGTCGGCCCGCTCGTGATCGGCGGGTTCATCTGGTACGCGCCGCCGCAGCATCGCCCCGTGCTGCGCTCCCGGCTGCGCTACCCGCTCCGGGCCATCGGCTGGTACCTGGGCATACCGATCGGCGTGACCGGTGCGGTGCTGCTGCTCCTCGGGCTGAGCAAGGTGCTGGAGGGGATCTTCGTGATCCAGGCCGTGATCTTCCTGGCCGTCCTGATCGCGGGCATCCCCCTGCTGATCTGGACAGCCGCCTTCCTCTTCTTCGCCTCGGGCGCCGCCGCCCGCTACGCCTTCAACACGGCCGACGTCCACGCCGCCCTGCCGGCCGTCCTCACGGCCGTCCTCGTGTGGGTGCTGAACCTCGCCCAGCTCGGCGACGGCCTGCCGAACGGGCCGGTGGCCGTGAAGATCGCCGCGTTCCTCGGCGGCCCGCTGTCCGTCACGGCCGTGTCGTACTGGGAGCTGCACGTGCTGCGCACCCGCTACGGGGTCCGCGTCCGGGGCTGACCCGGACGCGCGCCCCCGGGGCGAGCCTCCGCTACTCCCCCACGCCCGCCAGATCCCGCAGCCGCCGCCCCTGCGCGGCCCGCTCCGCCACCCGCTGCTCGTCGTACGTGCGCCCGGCCGCGCCCCGCAGCAGCGCCTTGGTCTCGACGACGGCGTCCCGCGGGGCGGCGAGGATCGCCGCGGCGAGGTCGTGGACGGCGCCGTCGAGCTCGCCGGCCGGCACCACGAGGTTGGCGAGCCCGGAGCGCTCGGCCTCCGCGGCGCGCACGAAGCGGCCGGTGGCGCAGATCTCCAGCGCGCGGGCGTAGCCGACGAGGGAGACCAGCGGCTGCGTGCCGCCGAGGTCCGGCACGAGGCCCAGGCTGGTCTCGCGCATGGCGAACTGCACGTCCTCCGCGCAGACCCGCAGGTCACAGGCGAGCGCGAGCTGGAAGCCGGCGCCTATCGCATGGCCCTGGACGGCGGCGATGGAGACGATGTCGTTGCGCCGCCACCAGGTGAACGCGGACTGGTACGCGGAGATCTCGGCGTCGAGCGCCTCGTCGCTGCCGCGGGCCAGGTCGATGAAGGAGGGCTCGCCCTCGAAGCCCTCGGGGGTGAAGGCCTGCCGGTCGAGCCCGGCGGAGAAGGACTGGCCCTCCCCGCGCAGCACGACGACCCGGACGCTGCCCGGGAGCAGCCGTCCGGCTTCGGTCAGGGCCCGCCAGAGCGCAGGCGACTGGGCGTTGCGCTTGGCGGGGTTGGTCAGGGTGACGGTGGCCACCGCGTCGTCCACGGTGAGCCGGACGCCGTCACGGTCGAGCAGGGTGTCGAGCAGAGTCTTGTCGTTGGGGGCGGTCATCGAAGGGCCTCCGATCGGGCTACTGCACAGTAGGTGACTGCACAGTAACCACCCGGTCGACTGCTCGACCGACCGGGTGGCACTGCCCACACTGTCGGTGCCCTGGGTGCGCGGGGCGTCAGGCCGAGGCGGCCTTCTTGCCGCGCGTCGCTCCGCCGCGACCCCGGAGGATCACGCCGGATTCACTGAGCATCCGGTGAACGAAGCCGTAGGAGCGGCCGGTCTCTTCGGCCAGCGCCCTGATGCTCGCACCGGAGTCGTACTTCTTCTTCAGGTCTGCCGCGAGCTTCTCGCGCGCGGCGCCGGTCACCCGGCTGCCCTTCTTCAGAGTCTCGGCCACCCGTGCCTCCTCATGGGAGATGCGCCTCTTGACTCTCATGATCACCCCTATACGGCCTCCTGGCCACCCATTCGACAAGGTCCATGAGAAGTCCGCGGCCCCCGGCGGCCCCGATTTCCGGCGTCCACAGGCCTCGGAGCAGGTAATTCCGAACGGTCGCGCTCGTACGGCCGTACGGGTGGCGTAGCGAAGGGGCAGGTCAGACGGGGCACTCCCGACCGGCGGTGCGAACGCCCCGGCGCATGGCACGGGTCGTGCGCCGGGGCAGCGGGCGGCAGCGGGGTACGAGCCGCACTCACTCAGATGATGGATCACCCGTCGGCCGAATGATCGGGACGGCACCGATCACGCCCGTCACGGAGCGCTACGGAGCGCCCGGGCCCTGGGCAGGGCTCGGGCGGGAAGGCGACGGCCGTCACGGCCCCGGATCAGGCGAGGGCGACCAGATCCGCGTAGTCCGGGCCCCAGAGGTCCTCGACGCCGTCCGGCAGCAGGATGATCCGCTCCGGCTCCAGCGCGTCGACGGCGCCCTCGTCGTGGGTCACCAGCACGACCGCACCCTTGTACGTGCGCAGCGCGCCGAGGATCTCCTCGCGGCTGGCCGGGTCGAGGTTGTTGGTGGGCTCGTCGAGCAGCAGCACGTTGGCGGAGGAGACGACCAGGGTGGCCAGGGCCAGCCGGGTCTTCTCGCCGCCGGACAGCACGCCCGCGGGCTTGTCGACGTCGTCGCCGGAGAACAGGAAGGAGCCCAGCACCTTGCGGACCTCGACGAGGTCGAGGTCGGGCGCGGAGGAGCGCATGTTCTCCAGGACCGAGCGGTCCGGGTCCAGCGTCTCGTGCTCCTGGGCGTAGTAGCCCAGCTTGAGGCCGTGGCCGGGGGTGACGGCGCCGGTGTCGGGCTTCTCGGCGCCGGCGAGCAGGCGCAGCAGCGTGGTCTTGCCGGCGCCGTTGAGGCCGAGGATGACGACGCGGGAGCCCTTGTCGATGGCCAGGTCGACGTCGGTGAAGATCTCCAGGGAGCCGTAGGACTTGGACAGGCCCTCGGCGGTGAGCGGCGTCTTGCCGCACGGCGCGGGGTCCGGGAAGCGGAGCTTGGCGACCTTGTCGGAGACGCGGATCTCGTCCAGGCCCTTGAGCAGCCGCTCGGCGCGCTTGGCCATGTTCTGCGCGGCGACGGTCTTGGTGGCCTTGGCGCGCATCTTGTCGGCCTGCGAGTTGAGGGCCGCGGCCTTCTTCTCGGCGTTCTGGCGCTCGCGCTTGCGGCGCTTCTCGTCGGCCTCGCGCTGCTGCTGGTAGAGCTTCCAGCCCATGTTGTAGACGTCGATCTGCGACCGGTTGGCGTCGAGGTAGAAGACCTTGTTGACCACGGTCTCGACGAGGTCGACGTCGTGGGAGATGACGATGAAGCCGCCGCGGTACGTCTTGAGGTAGTCGCGCAGCCAGGCGATGGAGTCGGCGTCGAGGTGGTTGGTCGGCTCGTCCAGGAGCAGGATGTCGGCGTCCGAGAAGAGGATCCGGGCCAGCTCGACGCGGCGGCGCTGACCGCCGGAGAGGGTGTGCAGGGGCTGCCCGAGGATGCGGTCGGGCAGGCCGAGGGCGGCCGCGATGGTGGCGGCCTCCGCCTCGGCGGCGTAGCCGCCCTTGGTGAGGAACTCGGTCTCCAGGCGGGCGTACTTCTTCATCGCGTTGTCGCGGGTGGCGCCCTTGCCGTTGGCCATGCGGTCCTCGTTCTCGCGCATCTTGCGCAGGACGGTGTCCAGGCCGCGGGCGGAGAGGATGCGGTCGCGGGCGAGGACGTCGAGGTCGCCGGTGCGGGGGTCCTGCGGGAGGTAGCCGACCTCGCCGGAGCGGGAGATCGTGCCGCCCGCGGGCATGCCCTCGCCGGCGAGGCACTTGGTGAGGGTGGTCTTGCCCGCGCCGTTGCGGCCGACGAGGCCGATGCGGTCGCCCTTGGCGATGCGGAAGGACGCGTTCTCGATGAGGATGCGGGCGCCGGCGCGCAGCTCGATGCCGGAAGCGGTGATCACGGGGATTACTCCAGGGCGTGGTGGACGGCGGTGGGGACGGGAGTGAACTCGGCCGCGCGCGGGGCGCGCCCCGGTGGGCGCGGGCGGCGGGCGGCCGGCGCCGTCTAATGCACGAGGAGGAATGCCATGCCCATCAGTCTAACGGTGAAGCGCAACCGACTTCCGGGGCCGGCCACGGCCCGGCTCCGCAGGGGCGTGGAACGGTGCGGGGGCGCTGCGCGCGCCCGCAGCCCCGCCGCGCCTTCCTGCGGCTGCCGGGTCCGGCCCGTGAGCGCCACGCCCCCCATCACTCCGCCGCGTCCAACGGCTCGCCGGGCTGATCAGCTGGTCAATGGGCGTCCCGCCCTATGCCTCCGCCGCGGCGTTGATCAGCCACGACGGCGGATCCCGGCGGTGCCGTACCGGGGCTCGGCCCGGGGCAGCGGCTGTGAGCCCGGTTCGGCGCCGCCGGGAGCCGCCGTCGGGCGTCTCGCCGTGGCGGCGGAGAAATTTTGCCGGCGCGGCCGATACGCGGCGGCCCGCGGCCGGCTCGGCACCGCCGGCAGCCGCCATCGAGCATCTCGCCATTGCGGCGGAAAGTTTTTGCCGGCGCGGCCGGTACGCGGCGGCCCGCGGCCGGCTCGGCACCGCCGGGATCCACCGTCGGGCGTCTCGCCGTTGCGGCGGAAGAAGCTGCCGCGGCGACGGCAGCGGATCCGCCGGCACCCCCGGCAAAGGCACCCCCGCCGCCACGCCGCTAGGCGAACGGCGCCGTCGCTGAGACCGCTGCGATGCGGGACGTCCAGGGCGTTCCGGGAGCGCAGTGGCGGGCGATGAGGAGGAGGCCCGCGTGGTGGGCCGTGCGGGTGGGGTCGAAGGCGCAGCCGGGGCCCGCCTCGCGGTGCCAGCGGAGGTCGCCGTCGCCGGGCCCGTAGGCGGTGACGAGCCGCGGGGTGACGACGGCCACCGCGCCGGGCGGCGCGCCGAGCAGGTGGAGGGCGCCGCGCGCGGG
>NZ_PXWG01000074.1 GCF_003011965.1 Streptosporangium nondiastaticum
AGCCGGCCCGTGAACAGCAGACCACCCGAACCCGCCAGCTCCACCGCCGCACCCAGCAACGGATGCCCCGCCGAACCCAGACCGGCAAACCGCACGTCACCCGCACGCATCGCCCCACCCGAAGGCCAGAACCGCTCGTGCTGGAACGCATACGTCGGCAAATCCACTAGCTGGGCGCCCGTACCGGCGTAAAAGGCCGCCCAGTCGACCGGAAGGCCGTGGACGTACAGCTGCGCCAGGGCTGCCATCACCGCCGTCTCTTCGTCCCGGTTCCGGCGCAGGGCGGGAACGAGGACGGCCTCTTCGGGCAGTGACTCCTGGGCCATGGCCGACAGGACGCCGTCCGGGCCGAGCTCCAGGAACCGCGTCACGCCCTCCGCGTGCAGGACCCGCACCCCGTCCGCGAAGCGCACCGCCTCACGCACGTGGCTGACCCAGTAGTCGGCGGAGGCGAGCTGCCCGGGCTCGGCGAGCCGGCCCGTGAGGTTGGACACGACCGGCACCGTCGGCGCACCGAACGACAGCTTCGCCACCACCGCGCGGAACTCGTGCAGCATCGGGTCCATCAGCGGCGAGTGGAACGCGTGCGACACCCGCAGCCGACTGGTCTTCCTGCCCTCGCCCTCGAAGCGGGAGCGGATCGCCTCGACGGCCTCCTCGGCGCCGGAGACGACGACCGACGACGGCCCGTTGACCGCCGCGATCGCGACGTCCTCGGTCAGGTGCGGCAGCACCTCCTCCTCGGTGGCCCGGATCGCCGCCATCGCACCGCCTGCGGGCAGCGCCTGCATCAGCCGCCCCCGCGCCGCCACCAACGCGCACGCGTCCGCCAGCGAGAACACACCCGCCACATGCGCGGCGGCAATCTCACCCACCGAATGCCCGGCGACGAAGTCAGGCCGCACACCCCACGACTCCACCAGCCGGAACAACGCCACCTCGACCGCGAAGAGCGCCGGCTGCGCGTACGCGGTCCGGTTCAGCAGGTCGGCGTCGTCACCCCAGACCACCTCCCACAGCGGGCGCTCCAGGTGCTCGTCCAGCCCCGCGCACACCGCGTCGAACGCCTCCGCGAACACCGGGAACCGACCGTACAGCTCCCGGCCCATCCCCAGCCGCTGCGACCCCTGACCGGAGAACAGGAACGCCGACTTCCCGGAGCGAACCGACCCTGTGACCACGTCCGGGCCTGCTTCACCCGCCGCCAGCTCCGACAGGGCCCGCGCCAGGGCGTCCCGGTCCGCACCCCACACCACCCCACGGTGCTGGAAGCCCGACCGGCTCGTGGCCAGCGAGTACGCCACATCCATGGGCCTCGGTCCGCTCCCGTCCTCGATGCGGGACAGCAGCCTGGCCGCCTGGGCCCGCAGCGCGGCAGGGGACCTGCCAGAGACCACGAGCGGTACGAGGCCTTCGTCGTCCACGTCCTCCGCCGCCTTCCCGGCCGGTTCCGGCGCGAGGTCCGGCTGTTCCAGGATCACGTGCGCGTTCGTGCCGCTGATCCCGAACGAGGAGACACCCGCACGCCGGGGACCATCACCCTCGGGCCAAGCAGTCTGTTCGGTCAGCAGCTCGACCGCGCCGACCGACCAATCCACGTGCGACGACGGCGCATCGACATGCAGAGTCCGCGGCAGCTCACCATGCCGCATCGCCATCACCATCTTGATCACACCAGCCACACCGGCGGCGGCCTGCGCGTGGCCGATGTTCGATTTGACGGATCCCAGCAGCAGCGGACGGCCCTCCGGCCGGTCCTGCCCGTACGTGGCCAGCAGCGCCTGGGCCTCGATCGGATCGCCCAGCGTCGTGCCCGTACCGTGCGCCTCCACCGCGGCGACCTGATGCGGGGAGATGCCCGCGTTCGCCAGGGCCTGGCGGATCACCCGCTGCTGCGACGGACCGTTCGGAGCCGTCAGGCCGTTCGAGGCGCCGTCCTGATTCACCGCGCTGCCCCGCACCACCGCCAGGACGTGGTGACCGTTCTTGCGCGCTTCGGACAACCGCTCCAGGACGAGCACGCCGACGCCCTCGCCCCAGCCGACCCCGTCGGCCGCATCGGCGAAGGCCTTGCAGCGGCCGTCCGCCGACAGCCCCCGCTGGCGCGAGAACTCCACGAACGTCGTCGGCGTCGACATCACCGTGACACCGCCCGCCAACGCCAGCGAGCACTCGCCGGAGCGCAGCGACTGCGCGGCAAGGTGCAGCGCCACCAGCGACGACGAGCACGCCGTGTCCACCGTCACCGCCGGGCCCTCGAAGCCGAACGTGTACGACACCCGGCCCGAGGCCACACTGCCCGCACTGCCGCTGCCGTAGCCCTCGAACTCCGGCCCGGAGAGGAGGTCGGCGTAGTCGTTGTACATGACGCCGGCGAAGACACCCGTACGGCTGCCCCGCAGCGCGGCCGGGTCGATGCCCGCCCGCTCCAGCGCCTCCCACGTCGTCTCCAGCAGCAGCCGCTGCTGCGAGTCCGTCGCCAGCGCCTCCCGGGGACTCATCCCGAAAAACGCCGGGTCGAAGTCCGCCGCCTCCGTCAGGAACCCACCCGCACGGGTATAGCTCGTACCCGTGTGTTCGGGGTCGGGGTGGTAGACGGACTCCACGTCCCAGCCGCGGTCGGCCGGGAAGTCCGTCACCGCGTCCACGCCGTCCGACACCAGCCGCCACAGGTCCTCGGGCGAGGCCACGCCGCCCGGGTAGCGGCAGCTCATGCCGACGATCACCACCGGGTCGTCGGCCACGGCCGCGGCCCCCGGCGGCACCGCACCGGCCCCGGCCTCCTCCGCTCCGAACAACTCGTCCAGCAAGTGTCCGACCAGCGTGCCCGCCGTCGGGTAGTCGAAGACGGCGGTCGCCGAAAGCCGCAACCCTGTCGCGTCGTTGATCCGGTTGCGCAACTCGACAGCGGTCAAGGAATCGAAGCCGAGGTCCCGGAAGGCCAGGGAGGCGTCGACGTCCGCGGCTCCGGCATGTCCGAGGACCGCCGCGATCCGCTCCCGCACCAGGTCCAGCAGTGTCGTACGCCGCTCGTCCCCGGACAGGCCTGCGAGGCGCTGCACGAGACCGGATGAAGCGGACAGCCCTGCCGAGCGCCGCGTACGCGTACGCATCAGGCCGTGCAGGAGGGGCAGGAGTTCGCCCTGCGCGCGGAGGGCGGCGAGGTCCAGGCGGACGGGGAGTACGGCCGGCTCGGTGGCGCCGAGTGCGGCGTCGAAGAGCGCCACGCCGTCTTCCGCGGAGAGCGGGGGCATTCCGGAGCGGGCCATCCGCGCGAGGTCGGCCTCGGTGAGTGTGCCGGTCATGCCGCTGTCCTGGGACCACGGGCCCCACGCGAGCGACACGGCCGGGAGGCCCTGCGCCCGGCGATGGTGCGCCAAGGCGTCCAGGAAGGCATTGCCGGCGGCGTAGTTGGCCTGGCCCGCGCTGCCGAAGACACCTGCCACAGAGGAGAAGACGACGAACGCGTCGAGGTCCCGGTCCTTCGTGGCCTCGTGCAGGTTCCACGCCGCATCCACCTTCGGCCGCAGGACCGCGGCCAGCCGCTCCGGAGTCAGAGACCCGATCACACCGTCGTCGAGGACACCCGCGGTGTGCACGACGGCAGTGACGGAGTGCCGGGCCACAAGGTCCGCCACAGCCGCACCGTCGGTCACATCACACGCTTCGACGACGGCTTCGGCCCCCTGCCGCGCCAGCTCCGACACCAGCTCCTCAGCACCCTCGGCAGCCGGACCCCTGCGGCTGACCAGCAGCAGACTCCGTACGCCGTGCTCCGCCACCAGATGACGAGCCACCACACGGCCGAGACCACCCGTACCACCGGTGATCAGGACCGTGCCGGAGGAGCCCCAGGACGGCGTAGTCGGTGCCTGCGCCCGGACCCGGACCAGCCGGGCCGCGAGAACCTGATCGCCACGGACCAGGAGCTGGGGCTCGTCCGTCGCAATCACCTGCGGCAGCACGGCCGCATCGGCGTCACCTTCCAGATCCACCAGGACGAAACGGCCCGGACTCTCCGACTGCGCCGACCGCACCAGACCCCACACCGCAGCACCCGCGAGATCCTCACCCGACACCGCACCCCGCGTCACGAACACCAGACGCGCAGCCGCAAACCGCTCATCCACCAGCCACGACTGCACCAGCCCCAACGCCCACGCCGCCGCGGCATGCACGGACTCCACGGTGTCGGCAGACTCCGCGGCCCGGGCAACCAGCACGGCCTCGGTGACGCCGGCTTCAGCCAGAGAGTCCACGTCCGCATAGGCCTGGAACGGTTCTCCGTCCGCACCGGTGCCCAGCCCGACACGCTCGTCCGAGAGCCGCACCGGCACCCAATCGAGCGCGAAGAGGGAGTCCCGCCCGCCGGTCCGCAACTGATCGGCGGAGATCGGACGGACGACGAGCGAGTCCACCGAGGCGACCGGAGCTCCGGCCGGGTCCACGATCGCGATCGAAGCGACGCCATCGGCGTTACGGATCCGGACGCGGACCTGCGAGGCGCCCGAGGCGTGCAAGGACACGCCGCTCCATGAGAAGGGGACGGCGCCTTCGGCGCCTGCGCCGGCCGCCGTCGACGCGTGCAGCGCCGCGTCGAAGAGGGCCGGGTGAAGACCGTAGGCGGCGCCGTCGGTTCCTTCCGGCAGCCGCACCTCGGCGTAGATGTCCTCGCCGGTCTTCCAGGCTGCCCGGAGGCCCTGGAACGCCGGACCGTACGCGAGCCCGGTGTCCGCGAACCGCTCGTAGCAGCCCGCCACATCGACGGGGTCAGCGCCGGCCGGGGGCCACACCGACGTGTCGAACGCCGGCGGTTCCGCGCCCGTGGTCACCACACCGCTCGCGTGCAGCGTCCACGGCTCCTCGCCCTCACGCCCGTGCACCGCCACCGAACGGCGACCGGCATCGTCCGGCTCGCCAACCCACACCTGCACCTGCACACCCGCACCCGTCGCCGGCAGCACCAACGGCGCCGCCAGCGTCAGCTCCTCCATCACATCGCAGCCCACCTCGTCCGCCGCCCGCAGCACCAGCTCCACCAGCGCCGTACCCGGCACCAGCACAGACCCCAGCACCGCATGATCCGCCAACCACGGATACGACGACACCGACAGCCGACCCGTGAACAGCAGACCACCCGAGCCCGCCAGCTCCACCGCCGCACCCAGCAACGGATGCCCCGCCGAACCCAGACCCGCGAACCGCACGTCGCCGGCGCGGGCCCCGGTCGCCGCGGGCCAGTACCGCGAGCGCTGGAAGGCGTACGTGGGCAGGTCCACCTGGTGGGCGCCGGTGTCGGCGAACACCTCTTCCCAGTCGACCGGTACGCCTTGGACGTGCATCCGGGCCAGTGCCGTGAGCAGCGCCTGGTCCTCGGCGCGGTCCTTGCGCAGTACGGGGGTGACGACGGCTCCCTCCGGCGCGGACTCCGCGGCGAGGGCGGAGAGGGCGCCGTCGGGGCCGAGCTCCAGGAACGTGGTCACGCCCTGGGCTCCCAGTGCGCGCACGCCGTCGGCGAACCGTACGGCTTCGCGGACATGGCGGACCCAGTACTCCGCCGAGCCCAGTTGGTCGGCGGTCGCGGGCTCGCCGGTGACGTTCGAGACGAGCGGGATGCCGGGCGCTCCGTACGTCACGCGCTCGGCGACCGCGCGGAAGTCGTCCAGCATCGGCTCCATCAGCGGCGAGTGGAACGCGTGCGACACGCGCAGCCGACTGGTCTTCCTGCCCTCCCCTTCGAAGTGGGAGCGGATCGCCTCGACCGCGTTCTCCTCTCCGGAGACCACCACTGACGACGGACCGTTCACCGCCGCGATCGCGACGCCCTCCGTCAGCAGCGGCAGCACCTCGGTTTCCGCCGCCTGGACCGCGGCCATCGCGCCGCCGGCGGGCAGCGCCTGCATCAGCCGCCCCCGCGCCGCCACGAGCGCGCACGCGTCCGCCAGCGAGAACACACCCGCCACGTGCGCGGCAGCGATCTCACCGACCGAGTGCCCGGCCACGTAATCCGGCCGCACACCCCACGACTCCACCAGCCGGAACAACGCCACCTCGACCGCGAACAGCGCCGGCTGCGCGTACGCGGTCCGGTTCAGCAGGTCGGCGTCGTCACCCCAGACCACGGCCCGCAGAGAGCGGTCGAGGTGCTCGTCCAGCCCCGCGCACACCGCGTCGAACGCCTCCGCGAACACGGGGTACAGGGCGTACAGCTCCCGGCCCATCCCCAGCCGCTGCGACCCCTGGCCCGAGAACAGGAAGGCGCGCTTGCCCGTGCGGGTCTCGCCTTGCGCCACGACGCCCGCCTCGCTCCGGCCGTCGGCCAGCGCGGTCAGGGAGCGCAGCAGGCCGTCGCGGTCGGCGGCGAGCATCACCGCGCGGTGGTGGAAGCCCGAGCGGCTCGTCGCCAGCGAGTACGCGACGTCCAGGAGCCGCGGCGCGGGGTCGCTGCCGAGGTGGGACGCCAGTCGTGCCGCCTGGGCCCGCAGCGCGGCCGGGGACCTGCCGGACACCACGAACGGTACGAGGCCTTCGTCGTCCACGTCCTCCGCCGCTTTCCCTGCCGGTTCCGGCGCGGGATCCGCGGGGTCGGGCTGTTCCAGGATCACGTGCGCGTTCGTGCCGCTGATCCCGAACGAGGAGACGCCCGCGCGCCGGGGACCGTCACCGTCAGGCCAGGCAGTCTGTTCGGTCAGCAGCTCGACCGCGCCTGCCGACCAGTCCACGTGCGACGACGGCGCATCGACGTGCAGCGTCTTCGGCAGCACGCCGTGGCGCATCGCCATCACCATCTTGATCACACCGGCGACACCGGCGGCGGCCTGCGCGTGGCCGATGTTCGACTTCACCGTGCCGAGGAGCAGCGGACGGTCCTCCGGCCTGCCCTGGCCGTAGGTCGCGAGCAGCGCCTGGGCCTCGATCGGGTCACCCAGTGTGGTGCCCGTGCCATGCGCTTCCACCGCGTCCACGTCCGCGGCCGACAGCCCGGCGCTCGCCAGCGCCTGGCGGATGACGCGCTGCTGCGACGGGCCGTTCGGAGCTGTGAGACCGTTCGAGGCGCCGTCCTGGTTCACGGCGCTGCCGCGTACCGTCGCCAGGACCCGGTGGCCGTTGCGGCGCGCGTCCGACAAGCGCTCCAGCGCCAGAATGCCGGCGCCTTCGGCCCAGCCCACGCCGTCAGCCGCATCGGCGAACGCCTTGCAGCGCCCGTCCGCCGACAGTCCGCCCTGTCGCGAGAACTCCACGAACGTCAGCGGGGTCGCCATCACCGTCACACCGCCCGCAAGTGCGAGCGAGCACTCGCCGGAGCGCAGCGACTGCGCGGCGAGGTGCAGCGCCACCAGCGACGACGAGCACGCCGTGTCCACCGTGACGGCCGGCCCTTCGAAGCCGAAGGTGTACGACACGCGGCCCGAGGCCACACTGCCCGCGCTGCCGCTGCCCTGGTATCCCTCGAACTCTCGCCCGGCGAGGAGCTGGGAGTAGTCGTGGTACATCACGCCCGCGAAGACGCCCGTACGGCTGCCGCGCAGCGCGGCCGGGTCGATGCCGGCGCGTTCGAGGGCCTCCCAGGTGGTTTCCAGGAGCAGCCGCTGCTGGGCGTCGGTGGTCAGGGCCTCCCGTGGGCTCATCCCGAAGAACTCGGGGTCGAATTCCGCCGCGTCGTGCAGGAAGCCGCCGGAGCGGGTGGCGACGGCGCCCTCGTGGTCGGGGTCGTAGGTGTCCTCGATCTCCCAGCCGCGGTCGGCCGGGAAGCCGGAGACGGCGTCCACGCCGTCCGACACCAGCCGCCACAGGTCCTCGGGCGAGGCCACGCCGCCCGGGTAGCGGCAGCTCATGCCGACGATGACGACCGGGTCGTCCGCCAGGGGCGGGAGGACCGCTACCGGGAGCGACACTTCCGCTTCCGTGCCGGAGAGACCGGAGAGACCGGAGAGTTCGGAGAGTTCGGAAAGTTCAGACAGTTCGGCGAGGATGTGGCCCGTCAGGGCGTCGGCCGTCGGGTAGTCGAACACGGCCGTCGCCGGCAGTCGCAGACCGGTGGCCTTGCCCAGGGCGTTGCGGAGTTCGATCGCGGTGAGGGAGTCGAAGCCGAGGTCCTGGAACGCCTTCGCCGGATCGACCGTCTCCGGGCGGGCGTGTCCGAGGACCGCCGCGATCCGCTCGCGGACCAGGTCCAGCAGTACCGCGCGCCGCTCGTCCCCGGACAGGCCGGTCAGGCGCTGCACGAGACCGGGCGCCGCGGCCGTGCCGGCCGCTGCCGCGCGGCGTCCCGCCGTACGGACCAGGCCGCGCAACAGGGGCAGGAGCTCCTCCTGCGCGCGCAGGACGGCGAGGTCCAGGCGGGCGGGGAGCATGGCCGGCTCGTTGGTGGCCAGGGCGGCGTCGAAGAGGTTGACACCTTCCTCAGCGGTCAGGGGCGGCATCCCCGAGCGGGCGATCCGCTGGAGGTCGGCGTCCGACAGGGTGCCGGTCATGCCGCTCTCCTGGGACCAGGGACCCCACGCGAGCGACGTGGCGGGGAGCCCTTGCGCCCGGCGATGGTGGGCCAGGGCGTCCAGGAAGGCGTTACCGGCCGCGTAGTTGGCCTGGCCCGCGCCGCCGAAGATGCCCGCGACGGACGAGAAGACGATGAAGGCGGCCAGCTCCGATTCCCTGGTGGCCTCGTGCAGGTTCCACGCCGCATCGACCTTCGGCCGCAGGACGGCAGCCAGCCGCTCCGGGGTCAGCGAACCGACCACGCCGTCGTCCAGAACGCCCGCGGTGTGCACGACGGCAGTGACCGGATGCCGGGCCACCAAGTCCGCCACAGCAGCCCCGTCGGCCACATCGCACGCCTCGACGACGACGTCCGCCCCCTGCCACGCCAGCTCGGAAACGAGCTCCTCGGCGCCCGCAGCAGCCGGACCGCTGCGGCTGACCAGCAGCAGACTGCGCACGCCGTGCTCCACCACCAGATGACGGGCCACCACACGGCCCAGACCACCCGTACCACCGGTGATCAGGACCGTGCCGGAGGAATCCCAGGCGGGCGCAGTCGGTGCCTGTGCCCGAGCCCGGGCCAGCCGGGCCGCAAGGACCTGATCGCCACGGACCAGGAGCTGGGGTTCGTCCGTCGCAATCACCTGCGGCAGCACGGCCGCATCGGCGTCACCTTCCAGATCCACCAGGACGAAACGGCCGGGGCTCTCCGACTGCGCCGAACGCACCAGGCCCCACACGGCAGCACCGGCGAGATCCTCGCCCGACACCGCACCCCGGGTCACGAACACCAGACGCGACTCCGCAAACCGCTCGTCGGCCAGCCACGACTGCACCAGCCCCAACGCCCAGGCAGCCGCAGCGTGCACGGATTCCACGGTCCCGGCGGTACGAGCGGCATGTCCGACCAGTACGGTCCCGGGGACGTCGGCTTCGGTGAGGGACCCCAGGTCCGTGTACACCCGGATCGGTTGACCGGCCGGACCGGTGCCGGACTCGACGCGTTCGTCCGTGAGGGGGACGGGTACCCAGTCGAGCATGAAGAGGGAGTCCCGGCCGCCGCCCGTCCGCAGCCGGTCGGCGGAGACCGGCCGCAGGGTCAGCGACTCCACGGAGGCGACCGGCGCACCGGCCGGATCGGCCATCGCGATCGCCATTCCACTCTCGGCGCGGCGGATACGGACGCGAAGCCGCGAGGCACCGGAGGCGTGGAGGGAGACACCGGTCCAGGAGAACGGGACGCGGCCCTCGTCGTCTCCCCCGCCGAACGCCGACGCGTGGAGTGCGGCGTCGAAGAGGGCCGGGTGCAGACCGTACGCACTGCCGTCGACGCCCTCGGGAAGCCGGACCTCGGCGAATACCTCGTCGCCGAGCCTCCACACGGCCTCCAGGCCCTGGAAGGCCGGTCCGTAAAAGAACCCGGAGTCCGCGAACTGCTCGTAGCAGCCCGCCACGTCAACGGGCTCGGCACCTGCGGGAGGCCATTCCGTGACGTCGAACGCCGGCGGTCGGGCGCTGCTCGACAGTGAGCCGGCGGCGTGCAGCGTCCACGGCTCCTCGCCCTCGCGTGAGTGCACCGCGACGGCCCTCCGGTCTGCATCGTCCGGCTCGCCGACCCACACCTGCACCTGCACGCCGGCACCCGAAGCCGGCAGCACCAGCGGCGCTGCCAGCGTCAGCTCTTCCAGCACATCGCAGCCCACCTCATCGGCGGCGCGCAGGGCAAGCTCGACCAGTGCCGTTCCCGGCACCAGGGCGGAGCCCATCACCACATGGTCCGCAAGCCACGGATGCGACGACGTCGACAGCCGGCCCGTGAACAGCAGACCACCCGAACCCGCCAGCTCCACCGCCGCACCCAGCAACGGATGCCCCGCCGAACCCAGACCGGCAAACCGCACGTCACCCGCACGCATCGCCCCACCCGAAGGCCAGAACCGCTCGTGCTGGAACGCATACGTCGGCAGCTCCGCCCACCGGGCACCCGTACCGGCGAAGAAGGCCGTCCAGTCGACCGGGAGGCCGTGGACGTACATCAGGGCCAAGGCGTCCAGAGCCGTCGTGTCCTCGGGCCTGTCCTTGCGCAGCACGGGCGCGAGCACGGCGTCTTCCGCCGCCGACTCCCGGGCCATGGCCGACAGGACGCCGTCCGGGCCGAGCTCCAGGAACCGCGTCACGCCCTCCGCGCTCAGCGTCCGCACGCCGTCCGCGAACCGTACGGCCTCGCGCACGTGACGCACCCAGTAGTCGGCCGAGGACAGTTGCCCGGGCTCGGCGAGCAGGCCCGTCACGTTCGACACCACCGGCAGCGCCGGCTCCCCGAACGACAGCCCCGCCACCACCGTCCGGAACTCGTCCAGCATCGGCTCCATCAACGGCGAGTGGAAAGCGTGCGACACGCGCAGCCTGCCGGCCCTGCGTCCCTCGGCTTCGAAGTGCGCCCGGACCGCCTCAACAGCGTTCTCCTCGCCGGAGACCACCACCGACGAGGGCCCGTTCACCGCTGCGATCGCGACGCCCTCTGTCAGCAGTGGCACCACCTCGGCTTCCGCCGCCTCGATCGCCACCATCGCGCCGTCCGCGGGCAGGGCCTGCATCAGCCGGCCCCGGGCCGCCACCAGCGCACACGCGTCGCCCAGCGAGAACACACCCGCCACGTGCGCGGCAGCGACCTCACCGATGGAGTGCCCTGCGACGAAGTCCGGCCGCACACCCCACGACTCCACCAACCGGAACAACGCCACCTCGACCGCGAAGAGCGCCGGCTGCGCGTACGCGGTCTGATGCAGCAGGTCGGCGTCCTCACCCCAGACCACGCCCCGCAGAGGACGGTCCACGTGCTCGTCCAGCCCCGCGCACACCGCGTCGAAAGCCTCCGCGAACACCGGGAACCGGCCGTACAACTCCCGCCCCATCCCCAATCGCTGCGAACCCTGACCCGAGAACAGGAACGCCGACTTCCCGGCGCTCACCCCGCCCACGACCACACCCGGACCGTCCTCACCGACCGCGACCGTCGACAGGGCGAGCATCACCTCGCTCCGGTCCTCGCCCCACACCACCGCGCGACGGGTGAAGCGCGACCGGCCCACAGCCAGCGAGTAGCCGATGTCCCGTGCGGGCAGCTCGTCGTGGGCGGCGACGAAGGACAGCAGGCGTGCCGCCTGGGCGCGCAGTGCTTCCTCACTCCTGCCCGCGAGCACCAGGGGCAGCACACCGGCCTCGGCCGCCGGTACGTCTTCCACCGGTTCCGACGCTTCCGCCGGCCCGGGCTGTTCCAGGATGACGTGCGCGTTCGTGCCGCTGACGCCGAAGGAGGAGACGCCCGCGCGGCGGCGCCCGGCCTCCGGCCACTCGGCCGGTTCGGTGAGGAGCTCGACGGCGCCGGCCGACCAGTCCACGTGCGACGACGGCGCATCGACATGCAGCGTCTTCGGCAGCTCACCATGCCGCATCGCCATCACCATCTTGATCACACCGGCGACGCCCGAGGCGGCCTGTGCGTGGCCGATGTTCGACTTCACCGAGCCGAGCAGCAGCGGGCGGTCCTCCGGCCGGTCCTGGCCGTACGTGGCGAGCAGTGCCTGGGCCTCGATCGGATCGCCCAGTGTCGTACCCGTACCGTGCGCTTCCACCGCGTCCACGTCCGCCGCCGACAGCCCGGCGTTCGCCAGCGCCTGGCGGATCACCCGCTGCTGCGACGGCCCGTTCGGAGCCGTCAGACCGTTCGAGGCGCCGTCCTGATTCACCGCGCTGCCCCGCACCACCGCCAGCACCTGATGCCCGTTCCGGCGCGCGTCCGACAGCCGCTCCAGCACCAACATGCCGACGCCCTCACCCCAGCCGACCCCGTCGGCCGCATCAGAGAACGCCTTGCAGCGGCCGTCCGCCGACAGCCCCCGCTGCCGCGAGAACTCCACGAACGTCGTCGGCGTCGACATCACCGTCACACCGCCCGCCAGCGCCAGCGAGCACTCACCGGAGCGCAGCGACTGGGCCGCCCAGTGCAGTGCCACCAGCGACGAGGAGCACGCCGTGTCGACGGTGACGGCCGGACCCTCGAAGCCGAAGGTGTACGCGACGCGGCCGGAGGCGATGCTGCCCGCGCTGCCGTTGCCGCGGTATCCCTCGAACTGGTCGCCGACCAGGATCTCGCTGTAGTCGTTGTACATGACGCCGGCGAAGACACCCGTACGGCTTCCGCGCAGCCCGGCGGGGTCGATGCCTGCCCGCTCCAGCGCCTCCCACGTCGTCTCCAGCAACAACCGCTGCTGCGAGTCCGTCGCCAGCGCCTCCCGGGGACTCATCCCGAAGAACTCGGGGTCGAAGTCCCCTGCCCCGTGGAGGAATCCGCCGGAGCGGGTGTAGGAGGTGCCGACGGCGTCAGGGTCGGGGCTGTAGAGCGACTCCACGTCCCAGCCGCGGTCCGTGGGGAAGCCGGAGACGGCGTCCACACCGTCCGACACCAGCCGCCACAGGTCCTCCGGCGAGGTCACGCCGCCCGGATAGCGGCAGCTCATGCCGACGATCACCACGGGGTCGTCGGCGGCCGCGGGCGGCCGCACCGGGGGCGGTCCGTCCGCCGCCTCTTCTTCCCGCCTGCCGAACAGTTCGTCCAGCAGGAACCCCACCAGTGCGTCCGCCGTCGGGTAGTCGAAGACGGCGGTCGGCGAAAGCCGCAGTCCCGTCGCGTTGTTGATCCGGTTGCGGAGCTCGACCGCCGTCAGGGAGTCGAAGCCGAGCTCCTGGAAGGCCCGGGTGGGGTCGACCGTCTGCGGGCTCGCGTGGCCCAGGACCACGGCGACCTGGGCGCGCACCACGTCCAGGAGCACGTCGCGCCGTTCGACGGCGCCCAGTGGGGACAGGCGTCCCACGAGGCCGGCCGCCGCGGCCGAGCCGGCGACCGCGGAGCGGCGGGCGCGGGACCGGACGAGTCCGCGCAGGAGCGGGGGGATGTCCTCCTGCCCGCGCAGGACGGCGAGGTCGAAGCGTACGGGGAGTACGTGTGCGGTGTCGGCGGCCAGTGCGGCGTCGAAGAGCGCCACCCCTTCGGCGGGGGTGAGTTCGGGCATGCCCGCGCGGGCGATCCGCTGCAGGTCGGCGTCCGACAGGGTGCCCGTCATACCGCTCTCTTGCGACCACGGGCCCCATGCGAGCGACACGGCCGGAAGGCCCTGCGCCCGGCGGTGGTGGGCCAATGCGTCCAGGAAGGCGTTACCGGCCGCGTAATTGGCCTGCCCGGAGCTGCCCAAGGTGCCCGCGACGGAGGAGAAGACGACGAAGGCGCCGAGGTCCCGGTCCTTGGTGGCCTCGTGCAGGTTCCACGCCGCATCCACCTTCGGCCGCAGGACTGCGGCCAGCCGCTCCGGAGTCAGCGAACCGACCACCCCGTCGTCCAGCACACCCGCGGTGTGCACGACAGCAGTGACAGAGTGCCGGGCCACAAGGTCCGCCACGGCAGCCCTGTCCGTTACGTCGCAGGCTTCGACGACGGCTTCGACCCCCTGCCGCGCCAGCTCCAACACCAGCTCCTCAGCGCCCTCGGCAGCCGGACCCCTGCGGCTGACCAGCAGCAGGCTCCGTACGCCGTGCTCCGCCACCAGATGACGAGCCGCCACTCGACCGAGACCACCCGTACCACCGGTGATCAGGACCGTGCCGGAGCGGTCCCACTCAGGAGTCTGCGGGTCCTGTGCCCGGATCCTGGCCAGCCGGGCCGCCAGCACACCGGTGCCCTGCACCAGCAGCTGAGGTTCGTCCGAGGCCAGAGCGCGCGGCAGGACAGCCGTGTCGGCCTCCGCGTCCAAGTCCACGAGGCCGAAGCGGCCCGGGTTCTCCGACTGCGCCGACCGCACCAGACCCCGCACCGCAGCACCGGCAAGATCCTCACCCGACACCGCACCCCGCGTCACGAACACCAGCCGCGCAGCCGCAAACCGCTCATCCACCAGCCACGACTGCACCAGCCCCAACGCCCACGCCACCGCGGCATGCACGGACTCCACGGTGTCATCCGGGCCGGGCGTCACCGGGGCCAGGACCGCTTGCGGCACCCGGCCGGAGCCGGCCAGGGACGTCAGGTCCGCATGGCTTTCGAACGCCGAGCCCGTGAGGGAGCCGAGCACGGCCACGGTGGCTGCGGCACCGGCCGGGGGCAGCCGTACGGGGTTCCACGCGACCTGGAACAGCGCGTCGCGCCCTACGAGACCCGCGCCGCCGTCCGGCCGGCCCGCCGAGACGGCTCGTACGGTCAGGGACTCGACGGAGGCGACCGGCCCGCCTTCGGCGTCCGCGACCTCGACGGACACCGTGTCCACGCCGTGCCGGACGACGCGGACCCGTACGGCCGAGGCGCCGGACGCGTGGAGCGAGACGCCCTCCCAGGAGAAGGGCACGACGCCCTGGTCCACGCCGTTGAAGGCGCAGACGTGCAGGGCCGCGTCGAGCAGCGCCGGGTGCAGGCCGTACGCGGGGGCGTCCGCCTCGGCGACCTCGGGCAGGACGGCCTCGGCGAACACCTCGTCGCCACGCCGCCACGCCGCCCGCAGGCCCCGGAAGTGCGGCCCGTAGTCGAACCCGCCGTCGGCGAAGTCCTGGTAGAGGCCGGTCACGTCCACGGCTTCGGCACCGGCGGGCGGCCAGGGCCCGGCGTGGAAGTCGTGGCCGGGGTCCGGGGCCGGGTCGCCCGTGGCGAGGACTCCGGTGGCGTGCCGGACCCACGGGCGGTCGCCGTCGCCCTCCGGACGGGAGCGGGCGCCGAGGGCGCGCCTGCCGGACTCGTCGGCGGGTCCGACGCGCAGCTGCACCTGGACGCCGCCGTGTTCGGGCACGACCAGCGGGGCGGCCAGGGTCAGCTCGTCGATCCGGTCGCAGCCCGCCTCGTCGGCGGCGCGGACGGCGAGTTCGACGAAGGCCGTGCCCGGCAGCAGGACCGACCCCTTGATCCTGTGGTCGGCCAGCCAGGGATGGGACTGGAGGGACAGGCGCGTCGTGAACAGCAGGCCGTCGCCGTCGGGCAGTTCCACGGCGGTGCTGAGCAGCGGGTGCCCGGCCGCTTCGAGGCCGGCGGCGCCTATGGCCCCGGTGTCCGTGCGGCCGGGGGTGGGCCAGAACCTCTCGTGCTGGAAGGCGTACGTGGGAAGGCCGTCGGCGACGCGCGCGTCCGTGCCGGTGAAGAACGCCGCCCAGTCGGTGTCCGTGCCGTGGACGTGCAGGTGCCCGAGGGCGGCGAGGAGCGTCGCCTCCTCCGCACGGTCCTTGCGCAGGGAGGGGACGAGGACCGTTTCGTCCGGGAGCGACTCGCGGGCCATGGCCGAGAGCGTGCCGTCGGGCCCGAGCTCCAGGAAGCGCGTCACGCCCTCGGCGTGCAGGGCGCGTATGCCGTCCGCGAAGCGCACCGCTTCGCGGACGTGGGTGACCCAGTACGCGGGGCTGCGCAGTTCCTCCGCCGTGGCCGGGGCGCCGGTCACGTTCGAGACCACGGTGAGCTCCGGTGCGCCGTAGGCGAGGCCCTCCGCGACCGCGCGGAACTCGTCCAGCATCGGCTCCATGAGCGGCGAGTGGAACGCGTGCGACACGCGCAGCCGACTGGTCTTCCTGCCCTCCCCTTCGAAGCGGGAGCGGATCGCCTCTATCGCTACCTCGGCGCCGGACACCACCACCGACGAGGGCCCGTTGACCGCCGCGATCGCAACCTCCCCGGTCAGGTACGGCAACACCTCCTTCTCCCTCGCCCGGATCGCCGCCATCGCGCCGCCTGCGGGCAGCGCCTGCATCAGCCGCCCCCGCGCCGCCACCAACGCGCACGCATCCGCCAGCGAGAACACACCCGCCACATGCGCGGCAGCGATCTCACCCACCGAATGCCCGGCGACGAAGTCAGGCCGCACACCCCACGACTCCACCAACCGGAACAACGCCACCTCGACCGCGAACAGCGCCGCCTGCGCATACGCCGTCCGGTTCAGCACTTCCTCGTCATCGCCCCAGACCACAGCCCGCAACGGACGGTCCAGGTGCTCGTCCAGCCCCGCACACACCGCGTCGAAAGCCTCCGCGAACACCGGGAACCGGCCGTACAGCTCCCGGCCCATCCCCAGCCGCTGCGACCCCTGACCCGAGAACAGGATGGCGTCCTTGCCCTCCTGCGCGGCGCCGGTGGCCAGGGCGGGGTCGGCTTCGCCCGCGGCCAGGGCGGCGAGGGCGCGTACCGCTGTGTCGTGGCCGTCGGCCACGACGGCCGCGCGGTGGGCGAAGGCCGTGCGCGTCGCCAGCGTGTACGCGCTGTCCGTGAGCCGTGGTGCGGGGGCGCGGCGGAGGTGGGTCAGGAGACGGGCCGCCTGGGCCTTCAGGGCGCTGTCGTTCCTGGCGGACAGCAGCAAAGGCACGGGGGCCTGGATCTCCGGGGCGACAGCGAGGACCTCGGTGTCCGCGGGCTCGTCCTCGGCCTGCTCAAGTACCACGTGCGCGTTGGTGCCGCTGATCCCGAAGGCCGAGACGGCGGCGCGCCTCGGGCGGCCCGTGCCGGGCCACTCGGTCCGCCCGATGAGGAGTGCGACGGCGCCCGTGGTCCAGTCGACGTGCGAGGTGGGCTCGTCCACGTGCAGGCTCTCGGGCAGGACGCCGTGCCGCATCGCCAGGACCATCTTCATCACACCGGCCGCACCGGCGGCGGCTTGCGTGTGTCCGAGGTTGGACTTCACCGAGCCCAGCAGCAGCGGCCGGCCCTCGGTCCGGTCCTGACCGTACGTGGCGAGCAGCGCCTGGGCCTCGATGGGGTCGCCCAGCTTCGTGCCGGTGCCGTGCGCCTCGACGGCGTCGACGTCGGACGCGGCCAGGCCGGCGTTGGCGAGGGCCTGCCGGATGACGCGCTGCTGGGACGGGCCGTTGGGCGCAGACAGGCCGTTGGAGGCGCCGTCCTGGTTGACGGCCGAGCCGCGGACGACCGCGAGCACCCGGTGGCCGTTGCGGCGGGCGTCGGAGAGCCGCTCCACGAGCAGCAGTCCTACGCCTTCGCTCCAGCCGGTGCCGTCGGCGGCCGCCGCGAACGGCTTGCAGCGGCCGTCGGGGGCCAGGCCGCGCTGGCGGGCGAACTCCACGAAGGAGGACGGGCTCGCCATCACCGTCACGCCGCCGGCGAGCGCCAGCGAGCACTCGCCCGACCGCAGCGACTGCACCGCCATGTGGAGCGCCACCAGCGACGAGGAGCAGGCCGTGTCGACCGTGACCGCCGGGCCCTCGAAGCCGAAGGCGTACGACACGCGGCCGGAGACCACGCTGAGCGCGTTGCCGGTGAGCGCGTGTCCGGCGACCTCGTCCCGGGCCGCGTCCAGGACCGTGCGGTAGTCCTGGGCGTTGGTGCCCGCGAAGACGCCGGTGCTGCTGCCCCGCAGGGACTCCGGGTCGATGCCGGCGCGTTCGAGGGCCTCCCAGGCGGTCTCCAGGAGCAGCCGCTGCTGCGGGTCCATGGCGAGGGCTTCGCGCGGCGAGATGCCGAAGAAGTCCGCGTCGAAGCCGGCCACGTCGTCGAGGAAGCCGCCGCCGCGGGCGTAGCTCGTCCCTTGGTGGCCGGGGTCGGGGTGGTAGAGCCCGTCGAGGTCCCAGCCCCGGTCGCCGGGGAAGGGGGCGATGGCGTCCCGGCCCTCGTCCAGCAGTTGCCAGAGCTCCTCCGGCGAGCTGATCCCGCCCGGGAAGCGGCAGGCCATGCCCACGATCGCCACGGGTTCGTCGAGGACGGCGGCCGCCCGTTCCACGGCGGCCCCGGTCCCGGCCGTGCCCAGGACTTCGGTGCGCAGGTAGACGGCGACCGCGGTGGGGGTGGGGTGGTCGAACAGCAGGGTGGCGGGGAGCCGGAGGCCTGCCGCGGCGGACAGGCGGTTGCGCAGGTCGACCGCCATCACCGAGTCGAATCCCAGCTCGCGGAAGGGGCGCTGGGTGTCGACGGCGGCCGTCGAGGCGTGTCCGAGGGTCTTCGCGGCCTCCTCCCAAACCAGCTGCAGCAGGGCGCGCTCCCGCTCGGCGGCCGGCAGTGCGCCGATCCGGTCGCGCAGCGCGGAGCGCTCCTCGCGCGGCCGGTCGCCGCCGGAGAGGGCGTGGCGCGCCTCGGGGAGGCCGGCGAGGAGGGGGCTGGGGCGGACGGCGGTCAGGGCGGGGGCGTACGCGGCCCAGTCCACGTCGGCCACGGTCACGTTCGCCGCGCCTTGGGCGAGGGCCTGCCGGAGGGCGGCGAGTGCGGGGGCCGCGGTCATGGGGAGCAGTCCGTCGCGGCTGAGGCGGGCGGCGGCCTCGCCGTCCGTGGCCATGCCGGAGCCGGTCCAGGGGCCCCAGGCGACCGAGGTGGCGGGCAGTCCCTCGCTGCGGCGCTGTTCGGCGAGGGCGTCGAGGAAGGCGTTGGCGGCGGCGTAGTTGGCCTGGCCCCGGTTGCCCAGGACGCCGGCGACCGAGGAGAACAGGACGAACATGTCCAGGCCGAGGTCCAGCGTGAGTTCGTGCAGGTGCAGTGCGGCGGTGGCCTTCGGGCGCAGGACGGTCTCGAAGCGTTCGGGGGTGAGGGACTCCAGCACGCCGTCGTCCAGCACGCCGGCGGCGTGCACGACACCGGTCAGGGGCAGGTCTTCGGGGATGTCCGCGAGGACGGCGGCCAGGGCGTCGCGGTCGGCGGCGTCGCAGGCGGCGACGGTGACGCGGGTGCCCCGGTCGGCGAGTGCGGTCGCGAGCTCCGGTGCGCCGGGGGCGCCGAGGCCCCGGCGGCCGGTGAGCACCAGGTGCTCGGCTCCGGCGTCCGCCAGCCAGTGCGCGACGTGGGCGCCGAGCGCGCCGGTGCCGCCGGTGACCAGGACCGTGCCGTGTGCGGTCCACCGGGCTCCGGTGTCGCCGCCGGGCGTGATCCGCCCCAGGCGGCGGGCGAAGGCTCCGGCCGGCCGGATCGCGAGCTGGTCCTCGTCTCCGGCAAGGGCCCCGAGGAGCCCGGAGACGACCCGGCCGTCCACGTTCGCGGGGAGGTCGACGAGCCCGCCCCAGCTCTGCGGGGATTCCAGTGCGGCCACGCGCCCGAGGCCCCACACCTGGGCCTGCAGGGGGCTGGTGAGCGCGTCCCGCTCGTCCACGGCGACGGCTCCGCGGGTGACGCACCACAGCGGGGCCCGGACGCCGGACGTCTCCAGGGCGCGCACCAGGCCGGTGGTGGCGGTCAGGCCGCGCGGCACCGACGGGAAGTCCGGGTGCGGGCGTTCGTCGAGGGCGAGCAGGGAGAGCACTCCGTCGAACGTCCCGTCCGGCAGTTCGACGGCGCCGGTGCCGGACAGGACGAGGAGTTCGGTGCGCAGGCCCTGGTCGCGCAGGGTGTCGAGGAGCCGGGTGGCCCAGGGGTCGCCGGTGGCGGCGTCGGGCAGGGCGACGAGCCAGGTCCCGGTGACCGGGGGGCCGGCCGGGGCGGCGAGGGGTGTCCACTGCACCCAGTAGCTCCACCTGTCCGCCTCGGCCTGCGTCCTGCGCAGCCGGCGCCACGCCGAGAGCGTGGGGAGGATGCTGCCGAGGGAGTCGGCCTCGTTCCCGTCGACGGACAGGACGGCCGACAGCCCTTCGAGGTCCTCGCGTTCGACGGCTTCCCAGAACCCGGCGTCGCCCGCTTCGCCGGCCGGGCTCTCGCCGGCCGCGGTGTCGGCGTCCAGCCAGTACCACGCGCGCTGGAAGGCGTAGGTCGGCAGCGCGACGCGGTCGGCGCCGAGCGTGCCGAGCCAGGCGGACCAGTCGACGCGGGTGCCGTGGACGGAGGCGGTGGCGACGCCCTCGGCGAGGGCCTGCTCTTCGGGGCGGCCCGTGCGCAGGAGGCTGAGGACAAGAGGCTGTTCGAGGGTGGTCAGGGAGTCCTCGACCATCGGCGTGAGCACACCGCCGGGGCCGATCTCCACGAAGCTGGTGACGCCCTCGGTCTCCAGGGTGCGTACGGCGGTGTGGAAGCGGACGGCTTCCCGGACCTGCCGGACCCAGTACGCGGGCGAGCACAGTTCCTCGTCACCGGCGAGCGCTCCGGTCACCGTGGAGACCACGGGGATGCGGGGGGCGTGGAACTCCAGGTCCTCGGCGACGCGCCGGAATTCCTCCAGCATGCCGTCCATGTGCGGCGAGTGGAAGGCGTGGCTGACCCGGAGCCGCTTGGTGCGGCGGCCCTGCGCCTCCCAGTGGGCGGCGATCCGCAACACGGCGTCCTCGTCGCCCGAGACGACCGTGGAGGCGGGCCCGTTGACCGCCGCGAGGGAGGCGCGGTCCTCGTGGCCGGCGAGGGAAGCGCGGATCTCCTCCTCGGTGGCCTCGACGGCCACCATGGCGCCGCCTTCGGGCAGCGCCTGCATCAGGGTGCCGCGCGCCGCGACCAGCCGTGCGGCGTCCCGGAGGGAGAGGACTCCGGCCACGTGGGCGGCGGTGAGCTCGCCGATGGAGTGGCCGGCGACGAACCGCGGTGTCACGCCCCAGGATTCGACGAGCCGGAAGAGGGCGGTCTCCAGGGCGAAGAGCGCCGCCTGAGTGTAGGCGGTCCGGTCGAGCAGGGCGGCTTCGTCCGTGCCGTCCTCGGCGAAGAGGACGTCGCGGACGGGCCGGTCCAGGTGCGGGTCGAGCTCGGCGCACACCGCGTCGAAGGCCTTGGCGAACTCCGGGTGGGCGCCGTACAGCTCGCGTCCCGTGCCCGGGCGCTGGGAGCCCTGCCCGGCGAAGAGGAAGGCGGTGGTCGCCTTCGCGGCGACGCCGGTCACGAGGCCGGCCGCGGTGCGGCCTTCCGCCAGGGCGTCCAGGCCGGTGAGGAACGCGTCCCGGTCGTCGGCGACGACGGCGGCGCGGTGCTCCATGAGGGGCCTGGTGGCCGTGAGGGAGTGGGCGACGTCGGCCGGTCCGAGGCCGGCGTGGGCGCGGACGTGGCGGGCGAGCCGCGCCGCCTGGGCCCGCAGGGCCTCGCCGGTCCGGGCGGACAGGATCCAGGGCAGCGCGCCGGTCCGGGCGGCGGCAGGCTGAGGTCCCGGCCCGGCCTCGCGCGGCGGTGCCTGTTCCAGGACGACGTGGGCGTTGGTGCCGCTGATGCCGAAGGAGGAGACGGCCGCGCGGCGCTCCCGGCCGGTCGCGGGCCAGGGTTCGGGCGCGGCGAGGAGCCGGGCGCTGCCTCCGCTCCAGTCGACGTGGGGGGTGGGCTCGTCGAGGTGCAGGGTCGCGGGCAGCTCTCCGTGCCGCATGGCCAGGACCATCTTCATGACGCCGGCCACACCGGCGGCCCACTGGGTGTGGCCGATGTTGGACTTCATGGAGCCGATCAGTACGGGCCGGTCGGCGGGGCGCTGTCCGTACGTGGCGAGCAGGGCGTGGGCCTCGATGGGGTCGCCCAGCGCCGTGCCCGTTCCGTGCGCCTCGACGGCGTCGACGTCGCCGGCGGCGAGCCCGGCGTCGGCCAGCGCCTGGCGGATGACGCGCTGCTGGGAGGGGCCGTTGGGGGCGGTGAGGCCGTTGGACGCGCCGTCCTGGTTGACGGACGAGCCCCTCAGCACTGCGAGCACGGGGTGGCCGTTGCGCACCGCGTCGGAGAGCCGCTCGACCAGCAGCAGTCCGGCGCCCTCGCCCCAGGCCGTGCCGTCGGCGGCGGCCGCGAAGGGCTTGCAGCGGCCGTCGGGGGCCAGGCCACGCTGGCGGGAGAAGTCCACGAACAGCTGCGGAGTGGACAGCACGGTCGCGCCGCCCACCAGGGCGAGGGAGCACTCGTCCCGCCGCAGCGCCTGTGCCGCCAGGTGCAGGGCGACCAGCGACGAGGAGCAGGCCGTGTCGACGGTCAGGGCGGGGCCTTCGAGGCCGAAGGTGTACGCGATGCGGCCGGAGGCGATGCTGATGAAGTTGCCGGTCATCAGGTGGCCGCCGACCTCGTCCGACCGCCGGCGGCCGGCCGTGTCGTACCCGGCGTAGCCGGTGCCGACGAACACGCCGGTGCGGCTGCCCGCGAGGGACTCCGGGTCGATTCCGGCCCGTTCGAGGGCTTCCCACGCGGTTTCCAGGAGCAGTCGCTGCTGCGGGTCCATGGCGAGGGCCTCGCGCGGCGATATCCCGAAGAACCCGGGGTCGAACTCGCCCGCGTCGTAGAGGAATCCGCCCTCGCGGGTGTAGCTGGTGCCCTGGTGTTCCGGGTCGGGGTGGTAGAGCCCGTCGAGGTCCCAGCCGCGGTTGCCGGGGAGGGTGGAGACGGCGTCGACGCCGCCCCGGAGCAGCTCCCACAGCTCTTCCGGCGAGCGGACGCCGCCGGGGAAGCGGCAGGCCATGGAGACGATCGCGATGGGCTCGCGCTGCTTCCGCTCCGTTTCGCCCAGCTGCTGCCGGGTCTCGTGGAGATCCGCGATCGCGCGCTTGAGGTACTCGCGCAGTTTCGCCTCGTTCGACATCAGGATGCCAACCCCTCGTGGAATGCGGTTCCGGGGCGCAGGGCGTCGACAGTCACGCCTGACCCACTATCCGGGGCCCATCCTGCTCAAGGCCGACTGCGGGTTTCCGTAGAGAGCACGTCAGAGAGCACGTCAGAGAGCACGTCGCCCGTGAGAGCACGTCGCCCGTACGCACGGCCCCGGTGGTGCGGCGGGGCCGTGCGTACGGGCGAGGGCGTGCCGGGACGGCGGGGTGGGGCTACCAGGTCACGGGCAGCTCGGTGAGGCCGCCGGACAACTGGCCGTCGCGCAGTTGCAGTTCGCCCGCCGGCCGTTCCAGGCGCAGGCCGGGCAGACGGGTGAACAGCCGGGTATAGACCGTCCTCAGCTCGATGCGCGCCAGCGGGGCGCCGATGCAGTGCCACATGCCGTGGGCGAAGGTCAGGTGCAGGTTGGGGGTCCTGGTGATGTCGAACCGCTCCGGTTCGGTGAAGGCCCGCTCGTCGAAGTTGGGGAGGCTGAAGTCGAACAGGACCAGGTCTCCGGCCCGCATCGTCACGCCGCCGATCTCGACGTCCTCGGAGGCGTAGCGCGGCAGGATCGACCCGCCGGCCTTGGCGGACCTCAGTATTTCCTCCACGGCGTGCGTCATCGCGCCCGGGTCCGCGAGGGCGGCCGCGCGCTGCTCGGGGTACTCGGCCAGGAGCATCACGCCGTGGTCGAGGAAGGTGACGACGCTGTCCAGCCCGGCGAACAGCAGGCCCACGGCCAGCGGTGCCACGCGCTCTTCGGGGAGTCCGCCGTCGGACAGCCGGGTGAGGATGTCGGCGCCGGGCTCGGCCCGCTTCCGTTCGACCATGCCCTCGACGAAAGCGAAGAGCTCGTCCCGGCCGTGCTCCACGCTCTCCCGGTCGCCCAGGAGGGCCATCCGGGCCAGCATCTCCGTCAGCTGTTCACGGCTGTGCGGCGGTATGCCGATGATGTCGCAGAGCACCGTCAGGGCGACCGGGACGGACACGCCGCCGTGCAGGTCGGCGGGCGGGCCCTGGGCGACGAACCGGTCCAGTACGGTCTCCACGACCGCCGCCACCTGCGGCTCCATCTCGCGCACCCGCCGGGCGGAGAACATCGGCGTGAGCAGGCGGCGTATCTCGGCGTGCGTCCGGCGTCCCGCCTCGGCGTCGGTGTCGGTGATCATCAGGTCCAGGAACGGGCTCCGGACGTAGCGGGGCGCGTTCTCCGGGTCGGGGTGCGAGTGGCCGACGCGCTCGTCGTGCAGCAGCTCCCTGAGCTCGGCGTGGCGGGTCACCAGCCACCCCTCGTCCCCGGCGGGGGTGCGCACCCGGCAGACCGGCGCCTGGTCCTGGAGTCCGCGCAGCAGGGGGCTGAGCCGGAGCAGGCCGGGCGGCTCCAGGCCGAGGGAGGGCAGGTCCCGGGAAGAAACGGTCATGGCATGTCCTGTCTTCTGGGTAGGGGTGGGAACACATCGCGCGCGGCCGGGCCGTGACGGCGGCTCTCCGGCACCGTCACGCCCCGCCGACGGAGCGGAGCCAGCTCTCGACGGCCTCCGCGGTCGCCGCGGCGTCCGCCTTGACGAGGGAGAAGTGGTCGGCGTCGACGCTGCGGACCTGGGCCGAGGGGTAGGCGCCCTGTCCCTCGGCCGCGGCCGTGGCGTACTCGACTCCGGCGGCCGCCCTCGTCGCCCGGAGGCTCAGCACGGGGGCGGTCGGGTGCTGGACGTCGAGCCGGCTGAGCAGGCCCATCCACCGGCCCATCGCGGACAGCCGCGAATTGGTCATCCGCACCGGTGAGACCTCGTCGACCATGAAGTTCCGCCGCATCATGCCGGCGTAGTCGACGTCCTCGCCGTTCTCGTGCCGGAGGCTGAGGGTGTCCAGCAGCACCACGGCCGCCGGCCTGATGCCCCACGTGCTCTCCAGCAGGCCGGCGGCCGCGTAGGCGAACGCGCCGCCGGAGGAGTGCCCGGCGAGGGCGAAGGGTTCTCCGTCACTCGCGCGCAGCGCGCTCTCCGCGATGACCCTGACCGCGCCCTCGGGCGTGGCCGGCAGCCGCTCCCCCGCCGCGAAGCCGATCAGCGGTACGGCGCAGACGTGCCGCTTGCCCCGGAAGGGTGCGGCGAACCGGGCGTACTCGTGGACGCCGCCGTTGGCGGTGGGGGTGCTGACGCAGATCAGCCGCGGGTGGCCGGGGCCCTCGGCGAGCGTGGTGGGCAGGGGCAGGTCCTCCAGCTCGGCCGCGTTCTCGAAGGTCGCGCGGAGCGCGCCCAGGGCCCGCACCATGTGCTGGGCTTCGGCGACCCTGCCGTTCTCCAGGGCGTCGAGGAAGAGCCGTTCCAGGGAGTCGACCTCCTGCCCGGCGGCCGGGCCCCGCAGGCCCGCACCGGCCGGGGCCCCGTCCGGGCCCGGCTGCGCGGCGAGTTCGCCGAGCAGCCAGGCGGCGAGGTTCTCGGGGTTCCTGTTGTCGAAGACCACGGTGGCGGGCAGTTGCAGCCCGGCGGCCGCGGCGATGCGGTTGCGGAGCTCGACCGAGGTCAGCGAGTCGAATCCCAGCGCGAAGAAGTCGCGGTGGGCCTCGATGTCCCGGACCGACGTGTGGCCGAGGACGGCGGCGGCCTCGGTGCGGACGAGGTCGACGGTGTGCCGCAGCCGGTCCGCGTCCGGCAGGGCCAGCAGCTGCCGGGCGAACGGGACCGGGGAGCCGGACGTGTTCTCCGCGGTCCTCCTGCCCCGGCGGATCAGCCCGCGGAAGAGCGGGGGCACGTCGGCCTGTGGCACCGGGGCTCCGGCGACCGGGCCGAGCGCCGCCACCACGGGCTCGTCCACGCCGAGGGCGGCCTCGAACAGGGCCGTGCCCTGCTCGACGGTCACCGGCGACAGGCCGCTGGCGCGCATGCGGGCCATGGCCGTGTCGCTCAGCTCGCCGGCCATGCCGTCGCCGCTCGCCCAGTGGCCCCACACGACCGACTGTCCGGGCAGGCCCAGAGAGGCCCGGTGCCGGGCCAGGCCGTCCAGGAAGGTGTTCGCGGCCGCGTAGTTGGCGACGCCCGGTGCGCCGAGCACGCCGGAGAGGGACGAGAACATGACGAACCCGGCCAGGCCGAGGTTCTTGGTGGCTTCGTGCAGGTGCCAGGCCGCGTCCGCCTTGGGCCGCAGTACGGACGACAGCCGCTCGGGGGTCAGGGTGGTCACCATGCCGTCGTCGAGGACGCCGGCCAGGTGGATGACCGCCGTCAGCGGGTGTGCGGCGGGAATCCCGGCCAGGAGGCCGGCGAGCTCGTCCGGGTCGGCGACGTCGCAGGCCACGATCGTGGGCAGGGCGCCCAGTGCCCGGAGTTCGCCGGCCAGTGCGGCCGCCCCGGGGGCCTGTGGGCCGCGGCGGCCGGCCAGCAGCAGGTGCCGCGTGCCGGACGCGGCCAGCCACCGGGCGAGGTGGCCGCCCAGGTTGCCGGCGCCGCCGGTGAGGAGAACGGTTCCCTCGGGGTCCCACTCCGTCCGCCGCGCGCCCGCGCCGTCCGGCAGCCAGGCCAGCCGTCCGACGCGCACTTCTCCGCCGCGCACGGCGAACTGGTTGTCGCCGGAGGCCAGCAGGCCCGGCAGTTGCGCGAGGAGCGCCGCCGGGTCGCCGCTGTCGTCGAGGTCGGCCAGGACGAAGCGGCCGGGGTGTTCCGCGTGCGCGGAGCGCACCAGTCCCCAGACCGCCGCGGCGGCGGGATCGTCGCCGGAGACCGCGCCGCGCGTCAGGAACACCAGTCGCGACGTGCCGAACCGTTCGTCGGCGAGCCAGTCCTGCATCAGTCGCAGGGCCTGCGCCGTCAGCTCGTGCGCGGCCGCCGGCACGTCGCCGCCGGTGGGGGGTACGGGAACCGCGATCAGGTCCGGGACGTCGGCGACACCCGCCGGATCCGCGGCCCCGAGGGGAGCGAGCAGCACGCTCCGTGCGTCCGGAGCGGCCTGCGGCTCCGGCGCCGGGACCCATTCCAGGCGCAGCAGGGGCTCGCGCCGGGCGGCGGGTCGGGGAGCGTGCGAGGGCGCGCTCAGGCCGAGGGTTTCCGCCGACAGCACCGGGGCGCCGGAGGCGTCCGCCGCCAGGACGCGGACGGTGTCCTCGCCCGTGATCGTGATGCGTGCCCGCAGTGACGACGCGCCGGAGGCGTGCAGGGACACCCCGCTCCAGGAGGTGGCGTGCCGGATGCCGTCCTCGTCTCCCGCCTCGCAGAGGGCGGCGGCGTGCACGACCGCGTCGAGCAGGGCGGGGTGCAGCCCGAAGTCCTGGGCCTCGGAGGCGAGGCCGTCGGGGAGCGCGGCCTCGACGAACACCTCGTCGCCGCGGCTCCAGGCCGCCCGCACCCCGCGGAGGACGGTGCCGTGCCGGGTCCCGGCGCGGAAGTCGTCCAGGTCGACGGCGGACGCGCCGTGCGGCGGCCAGACGGAGGCGTCGAAGTCCGTGGCCTGCGCGCCCGTGGTGAGCGTGCCGGAGGCGTGCTCCGTCCATGTCCCGTCCGGCTCGTCCGCGGGCCGGGAGAAGAACCGGATCTCGCGGGCCGAGTCACCCGGAGGGCCGAGCCGCACCTGCATCACGCGGGCCGTGCCGTCGGTGAGCTCCAGGGGCGCGCCGAGCGTCAGTCCGGCGAGGTGGTCGCAGCCGGCCTGGTCGCCGGCCCGGATGGCGAGTTCGACGAGGGCCGCGGCCGGAAGGGTCGTCGTCCGGCCCGTCGCGCGGTCCTTCAGCCAGGGGTGTGCCTGGGCCGACAGCCGGCTCGTGAACAGCATCCCGCCCGGGTCCGCCAGGTGCACCGCCGCGCCCAGCAGCGGGTGTCCGGCCGGTTCCAGTCCCGCCGACGCGACGTCTCCGGCGGTCGTGCCGGGCCGGGGCCAGTAGCGCCGGCGCTGGAAGGGGTAGGTGGGCAGGTCGACGCGGCGGGCGCCGGTGCCGGCGAAGAACCCGGACCAGTCCATGGCGACACCGGCCACGTGGAGGGACGCGAGGGCGGCGAGCAGGGCGCTCTCCTCCGGACGGTCCTTGCGGAGTGCCGGCACGGCCACCGGGGTGCCGTCCAGGTTGTGCTGGGCCACTCCCGTCAGCGTGCTGTCGGGCGCCAGTTCCAGGAAGGCCGAGGCGCCTTCGGACGCCAGGGTGCGCATGCCGTCGGCGAAGCGGACGGGTTCGCGGACGTTCCGGACCCAGTAGTCGGCGGAGCCGATCAGTTCCCCGGACGCCTCCGCGCCGGTCACGGTCGAGACGAACCGGATTTCCGGCTCCCGGTAGGAGAGGCCCTCGGCGACCTTCCGGTAGTCCTCCAGGATCGGGTCCATCAGCGGCGAGTGGCTGGCCATGCGCACCGGCACCCGCCGCGACTTGCGGTTCTCGGCGGCGAATTCCCCGGCGATGCGCAGGACATGGGTCTCCTCGCCGGAGATGACGACGGCCTCGGGGCCGTTGACCGCGGCGATCGACACGCCGCCGGTCAGCCGTGCGGCCACCTCCTTCTCGGACGCCTCGATCGCCACCATCGCACCGCCGGCGGGCAGGGCGTTCATCAACCGTCCGCGGGCCGCCACCAGGGTGCACGCGTCCGCCAGGGAGAGCACCCCGGCGACATGGGCCGCCGCGATCTCTCCGAAGGAGTGGCCCACGACGAAGTCGGGGCGGATGCCCCAGGACGCGACGAGCCGGAACAGCGCCACCTGGATCGCGAACAGCGCCGGCTGGGTGAACCTGGTTTCGTCCAGGCGCTCCGCGTCGGTGAACATCACCTCCCGCAGCTCGCCGTCGAAGTGGGCCAGCACCGCGTCCAGCGCCTCCGCGAACGGCGGGAACCGGTCGTACAGTTCCCGGCCCATGCCGGCGCGCTGTCCGCCCTGGCCCGGGAACATCAGCGCGAGCGAACGCTCCGTGGCCGTGCCCCGCGCGACCTCGGC
Source organism: Streptosporangium nondiastaticum (assembly GCF_003011965.1). GTDB lineage: Bacteria > Actinomycetota > Actinomycetes > Streptomycetales > Streptomycetaceae > Streptomyces > Streptomyces nondiastaticus. Next base: position 28,805 of record NZ_PXWG01000074.1, read on the forward strand.
CCCCGCCAGCAGCACCGCGCGGTGCTCGAAGGCCGGCCGGCCCGTGGCCAGGGAGAAGCCCATGTCGAGCGGCGAGAGTTCCGGGCGCTCCCCGGCCCACTCGCGCACCAGCTCGACCTGGGCGTCCAGTGCTTCGGAGGTCTTCCCCGAGACGAGCCACGGAACGGCTTCCGCCTCGATAGGCCTGGCGTTCCCGCCGGACCGGGTGTTCCCGCCGGGCCGGGCGGCGAGGTCCGGGGCCTGCTCCAGGACGGCGTGCGCGTTGGTGCCGCTGATGCCGAAGGAGGAGACAGCCGCCCGGCGGGGACGGCCGGTGTCCGGCCAGTCGGTCCGCTCCGTCAGGAGTTCGGCGTCGCCGGCCGTCCAGTCCACGTGCGTCGTGGGCGTCCCGACGTGGAGGGTGCGGGGCAGCACGCCGTGCCGCAGCGCCATGACCATCTTGATGACACCGGCGGCGCCGGCCGCGGCCTGGGTGTGGCCGATGTTCGACTTGAGCGAGCCCAGCAGCAGCGGCCGCCCTTCGGCCCGGTCCTGCCCGTACGTGGCGAGCAGGGCCTGGGCCTCGATGGGGTCTCCGAGCGAGGTGCCCGTGCCGTGCGCCTCGACGGCGTCCACGTCACCGGTCGACAGCCCGGCGTTCGCCAGGGCCTGTCGGATGACGCGCTGCTGGGACGGGCCGTTCGGCGCCGTGAGTCCGTTGGAGGCGCCGTCCTGGTTGATGGCCGAGCCCCGGACGACGGCGAGGACCTCGTGCCCGTTGCGCCGCGCGTCGGACAGCCGCTCCAGGACGAGGACGCCGACGCCCTCCGACCAGCCGGTGCCGTCGGCGTCGTCCGAGAAGGCCTTGCACCGGCCGTCCGTCGCCAGCACGCCCTGGCGGCTGAAGCTGGGGAAGCTCATCGGGGTCGACAGGACCGTCACCCCGCCGGCCAGGGCGAGCGAGGACTCGCCGGAGCGCAGGGACTGCGCGGCCAGGTGCATGGCCACGAGGGACGACGAGCACGCCGTGTCGAGGGTGACGGCGGGGCCTTCCAGGCCGAAGGCGTACGAGATGCGGCCGGAGACGACGCTGCCGACGAGGCCCGTGCCGGCGTGGCCCTCCAGGTCCTCGCGGGAGTTCATCACGAGCATCGTGTAGTCCTGGCCGCTGGTGCCGACGAAGACGCCGGTCCGGCTGCCGCGCAGGGACTCCGGGTCGATGCCGGCGCGTTCGATCGCTTCCCAGGAGGTTTCCAGGAGCAGCCGCTGCTGCGGGTCCATGGTGACGGCCTCGCGCGGCGAGATCCCGAAGAAGCCGGCGTCGAAGTCCGCGATGCCGTCGAGGAATCCTCCCTTGGCCGTGGCGCTGCGGCCGCGGTCGCCCTCCGCCCCGCCCAGCAGGGCGTCGAGGTCCCAGCCGCGGTCCGCCGGGAAGTCCGTGATGCCTTCGCGGCCTTCGAGGACGAGCTGCCACAGGTCCTCCGGAGACCGCACGCCTCCCGGGAGCCGGCAGGCCATGCCGACGATGACGACCGGGTCGTCGGCGACCGCACCGGGCACGGCGGCCGCCGCCGCCGTGTCCCCGTGCTCGTCGAGCAGCGTGGCGACGAGGTGCCCCGCGAGCGCCGTGGGGCTGGGGTAGTCGAAGACCAGCGTCGCGGACAGCCGCAGGCCGGTCGCGGCGGAGAGCCGGTTGCGGAGCTCGACGGACGTCAGGGAGTCGAAGCCGAGGTCCTGGAACTCCCGGCGCGCGTCGACGGCCCCGGCCGACGCGTGCCCCAGCACGGCCGCGGCCTCCGCCCGTACCAGATCCGTCATGAGGCGGGCGCGCTCGTCCTCGCCCAGCCCCACCAGCCGGCCGGCGAGCTGCGCGGCCGTGCCCGCGCCCGTGGCGGTGGTCGCGGCG
>NZ_PXWG01000075.1 GCF_003011965.1 Streptosporangium nondiastaticum
CCGCCTCCCGCCCAGCCACCCGCCCCCGCCCCTGCTCCGCGGCCTTCGACGGCCCCCAAGCCCCCCACGCGCCCGAACCCGCCGGCAGCCCGCCGTCCCCTCTACAGAAGCGTCATCAAAGCCGTCGGCAAGAAGAAGGCCGGCAGCGTGTCACTGGTCGAGCTCACCCTGCTGCTCACCGTCCCGGCCGTGCTCGCAGCCGCACTGCTGCGACCGCGTTCGGCCACCCGGCGAAACCGATGACCAGTGAGCAGCCACATGTAGTGAGCTGTCACGTGTTCAGTTCCTGACGGCATGAAGGCCGTAGAGTCGGATCCCATGAGCCTTGTGGGACGCTACGGCTGCGACCATCTCGTCAGCTGGTACCACCGACTGCCCGAGCGCCGTCTCGACGCCGTCACCACGGTGGTGCTGCACGCCACCGAACTCCCCGGTTTCGAAGAGGCGCTGCAGGTGGCCGAGGAGACGGCGCGGGAGAGCGAGAGCGGGCGCGGGGTGTGCGGGCACCTGTACATCGACCGGGACGGCACGGTGCACCAACTCGTTCCGGTCGAACGCGTCGCCCAGCACGTCCAGGGGCACAACACCCCGTCGATCGGCATCGAGCTGATCAACCGTGGGCGATACCCCCGGTGGTTCGACGCCGACCACCAGACCCCGACGGAGCCGTTCCCGCCGGAGCAAGTGCAGGCCCTCACGGACGTCTTGAAGACGCTCCACGCCGACTGCCCCCGCCTCACCGACCTCTGCCGGCACAGCGATCTCGACACGGCCCTGGTCCCGGCAGCGGACCGCCCCGAGGTCAAGGTCCACCGTCGCATCGACCCCGGACCACTCTTCCCCTGGGCCGACGTCTCGGAGTTCTGGGCCGGGCTCAGCCGCTGACCCTGACCACCGACCCATCGTCACACCGGCCGCACTCGCCGGACACCGCCCCGATCGGCGGCTCCCGTCCTGCGGCGGCCCGCGTCGAATGGCACGGTGACGGTGAAGGACACGGTGACGGTGAAGGACACGTGAGTCCTGAGGGGAAGCCCTGAAGGGAGACGAATGGCGACATGACCTCCCGCAAGTCAGAGGCACCGGCCGAGGCACTCGCCGCATACCGCCGCAAACGCGACTTCACCAAGACCGCCGAACCGAGCGGCGCGGGCAAGGCGGGCGGCCGTGACCGTGCCGCCGGCGGGCAGCCGTCCTTCGTCGTCCAGATCCACGACGCCACCACCACGCACTTCGACTTCCGGCTGGAGGCGGACGGCGTCCTCAAGTCCTGGGCCGTCCCCAAGGGCCCTTCCCGGGACCCGCAGGAGAAACGGCTGGCCATGCCCACCGAGGACCACCCGCTGTCGTACCGCACCAAGGACAAGCACGCAGACGCGGCCCACGGCTCACCCGACCCCGCGCGAGCCCGCTCGGCCCTCACCGGGCGCACTCTGCGACAGGTCGCCCGGGAAGGAAAGCAGACGCCATGAAGATCCGTACCGGCCGCCGCACCGTGGAGATCAGCCGCCCCGGCAAAGTGCTCTTCCCCACCGGACCGGCCGACGCCGCCGGCCCCGCCGGCGAGGACCGGACCGACGACGCCGCTCTGACGAAGGCCGACCTCGCCGAGTACTACCGCAAGGCCGCCCGGCGGATGCTGCCCCACCTGCGCGGGCGGCCGCTGATGCTGGAGCGCTGCCCGGACGGAACCGGCGGCGAATGCTTCATGCAGAAGGGCGTCCCCGGCCACTTCCCGGGCTGGGTGCACCGCGCGGAACTCGCGAAGGAGGACGGCACGGTCACCCACGTCGTCTGCGACGACACCGCCACCCTCGTCTACCTCGCGGGTCAGGCGTGCATCACGCCGCACCGCTGGCTCTCCCGGGCCGACCGCCCGGACTGCCCCGACCGGCTGGTCGTCGACCTCGACCCGCCGGGCGCTTCCCCCGGCGACTTCACCGCCGTACGCGAAGCCGCCCTGCTGCTGCGGGAGCTGCTGGACGAACTCCGCCTCCCCTCCATGGTCATGACCACCGGGTCGCGCGGGCTACACGTCCTCGTCCCCCTGGACCGGCGCGCGCCGTTCGACGATGTCCGCGCCTTCGCCCGCGACCTCGCGGACGTCCTCGCCGCCCGCAACCCCGCCGGACTGACCACCGAGCCGCGCAAGGCGGCCCGCAAGGGCCGGCTCTACCTAGACGTCCAGCGCAACGCCTACGCCCAGACGGCGGTCGCGCCCTACGCCGTCCGGGCCCGTCCCGGAGCCCCCGTGGCCACCCCGCTGAGCTGGGACGAGGTCGGCGATCCGGAGCTGACGGCCGGCCGCTGGACCCTCACCACGATCGGCAGCCGCCTCGGCCACGACCCCTGGCAGGACGGGGGAGCGGCACCGCGCGGCCGGTCACTGGGCCCGGCCCGCCGCAGGCTCGACGCCCTGCGCGCACGTGCCTGAGGTTGTCATACGGGTCGTCATACGGGTCGGCCGTCCCGTCGCCCCGCGGTCAGTCCCCCTTCCCGGCGCGCGCGGCTTCCTTCACCTCACCGGCGATCTCCTTGTCCAGCGCGGCCCGCACCAGTGCGGCCGCGAATGCCGGGGCGTCCGCACGCTTGACCAGCCGTGCCAGCGCGCCGGGATCGCGCGGCAGCCCGAGGAGCGCGGCGCCCTCACCGGCCTTGCCGTCGAAACACGGATGCACTTCCGGCCACACGCCCTGCACTTCCCGCAGGAAGATGGCCACACCCGCGGGCCCGAGCCCCGGGAGTTCCTGCAACAGCTTCCGCAGCCGCCCCGGATCGCCGTCCGCCTCCTCACGCATCCGCCGGACGTCGCCCCGGTAGCGGTCGAGCAGCAGGTGCGCGCCGTCGCCGAGCTGGGTGGCGGTGCGCTCGTCGTAGCGGCGGTAGCCGCCCTTGCCCAGCGCGTCCACGCGCTGCTGCCAGGTGGCGTCGGCCATCCGCCGGGGATCCTTCATCCCGGCCTCCGCCAGGCAGCGTGCGGCGTCGACCGCGACGGACGCCCGGATCCGCGCACTGAGCAGACAGGCGAGCACGAGGAGCCGGTACAGCGGCTGCGGGGTGTCCCGCAGCCGGATGCCCGCCTCCTCGGCGTACGTCCGCCCGTACAACCGCAGCAGCGCGGCCGCGGTCCGTTCGTTGCTGGTGCCCATGGGACGAGTGTGTCCTGACGGACCCGGTCCCGCGCGGCGCGATCACGCTGTTCGGCCGTTCTTCGCGCCGCTGCATGACAGAGGACTCATGACAGAAGAGGCATGACGGGGGACAAGGGGGTACACGTGTACGCGAGCCGCGGCCCGCTCTTCATATGATCCCTCTCGACCACTGATCCCTCTCGACCACCCTTTTCCCTCCGGAGGCTTCCATGGCTCGCTCCGGCACGTCCCTCGTCCGCACCTGGCAGCACTGGCGCCGCGGACGCGACCTCTCCGTTCCCGCCCGCTCCACCACCGTCGAGGACGCCGACCGGCGGTTCCTGCTCTACGGGGTCCTCCCGCTGTGGGTGGTGCCCGCGGTCGCCGACTGGTGGATGCACAAGAAGACGCGCATCGAGCACACGAGCGGCGTGAAGGAGTCCGCCGTCCACGCGCTGATGATGACCGAGGCCGGAGTCCCCGTCGCGATGGGCCTCCTGGCCAAGATCAACCCGCTCGTCCTCTCCGCGATGGGAGGAGCCGCGGTCGCCCACGGCGCCACGGCCCTCTACGACGTCAGCCTGGCCACGGCGGAGCGCGAGGTGCGCCCCCTGGAACAGCACATCCACAGCTTCCTGGAGGTGCTGCCGCTGTCGGCGATGGCGTTCACCGCGTGCCTGCACGCCGACGAGGTCCGAGCGACCCTGCGCGGCGGACCCGGGCCCCGCGACTGGGCCCTCCTGCCCAAGGACAGGCCGCTGCCCGCGAAGTACCTCGCGGGCCTCGCCGCGGTGATCTGCGCCGGGGTGGTCCTTCCGTACGCCGAGGAGTTCTCCCGGTGCTTGCGCGCCCGGCGTTCGGCGCCCGTCTCATGAGGCGCACACCCGCCCCCGCCCGTGTCGCTCCGCCCCGGCAGCTGCCTCCGCTGCGCATGTTCCGCATCGGGGGATCGGGGCCGGAGGACGTCGTCGTCGACGCCGCCGGGCGGGTCCTCACCGGCACGGACGACGGCCGGATCCGGCGGATCACCCTGCCCGGTCCGCGTGGCGGCGCGCGGGTGGAGGAGATCGCCCGGACGGGCGGCAGGCCGCTCGGCCTGGAAGTGCTGCCCGACGGCCGGCTGCTCGTCTGCGACGCGGAACGGGGGCTGCTGCGCATCACCCCCGGGACCGAACGGGGTACGGGCGCCGCCAGGACCGAGGTGCTCGTGGGCTCGGTGGCAGGGGTCCCGCTGCGGTTCTGCAGCAACGTGACCGCCGCTGCGGACGGCACCCTCTACTTCACCGCAGCCAGCCTGCGGTACGGGCTGCGTGACTGGCAGGCCGACATCGTCGAGCACTCCGGCACCGGCCGGCTGCTGCGACTCCGGCCGGGCGGCGAGCCCGAAGTGCTCCTCGACGACCTGCAGTTCGCGAACGGCGTCGCCCTGGCGGCTGACGAGTCGTACGTCGCCGTGGCCGAAACCGGCGCCTACCGTCTCACCCGACTCTGGCTCACCGGCCCCCGGTCCGGCGTGCGCGACACCCTCATCGGCGATCTGCCGGGCTTCCCCGACAACCTCTCCCGCAGCGCCGACGGAACGCTCTGGACCGCCCTGGCCGCGCCCCGCACCGCGCCCCTCGACCGGCTCCACCGCGCACCCGCGCCGGTACGGCGCGCGGCGGCAGCCGCGGCGGTCCACCTGCGCCTGCCCCCACGCCGCGTCGCGCGCGTCATCGGCGTCGACGCCGACGGCCGCATCACCCACGACCTGGTACGCCACGGCACCGGCTACCGGATGATCACCAGCGTGTACGAGCACCGGGGCACCCTCGTCCTCGGCAGCCTCATGGAGCCGGGCATCGCCGTGTGCGAACTCCCGAGCCGCACGCACAGCGGGTGACTGCGAGCCCCCGCGTCCCCGGGTGGAGCCGAACCGATCGCCGGATCGGTTCGGCTCCACCCGGGGGTTCTCATGACATACGTACCCGCTCGGACCGCACGGGCCCGCTCAGGCGGCGTGCCTGCCCCTGCCCCTTGAGGACAGCCTGGCAAGCGCCGGCCGGCCTGCCGGCCGGTCCGGTGCCTGATGCGAGAGCGTCTCCTCACGGGAGAGCGCCTCCTCACGCGAGTCCGGCGCCCGACGCGAGTCCGGCGTCCGACCGGCGGTGAGATCGGGCACCGCCCGGAGGAGACGGCGCCGCGGCTGCGCCGGGCGTTCGGGGGCGCGACCGCTCAGCAGCCGCTCCTCGTAGCGGCCCAGCGCGAGCACCACGCACAACATAAAAGGGGGCAGGAGCAGAGCGACGGCGACCACGGGGGCCCCTTTCGCAGCGGCGGTGGGTTCCCTTGTCGCCTTGCCGTGCAGGGGTGGTGCAAACGCCGCGTTGCGCCAAATGGGGTACTTACGGCCGCGGCCTCAGCGCGTGGCCATTTCCGCCCGCACCTTCTCGGCCGAGGTGTCCCGGAGTTCCCCGTCCAGACGCAGCCAGCGCGTAATGCCGATCGATTCCAGGAAACGGATGTCGTGGCTCGCCACAATCAGCGCGCCTTCGTACGAATCCAGGGCCGTGGCCAGCCTGCGGACGCTCGCCATGTCCAGGTTGTTCGTCGGCTCGTCCAGCATCAGCAGCTGCGGGGCCGGCTCGGCGAGCATCAGGGCCGCCAGAGCGGCCCGGAAGCGCTCTCCGCCCGACAGGGTCCCGGCGCACTGGTCGGCCCGCGCCCCCTTGAACAGGAAGCGGGCCAGCTGCGCCCTGATCCGGTTGCCGGTGGCTGCGGGGGCGAACCGCGCGACGTTGCCGGCGACCGTCAGCTCGTCGTCGAGGACATCGATCCGCTGCGGCAGGAACCGCAAGGGCACATGGACCGAGGCGTCTCCGGAGAGCGCCTCCAGCTCACCGGCGATCGTCCGCAGGAGCGTCGTCTTGCCCGCGCCGTTGCGGCCGACGAGGGCGATCCTCTCGGGGCCGCGCAGCTCGAACTCGCCATCGACCCGTGCCCCGTACCTGAGGCGCAGGTCGCGCAGCGTGAGGACGGAGCGGCCCGGCGGCACGGCCGTGTGCGGGAGGTCGACGCGGATCTCGTCGTCGTCGCGCACGGCCTCCTCCGCCCGGTCGAGCCGTTCCTCGGCCTCGGCCAGCTTCTCCTCGTGCATGATGCGGTGCTTGCCCGCGGAGACCTGGGCTTGGCGCTTGCGGGCACCCATGACGATCTTGGGCTCGCGCTTGCTGTCCCACATCTTCCGGCCGTACCGCTTGCGGCGGGCGAGCTTGACGTGGGCGTCGGCCAGTTCGCGCTTCTGCTTGCGCAGATCGGATTCGGCGGCCCTCACCAGCCGCTCGGCCGCCTCCTGTTCCGCGGCGAGCGCCTCCTCGTACGCGGAGAAGTTGCCGCCGTACCAGGAGACCTCACCCGCCCGCAGGTCGGCGATCTGGTCGACCCGGTCGAGGAGTTCACGGTCGTGGCTGACCACGACCATGACGCCGGACCACGCCTCGACGGCCGCGTACAGACGCCGGCGCGCGTACAGGTCGAGGTTGTTGGTGGGCTCGTCGAGCACGAGGACGTCGGGGCGGTGCAGCAGCAGTGCGGCCAGGCGCAGCAGGACCGACTCCCCGCCCGACACCTCGCCGATGGTGCGGTCCAGGCCGATGCGGCCCAGTCCCAGGCCTGCGAGCGTCGCCGTGGCGCGCTCCTCGACGTCCCAGTCGTCGCCGACCGCCGTGAAGTGCTCCTCGCGCACGTCGCCCGCCTCGATGGCGTGCAGGGCGGCACGGGTGCCGGCGATGCCGAGGACGTCCTCGACGCGGAGCGCCGTGTCGAGCGTGGCGTTCTGCGGCAGGTAGCCGATCTCGCCCGCGACGCGCACGGTGCCTTCGGTGGGCGTGAGCTCGCCGGCGATCAGTTTCGCCAGGGTCGATTTCCCGGAGCCGTTGAGGCCGATGAGGCCGGACCTCCCGGGCCCGAAGGCGACCTGGAGACCGTCGAAGACCGCGGTGCCGTCCGGCCAGGCGTAGGAGAGCGATGTGCACGTGATGAAAGCAGGGGAATGAGACAAGGGAACCTCGTGATCATTGCGGGGAAGGCGGCCGGGAAAACGCCGGGAAGGCGCGGCGCGGACACCGCCGGGCGACCAGGAGGGACCGACGAGAACGCGGGAAAGGGATTCCCGCATCGGCGGAGGGACGGCTCAATGCGTCGAGGTCGCACACGGAACGCGGGCAGCGGCGGCGTCATGGCGCTGCTGCGTGGCGCGGTGTCTCAAGACCTCAGACGAGCAACGTCCTGCTCCGATCGACGACAACAAAGGCGTGAGGAAACGTAAAGGAGTGGTGGTGACGGCGTCAACGGAATTACATTCCGCTCCGTGGAGATCACTGAGACGCATCGTGCTCTGCTCGGCAGGCTGTTGCCGGATGACGGACCGGGGGGCTGGACCGTCCGGCGGGGACAGTTCCACCACGTGGTCATCGGATCCGACCGTGTGGTGTGCCTGCCCCGCACCGAAGCGGCGGCCGCCCGGCTGCCCGCGCGGGCGGCGGTACTGCGGGCGCTCGCGGGACTCGATCTCGGCTTCCGCACGCCCGAGCCGCTCTCCGAGGGCGGAGGCCGCGGCTCGCGCGAGGGCCATGAATCGTACGAGGAGCACGACCCGTACGAGGGGCATGCCTCGTACGAGGTGCCGTACCTGGTGCTGACCCGCATTCCGGGGGAACCTCTGGAAGGCGGCGCGCTCGCGGACCCGGCCGTGGCCGGTGCGGCGGCGCAGTATGCGTCACTGCTGGCCGGACTGGCCCGGGCCGGCGCCGACGAGAAGGTGCGAGCGGCTCTGCCCGCGGCAGCGGAGGACAGGTGGCGGCAGTTCGCGGCGGACGTGCGCGCAGAGCTGTTCCCTCTGATGTCCGGCGGCGGACGTCGGCGCGCCGAGCGGGAACTCACGGCCGTCAGCGACCTCCCCCACATCACGTGCGCGGTGGTGCACGGCGACCTCGGCGCGGAGAACGTCCTGTGGGAGCACACCGGCGGAACGCCGCGGATCAGCGGAGTCGTCGACTGGGACGAGGCGGCGATCGGGGACCCTGCCGAGGACCTCGCGGCCATCGGCGCCGGCTACGGCGAGGACTTCCTGAGGCGGGTACTCGCCCGCGGGGACCGGCTGTGGCCGGCCGGTGAACTCGCCGCCCGCATCTCCGCGATCCGCGGCACGTTCGCCCTGCAACAAGCGCTCTCCGGGCATCGCGACGGCGACGAGGAAGAAAGGGCCGACGGCCTGGCCGACTACCGCTGAGCCCTGAACGCGGTTCCGGCACGGCCATTGCAAGAAGACGTGTTCAGGCTCATCATGCCTGGGTGCGTTTCTCGATGAATGTCCCCAATTTCGGAGACTTTGCCGATGCCAGGAACGTGGCGGCCCTGGCCAAAGCCGCCGAGACGGCGGGCTGGGACGGCCTGTTCCTGTGGGACCACGTGGTCCACGACAAGCGCTCCTCCCGCCCGGTCGGCGATCCGTGGATGCTCCTGACGGCGGCGGCACTGGCCACCACCTCCATCAAGCTGGGCGCTCTGGTCACACCCGTACCCCGGCGGCGGCCGCACCAACTCGCCCGCCAGGTCACGACGCTGGACAGGATCAGCGATGGCCGCGTGGTCTTCGCGGCGGGCCTGGGCGGGCCCGTCGAGGACGAGTACGGCAGCTTCGGCGAGCCCACCGACGCGGTCCTGCTCGCCGAACGCCTGGACGAAGGGCTGGGCCTGCTGGAGCGGTACTGGACCGGGGAGCGGGTCACGCACCGCGGCCGGCACTTCCAGGCCCGGGACGTGGCCCTGCTGCCCCGGCCCGTCCAGCGTCCGCGGCCGCCGGTGTGGATCGCGGGCTACTGGCCGAACCGCAGGCCCATGCGGCGCGCGGCCCGCTGGGACGGCGTCGTTCCGCTGTTCGCCTCCGCCGGGCACGGCCGCACGCCGCCGGTGGAGGAACTGCGCGAGCTGGTGGCCTACGTCGGCCGGCACCGGCCCGTCCGGCGTCCGCGCGGTGCGCCCTTCGAGGTGGTGGTCGGAGGCGTCAGCCCCGCGAACGACGCGGCCGCCGCCCGCGATCTGATCGGACCGCTCCGCGACGCGGGCGCCACCTGGTGGGACGAACGGCTCCCTCTGGACCACCCCGGGCTCTCCCGCCTCGACACGCTCCTCCACCGCGCCGGCCAGGGCCCGCCCCGTCTCTGTTTCTGATGCCTCTCCCGGCCGGGCGCGGGGGGAATCACGGAACGCCGTCGGCCCCCGCAGCGTGGGGCGCGGGGCAGGAGCAGGACACGTATTCGCGCTAGTGTGCGCACGTGAGTCTTTGTGTCGTCGTGGGATTCGGGGCCGCCGGGGCGGCCACTGCTCGGATGCTGGCCGAGAAGGGGCATGAGGTACGGGTCGTCACCAGGTCGGGCCGGAGCCCGGAGCCCGGCATCGAGCACGTCGCGCTGGACGCGACGGACAGCAGGCAGCTGACCGAGGTGTCGCAGGGCGCGACCGCGATCTACAGCTGCGCCGCACCGCCCTACCACCGCTGGGCCGCCGAGTGGCCGCCGCTGGCCTCGTCGCTCTGCGCGGCGGCCGAGGCCACCGGTGCCGTCCTGGTGATGCTGGGCAACCTCTACGGCTACGGCCCGGTGGACGGCCCCATGACCGAGGGCCTTCCCCTCGCGGCGACGGGCCCCAAAGGACGGGTGCGCGCCGCCGTCTGGGAGCAGGCGCGAGACCTGCACGAGCAGGGCCGCATCAAGGCGGTCGAGGTGCGGGCCTCGGACTTCTTCGGCCCCGGCGTGACCGACGGCGGGCACCTGGCCGCCCGGGTCATGCCGGGCCTGCTGCGCGGCAAGCCCGTGTCCGCGCTCGGCGACCCGGACGCCCCGCACAGCTGGACCTACCTCCCTGACGTGGCCAGGGTCCTGGTCGAGGTCGCGGGCGAGGAACGCGCCTGGGGGAGGGCCTGGCACGTCCCGACGGAGCCCGCGCTGTCCGTCCGCGAGATGACGGACCGCCTCGCCGCCCGGGCCGGAACCGGACCGGTCGCGGTGCGCAGGCTCTCGCCGGCCGTGCTGGGCGTCGCGTCGCTGTTCTCCCCGATGATCCGCGAACTGAAGGAGATCCGTTACCAGTTCGACCGCCCGTTCGTCGTTGATGCGAGCGCTTACGAAGCGGAATTCGCCGTACGCGCCACCCCCGTCGACGAGCAGGTCAAGGCGACGGTCGGCTGGTGGCGCGAGCGGTCGTAACGGTCCTGGAGGATATGAGGACGGCGCCGGCCCGGCGGCCTCCGCCCGTCCCCCTGCCTCACCGGCGGTCGCTCAGGAGACGAGGGGCTCCTCTTCCAGTTCGGCCAGCCGTACGGTGCACAGGCCGCCGCGCGTGACCTTCACGTCCTCCACCTTGAGCTGCGTGCCCGGCAGGAGGATGTACTCCTCCTCCCCGGTGAACGCCGAAAAGCGCTGGATGCCCACGGCCCGGGCGGGCCGCACCTCGAAGAGCGTCCGCTTGCCGCGACTGCCGAGGAAGGCCTGCGCGACGCCCAGGTCGGGCGTGCAGGACGAGACGCCCCACCAGGTCACGGTCTTGCCGACCGGGTACTGCGCGCGCAGGTCCAGCGACACACCGCGCCACAAAGGCTCCGTACGCGCGGGGAGTCCCGACACCGCCGAGAACAGCAGCCGCAGGTACGGGAGGTACGGGACGACCTTGGACCGGTCCGGGGAGCGCAGAATGGCGTTGATCTCCCGGTAGAACGCGGACTCGCAGGTGTAGAGGTAGAGGGCGGCGATCGCGTCGGCGGACAGGCTGCCGGCCGCGCCCGGCTCGGCCGCCCGGCTCCTGCCGAACTCGTGCGACTGGCCGACGTGCCGGTCGAGACCGGACAGCAGCTCGGCGACCGGGCCGACGGCGTCGCGGAAGCCCATGAGCGGGGTGTCGAACACGCCCGTGATCGCGGGGAGGGCGAGGCCCTCGTCCTTGACGCTTGCGAGCCGTTCCAGATAGAGCTGGTGCAGCTCCATGGTGGACGTGATGAACGCGCCCATGCGCTCAGCGACGCCGCCGTCCGTCCCGCCGCCGGCCTCCGCCGCGGCCTTGTCCCACCCCTTGCTCGGCAGCCAGTCGACCGTGTCGGCGCCCAGCGACGCGAGGGCGTCGTTGACGACCGCGAAGTGGTCGCCGTCGCAGAAGATGTCCCCCTGCGCCGCGGGGTTGGAGTGGTCGATGTGCCGGACCTCGACGTCGGGATACTTCTCCTGGAGCCGCAGGACGACCTTCTTCAGGCTGCGCGCGTGAGCTCCCCACCACGCGAAGACGACTCCGCGGTCCTCCTCGCCGGCGTCCTGCTTGGCCTTCAGGATCTCCTCGACGATCCGCTCGGCCACCGGACGCCAGAAGGCGGTGTGCCGGTCGGCGTCAGCGCCCCTTCCCCCGTTGCTGCCGGCGGTGAGCGCCGTGTTCAGCAGCAGCACGCCCTGCGTGAGCATCGCCTGGAACCACTCCGGCGGCTGGACGGTGTCCTGCTCCTTCAGCAGCGCCCGGACGTCGGCGATCGGGGTCTTCTTGGGTATGCCGTACTTCCACATCGCCGCCGCCTTGATAATGCAGCGGATGCTCACGACTCTGCCGAACTGGCTGTCCTTCCAGTCGTGGAAGGTGTTGTCGAACATCGCGATGCCCGTGGCGCTCTCCGGCCGCGGGTACGGATTCTGGCCGAAGGCGACGACCTTCCACTTGTGCGGCGGATGGGGCTTGAGCGCCTGAAAGGTCAGTTCGCGGACGGGGACGATTTCCGGGCCGCGGCCCGATCCGATGAACGCAGCCGCCTCCGGCTGTGCCTCGATAACGGGCTTCAGCAGCGGAAGCCACGGTTCACCGCCGCCCTTGAAGAGCTCGGAAAGGGCAAGAGGGTCATTGGCGTCGGGCTCGGCCGGGGTGAGGGAATCGCTCATGGTGAAAGGGCTCCGAATATCAAAACACGCTGACAGGGCAATGCTCGGCAAGGCAGGCAACGCAGGCGAGGCAGATGAAACCGCCGCGCGAGGACCTGAAAGTGGAGACAAGAACCCAAAACGCCGCTCCGGGTCTGTCCCGTGGAAACCGCCTGAAGGCTAGCACCGGGCTCTGACACCCTCCGCAATCGTGACGAGAGGTCACGAACCGCAAGCGGGCAGGGCGTTGTCAGTGGGGCGCGGTAACGTCATGAGCGCTGGAACGACCGGCCTTCCGATGGGAGCGGACCATGACCGTAGACCGTGTGCAGCCGCCGCTGCGAGTGGTGCTGACCGATATCAACACGAAGGTGGTGGAGGCGTGGCGGGCGGCCTTCGCCGACACCCCCGGGATCGAGATCCGCAAGGGTTCCATCCTCGATGAGGACGTCGACGCCTGGGTTTCCCCGACCAACTCCCGTGGCCGGATGGACGGCGGAGTCGACGCGGCCATCAAGCGACACCTCGGAGCGGGAATCCAGCTGCGCGTGCAGCGCGCCATACGCGACCAGTACGAGGGAAATCTCCCGGTGGGAAGCGCGGTGTGCGTTCCGTCCGGAGCGGTCAATCCGAAATTCCTGATCTCGGCGCCCACGATGGAATATTCCGCACAGAACGTGAGCGAGACCCTGAACGTGGCCCTGGCGTGCGCCGCCGCCTTCCAGGCGATCCACCGGCAGAACGAGCAGGCGCCGGGCAGCATCGGGTCCGTGGCCCTGGTCGGCATGGGAGCCCAGACCGGCCGGGTTCCGGCACGGGTGTGTGCCAACCTGATGTGGACGGGCCACACCTTGTTCAACGACTACCGCTTCGACGACTATGACGACCTGCGCAGCACGATCACCGCTCAGCTCGACGACATCGAGAACGCTCCCGAAGAGAAGCGCGTACGCATCACGCCGCCCGAGCGCGCCGCCTCCCGCCGCTGACCGAGACCCGTGATGGAATGAGTGGATGGATGACGCAGGCGCTTCTCTGGGGCCTTTGGAACGGATCGACGGCCGCTGGCTGGTGGGCGATTCCCGAAGGCCGGGCGGCACCTGGCTCGAGTTCCGTGCGGAGGGCTTGTACCAGCACGCGCGGGACTCCCAGGGGCGGCTGATCCCCTGGTCCAGGATCATGATCCTCGGTCGCTGCACGCTGGGGGCCAAGTACCCGAAGGGCTCGTACGGTGCGAAGGCACTGCTCGATGTTCTGCCGGGCCCGTGGAGGGGACACGGACACGGCTACCTGCACATGACGCTGCGCCATCCCTACGAGGACCGGGCGGCCCCCTTCGACCTCCATTCTCGTCGGTACAGGCCGACCGAACTCGCGCTGCTCCAGGAACTGCTCGCCCAGATCAATGAGGCAGGCGAGACACACAGGCTCGGCGACGCGGACCGGCTGAGCCGCACGATCGAAAGGCTGGGAGAGCAAAGGCCCTGGGCGGCCTGGAAGATACGCGATGCCGTGAAGGAGGCCCGCGGGGCCTGACACGCACCTGTCTGATTTTGTGGACAGGGCGGTCCGAAAACCCGAGAATCACCCTCATGACGTCTCCTGAATTCCGTACGCGCGTGACACGGCCCTCGGAGGCCGACCGGGAGAGGGCCCTGGCGATCCTGCGCGACGGCACCGGCGACGGCAGGCTCTCGCACGACACGTTCATGCGCCGCATGGACCTCGTCCTGACCGCCCGCACCAGCGCCGAGATCGAGCTGGCCATGGCCGACCTACCGGCCCGCGGGCGGTTCTCGGACTTCATCCTGCGGATGGTGGGCCGCATGTCCTCCTTCGGGGCCGGCATCCGCGGAGCCTGGCGGACCGCGCGGCTCCCCGGCCTCCGGCTCCCCGAGCCCGGCACGAAGCCGCTGACCATCGGCCGGGCCCCGGTGTCCGACCTGCGCCTCGAGAACGACACGGTCTCCCGCCGGCACGCGGAACTGCGCTGGCTCGACCACGGCTGGCGCCTGACGGACCTCGGCTCCCGCAACGGCACCTACGTCAACGGCCTGCGCATAGCCGGATCCGTGCGCGTCGGCCCGGGTGACCACGTCGCCTTCGGCGACCTCGGCTTCCGTCTGTCGGTCTGACAGCCCGCAGAGTCTCCGCCGCACTCGTCGAACTCGGCTGGGGATAGGTTCTCGGCTGGGGATAGGTTATGGACGACATCGTCCGAACCAGCAGAACGAAGCACACCATGGCCCGCAGACTCCCGCCGCCCCCCTGCAACGTGGAGGAGCTCATACCCGAGCTCTCCGGCCTCGCCCGGGAAACCACCTTGCTGTACCCCCGCAGCGGTTCACCGGGCGTGCACGACAGTTCCATCGGCGGCCCTCTGCTGTGGCCGGCCGACGAGCCGTGGCCCATGTGCTCCGAGCCGGATCACTGGAAGCCGCTGCGCACGCCTGTCACCGCGGTCGGACCCGAGCCCGTGGCGATGGTGGCCGTCGCGCAGCTGTACGCGCGGGACCTCCCCGAGCTGCTCTTCCCGCCGGGCCGGGACGTCCTGCAGATCCTGTGGTGCCCGTTGATCCACGAAGGGGACGTGTCGGCCGCACGGCCGGAGCTGTACTGGCGCAGCGAACACGAGACCGCCGCGGCAGGAGCCGGGCTACTGGCGGAGCCGCCGCAGCCGTACGAGTACGACGAGGAGTTCGTGCCCCAGCCGTCCACGGTCTCGCCGACCAAGGTGGTGGAGTACCCGAACTGGGACATGCCCCCGGGCCTCTCGCAGACCCTGGAGGAACGCTTCGAGGCGTTCGAGCGGCGACTCGGAGCTTCGTACTGGGACGTGGCGACCACCATCCAGAGCAAGGCTGGCGGCTACCCGGGCTGGACCCAGCCGCCCAGCTGGCCGGACTGCGCTTGCGGCCGGCGCATGGAACACCTTCTGAGCATCACCGCCACCGAACCGGGCTACGGGCGATGGCTCCCCCTCGACGAGCACCGGGCCGACAGCCGGAAGCCGATGGTGCTGACCGAGGCCGATCCCGCGGTCTTCGACGCCATCGGGCACGGCATGGACATGGGAGGCCTCGGGGGCATGTACTTCTTCGTCTGCCGCACGTGTCCCGGCATGCCCTTCTCGTATCGCTACGACTGCTGAACGCCGGCCGCCCGGCACGTCGTCACCTGAACGAGTGATTCCGCTCTGCGGCGGGACGAGAGCACACTTCCGAGTGGAGGGCGTGCTCCTCCGACGTCAGTGAAGACCGGAGGAGGGCTTCTCATGCTCCCGTTCCGCACCCGCAGACTCATCGCCACCGCGGCCGCCCTCGCCGGGGCGTTCCCCCTGGCAACAGCCGGAACCGCCCCGGCCGCCGCTGCCGCGGGCGGCGTCATGGCCCAGACACTGAACTGCTCCGGTTCGATCAGGGTGAACATCACCAACACCGGATCCGTCGACGGCAAGGGCACCCTCCGCTGTGCGACGCCCACCACCCTCTACGACGGTCAGCTGACGCTCTCGGGATCCGCGACCGTCAGCGGGCTGGTCTATCAGACGAGGACGGCCGACCAGCTCAGCATCTTCGCCGGCAGCAGCGGCGAGATCATCGACCTCTCGGTGAACCGGACGCTGAAGAAACTCGCCGACGCCCCCACCGGCAACGCCACCGAAAGCGGCTCGGGACTGGTCGTCGGAGGCGGCCCCTTCGGCGGCTCCACGGAGACCGAGTCCGGCACGGGCACGTTCGGCACGGCGACGGGGACGACGACCTTCCTCATCACCGACAACTATGTCCTCGACCTGCACGCCTGACCGCGGTCAGCGCGCCGCGGCGCACGCGGTCCGTCCCTGACGCAGGAAACCCAGAAACCCAGAAACCCAGAAACGCGGGAAACGCAGGAAACGCAGGAAACTTACTTGGAGTGCAATCCTCCGAACGGAATCCGAGCATCCGATATGCCGCGCCCCTGAGTTGAACTTATCGGTCGTATTCGGTCGACCCCGTGTCTTCGTGGTTGACGCCGTCGGTGTCGTCGTGCCTACGCTGCCAGAGCAAGATCAACAGGCCCACTGTCTCTGCGAAATGGCCGCATCATGACGAATCCGACCAGCCTCGACAGCCGCACGCCGAACGCAAGAGATGCCCCCGTAAGACCCCGACGCGTCCTGACGGTTGCCTGCCTGGGCTACGGCATGCTCGTCATCGACATCAGCATCGTCAACGTCGCGATCCCGGCGATGCGCGACAGCCTGCACGCGAGCCTGGCGACGATGCAGCTCGTGGTCGACGCGTACGTCATCGTGCTCGCCAGCCTCGTGCTGGCCGGAGCCGCGGCGGTCGGACGGTTCGGATCCGTTCCCGCGTTCCGTCTCGGCATCGGCATATTCGGGCTGGCGTCCGTGCTCTGCGGAGCCGCCCCCAACGGTTCCGTGCTCGTCGCCATGCGAGTTCTGCAAGGACTCGGCGCGGTCCTGCTCGTGCCCGCCACTCTGGTGCTGATCACCGACGCCTACAAGGATCCGGCAAAGCGCGCCAAAGCCATCGCCGTCTGGGCGACGGTCGCCGGAAGCCCCGTCGCGTTCGGCCCCATCCTCGGGGGCGCCCTCGTCTCCGAGATCGGCTGGCGGAGCATCTTCCTCATCAACATACCGGTCGTCCTGGCCATCCTGTGGCTCTCGGCGCGTCACATGCCCCACGGCGAACCGGAGGCGAAGAAGGAGCGGCAGGACATCGCTGGCCAGCTCCTCGGCATCGTCTTCCTGGGCAGCGTCGCACTGGCACTCACCGAGGGCCGCGAACTGGGCTGGACCCGGCCGCTACCGGTCGCCGCAGCCGTGACCGCCCTCGTGGCGCTCGCCGCGTTCGTCGTCAGACAGCGCACTTGCTCGTTCCCCATGATTCCGAAGGACCTGCGCCGGGCCCCGGGATTCGGCAGCTTCGTCATGGTGGGCCTCCTGCTCTTCCTCGGCTACTACGGCCTGGTGTTCTCCATCAGCGTCTTCCTCCAGCAGGTGCGCGGCTACGGCCCGGTCACCACCGGCCTGTGCTTCCTGCCGTCCGCCCTGCCGATCACGTTCATGCCCCTGGTGGCCGGGCGCGTCAACGCCAAGCACGGTCCCATGAGAGTCCTGGTCACCGCGGTCGCCCTGACGCTGGCCGGCGGGCTGCTGCTGGTCTTCCTGGGCAGCGAGGCCCCGATCGGCACCTGCGCCGGGCTCGTCTTCATCGGACTCGGCTTCGGCCTCGCGACCGTGCCCCAGATCTCCCTGGTCATGGCGACGGCCCCGCCGCACCGCTCGGCGATCGCCAGCGGACTGCTGTCGGCGGCCCGGCAGTCGGGAACCACGATCGGCATCGCCCTGCTCGGCGGTCTCCAGACCGGGGACGGCATCGTCGCACCGGCGCTCGCGGCCGTGGCGGCGTATCTGCTGATGGGGGCGGCCGTCGGCCTCGCCGCCCGGAAGCTGTCCACGCAGACGCCGGACCGGACGTCCTCTGAGACCGCCTAGTGGGTCAGACCAGCCAGTGAGTCGGACCGCCTAGCGAGCCGGACCAGCTAGCGAGCCGGACCAGCTAATGAGCCGGAGCACTGAGCGAGAGCAAGGCCTTCGCGATGTCCGCGCCCCGGTGCCCGAAACACCGGCCCCCTCAGCAACGGAGGACATTCATGCATGAGCACGAAGCCACGCACCGAGCCGCCCAGCAAACCGAGCACCCAACCGAGCCCCCAACCGACCACCGAACCGAGACCGAGCACGCAGCGAGCCGTGCCATAGCCTCCCGCATCGAGGCACTCCACACCCACGACCCCGAATTCGCCCGCGCGGCCCCGTCGCCGAGCGTCGTCGACGCCGTCCGCCGCGCCGACGGCAGCCTCATCGGGACCATATCGGCCGCCATGAGCGGCTACGCCGACCGGCCGGCCCTCGGACGGAGGGCCGAGCGCATCGTCGAAGACCCCGACACCGGCCGCCGCACCACCGAACTCCTCCCGCACTTCGAGACCGTGACCTACGCCGAACTGTGGCGGGAAGCGGGCAGTCTCGCCGCCGCCTGGGCCGACCCCGCCTCGGGCGGTCTGAACGCCGGCGACTTCATCGGCGTGCTCGGATTCACCAGCACCGACTACGCCACGATCGACCTCGCCTGCATGTACCTCGGGGCGGTCTCGGTCCCGCTGCCCACGGGATGGTCCGCGGCACGGCTGGCACCCATCCTCACCGAGACGGAGCCGCGGATCCTCGCCACCGACCTCGGGTCCGTCGACGCCGCCGTCGACGCCGTCCTGGCCACCGAATCCATCGAACGCCTCGTCGTCTTCGACTACGACCCGCGCGTGGACGACCACCGGGAGGCCCTGCAGACGGCCGTCGGCAAGCTGGACGGGCGCGCCCCCGTCGTACCGCTCCAGGAGGAACTGAGCCGCGGAAGGCGGCTGCCCGCCCTGGAACCCCGTGACGACGGCGACCCGGACCGCCTGGTCGGCCTGATCTACACGTCCGGAAGCACCGGCGCGCCCAAGGGCGCGATGTACACCGCGTCCATGATCACGAGGATGTGGCAGAACAGCCGCACCGGCACGCCGAACGCCGCGCCGGGCAGCGACAGGCCGGTGCCGACGATCGTCCTGCACTACATGCCCATGAGCCACGTCAACGGCCGCGCCCGGCTGATCTCCGGCCTCGCCTCCGGCGGGACGGGCTTCTTCACCGCTCGCAGCGACATGTCGACCCTGTTCGACGACATCGGCCTGGCGCGCCCCACGGTGCTGAGCCTGGTCCCCAGGATCTGCGACATGGTCCACCAGCAGTACCTCCTCGAAGCCGACCGCCTCTCCCGCACCGGCACCCCCCGGCCCGCCCGGGCCGAGGCCGAGGCGGCCGCACTCACCCGGGTCCGCGACGACATGCTCGGCGGCCGGATCGTCAGCGCCCTGTGCGGCAGCGCGCCGCTGTCGTCGCAGATGCACACCTTCATGGCAGAGGTCCTCGGCACGAAGGTCATCGACTGCTACGGCTCGACGGAGACGACCCGTCCAGTCGTCGTCGACCAGCAGGTGCGCCGCCCCCCGGTGATCGACTACCGGCTGGTGGACGTGCCCGAGCTCGGGTACTTCGCGACCGACAAGCCGCATCCGCGGGGCGAACTCCGCCTGAAGTCGGTCGGACTGGTGCAGGGGTACTACAAGCAGCCCGAGGTCACCGCACGCGCCTTCGACGAGGACGGCTACTACAAGACCGGCGACGTGGTCGCCGAGATCGCACCCGACCGGCTGGTCTACGTCGACCGGATCAACAACGTCGTGAAGCTCTCCCAGGGGGAGTTCGTCGCCGTGTCCCGGCTGGAGGCGCTGTACTCGACCAGCCCGTACATCTCGCAGATCTACGTCTACGGCAGCAGCGAGCAGGCGTTTTTGCTGGCGGTGGTCGTCGCCGACCGCGAGCAACTCGCCCTGGAGCAAGTGGACGACGACGCCGCGATCCGGGCGAAGATCCTCGACTCCATGCGGGAACTCGCCCGCGACGCCGGCCTCAACCCGTACGAGGTCCCCTACGACGTCATCCTCGAACCGCAGCCCTTCACGATCGAGAACGGCCTCCTCTCAGGGGTCGGCAAGCTCCTGCGGCCCTCCCTCAAGGACCGCTACGGCGCCCGGCTGGAACAGCTGTACGCGGACATCGCCGGCGGCAGGGCCGGGCGGATCGCGGCGCTGCGGGCCGCAGGCCGGGCGGCCGAGCCGCTGGAAGCGGTCCTCGCCGCGGTCCAGATCACCCTCGGATACCCCGCGTCGATGGTCGTGCCGCAGGCCGCCTTCACCGACCTGGGCGGCGACTCCCTCTCGGCGCTCACCTTCTCGACGGTCCTTGAGCAGATCTTCGACACCGAGGTCCCGGTCCAGGCCGTCCTCAGCCCCACATCCACCCTCGCCGGCATCGCCGAACACCTCGCCGCAGCGCCCGCTACGGCTTCCGTGCCCCGGCCCACGTTCGCTTCGGTCCACGGCCGCGGGGCCACCGAGGTAAAGGCCGGCGACCTGACTCTCGACCGGTTCGTCGACGAGGAGGTCCTGGCGCGGGCGCCGAAAACACCGGACTGGACCGATCCGTCGGTGAACTGGGCCGATCCGTCGGTGGGCCGGACCGATCTGCCGGGGGAGCGGACTGATCCGTCGGCGGATGGGACCAGTCCGACGGCGACCGGGAACGTCCTCCTCACCGGGGCGACCGGCTACCTCGGCAGGTTCCTGGCCGTCGAGTGGCTCGAACGCGTCGCCGCATCGGGCGGCCGGCTGACCGTTCTCGCCCGCGGCGCCGACGACGCGGCCGCCGGGCACCGTGTCCTCGCATGCCTGCGCGGCGCCTCCGGAGACCGGACCGACTGGTTCGACGCGGTCGCGGCGCAACACCTGGAGGTCCTGGCCGCGGACGTCTCCGCGCCGCAACTGGGCCTCGACCGCACGACCTGGGAACGGCTGGCCGCCGAGACCGACCGGATCGTGCACTCCGCGGCGCTGGTCAACCACGTGCTCCCGTACAGCCGGCTGTTCGAGCCGAACGTCGCCGCGACGGCCCGGCTGATCGAGCTCGCGCTCACCCACCGGATGAAGAGGTTCGCCTACGTCTCGACCATCGCGGCCGCGATGATGCCCGACGGGACGTTCCTCGACGAGACGGCCGACGTCCGTACGGCCTCGCCGGTACGGCAGCTGAACGACTCCGACGCGAACGGATACGCCACCAGCAAGTGGGCGGGCGAGGTCCTCCTCCGGGACGCGCACGACAGGACAGGACTGCCGGTCGTGGTGTTCCGCCCCGACATGATCCTCGCCCACAGCCGCCTGACCGGACAGCTGAACCTGCCCGACCGCTTCACACGGCTGCTCCTCAGCGTCGTCGCGACGGGCATGGCACCGCGCTCCTTCCACCGGCTCGACGCCGACGGCAACCGCCGGCGGGCCCACTACAGCGGGCTGCCCGTCGACTTCACGGCCGACGCGATCGCCTCGCTCAGCGCGCGGAGCCGGGACGGATACGTCACGTACAACAGCGTCAACGCGAACGACGACGACGTCTCGCTGGACGAGATCGTGGACTGGCTCATCCGCGCGGGCCACCCGATCACCCGCATCGACGATTACGAACAGTGGCGCGTACGCTTCGAGGCGGCCCTGAGAGGCCTTCCCGAACACCAGCGCCGGCTGTCGATGCTTCCGCTGATGCGGGCGTACGCCCGGCCGACCGAGCCGAGAACGAGCTCCATGGTGCCGGCCCGGCGGTTCACCGCGGCCGTGGCCGAATCCGGTGCCGGAGGGGGCGCCATACCGTCCCTCTCGGCGGACTTCATCGACAAATACGTCGCGGATTTGAGGGCGCTCGGCGTTCTCTGACGCGCGGGCGGCCGGAGGAGAGGAGAGGGGGGCTGTCCCGGGGCGCTGTTTTGACCTTCAAGCCGCTTGAAGGTCAACAATCGCAGCCATGGACGAGACCGACGAGCCGATGAACGACGCGCTGATGAGTATCGGCGCCTTCGCACGCAGGGTGGGGCTGGCACCGAGCGCCCTGCGCTTCTACGACGACTGCGACGTGCTGCGCCCCGCCTACGTGGACGACGCGACCGGCTACCGCTACTACGCCGCGGACCAGGAACCCCGAGCGGTCCTGGTCCGGCGGCTGCGCGCGGCCGGAATACCGCTCACCGACGCCCCGGCTGTGCTCGACGGCACCCGCGAGGAAGCCCGCGCCGTTCTGGAAGGGCACGCCCGGCGGGCGCGCGAGACCGCGGCGTCGGCCCGGTCGGCGATCGAGGAGATCCTGCGCGACCTGCCGGGAGGCGCGCGCCGCGCCTCGGTGCGGCTGGGCGGGGCGGAGCTGGCGAGCGCCGTACGCCAGGTCGCCCCGGCGGTCGCCTCCGCTCCCGTACGGGAGGAGTTCCCGGTGCTCGGATGCGTCCTGATCGAACTCGGCCACCAGGAAACGCGGCTCGTGGCCACGGACCGCTACCGGCTGGCGGTCCGCGCGCTGCGGCACCGCTCCCCGGAGGCCGCTGAGGACGTTGCCGGTGCCCCGGGCCGCGTCCTGGTCGACGCCGAGGCGCTGAAGGAGGCCGCGTCCTGGGCCCTGCGCATGCCGGACATCCGCATCGAGGCGGACCAGCAGGGCGTACGCCTGCACGGCGACACGGCCGTTCGGGACCTCCCGGCCGTCGACGGAACCTTCCCGGACTACCGGATGATCCTCGACAACCTGCCGGCTGCCCGGCACCGGATCATCGCGGACCGGACGGCGTTGCGCGAGGCGATCACCGCCGGCGGCCACGCCGGGCCACTGATCCTGGACACGGGGGAACAGCAACTCACCGTCACCGTCACCGTCGCCACGCCCGGCTCGGTGACGGCCACGCCGCCCGCCATCTGCACCGGGCCGCCGGTGCGCATCGCCTTCGACCCGTACGTTCTCCTCCCGGCGCTCGACGCCGGCGTCGGCCCCGACGTGCTGCTGGAAATAGCATCACCGTCCCAGCCCGTGATCGTCCGCTCAGCGGACCAGGGAAGCTTCACCACGTTGGTGATGCCGGTCCCGGGGGCGTCGGCGGACGCATGACGAGGCGCGTCCGTGCCCTTCCACCGTCGAGGGAGCGAGCCGTGAACCCCGGCCCGGCAATCCGCGGCGGTCAATCAGCCACCTGGAACCCGGAACGGCAGACTGCCCCGTCCCCTGCAGATCGGGCATACCCGTTCGGTCAAGCATTCCGGGCACCGGCCCAGACGGCCGGGGTCGGGGGACCCACCGCCCCAGCCGGGCCGGCCGCCCAGGACCCAGCCCCGGCCCTCGCAGCCGGGGCACCAGCCCAGGCCGTCGCACTCGTAGCACAGGGTGTACCCGGGCCGCAGTGTCTCCGGAGTCACCACCGGGTCGGGACGGACGTGCGGCACGTGTTCGTACAGCGCGACGGCCGGAGTCCGGCCCTGGTACATCACCTCGTCGCGGACCGGCGACACGGACACCACGATCTGCGCGTCGTGACGGAGGCCGGTCACGACGACACCCCAGGTCCCGGGGCGGGGATCGCGGATCTCCTCGGTGGTCTCCCAGCCGTCGGCGGCGAGCAGAGCGGCAGCGCGGGCGGCGAGCCCGGGTTCGTAGGCATCGCGCTCGGGTCGCGCGTCCCGGACGTACACACGCTTCCGGACGGTGTACTGGTACGTGGGTGGCTCCGTGCCGGTGTCCACGGACGGATCGCCGGACACGGCGAATTCGGGCACCTGGCCCGGCGTGAGCCGCTCGGCCAGGGACGTCAGAGACGCGCAGACCGCGTCAGCAGCCCCCAGGAGCCGGGCCCGCGCGCCGGGTATCTCCGTCTTTCCCATCCCTCGTCACCCCTCGCCCGGGCCGGCCGGATCACGGAACTCAGTCCCGGGGAACGCCCGGCCTGTCGTTGGTCTCCCCATCCGTGGTCTCCCCATCCGTGCAGCGTAACCGTGCAGCGTAGACAGGCTCGCGAGATCTGCCGCGACCGCCCCCGGTGCCGTACGGCACCCGGCGCGGCCCTGGGGCGGTGCTGCCGACGTCAGCCCCTGGTGGTGAGGCAGAAGGGGTGCCCGGCCGGGTCGGTGAGGACGCGCCATCTGTCCGCGTCCGGCTGGTGCTCCGGCTTGGTCGCTCCCAGCTCCATGAGCAGGGCCTCGGCCTCGTCGAGGTCGTCGACTTCGAAGTCGAGGTGGACCTGTTGCGGCACGGTCTGACCGGGCCGGCGCGGAGCCCGGTAGCCGTCCACCCGCTGGAAGCCGATGAAGAGCCCGTCCCCGCGCGTGAGGCCCGCGAAGTCACCGTCGGACGCGGGGTGAAGTGCGAACCCGGTGGCTTGCCGGTAGAACGCGGCCAGGGCTTGCGGGTCCGCACAGTCGAGTGTGATCGCCGTCAGCTTCATCTGCAGGGGCATGGCATCTCCGTGACAGCCGTCAAGCCGCGGGTTCGGGCGTGGGCGTGCATCAGACTCCCCCGCGGGGCGGGCCGCGTCAGGGGGTGGGGACGGTGACGTGCACTCGGACGCCAGCTGTCGCTTCGGCGGCCGTGCGCATCGCCTCTGCCGGGGTTTCGGCGAGGGCGATGGCGTAGCCGACGCGGTCGTGCGAGCTGTGGAGCTCGGTGAGGTCCGCGCCCGGCATGCGGTCGAAGTGCCAGCGGAAGACGCCGCGCGTGAGGGTTGGGTCGAGGGAGAGGCCGGTGAGGGCGCCCGGGGCGGGAGGCGTGACGAAGCTGATGGCCGCTGCCGGTGCGGCCGGGGCCGAGGACTTGGCCGGGTCCGTGCCGAGCAGTGCGGCGAGCGCGTGGTCGTACTGGTCCCGGCCCGTGGCGAGCTCGACGAGTTCGGGGATGCAGTCGCCGCCGACGCGGGTGTGCGTCTCGATGACGACCGGGCCGTGCACCGGGTCCAGCCGCAGCTCGGTGTGGCTGGCGCCGTGGTGGATCCCGAGCCGGTCCAGGACGCAGCGCACCGCGTCCTCCAGCCGTTCGCCGTCGGCTTCCGGCAGGGGAGCGGGGACGACGTGTCCGGTTTCGACGAAGTTGGGGCTGCCGGTGGTTTGTTTCGCGGTGATGGCCAGGATGGTGTGCCGTCCGGCCGCGCTGACCGCCTCGACGCTGAATTCGGGTCCGGTCGCGGCGTGTTCGGCGATGTAGCGGACCGCACCGGCCTGCTCGCCGCCGGTGCCCTGCGTCGTACGAGGCCCCTGCCCGGCCGGGACCTTCGAGTGCCACCGTTCGAGGTCGGCGTGCGAATCCAGCGCGGTGACCCCGGCGCTGCCGGCCCCGTCGGCCGGCTTGACGATCCAGGCGACGCCGTCGGGTTCGGCGCGCACGGCACCGGCGATATCGTCGGCGGTACCGGCCGCGTACGGCCACGCGTAGGGGGTGTCGGCGAGGAGGCGGCGCATGGCTGCCTTGTCGCGGGCGTGGGCGGCCGCGGCGGGGGAGACGGAGGGGAGCCCCAGGCCGGTGGCGATCCGGGCGCTGACCTCCTGGGCGTGTTCGGTGAACGAGACGACCAGGCGCGGCGCTCCGAGCTCCGCGGCCAGGCGGTCGACGACGGTTCTGGTCGCGTCGTGGTCGGTGATGTCGCAGAAGACGACGCGTTCGGCGTGGGCCGTGACCTCGGGGGCTACGGCCTGGCCCGGTGGCGCGAGCACCACGAGCCGGTGTCCGTGCAGGGCGACGGCCCGGGAACCGGTGGTGCTAGGGCCGAGCAGGCATATCCACGTCATGGGTGTTCCTTTCGTGACCGCTGGGCGGTGTGTCGGGTGTCCGGTCGGCGGATGTCCGGTCGGCGGGTGTGCGGCGGTCGGTCGTGCGGCGGCCGCTCCAGGACATGGCGAGGCCGGTGAGCAGGGCTAGCGCGGCCGCACCCCAGTACGGTGCCGCTGCCAGTGACAGCGCTCCCGGTTCGGCGGGACGGACTGCCAGGAGCGTGCCGAGCCAGGCGCCGGCCGACTCGGCGGCGCCCCATGCCACGCCTGCGAGGGCGTAGGCGGCCGTGGTGGACAGATTGCCGCGGCGCTCGCCCACCTGGGCGTCGTAGAGGGGGCTCCACACCAGCTCGGACAGGGTGAAGAGCACCATGGCCGCGAGGAGCAGCCCGAGGCCGCCCGTGCGGCCGAAGGCGAAGAGCACGACGGCGGCGGCGAGGACCACGTTGGCCGCGGTGCAGAGGAGACCGAAGCCCGCGCGCGGGCCGTTCAGGACCCGGCGGGACAGCGCGGACACGGGCACCTGCAGGGCCACCACCAGGACGGCGTTGAGGGTGAACACCAGGCCGAGGTCGCGGGTGCTGATGGTGTCGCCGAGATAGGCGGGAAGGACGTCGAAGACCTGGGCGTAGGCCACCCATGTGCCGCACACCAGCAGGGAGAAGGCCACGAAGGGACGCTGCGGGAGCCACCGGCCCCGGCCCTTCTCCGCGCTGTCGTCGGCGCCGTCGGTGGCTTGCCGCGGAGGCTCGGAGCCCCGCCACGTGCCCGGCAGCGCGGGCACCGCGGCCAGGGCCACCAGGTCGAGTGCCGCCGCGGCGAGCGGCAGCCGGCCGGCGTGCCACTCCAGGAGGGCGCCGCCGATGACCGGGCCGACCGCGGAGCCGGCGTTGACGGCCATGTTGAGGTAGCTGAACCCGCGCAGCCGCTGATCGGGCGGGAACGCCGCGACCTGCGCCTTCATCGCCGTCGTCGCCATCGCCAGAGACAGGCCGGCGAGAGCGGCGACCGCCAGCCAGCCGTAGGCCGGCAGGCGCAGACCCGCACCGAGCACGGCGAACGCGAGGGCCGCGCCCAGATAGCCGGCGCCGACCGAGGCCTTGAGGCCGAGCCGGTGGATCAGCGGCACCAGCAGCACCCCGCCGGCCCGGTTGGCCAGGATCGCGGCGCCCACCACCAGGCCGGCATCGGCCCCGCTCAGGCCGCGGGAGTCCACCAGCCACAGCCCGAGGTAGGGCAGCACGGCGAAGAAGCCCGCGCAGCTCGTCGCGCGCGCCACGACCAGCGCGGTGAGCTGCCGGGCGGTCAGCGGGCGGTCGTCGCCGGTGCCTTCGCCGCCCGCGGTCGTCCGGGGTCGTTTCGCGGCCAGACGGTCGAGACGGTCTGTCATGTGTGCCCTTCCGTACGGTCCGGGCACCGGAATACGGGGCCGAGACGCCAGCGAACCAGCGACTGCTGCAGGCCCTCCGCTTCGTGCGGCGTCGAACCGACGTCACGACGACGACCGGCACAAGCGAAAACGGACCCAGCGGTCCGTTCTTTTTACCCCCGGTCCGGCCGCGGCGACCTATGAAGATGATCACGCTGTGACAGGTGGAGCGGACGGCGGCGGCCAACTACCGTCGGGAGGTTGTTTCGAGACGAAGCCGGGCGGTGGCCCGCCCTCCGTCCAGGGAGTAGATCATGACTGTCCCCAGCGCGCGGCCGGAGTGCGGCAGCGCCACAGCACCGCACGCGGCGCCCCCATTCGACCCCGAACTGCACGCCGTGCTGACGGCCTTGGGCATGGAGTCGAGGGAGCCCCTCACACCGGACAACCTCCAGGCCCTGCAGGAGCGGGACGCCTCGGCCCGGCCCAGGCCGACGACCGAAGACCTCCGCGCCGACGGCCGCTTCGAGGTGACGGAGCTGCGCGTTCCGGGACCGCTCGACGCACCCGACGTCACGCTCGTGAGCGCGCGGCCGTCCGGGCTCGCCGGGCCGCTGCCCCTGCTGTACTACATGCACGGAGGCGCCATGATCATGGGGAACGCCTGGTCCGTGCTTCCGCGGATCCTCCGCGAATGGGCCGCCCCGCTGGGACTTGCCGTCATCTCGGTCGAGTACCGGCTGGCGCCGCACGCGCAGTACCCGCAACCCCTGGAGGACTGCTACGCCGGACTCGCCTGGGCGGCCGGGCACGCGGCCGAACTGGACATCGACCCGGACCGCATCATCATCGGAGGCAAGAGCGCCGGCGGCGGACTCGCCGCGGCCCTCGCCCTGCTGGCCCGTGACCGCGGCGGCCCCCGCGCCCTGGGGCAGCTGCTGCTGTGCCCGATGCTCGACGACCGCAACAGCACCTTCTCCAGCCATCAGATGACGGGCCTGGGCACCTGGGACCTCACCTCCAACGCGACCGCGTGGAAGGCACTGCTGGGCGCCCGCCACGGCACCGCGGACCTGCCGCCCTACGCGGCCCCCTCCCGCGCCACGGACCTCTCCGGCCTCCCTCCGGCCTACATCGACGTCGGGTCGGCCGAGATGTTCCGGGACGAGGACGTGGCCTACGCCAACGCCATCTGGCAGGCGGGCGGCCAGGCCGAACTGCACGTGTGGCCCGGCGCCTACCACGGCTTCGACAGCCTGGCCCCCCAAGCAGCCCTCAGCCAGGACGCCCGCAAGACCCGCACCCGCTGGCTCCGGCGTCTCCTCGGGTGACACCCCCGGCCCGGAGGTGGGCGAGGAGGATGTCCCGGACCTGCTTGACCGCTTCAGGCGCGATGTCTGCGAGCACGGGCAAGGCGTAGTGCCGGCCTGTCATCACCGTTGACCACACCAGCAGGACCGGTGACGCTCTCGGAATCCGCACGGTTGTCAACCCCACCCGCAGCCGGCCGACGGGCGGGCCGTCCTCGGAGAAGGCCCGCGGTGCCCGGGTCGCCCACACTCACCCCGAGCACGTCAAGAGGTGGTTCCAGCGACGCTTCCAGGCCGAGGGCGAGTCGGCGACGGCCCAGGACGGCGTGGTGCGGATCGGAGCCACCGCCGACCCGTCGGGGCTCGCGGTCCGCATGTTGCCCACGGTCTCCAGTGCCGCCCGGCACAGGGGCTTGCGCATCGTCCGCGCCGAGATCCGGGGAACCGTCACCGTCACCGACCCGGAAGCCCTGGCGCAGACGCTCTCCAACGGCCTCGGCCAAGCGCGTGCCTACAGCTGCGGCCTCGTATTGACGCGTTGAGCGACCTGCCGGGATGTCCTCCATCACCTACGGGACGAGCGGCGCCGGCGGTAGTACGCCAAGGTGACCAGCCCCAGCAGCGGGCCCCAGGCCAGCAGCGGCGCGTAGCAGGCGGTCATGACCCACGCGGACACGCCCTTCGGCGAGTCCGCGGCGCTCAGCGAGCGTTGCCAGCCACCGCACGCCGACATGACGGTGAGTGCGGTGACCGCTGCCGCGCCCAGTGCGGCGGGCACGACTGCGGCCAGGACGGGAATCCTCCGCCCTCCCAGGAGGGGCACCCGGCGCGGCACCCTCTCGCCCCACGGCCGGATCAGACCGAGCGTGAGCAGGCCCAGGCATTCGGCGAACGCGCTCAGTGCGAACAGGTAGAGGGAGGACCAGCCGGGGAAGTTGCTCTGGTGCAGCGGGGTTCCCTCGGCGAACCCGGAGGGCACCCCCAGGGCGACGGCGCACCGCCACAGGCCCGAGGGCACCAGGCTGAGCGCGGCGCCGTGCGCCGCCCAGCGCACGGCCCTGGAGACGACCGGTCCGTCCGGAAGGGGCGGGCGCCGGCGGGTCGTGGGGGAGGCGGAGGAGAGGGCCATGGCACGGGGCCTTCCTGATCAGTGCGGTCGTGATGTGTGTGCGGTGAAGTGGGCAAGCGCAGTACGGCGGGGTCGGCGTGGCGGGTGGGGCAGCGGGCGCGCCGGCCGGTACCGCCGGACGTCAGCCGTTGCCGCCGGGCTGCCAGCCGGCCGGGAGCGGCGGCAACTCCGCATGCGTCACGCTGAAGCCGCCCTTGACGATCGGCGCGAAGGGCGCCGGCGCCATGCAGGTGCCGACTCTCGGCGCCACGGTCTTGCCGTCCACGACGTCGACGTTGCTCACAGCCCAGTCGAACCCGAACCGCCCCTTGCCGGGGCCGCCGGTCTTGACGCTGAACCCCATCCGCTTGCCTATCTCCCGGGGATCCGCGGACTTGGTGACGACAGCGCTGAGCGTCGCCGTGTCGCCGGCCGTGACCAGGCAGTCCACCGCAGCCTCCCCACGCCGGGTGTCGTTGTTGCCGGCCTTCCAGTGATAGATCGTCACGGTGCCGCGGGCATCG
This sequence comes from Streptosporangium nondiastaticum, assembly GCF_003011965.1. Lineage (GTDB taxonomy): Bacteria > Actinomycetota > Actinomycetes > Streptomycetales > Streptomycetaceae > Streptomyces > Streptomyces nondiastaticus. The sequence goes on from NZ_PXWG01000075.1 coordinate 29,606, forward strand.
GTGGGCATGCCCTTCGGCAGTTGGTCGAGGGGACGGCTGAAGGGCGCGGCCGTCGCTTCCACGGAGAAGCGGATGTCGTCGTCCGGCGCGTAGGCGAAGAAGAGGCGCCCCTGGCCGGACACTCCGGCCGTGGGCTGCGCCTTCCCGGCCCCGCCCCCGGCCTCCGCTCCGCCCCCGGGCCTGCTCGCTCCGGCCTTCGGTACGGGGACGGCGGGGGAAGCGGACGCGGCGGAGGTGAGCGCACAGAGTGCGGCGAACACGGTCGCGGCGCCGACGACTCCGGTGACGGTCCTGCGGCGGAAGGGAGACTTCTTGTGCTGCATGCGAACTCCTTCGATCGATCTCGTTCGTGCTTGGTGCTTGGTGCTTGGTGCCAGCGGGGGCGGGGCGAGGGCGTGGGCCGTCGCCGGTGAACGGAAACGGCCGCCCCGATGACGTGATCAACCATCGCTTTCGCCCCCACCCCCGGACCATCTGCCGATCAGCGGATCTCCCGCCCCGCCCGGGCCTTCTCCTCTGCCGTTCGGCAGAGGAGAAGGCC
>NZ_PXWG01000076.1 GCF_003011965.1 Streptosporangium nondiastaticum
CGCGCGGGGAGCGGGTGGCTTCGCTTCGGAACGTTCCGGCCGGGGCGGCTGCGGCGGCCGGCCGCCCGTATGCGCCCGGACCTGCTCCGCGGCGGCCCGTGCCGCTGCGGTGGCGCGGCACGGCCCGGCGGTGCCGGACCGTCCGCAGCCCGTGGATCAGGCCTCGGCCTCGACGAGCTTCTTCGCGTCGCGCGCCAGCGCCGTGAGCCGGGATATCGCCCGGAAGTACTTCTTCCGGTAGCCGCCGGCCAGCATCTCCGCGCTGAACAGCTCGTCGAACGGCCGCCCGGAGGCCAGGACCGGTATCTCGCGGTCGTACAGCCGGTCCGCGAGGACGACCAGCCGCAGCGCCGTGGACTGGTCCGGCACCGGCTCGACGCCCGTCAGGCACACGGCCCGCACGGAGTCGCACATCGCGCCGTAACGGCTGGGGTGGACCTTGGAGAGGTGCTCCAGGAGCGCGGGGAAGGTGTCGAGCGAGGCGCCCTCGGTGGTTTCAGCCGTACGGGTGACGGTCGCGTCGTCGTACGGGGCGGGCGCCTCCGGCAGGCCGCGGTGGCGGTAGTCCTCGCCGTCGATGCGCAGGGGGCGGAAGTGGGCCGACAGCCCCTGTATCTCGCGCAGGAAGTCCGCCGCGGCGAACCGGCCCTCGCCGAGCTTGCCCGGCAGCGTGTTGGAGGTCGCGGCGAGCGCGACGCCCGCCTCGACCAGCTTGCCCAGCAGGGTGGAGACGAGGACCGTGTCGCCCGGGTCGTCGAGCTCGAACTCGTCGATGCACAGGAGGCGGTGGCCGCTGAGGGTCTTGACGGTCTGCTGGAAGCCCAGGGCGCCGACGAGGTTGGTCAGCTCCACGAAGGTGCCGAACGCCTTCAGCTCCGGGGCCGCCGGGGTGGCGTGCCACAGGGAGGCCAGCAGGTGGGTCTTGCCGACGCCGTACCCGCCGTCGAGGTAGACGCCGCGCGGGCCGGCCGCCGCGGCCGGCTTCGCCTCGCGCCGGAACCAGCGCTTGCGGCCCCCGCCGCCGGCGCTCGCGCCGCCGAGGCCGCCCGCGAAGCCGCTGAGGACCGTGACGGCCTCGGCCTGGCTGGGCTGGTCGGCCGCCGGTATGTAGTTGTCGAAGCGGACCGTGCCGAAGCGGGGCGGCGGCACCATCTCGGCGACCAGGCGGTCGGCCGGGACGTGCGGGGCGCGCGAGGTCAGCGCTATCGGGGAGCCGGTACCGGCGCCGGGTATCGGGCCCGAGGCGTCGGAGGGGGCCGACGGGGCCGGTGAGGCGGCTGCGCCGGAAGCGGAGGCGGTGGTGGGTGACACGGCTATCCAGCCTAGCCGCTGAACACCGGCTGCCGGCCGCCGGAAGAGCGAGGCATGTCACACTGCGGCCTATGCGACGCCTGTTCCCCGTGCCCCTGCAGTCTCCCTCCGCCTCTGCTTCCCCTTCTTCACCCTCTTCCTCGTCCACAGAGGACCGCACCTGGGAGCTGGAGGAGCTCGCCGAGGCGTACGCCTACCCGGAGGCCGCGGCCGGGAGCGGCGACGACGGCACGGCGCCGAGGGCGTGGCTGCGCGCCAACATGGTCTCCTCGCTCGACGGCGCGGCCCACCACGACGGGCGCTCGCAGCCGCTGTCCTCCGCCGCCGACATGCGCGTCTTCGGCACGCTGCGCGGCCTCGCGGACGCCGTCGTCGTCGGCGCGGAGACCGTCCGCCAGGAGGGCTACCGGCCCGCCCGCGCCCGCGAGGCGTTCGCGGCGCGCCGGGCGGCGCTCGGCCAGGGACCCGCGCCGGTGATCGCGATCGTGAGCGCGGGGCTCGACCTGGACTTCACCCTGCCCTTGTTCCGGGAGCCGCTGGTGCCGACCATCGTGCTGACGGGTGCGGACGCCCCCGAGGAGCGGGTCGCCGCGGCCCGCGCGGCCGGGGCCGAGGTGCTCGTGGCGGGCGAGGGGCGCCGGGTGGACCCCGCGCGGGTGCCGAAGGTGCTGGCCGCGCGCGGTCTGACCAGGCTGCTCACCGAGGGCGGCCCGCAGCTGCTGGGGCAGTTCGCGGCGGCGGGCGTGCTCGACGAGCTGTGCCTGACGCTGGCGCCGCTGGTCGCGGGCGGCACGGCGACCCGGATCGTGAACGGTCCCGGCATGCCCGTGCCGGAACGATTCGTCCTCGCCTCGCTCCTCGAAGAGGGAGGATTTCTGTTCAGCCGGTACCACAGAATCTGACAATCGGCGGAATATCCCGTTCCGGTTACCCGTCGGTGGGCAGAATTGAGTCGGACGCGCCCGCAGGGGCACGTGACCAGAACAGGCGGGCCCAGGGGAGGCACGCGCAGGATGGTTTCTGTTGGCCGTTGGGCCGGTGGCCCACGAGGAGAAGGGCTCCCACCGTGTTCACGAGCGTATTGATGATCGAGCAGCCGCTGTCCGCCACCGACGTCGACTTCGTCACCACCCTCCACGACGACGAGCTGTCCTTCGTCGTCCTCATGCAGCCCAGAGGCGCCGAGGACCGCCTGCTCCGGGCCATCGACGACGTCGCCCTCGGCGAGCTGGAACGGGCCGTGCACGAGGCCGACGAGCCGGAGGGCGAGCAGGCCCTCCGCCCGGCGGCCCTGGCCCTCGAGCACTCGCTCCGCAGTCTCCGGGAGGCGGGCTGCGAGGCCGTGGGCCAGCTGGTCGAAGGGCACCCGCTGGACCTGTTGAAGTCCGTGGTCGAGCAGACCCACGCCGACGAGGTGATCGTGCTGACCGCACCGCACCTGGTGGAGGAGTTCTTCCACCGCGACTGGGCCTCCCGGGCCCGGCACAAGGTCGGCGTGCCCGTCCTCAAGCTCTACGCCCACAACGACGAGGAGGACTACGCCCTGGGGGACGTCGGGGAGGCGTGAGGGCCGGGCCGCCGCCCGGGGGCACGGCCGCCCTCAGCCCTCAGCGCAGCCGCCCGTCGGCCATCGTCAGGACTCGGTCCGCGCGGCCGAGCAGCGCCCGGTCGTGCGTCACCAGCACCGTCGCCGTCCCGTGCGCCCGGGTCACCGCGGCGAGCAGTTCCACGACCCGCTCGCCGCGCTCGTGATCCAGCGCCGACGTCGGCTCGTCCACCAGCAGCACGGACGGGCCGCCGGACAGCGCGCGGGCGATGTTCACCCGCTGCCGCTCGCCCCCGGACAGCTGGTGCGGGCGGCGGCGCCGCTTCGCCGCGTCCAGGCCCACCGACTCCAGCAGCTCCGCCGCCCGCTCCCGGGCGGCGGCCCGTACGCTCCTGCCCCGCAGGCCCCCGATCCCGCCGCGCAGGTGCGCGACGGCCAGCAACTGCTCCTCGGCGGTCAGCGACGGCAGCAGGTTCGCCTGCTGGAAGACGATGCCGATCCGCTCCCGGCGCAGCGACGTAAGGGCCCGGGCGCTCATGGGCCCCGTGTCCTGCCCGGCCACGGTCACGCGCCCCTCGTCGGGCCGCAGCAGCGTGGCCGCCACCGCGAGCAGGCTGGACTTCCCCGAGCCGGAGGGGCCGGCGACGGCGACGAGCTCGCCGGGCGCCACGTCCAGGGACACCGCGTCGAGGGCGGTCAGCCGGCGGTCGCCGTCCGGGTAGGTGAGAGTGACGGAATTCAGCGACAGGGCGGGTTCCGGCGGCGGGGCGGGGTCGGTGCGCAGGCCGGATTCCGGCGACAGTGCAGGGTCCAGCGGCCGGGCAGGGGCCGGCGACAGAGCAGGATCCGGCGAGAGGGCAGGATCCAGCGGCAGATCAGGGGTGGTGTTCACCGAGAGGCTCCCAGGGCGGTCAGCGGGTCGACGGACGTGATGCGGCGCACGGCGAGGGCGGAGCCGGCCAGGCCCAGCAGCACCATGGCCGCGACGGGCACGGCCACGGTCGCCGCGCCCAGCTCGAACGGCACCGATGCCGACGCGAGCGCCCCGCCGGCCGCCCCCGCCGCCGCGCCGAGCAGGGACCCGGCGGCCAGCACGACCGCGGCCTGCCCGAGCGCGTCCCGCACGAGGTAGGCGCTGCTCGCCCCCACCGCCTTGAGCACCGCGACATCCGGCCTGCGCTGCACCGTCCACACCGTGAAGAAGGCGCCGACGACCAGGGCGCTCACCACGAACAGGAAGCCCTGGATCATCCGCAGGGTGCCGTGCTCGGCCGCGTAGCCGTCGATCCCGTCCAGGGCCTCGCCGACGGAGACCGCCTTCGTGGACCGCGCGGCGTCCCCGGCCGGCCGCCCGCCGCCGTCCACGGCGAGCGCGGTCGGCTGCGCCTGGTGGCTCACCCGCTGCCACGTCGCGAGCGTCGTCCACACGCTCGGGGCGTGGCCGTGGCTGCGGTCCTCGGTGACGCCCGAGACGGTCAGCTCCTCGGTGCCGAGCGTGATCCGGTCGCCGGTGCGCAGCCCGGCGTCGCGCGCCACGCGCTCGCTCACGGCCACCTCGCCGCCGCCCGGTGCGGAGCCGGCCGGCCCGCGGCCCGAGAGCAGGGCGGGCCGCAGCCGGTCCGGCGTCCCGAAGACGCTCACCGACTCCGCCCGGCCGCCCGCCGTCAGCCGCGTCATCGCCACGCCGAACGGCTCCGCGGAGCGCACGCCCGCCGCCTCCCGCCAGGCCCGCTGCTGCGCGGCGTCCACCGAGCTGTTCGAGAACGACACCTCCGGCCCGGCCCCGGCGGGCGCGCCGAAGACGATCCGCCCGGCCGGCAGGCCCGCCACGGCGGACGACGCCTCCCGCGCCAGGCCGTCGGTCAGGCCGTAGAGAAAGACCACGAGGGTCGTGATGAGCGTGACCACGGCACCCATCAGGGCGAACCGCCCCCGGGCGAAACGGATGTCACGGAGCGCGACGAACAAGGACCCTCTACTCCTCTGCTTCCGGGCTCTGAACAGGACTCCTCCACACTCCCGCGCAGAAGCCTCACCGCCATCAGGGCAAGGACTGGTCCGCGGCCCGTCCGTACGGTGCACCCGAAAATCAATCGAACGGTTGAGGGCGGCAGCGGGCGGGCCTCCGGGCGCAGGCCCGTACGCTCGATGGGGTGAGCCGAACGACCCCCTCCGCCCTCCGCGCCCGGCGCGCGGTGCGGCCCGCGCCGGACGGCGTCGCCGTGCCCCCGCCCGGCGCCGACATGCCCTCCCTGCGCCTCGTCCGCCTCGCGCTGCACGGCTCCTTCTACGCGCTCCTGGCCATCGCCGCCGCCCCGGCCGCCGCCGGCAGCAAGCCCACGGTGACCCTGCTGCCCGCAGCCGTGCTCGCGGTCGTCTACGGCCTCGGCATCGTCCGGACCACCGCCCGCCGCGGGCTCTGGCTCACCGCCGTCACCGGCCTGTGGCTCCTGCTGCTCGCCATGGACCACGGCTACAGCTACGTGGCCTTCCCGCTGTTCTTCCTCTTCCTGGGCGCCCTGCCCGTCCGCTGGGCGCATCCCGCCATCGCCGCGGCCACCGCCGCCGTCGTGGCCGCCCAGGCCGCCGCGCCCGGCGGGCTCACCGCCGCCAAGGTGATCGGCCCCGTCGCCGGCGCCGCCGTCGCCATCCTCACCGGCTACGGCTACGCCGCGCTCTACCGCGAGAGCCGCAAGCGCCAGCAGCTCATCGACGACCTGCTGCGCACGCGCGACGAGCTCGCCGCCGCCCAGCGCGAGGCCGGCCGGCTCGCCGAGCGCCAGCGGCTCGCCCGCGAGATCCACGACACCCTCGCCCAGGGCCTGTCCAGCATCGTCCTGCTCGCCCGCGCCGCCGAGACCGCCGCCCCGGACACCGCCCGCGAGCGCGTCCGCGAGATCGGGCTGACCGCCTCCGACAACCTCGCCGAGGCCCGCCGCTTCGTCCAGGCCCTCACCCCGCCCGCCCTGGAGGACGCGCCGCTGCCCGAGGCGCTGCGCCGGGTCACCGCGCGCACCGTCCCCGGGGCCGTCTTCCGCCTCGACGGCGACCCCCGCACGCTCCCCATGGAGACCGAGGTCGCCCTGCTGCGCCTCACGCAGGAGGCCCTCGCCAACGTCGCCCGCCACGCGCACGCCGACCGCACCGCCGTCACCCTCGCCTTCCTCGACGGGCAGGTCACCCTCGACATCTACGACGACGGCGTCGGCTTCACCCCGGGCGACGGCCGCGCCGACGGCCGCCGGACCTTCGGCCTGCACGGCATGCGCGAACGCATCGCCGCCCTCGGCGGCACCCTCACCGTCGAGTCGGCCCCGGGGGAGGGCACGGCGATCGCGGCGGCGGTGCCGGTGGGTGCCGGGACAAGGGCGGAGCATCAGTCTCCGCCGCAACGGCGATCAGCCACGACGGCGGAGTCCGGCGGTGCCGGACCGGCCGCCACCCCTGAGGGGGCCGCGGCATGAGCGGGCCCGCACACCCGGAAGGCGCCGGCCGCCGCGAGGCCGTTCGCGTCCTGATCGTCGACGACCACCCCGTCGTGCGCCGCGGCCTGCGCGCCATGGTCGACGACCTCCCCGACGTGGAGGCCGTCGGCGAGGCCGCCGACGGCGCCGCGGCCCTGCGGCTGCTCGACGACGGCACCCGCCCGGACGTCGTCCTCATGGACCTCCAGATGGGCGACGGCATGCACGGCGTCGAGGCCACCCGCCGCATCACCGCGCGGCCCTCCCCGCCCGCCGTCCTCATCCTCACCACCTACAGCACCGACGCCGACATCCTCGCCGCCGTCGAGGCCGGCGCCACCGGCTACCTCCTCAAGGACGCCCCGCCCGAGGAGGTCGCCGCCGCCGTCCACGCCGCATCCCGCGGCGAAACGGTCCTCGCCCCGCCCGTCGCCGCCCGGCTGCTGGGCCGCGTGCGCGCCGGGGGCAGGCCCGCCCTCACCCAGCGCGAGACCGAGATCCTCGGACTGGTGGCCGAGGGCCTGGCCAACAAGCAGATCTCCCGCCGCCTCTTCATCAGCGAGGCGACGGTCAAGACCCACCTCGTCCACATCTACGGAAAGCTCGGCGTCGACAGCCGCACGGCGGCCATCGCGGCGGGCCTGGCGGCGGGGCTGATCCGGGCGGTGTGACGGGGGAGGACGGGGCTGCCGGCGCGAGGTGCAAGAATCGGGCCCTGACACCCAGCAAGCTGCGACAGGGAGCACCGCACATGGCACCGGCCGTCCCCACGACGATGGACCGACCGCACTTCATCGGCATCGGCGGCGCCGGCATGTCGGGCATCGCGAAGATCCTCGCCCAGCGCGGCGCGCAGGTCGCGGGCAGCGACGCGAAGGAGTCCGCGACCGCCGAGGCGCTGCGCGCCCTGGGCGCGACGGTGCACATCGGCCACGCCGCGGAGCACCTGGCGGCCGACGCGACCTGCGTCGTCGTCTCCAGCGCCATCCGCGCGGACAACCCCGAGCTGGCCGCGGCCGCCGAGCGCGGCATCCCCGTCGTGCACCGCTCGGACGCCCTCGCCCGCCTGATGGACGGGCTGCGCCCGATCGCCGTCGCCGGCACCCACGGCAAGACGACGACGACGTCGATGCTCGCCGTCTCCCTGGACGCCCTCGACCTGGACCCGTCGTACGCCATCGGCGGCGACCTGAACGGCCCCGGCACCAACGCCCTCCACGGCTCCGGCGACATCTTCGTCGCCGAGGCGGACGAGAGTGACCGCAGTTTCCACAAGTACGCGCCCGAGGTCGCCATCGTCCTCAACGTGGAGCTGGACCACCACGCGAACTACGCGTCGATGGACGAGATCTACGAGTCCTTCGAGACGTTCGTCGGCCGCGTCCGCCCCGGCGGCACGCTGGTGATCTCCGCCGACCAGGCGGGCGCCCGCGAGCTCACCGAGCGGGTCTCCGGCCGTCACGACATCGAGATCGTCACCTACGGCACGGCCGAGGACGCCGACGTGCGCGTCCTGAAGGTCACCCCGCGCGGCCTGTCCAGCGAGGTCACCATCCTGCTGAACGGCAAGATGCTCACCTTCGCCGTCTCCGTGCCCGGCAGCCACTACGCCCACAACGCCGTCGCCGCCCTCGCCGCGGGCGTGGCCCTCGGCATCCCGGCGCACAACCTGGCCTCCGCGCTCGGCAAGTTCACCGGCGTGGGCCGCCGCCTGCAGCTCAAGGGCGAGGCGGCCGGCGTGCAGGTCATCGACTCGTACGCCCACCACCCCACCGAGATGACCGCCGACCTGGAGGCCATCCGCGGCGCCGCGGCCGGCTCCCGCGTCCTGGTCGTCTTCCAGCCGCACCTGTTCTCCCGCACCCAGGAGCTCGGCACCGAGATGGGGCAGTCCCTGACCTTGGCCGACGCCTCCGTGGTCCTCGACATCTACCCCGCCCGTGAGGACCCGGTCCCGGGCATCACCAGCGCCCTGATCATCGACGCGGCCGAGAAGGCCGGCGCCGACGTCCGCGCCGAGCACGACATGACGGCGATCCCGGACGTCGTCGCGGGAATGGCCCGCCCCGGCGATCTCGTTCTGACCATGGGCGCGGGAGACGTCACGGACCTCGGTCCGAAGATCCTGGCCCGCCTGGAGAGCTGAACCGGAAAGCCGTATCCCCGAAAGGCGAGCGACATGGCGTACGAGGTCGAGAAGACGGACGAGCAGTGGCGCGCGGAGCTCTCCCCGGCGGAGTACCAGGTGCTCCGCCGGGCCGGCACCGAGCCCGCCTTCCGGGGCGAGTACACCGACACGAAGACGGCGGGCGTCTACTCCTGCCGCGCGTGCGGCGCGGAGCTCTTCCGCTCCACGGAGAAGTTCGAGAGCCACTGCGGCTGGCCGAGCTTCTACGACCCGAAGGACTCCGCCGCCGTCGAGCTGATCGACGACCGCTCCCACGGCATGGTCCGCACCGAGGTCCGCTGCGCCCGCTGCGGCTCCCACCTGGGCCACGTCTTCGAGGGCGAGGGCTACCCCACCCCCACGGACCAGCGGTACTGCATCAACTCCATCGCCCTGCGCCTGGAGCCGGCGGAGGGCTGAGGCCGGGGGAGGGCCGGAGCCTGCTCACTTGTGTGCGGAGAGGCCCTTCTTCAGGTCGTCGTAGGTCATGACGGGGAGCAGTTCGACGTCGGCCTCCATCTCGAGCAGGAGCGCCTCCAGCGTGGCGGGTATCTGCGACGGGTCCGCCAGGTCGAAGACGAGCGTGCAGGTGCGGCCGCCGTCCATGGGGCCGAAGTAGGCGGCTTCGGGGTTGGTGCGATCCATCAGGTCCTGCACGAACTTCCCCAGTTCGCCGCGCCTGTAGACCTCGTTCGAGGCGTGGGTGTCCAGCCGGGCCCTGAGCATCATGCGCATGGCTCATCGTCCCCTCGGCGCGGCGCACCGCACCCGGCGCTCCGGCTCCGCGCTCACTGAGGCGCGGATGCGCCCGTCTTCAGCGTCTCTCCGGGGCGGGGCCGTCGCAACGCAGCACGGCCGCCGAGGCGGGCGGCAGGTGGAGGACGCCGTCCGGCCCGGGGAGGCGCACGGGGTGCCAGGCGGCCAGGACCTCGGTCGCCCGGGGGGTGCCCAGTGGTAGTGCGGCCGGTGCGGCGGTGGGGTTGACGGCCGTGCACAGGGTGCCGCGGCGCAGGACGGCCGTGCCGCCGGGGTCCACGTCGGCGGTCGTGGCGGAGAGCGGGCCCGGGTCCGGTTCGGCGCGGCGGAGGGCGATCAGGCGGCGGTGCCAGTCCAGCAGGGAGCGGTGCGGCTCGTGCTCGGGCTCGTTCCAGTCCAGGCAGGAGCGGGCGCGGGTGGCCGGGTCCTGCGGGTCGGGGATCTCGTCGGCGGACCAGCCGTGCGCGGCGAACTCGCGCCGGCGGCCGGTGCGGACCGCCTCGGCCAGCTGCGGGTCCGTGTGGTCGGTGAAGAACTGCCAGGGGGTGCGGGCGCCCCACTCCTCGCCCATGAACAGCATGGGGGTGAAGGGCCCGCCGAGGACGAGCGCGGCGGCGCAGGCGAGCAGGCCGGGGGAGAGGCGGGCCGCGAGCCGGTCGCCCTGGGCGCGGTTGCCGATCTGGTCGTGGTTCTGGGCGTAGCCGACGAGGCGGTGCGCGGGGGTGGCCGCCGGGTCGAGGGGGCGGCCCCACGGGCGGCCGCGGAAGGAGGAGTGCGTGCCGTCGTGGAAGAAGCCGCCGCGCAGCGTCTTGGCGAGCGCCGCGGCCGGGCCGGCGGCGAAGTCGGCGTAGTAGCCCTGGGACTCGCCGGCCAGGAGGGTGTGCAGGGCGTGGTGGAAGTCGTCGTTCCACTGGGCGTGCAGGCCGAGGCCGCCGGCGGGGCGCGGCGTCACCGTGGCCGGGTCGTTCAGGTCGGACTCCGCGATGAGGAACAGCGGCCTGCCCAGCCGCGCGGCCAGCGCGTCGACGGCGCCGGACAGCTCGGCGAGGAAGTGCTTGGGCCGGTTGTCGGCGAGGGCGTGGACGGCGTCGAGCCGCAGCCCGTCCAGGCGGTAGTCGCGCAGCCACGCCAGCGCACTGCCCGTCAGGTACGCGCGGACCTCGTCGGAGCCGGGGGCGTCGAGGTTGACGGCCGCGCCCCACGGCGTGTGGTGGGTGTCGGTGAAGTACGGCCCGAAGGCGGGCAGGTGGTTGCCGGAGGGGCCGAGGTGGTTGTGCACCACGTCCAGGACGACGCCGAGGCCGAGCGCGTGGGCGGCGTCGACGAAGCGGGCGAGGCCCGCGGGCCCGCCGTAGGGCTCGTGCACGGCCCACAGGGAGACGCCTTCGTACCCCCAGCCGTGTGTGCCCGGGAACGGGCACACGGGCATCAGCTCCACATGGGTGACGCCCAGTCCGGCGAGGTGCGGCAGGCGCGCGGCCGCCGCGTCGAAGGTGCCCTCGCGGGTGAACGTGCCCACGTGCAGCTCGTAGAGGACCGCTCCGGTCAGCTCCCGGCCCGCCCACGCGTGCCGCCACGCGAAGCCACCGGGGCCGGCGACGGCGCTCAGCCCGTCGGGCCCGTCGGGCTGGCGGCGCGAGCGCGGATCGGGCCGTACGGGGCCGCCGTCGAGGGAGAAGCCGTAGCGGGTGCCGTCCCCGCCCGGCGCCTCCCGCCGCCACCAGCCGGCCCGCGCCGGATCCCGCTCCATCGCGTACGCCCGGCCGCCGGCGTGCAGCGTCACCTGCCCGGCCCGCGGCGCCCACACCTCGAACAGCACTGGCGGCTCCTTCCGGCCGTGGCGAGCGCAGTGCTGTCCATGGTGCCCCGGGGTCAGCCCTCCCGGGGCGGAAGCAGGTCGATGCGCTCCTGGCTCACGGGGTAGCCGGCCTTCGCGAAGTGCGCCGCCATCGGGAAGTTGCCCTGGTCGGTGGCGGCCGCGATGCGCGTGGCGCCCTCGTCCACCAGGTCGCGCGTGCACTCCACGAGCAGGTCGTAGGCGTAGCCGCGGCCGCGCTGCCCGGGCACGACGCCGATGTAGCCCACGCACGGACCGGCCGGGTTGTGCGCGGGGATGTGGATGCCGACGAGCTCGCCGCCGGGCGTGTGGGCGAGCTTCCACCACGCGCGGGGCGACGGCAGCCAGTGGAGGAACTCCATCGCGTCGTCGACGGCCGCTTCCAGGCCGAGTTCGGCGACGTTCCTGGAATCGTGGGCGTCGAGCGTCCCGTGCATGGTGCGGCCGAGCACGTCGCGGATGACCGCGTCGTCGGGCTCGGAGCGGTACACCAGCCGCCCCGTGCGCTCCGGCAGCGGGCAGCCGGTCGTCCACTCGTAGCGGAAGCGCTCGACGAGGACCCGCATCCCGGCGGCCTCGGCGGCCGCGACGCGGGCCTCGACGGCGGCGCGCACGTCCGGCAGGTCGCGCCAGCCGGGCGGGGCGATGAGGCAGTACTCGGAGCTCAGGGGCGCGGTGCGCAGCACCTCGGACGCCGCCTCCGCCTCGCCGTCGGCGAAGTCGAACCAGTCGAGGGCCTTGGGCGTCTCGTCGCCCGGCCCTCCCCACCAGGCGGCGCGGGCCACGACCTTGCCGTCGCGCAGGGCCACCCAGGTCCAGTCGGGCCGGTACTCCCCGCCCTTGTGGACGGGCACGTACGTGTGGCCGAAAGCGCCCTTGCCGACGAGGGCGGGGGCCGGGGCCGAGGAGTCGAAGGAGGCGAACAGGTGGGTGTCGTGCTCGGTGAGCGCGCGGACGACCAGGTCGGTCATGGGGTCCTTCCGGAAGGGAATCGTTGCGCAGAGGGTGCGCGGACCCGGTCCCGCCCGTCCACTGATTTCTTCACCCGCCGTGCGCCGCACGCTCGTTCCTCACATCTGGTGCAGCCCCCGCCCCGCCAGCGACAGCATCACCTCGCCCACCGCCTCCGACAGCGTCGGGTGCGGATGGACGTGCTGGGCGACGTCCGTGGCCTCCGCGTCCCAGCCGACGGCCAGCTGGCTCTCCGCGATCATCTCCGAGACGTGCGGGCCCACCAGGTGGACGCCGAGCAGCCGGCCGCCGCCCTTCTCGGCGACGGCCTTCACCACGCCGCCCTGCCCGTGCACCATGCCCTTGGCGACGGCCGTCAGCGGCATGGAGTTGACCTCGACGTCGAACCCGCGCTCGCGCGCCTCCGCCTCCGTCAGGCCGACCGAGGCCGTCTGCGGGCTGGAGTACGTGACGCGCGGCACGGCGGCGTAGTCGACCGGCCGCGGAGCCCGCCCGGCCAGGGTCTCGGCGACCAGCAGCCCCTCCGCGAAGGAAGCGTGGGCCAGACCGAGGGAGGGCGGCGGCAGCAGGTCGCCGACGACGTGGATGCCCGGCACCGCCGTCTCCAGGCGCGACCAGTCGGCCGGCCGCACGAAGCCGCGGGCGTCGACGGCGAGACCGGCCGCCGCGAGGCCGAGACCGTCGGTGACCGGCACCCGGCCCACGGCCACCATCAGCCGCTCCGCCATGACGGTGCGCACCTCCCCCTCGGCGGTGCGCAGCGTGGCCCGCACCCCGCCCTCGTGGACGGCGGCCTCCTCCAGCCGCGCCCCCGTCCGCACGTCGATGCCGCGCTTCTTCAGACCCCGCGTCAGATACCGGCTCACGTCGGCGTCCTCCAGCGGCAGCAGCCGGTCCGCCGCCTCCACGAGCGTCACCGCGGCGCCCATGGAGCGGTGCAGGGACGCGTACTCGACGCCGATGGCACCCCCGCCCAGCACCAGCACCGACCCCGGCAGCCCGGGCGCGAACAGCGCGTCGTCGCTGGTCACCACGCGCGTGCCGTCGGCCTCCAGGCCGGGCAGCGTGCGCGGCCGGGAACCGGTCGCGAGGACGACTCCCCTCCGGGCCGTCCATCGCGCGCCCGCGTCCGCACCCGAGTCGATGCGTATGCTCCGTGCGTCCGTCAGCGACGCGGAGCCGCGCACCACGCGTACGCCGGCATGCGCCAGATGACCCTCCACGCCCCGGTGGTTGCGGGAGACGATGTCGTCACGGGTCGCGGTCAGAGCGGACCAGTCGACCGACTCCAGGGTCGCCTTCACCCCCCACCGCTCGCGCGCTTCCGCGATGCCGTCCACGAGCTCCGCCGCGTGCAGCATCGCCTTGCTGGGTATGCAGCCGCGGTGCAGACAGGTCCCGCCCACGAGGTCGCGCTCCGCGAGGACGACGCCGAGGCCGAGCGCCGCGGCCCGCAGGGCGGTGCTGTAGCCGCCCGTGCCGCCGCCGATCACGATCACGTCTGTTTCCCGTGTTTCCTGCAAGCCTGTTTCGCGCATGACGTCACCCTGCGCCGTCAGCGATCATGAGTCCAACGCAATGTTTCGATGGAACCCATGACCAGGGTTCATGAGCACTCAGGGGGCCGGGCATGAGCCTGCGGCAGATGGAGTACCTCGTCGCCGTCGTCGAAGAGGAGTCCTTCACCCGCGCCGCCGAGCTCCTCAACGTCACCCAGTCCGCGCTCTCCCACCAGATCAAGGCCCTGGAACGCGACGTCGGCGGCCCGCTCCTGGAACGCCGCCCGCGCGGCATCGGCCTCACGCCCATGGGCCGCGCCTTCCTCCCGCACGCCGAACTCGCCGTCCGCAGCGCCGAACAGGCCCGCCGGGCGGCGAAGGCCGCGGCCGGAGCGGCCGGCGGCGAACTGCACGTCGCCTCGCTGCACGCCCTCGCGGTCGGCGTGCTGCCGCCCGTCTTCGCCCGCTGGCGCCGCGCCTTCCCCGCCGTCCGCCTCCACCTCCACGAGTACGCGACCACGGAGGAACTGCGCGACCACATGGAACGCGGCGTCGCCGACATCGCCGTCGGCCCCCGCCCGGAGGGCTGGCACGGCCCCGTCATCCCCCTCGGCGACGAGGAGATCATGGTGATCACCTCGGCCGGCGACCCCCTCGCCGCCCGTACGGAGCCGGTCACGCTGCCCCAACTGGCCGACCGCGACTGGGTGCGCTGCGCCCTCGAACCGCTCGTCCAGGGAAAGCGCTGGCTGGACTGGGTCTGCGAACAGAGCGGCTTCAGCCCCCGTACGGCCGTCTGGACGGAACACTCCTCGACCGCCGTCCGGATGGCGGTGGCCGGGCTGGGCCTGGTCGCCGCGCCCGTGCACATGGCGCGCGACGTGCCCGGCGCCGTGACCGTCCCCGTCGACCCGCCGTGGCGCCGCGAGCAGACCGCGTTCACCCGGGTCGGCCTGACGGGCATCACGGCGGCGTTCGTGGAACTGTGCGGGGAGCTGGCGTTCGGGGGGCCGGTGCCGGTGCGGGGCGCCCCATAGGGGGCGCGGGGAACTGCGCGACCAGCCACATACGACTCGCAGTCGACAACGCACCCGGCCGGGCACTCAACTCCGTAGGAGAAGCGCCACCGGCTGGTGTTCCAGCAGCTCAGCCAGCATGGCACGCCCTTCGAAGGATGTACCCGTTAGCACCTCGCGCCACCGCCCCCCGCCCGGCAGCCCCAGCACCGTCTCCCGGAACCCCCCGCCGGAGGCGAGCCGTCGCCGCAGCCGCGACACGACGCTGACCACCGCTCCGGAGCGGGCGAACGCCACGACGTGCTCCGCGGCCGGACCGTCCGCGGCCAGCGGCTCGTACGAGGAGCCCTCGCCGAACCACTCGGGCCGCTCGCGGCGCAGCCGCAGCACGGTGCGCGTCAGGTGCAGCTTCTCGGCGGACAGCCCGTGCGTACCGGCCCGGTCCTCGGAGAAGACCGGCGGCCGCCGGTTGTCGGGGTCGACCAGGGCGGCGTACGCGCGCTCCGTGCCCATGTAGAGGTCCGGGACGCCCGGCATGGTCAGGTGCAGCAGGGCCGCGCCGAGCGTGTTGGCCCGTACGGACGGCCGCAGCGCGTCTTCCAGGGGCGCGAGCGCGGCGCGGGCCGTGCCGCCCGGGCCTCCCGCGACGAACGCTTCCACCGCCGCCTCGTACGCCGCGTCCGGCTCGGTCCACGTCGTGCGCAGCCCCGCTTCGCGCACGCTCTTGAGCACGGCGGCGACGAGCCGCGACGCGTGGGCGGGCCCGTCGGCGGACCCGTCGGCGGGCGGGCTCGCAGGGCCGAGCCCGAAGGCGGTCTGCCAGGCCAGCCACGCCGTGTGCGGGTCGGGCGCGCAGGGCTCCGCGGCCGCCAGCCGCTCCATCAGGTCACCCCACTCCTCGGGGCATTCGCTGAGGGCGGCGATGCGGGCCCGTACGTCGGCGCTGCGCTTGGTGTCGTGGGTGGAGAGCACGGTGCCGGTGGCGGGCCAGTCGCGCTGGAGCCGGGCGCAGTAGGCGTGGAAGTCCTCGGGGGAGACCGCGGGCCGCCCGGGGTCGCCGCCGACCTCCGCGGCGGACAGCAGGGGCGCGTGCCGGTAGAAGGCGGTGTCCTCGACGGACTTGGCGCGCAGCGCGGAGGCGGTCTGCGCGAACCGCGCGCAGAAGTCCCGGTGGTCGGGGCCCTGCCCCAGGCGGCCGAGCGCCGCGTCGCGGACCACCTCGGCCGCGGCGGCCTCCTCGGGGACGGCGAAGGCGCCGCGCGCGTCCTGGGCGGCCTGGTCGAGGAGGGCGGCGTCGACGGGGGCGGCCGGCCGGCCGGGCGCGGCGTAGGGGCGGTAGACGGGCAGCCGGACGAGGATCTCGTGCAGGGCCGTGCGCAGGGCCCAGGGCGCGGTGTCGCGCAGCCGGTGGGAGGCCTCGCAGATCCGGCCGGCGGTCCGGACGAGCCGTTCGGACTCCGCGGCGAGCTCGTGGGTGATGACCTTGTACGCGGCGCGCCGGACCGTCGCGGGCCAGTCGCCGCCGCGGTCGGGCGGCAGGCCGGTGAAGTCGCGGTAGCGGGCGCCGAGCGCGGCCGCGCCCCCGGGGTCGAGGAAGAGGCCGTCGAGGCGGCGCAGGGCGTCGTAGCCGGTGGTGCCGGCGACGGGCCAGCCTGCGGGCAGCTGCTCGTCGCTGCCGAGGATCTTCTCGACGACCGTCCACCGGCCGTCCGTGGCCTCGGCGAGCCGGTGCAGGTAGCCCGCGGGGTCGGCGAGGCCGTCGGGGTGGTCGACGCGCAGCCCGTCGATCACCCCCTCGCGCAGCAGCTGGACGACCTTGCCGTGGGTGGCGGCGAAGACCTCGGGTTCCTCGACGCGGACGGCGATCAGCTCGGAGACGGTGAAGAAGCGCCGGTAGTTGAGCTCGGTGCGGGCAAGACGCCACCAGGCGGGCCGGTACCACTGGGCGTCGAGCAGCTCGGGCAGCGGCAGCCGCTCGGTGCCGGGCCGCAGGGGGAACGCGTGGTCGCCGTAGCGCAGGACGGGCCCGGCGGCGTCCCCGTCCGTGCGGTCGGCGACCGTGAAGCGCCCCAGCTCCGCGCCGAGCGGCCCGGCCAGGACGGGGAGCAGCACCTTGCCGCCGTGCTCGGCCCAGTCGATGTCGAACCAGCGGGCGTAGCGCGAGGCCGGGCCGTCCCGCAGGACCTCCCACAGGGGGCTGTTGAGCGTGGCGGGCGCGGGCACGGCCATGTGGTTGGGGACGATGTCCAGGACGAGGCCGAGCCCGTGCTCCCGGGCGGTGCGCGAGAGCGACCGCAGGCCCTCCTCGCCGCCGAGCTCCGCCCGTACGGCCGAGTGGTCGGTCACGTCGTAGCCGTGGGTGGAGCCGGGGACGGCCTCCAGGACGGGCGACAGGTGCAGGTGCGACACCCCGAGCGAGGCCAGGTACGGCACGGCCTCCTCGGCCGCTCGGAACGGGAAGGCGGGCTGGAGCTGGAGCCGGTAGGTGGCGGTCGGCGCGGTGCGGTGCGGGGGCCTCATGGGAACGTACGTACCCACTTGGCGTGGCTTTGCCGCGAGGTTCCTCGCGGGGCCACCAGGACGGTGGGCACGGCACCACCGGACTCCGCCGTCGTGGTGCTGCGCCGCCGCGGCGGAGGAAGCGTGCCTACGCGGGCCGCTGCAGCACCGTCAGGCTGCGGTCCGCCAGGGTCAGCCGGTCCCCCGCACGGACCTTCGGCCCATCCGTCTCGACGCCCTCCGCGCTCGCGGTGTCGACCACGACCTGCCACTGCCTGCCGTGGTCGGCGGGGACGACGAAGTCGAGCGGCTTGTCGTGCGCGTTGAACATCAGCAGGAAGGAGTCGTCGACGACCGGCTCGCCGCGCGGCCCCGGCTCGGAGATCGCCCCGCCGTTGAGGAAGACCGTCAGGGACTTGGCCTGGGCGGCCTGCCAGTCGCTGTCCCGCATCTCTTCACCCTCGTGGGTGAACCAGGCGATGTCGGACAGCTCGTCGTGCGTGCCCTGCACGGGGCGGCCGTGGAAGAAGCGGCGGCGCCGGAAGACCGGGTGGTCGCGGCGCAGCCACACCATCGCGCGGGTGAAGGCGAGCATCCGGCGGGCGCGCGTGGAGGACGCGTCGCCGGGGTGCGGCCAGTGCACCCAGGAGACGTCGTTGTCCTGGCAGTAGGCGTTGTTGTTGCCGCGCTGGCTGCGCGCGAACTCGTCGCCGTGGCTGAGCATGGGCACGCCCTGGGACACCAGCAGCGTGGCGATGAAGTTGCGCATCTGGCGTTCGCGCAGGGCGAGCACGTCGGGGTCGCTGGTCTCTCCCTCGGTCCCGCAGTTCCAGGACCGGTTGTGGTTCTCGCCGTCGCGGTTGTCCTCGCCGTTGGCCTCGTTGTGCTTGCCGTTGTACGCGGTGAGGTCGTGCAGGGTGAAGCCGTCGTGGCAGGTGACGAAGTTGATGGAGGCCAGCGGGCGGCGGCCGTCGCCCTGGTAGAGGTCGGAGGAGCCGGTCAGGCGCGAGCCGAACTCCGCGAGGGTGGCCGGCTCGCCGCGCCACAGGTCCCGCGCCGTATCCCGGAATTTTCCGTTCCACTCGGCCCAGAGCGGGGGGAAGTTCCCGACCTGATAGCCGCCCTCGCCGACGTCCCACGGCTCGGCGATCAGCTTCACCCGGCTCACCACCGGATCCTGCTGGACCAGGTCGAAGAACGACGACAGCCGGTCCACCTCGTGGAACTGGCGCGCGAGCGTCGCCGCCAGATCGAAGCGGAAGCCGTCCACGCGCATCTCCGTCACCCAGTACCGCAGCGAGTCCATGATGAGCTGCAGGACGTGCGGGCTGCGCATCAGCAGGGAATTGCCGGTGCCGGTGGTGTCCATGTAGTACTGCGGGTCGTCCGCCAGCCG
This sequence comes from Streptosporangium nondiastaticum, assembly GCF_003011965.1. Classification (GTDB taxonomy): domain Bacteria; phylum Actinomycetota; class Actinomycetes; order Streptomycetales; family Streptomycetaceae; genus Streptomyces; species Streptomyces nondiastaticus. The sequence continues at coordinate 18,464 of NZ_PXWG01000076.1, forward strand.
GTAGTACGAGGCGTTGTCCAGGCCACGGAAGGACAGCGTCGGCCCCAGGTGGCTCCCCTCGGCCGTGTGGTTGTAGACCACATCCAGAATGACCTCGATGCCCGCCGCGTGCAGCGCCCGCACCGCCGACTTGAACTCCAGCACCTGCTGGCCCCGGTCGCCCCAGGAGGCGTAGGCGTTGTGCGGGGCGAAGAAGCCGATGGTGTTGTAGCCCCAGTAGTTGGCCAGCCCCGCGTCCACCAGCCGGTGGTCGTTGACGAACTGATGGACCGGCATCAGCTCGATCGCCGTCACCCCCAGCTCCGTCAGGTGCTCCAGCACCGCCGGATGGGCCAGCGCCGCGTACGTGCCCCGGATCTCCTCCGGCAGCGCGGGGTGGCGCATCGTCAGGCCCTTCACATGGGCCTCATAGATGACCGTGCGGTGATAGTCGGTGCGCGGCGGGCGGTCGTCCCCCCAGTCGAAGTACGGATTGACCACGACCGACGTCATCATGTGCGGCGCCGAGTCCATGTCGTTGCGCTTCTCCGGCCGCCCGAAGTGGTAGCCGTACACCGCCTCGCTCCAGTCGACGGCCCCGCTCACGGCCCGGGCGTAGGGGTCCAGCAGCAGCTTGGCGGAGTTGCAGCGGTGGCCGCGCTCCGGCTCGTACGGGCCGTGCACCCGGAAGCCGTACCGCTGACCCGGCATCACCCCCGGCAGGTAGGCGTGCCGTACGAAGGCGTCGCTCTCGCGCAGCTCGACCGCCGTCTCCGAGCCGTCGTCGTGCAGCAGGCACAGCTCGACCCGCTCGGCGACCTCCGAGAAGACCGCGAAGTTGGTGCCGGCGCCGTCGTACGTCGCGCCGAGGGGATACGCCTGTCCCGGCCAGACCTGCATCGACTCTTCCGTTCTTCCGTCGTCCCCGGTCCTGTCGTACCGGTGGTCACGCGCGCGCACGGGCCGAAGCGGCATCCTCGCCCAATCGGAGCCGACGGGCCGCCCTTTCGCCAGATCTTCCCCAAAAGGAGCGCCGCCACCGCCCTCTTCGGCTCGTCCGACCGGGTGACCCGGCGGTACCCGGCCCCCGTCCGCACGGGCCGCGGGACACCCCGGCCACCGCGCCCGTACGCGCCCCCGCACGGCCCTCACCGCGCTTTTTGCGCCCCCGCCGCTATGAAACCGCTCACTCCCCGCCCCGGGGCCCCGGACAACAGCCACAGGGAACCGCAGAGTTGACGGGGGACCGGCGGCGTCCGGGTGCAGGGCCTCCCGCCCGCGCAGTAGTCTGCCTTGATCGTTGGACGGGGGCGGAAGGGCGGTGCACTGTGAGCTCGGGCGGGCTGGAGCTGCCCCCTGGAGACGGAGGTCCCGGGGGTGACGGCTCGGCCGACACACCTCCCGGCGCCGTGTCCTTGGCGCGCCCCGTGGAGATCGGCGCCGCGCTGGACTGGGACGCCGACGCGTGGAGCGAGGTGCGCACCCGCGCCCGGCGCGCCGGGCGGGCCTACATCTGGCTCAACCTCGTGGAACAGCGGCTGCGTGCCGTCGTGGCCGCCGTGCTGCGGCCGGTCTACGAGCCCGTGCACGGCGAGGACGAGTGGGTCGTCGCCGCGGCCGGCCCCGCCGGGCAGGAGTGGGTGCAGCGGGCCGTGGCGGTGCGCGAGGTCAGCCGCCGCAAGGGCTACCTGCTGGACCCCGCCGACGACAACGTCCTCAGCTTCCTCACCCTGCCCCAGCTGCGCGAGCTCCTCGTCCAGCACTGGCCCTGCTTCGAGCCCTACCTCGACGACCGGCGCGAGCTGGAGCTGGCGCTGGACGAGCTCGAAGTCACGCGCAACGTCGTCTCCCGCAACCGCGCCCTGTCCGAGACCGTCCTCGCCCAGGCCGAGCGGGCCTCCGGCCGCCTCCTCGCCATCCTCGGCGGCGGCAGCGGCTCCGGCGCCGCGTCCGCCGACCGGCTGCCCGTCGACGCCGTCGAGGACATCGTGGGCGACCGCTACGCCGACGTCGTCGGCGTCCACCCCGACCGGGTCCGGCTGCAGCGCCAGCTGCCCGTCGAGGACCTCTTCGGCAGCGCCCGGCGCCTCGACGCCGTCGGCATAGGCCTGAACCTGCTCGTCCAGAACTACTCGGGGCGCCGGCTCGTCCGCCTCGCCGAGGCGGGCTGCCGGGCCCGCCTGCTCTTCCTCAACCCCGCCAGCAGCGCCGTGCGGCGCCGTGAGCGGGAGCTGGGCATCAAGAAGGGCGAGATGAGCCGGTCCGTCGAGATGAACATCATGCACATGCGGCGCGTGCGCGACCGGCTGCGGGACACCGCCGCCTTCGAGATCCGCGTCTTCGACGAGACGCCCCGCTTCACCGCCTACCTCGTCAACGGCGACGGCTCGGACGGCCTCGCCGTCGTCCAGTCCTACCTGCGCAAGGCCCGCGGCATGGAGGCGCCCGTGCTGGTGCTGCGCGGCGGCGGCACCGTCGTCCGCGACGGGCGCGAGCCCGAGCACGGGCTCTTCGAGACCTACCGCGAGGAGTTCGAGAGCGTGTGGGCGGACTCGCGGCCCGTGTCGTGACGCCCCGCGCCGCGCCTCCGGCGAGGGTCTGACGAGGGACTGACGAGGGACTGACGAGGTTCTGACGAGGGGCGATGTCAGTGGGGCGTGCGACGCTGGGGACCAGTCGGGGGAAGCACCACGAAGGGGGACCGCGATGGGGTGGCATCAGGAGCTGCTGATCGGCTTCGACCTGGAGACCACGGGGACGGACCCGGCCGAGGCGAGGATCGTCACGGCCGCCGTCGTCGAGACGAAGGGCGGTGAGCCGGTCGGGCGCCGGGAATGGCTGGCCGACCCCGGCATCCCCATCCCGGACGAGGCCGCGGCCATCCACGGCATCACCAGCGAGCGGGCGGCGCTCGGGCGGCCTGCCCGCGAGGTGGCCGACGAGATAGCCGGCATCCTCGTCGCCCACTGGTCGGCGGGCGCCGCCGTCGTCGCCTACAACGCCGCGTTCGACCTGACGATCCTCGCGGCGGAGCTCCGGCGGCACGGGCTGCCGTCGCTCGGCGAGCGGCTCGCCGCGGAGGGCCTCGCGGCCGGCGCGGCGGCGGAGACCGGTCCCGTCGTGGACCCGCTCACCATGGACCGCGCCCTCGACCGCTACCGCCGCGGCAAGCGCAATCTGGAGACCGTCTGCCGCGTCTACGGCGTCACCCTGGACGACGCCCACGAGGCGGGCGCGGACGCCCTCGCCGCGGTCCGCGTGGCCTGTGCCCTCGCCGACCGCTACCCGGAGGTCGCCGCGGCCGCCCCGTGGGACCTCCACCACGACCAGGTCCGCTGGTACGCGGACTGGGCCCGGGGGTACGAGGGCTGGCTGCGGCGCGGGGGGAATCCGACAGCAACGGTCGACCCCCGGTGGCCCCTCCGGGGCTGACATCGGTGTACGCGGTAGTTTCGCCCACCGCGCATTCCGCCGGACCCTCGCCGCGGTGGTTTCTCGCCGTGGCGGCGGGAGGGTTTCACCTGGCGGGTGAACTTCGCGCCCTGTAAGGGGCGCGGGGAACTGCGCGATCAGGCACGCACGGCCCGCAGCCGGCGGACTGCCATGCCCGGCAGACACGACTCCGCAGGGGGCCCCGAACCCGGCCGGACGGCCGGGCCGTCAGAACGGATACCACCGCACCGCCGCGTCCCCCTCCCGCAGGGACGCCACCCGGCGGGCGAACTCCGCGCGCGCCGCCGCGTTCGCCGGCGCGTGCTGCGCCACCCACGCGCAGCTCGCCGTCTCCCGCGCGCCCCGCAGGACCCCGCAGCCCTCCCACTCCCGCACGTCCCAGCCGTACGCGCGCACGAACGTGTCGTAGGCCTCGGCGGGCAGGCCGTAGCGGTCCTTGCTGAGGGCGAGGACGACGAGGTCGTGCTCGCGCAGGTCGCCGGAGAAGGTCTCCAGGTCCACGAGGACGGGCCCGGACGGGCCCAGATGAACGTTGCGGGGGAGGGCGTCCCCGTGGATGGGGCCGCGCGGCAGGTGCGGGGTGAGCGCGGCGGCCTCCGCCGCGAAGGCGTCCCGCCGCTGCCGCAGGTAGGCCGCGTCGGCGGGGTCGATCGCGTCGCCCGCCAGCCGCAGCCACCGCTCGACGCCGCCGAGCAGCTCCCGTGGCGGCAGGGCGAAGTCCGGCTCGGGCAGGGCGTGGATGACGCGCAGCAGCGCGGCGAGGTCGGCGGGCCCGGCCGGGCCCGTGGCGTCGGGGAGCCGGTGCCAGAGGGTCACCGGCCGGCCCTCGGCCACGCGCGGCGCGGGCTCGGCGGCGCGTACCGCCGGGACGCCGTGCCCGGCCAGCCAGGCGGCGACGCGCAGCTCGTGCCGGGCCCGGTCCAGGAGCGAGGCGTCGCGGCCGACCTTGGCGACGAGCCCGCCGCCGGCGAAGACCGCGTTCTCGCCGAGGGAGAGCAGGGCCGCGTCCGCCGGCATCTCCGGCACCGCCGCCGCGAGCAGGGCGCGCGCCCGCCGCTCCGTGAATGCCGTGCTGCCTTCCACCGCGTCCGTCGCCGCGTCCGTCACCGTGTCCCCGCTTCCCGTGTTCACCCTGCTGACCCGCCACGCTACCCGCTCGGCCGGTGATGGCCGAAAGTAATCGCCGGGCGATACGCGTCGTCTCGGCGGCGTCGCAACCGGCTCGTTCGCCCGCCGTTCTCATCAGGGCTGCCCCCGTGCTCAGTTGATGCCACGTCAGTGCCCAAATTGCCTTCCTTCAAAGGCTTTTGGCATTACGCAACGACGTTGCCTATGTCACAAAACCCGGATGGGGTTGAACTGCCCGCGTCAAATCCGACAGGGTTTCGAAGCACCCGGAGCGACCCCTTCCGTCACTCCGGGTGTGCACTGACTCATGCTCCATTCCCCCCACAACAGCACGAGGAGGAAACCTCGTCATGGCAGCACACAAGCGCGCCGGCCGGCGACGGCTGATCCTTGCGATATCCGCCGCGACCGCCGTCACCGCCGGAGCCACGCTCATGGCTCTGCCGGCCGGCGCCGCCCCCGCCCCCGAAGGCACCGTCTACGGCACCGAGTCCAAGGACGCCATCGACGGCAGCTATATCGTCCTGCTGAAGGACGGCAAGGAGGCCGAGAAGGAGGGCGTGGGCGCGAAGTCCGTGTCCGCGCAGGGCGGTGACCTCGCCCAGCGGTACGGCGGCAAGCTCGGCCGCACCTACGACTCGGCCATCCACGGCTTCTCGGCCAGCGGCCTCGACAAGACCGAGGCCAAGCGGCTCGCGGCCGACCCGGCCGTCGCCAAGGTCGTGCAGAACCACCGCTTCAAGGCCACCGCCACCCAGGAGGCCCCACCCTCCTGGGGGCTGGACCGCATCGACCAGACCGAGACCAAGGGCGACGGCAAGTACGCCTACCCCGACGGTGCCGGTGACGGCGTGACCGCGTACGTCATCGACACCGGGGTCCACATCAGCCACAAGGACTTCGGCGGCCGCGCCTCCTTCGGCTTCAACGCCGTCGACAAGAGCGACAAGGCCGAGGACGACAACGGCCACGGCACCCACGTGGCGGGCACCATCGCCGGCACGGCGCACGGCGTCGCCAAGAAGGCCAAGATCGTGGCCGTCAAGGTGCTGGACGGCCAGGGCTCCGGCTCCACCGAGCAGGTCGTCGCCGGCATCGACTGGGTCACCAAGAACCACAAGGGCCCCTCGGTCGCCAACATGAGCCTCGGCGGCGGCGCGGACGAGGCGCTCGACGCGGCCGTGCAGAAGGCGATCGCCTCCGGCGTCACCTTCGCCGTCGCGGCGGGCAACGAGTCCACGGACGCGGGCAACAGCTCCCCGGCCCGGGTGAAGGAGGCCATCACGGTCGCCTCCTCCACCAAGGAGGACCAGCAGTCCGACTTCTCCAACTTCGGCAGCGTGGTCGACCTCTACGCGCCGGGCTCGGACATCACCTCCGACTGGAACGACAGCGACTCCGGCACCAAGACCATCTCCGGCACGTCGATGGCCACTCCGCACGTGGTGGGGGCCGCCGCGGTCTACCTGTCGGCCCACAAGGACGCCACCCCGGACCAGGTCGCGGCCGCGCTGGTCAAGGGCGCCACGTCGGACAAGATCTCCAGCCCGAGCGCGGGCACGCCCAACAAGCTGCTGAAGGTCACCGAGTAGTCCCGGCAGCAGGACAGCCCATCGGCCGGCCGCCGCGCCCCACCCCCACGGGGCGCGGCGGCCGTGCCCTTTCCGGCAGGCGGCCGGGGCGGGATCAGGCCGGGCGGCCGAGAGCCGCGCGCAGCTCCGCGGAGGCGGCCGCCGGGGCGGCCGCCTCCTGCCCGTAGCGCCGCACCACCAGCGCCACCACCTCGGGCGCCGCACCCAGCACGCCCGCGAGGACGTCCGCGCCGCCCTCCGCGGCACCGCATGCGATGCGGTCCGGGAGGCGGCCGGGCGCGAGGACGTACGGGGCCACCGCCACCCGGCGGGCCCCCTCGGCGCGCAGCGCCCGCACGGCGTCCGCGACGCGCGGCAGGGAAGCGGAGGCGAACGCGGGCCGCACGGCGCACCAGCCGGTACGCCGCCACTCCCGCGCGATTGCTGCGATCACCGCGCTCGCCTCCGGGTCGGAGGAGCCCGCCGAGGCCAGGACGATCCCGGTCGGGCTCCGGTCGCCGGGCGCCAGCCCGGCCTCGTGCAGCCGCCGCTCCAGGGCGGCGGTCAGCAGGGGCGACGGCCCCAGCACCCGCGCCTGCCGCACCCGCAGGCGCGGCAGCCCCGCCGTCGCCGCCCGCAGCACGGCCGGGATGTCGGCCTTGGCGTGGAAGGCGCGGGTCAGCAGCAGCGGCAGCGCCACCACGTCCCGTACGCCCTCCGCCGCCAGCCGCTCCAGCACCTGCGGCACGCCCGGCACGCAGAAGTCGAGGAAGCCGGCCTCGACCCGTACGCCGGGCAGCGCCGCCGCCACCTCCTCGCGCAGGGCGAGGACGGTGGCCGCGTGGCGCGGGTCGCGGCTGCCGTGGGCGACGAGGAGCAGGGGCGCGGGGGTCATCGGGCCGCCGCGGCCAGTCCGCGCGTCCGCAGCACCCGGCGCTCCAGCGGGCTGAAGACGGCCAGGTCGATGGCGATGCCGACGAAGAGGATGAGGATGATCCCGAGGAGGACGCCCGGCATGTCCGAGTCGGTGCGCGCGTTCTCCAGGTACTGGCCGAGCCCCAGCCCCAGGTCGGGGGAGGAGGCGATCAGCTCGGCGGCCATCAGCGACCGCCAGGAGAACGCCCAGCCCTGCTTCAGCCCGGCGATGTAGCCGGGGAGCGCGGCGGGCAGCAGGACGTGCCGGGCGCCGCGCAGCCCCGTGGCGCCCAGGGTGCGGCCCGCCCGCAGGTACAGCGGCGGCACCTGGTCGATGCCGGACACCAGGCCGTTGGCGATGGACGGCACCGCGCCGAGCAGGATCACCGCGTACATCGCCCCGTCGGTGATGCCCAGCCAGATCACCGCCGCGGGCACCCAGGCGACCGACGGCAGCGACTGCAGCCCGGACAGGACCGGGCCGAGCGCGGCCCGTACGAACTTCACGCGCGCGACGAGCAGGCCGAGCGGCGTGCCCAGGGCGAGGGCGGCGACGAAGCCCAGCAGGCCCCGCGAGACGGACGTCCAGACGATGTCCAGGAGGGTGCCCCGCAGCCACAGTTCCCTGAGGCTGTGCCAGACCGCCGACGGGTCGGGCAGCTTGTAGTCGTCCGTCACCTCCGCGACGACCAGCAGCTTCCACACCACCAGGACCAGGACGACGGCCGTGACCGGCGGCAGGACCTTGTGGAGCAGCACCTTCCCGAAGGGGGTGCGCTCGATCCGCACGGCGTCCAGCGCGTCGAGCCCGGCCTCCAGCCCGGCGAGGTCGTGCGGGCCGCCGGAGGCGCTCCGGGCGCCGGTCTCAGTGCTGGCCATGGCGGCGGATCTCCCCACGCAGTTCTTCGGTGATCTCGACGGACAGGTCCGCCACCGCCGCGTCCTCGATGCGGCGGGGCTGCGGTATGTCCACGGCCCACTGCCGGGCCACCCGGCCCGGCCGGGAGGACAGCAGCACGACGCGCTCCGCGAGCCGCACCGCCTCGCGGACGTTGTGGGTCACGAACAGCACCGACAGCGACGTCTCGGACCAGATGCGGGTCAGCTCGTGGTGCAGCACGTCCCGGGTGATGGCGTCCAGCGCCGCGAACGGCTCGTCCATCAGCAGGACCTGGCTGTCCTGCGCCAGGGCGCGGGCGAGCGCGACGCGCTGCCGCATGCCGCCCGACAGCTCGTGCACCCGCTTGCCGTACGCCCCCGAGAGCCGTACGAGCTCCAGGAGCCGCTCCGCCTCCGGCCGCCGCTCCGCGCGCGGCACGCCGCGCAGCCGCAGCGCCAGCTCGATGTTGCGGCCCGCGGTGAGCCACGGGAACAGCGCGTGCTCCTGGAACATCAGGGCCGGGCGCCCGCCCGGCACCTCGATGCTGCCCGCGGTCGGCCGGTCGAGACCGGCCACCAGGTTGAGCAGCGTCGACTTGCCGCAGCCCGAGGCGCCCAGGAGGCACACGAACTCGCCGGGGCGCACCTCCAGCGAGACGTCGTCCAGCACCGGCTGGGACGCGCCGGGCCGGCCGAAGGACTTGTGGACGTGCTCGATCCTGACCGCCGCGGACTCGCGGTCCGCGAGCGCGGTCGCGCCGGTCTTGTCGGTCGTCAGTGCCGGGGCCATCCGGTCACCTCCTGGTGATGGGGCGGATACGACGGGCGGGCGGCTACTGCTTGCCGAGCTTCGCGGCGTCCACCGCGGGCCTGCCCTCGGCCTTGAGAACCTTGTTGAGCACGGTCAGGTCGTAGATCCCCGCAAGGTCCGGCTTCTCCAGCAGCCCGGCCTTGACGGCGTGGTCGGCCTCGGCGTCCAGCGACGCCGCCAGCGGGTCGTCGAGGACCTCGATGGACTTCCAGGCCGGATCGAGGATCTCCGCGGGCAGCTCCTTGCCGGAGAGCTTCTTCAGCGCCGCGTTCGCCGAGCCCTTGGCCTTCTCCGGTTCGGCCTTGATCCACGCGTTGGTCTTCACCGAGCCGCGCAGCACGGCCTCGACCACGTCGGGGTGTTCGTCCAGGAACTTCTGCGACACGATCACATTGGTGATGACGAACTTCCCGTCCGGCCACAGCGACGCCTCGTCGAGGAGCACCTTGCCACCCTCGGAGACCAGCTTCGAGGCGGTCGGCTCGGGCACCCACGCCCCGTCCACCGAACCGGACTTGAACGCGTCGGGCGTCACCTTGTTGTCCGTACGGACCACCGAGACGTCACCCTTGCCGCTCTGCGGGTCCACCTTCCAGCCCCTGCCCGCAATCCAGTTGAGGAACGCGACGTCCTGGGTGTTGCCCTTCTGCGGGGTGGCGATCCGCTTGCCCTTGACGTCGTCCAGGGACGAGATCTTCTTGGGGTCGACGACCAGCTTCACGCCGCCCGAGGCCGAGCCCGAGACGATGCGCAGGCTCTTCCCCTTGGACTTCACGTAGCCGTTGATCGCGGGGGAGGGGCCGATCCAGCCGATGTCGATCGAGCCGGCGTTGAGCGCCTCGATCTCGGAGGGGCCCGCGTTGAACGTGGTCGAGCGGAGCTTCGTGCCGCCCAGCTCCTTCTGGATCAGCCCCTCCTGCTCGCCGACCAGCGGCGTGGCGTGGGTGATGTTCGGGAAGTAGCCGATCCGCACGGTGTCGGCCGAGAGCTTCTTCGCGTCGCCCGCCCCGCCCGCGGGCCGGGCCGCGGAGTCCTGCTGCGAGCCGTAGCCGCAGGCACCGAGGGCGAGGGCCAGCAGGGGGAGGGCGGCGAGGGCGGTGAGGGCACGGCGGCGGGGCGGGCGGGCGGCGCTGGACACGGGCGGGTCCTCTCGAACGGGCCGGGGTACGACTAGGGGACGCCCGGCGCTTCAGTGGGGCGTAAGGGGAGCGACTGGTACGGGAAGAGGCGGGGCGCTGATGCCGTGGGCACGGGCGTCAGCACGCACATCGGCCGATGCCGCCCACCGAGCCGGTCGTGATCGCGGTCGTCATCTCAGAAGTCCCAGCCCTCGTCGCCGGCCGCCGCGGCGGTGCCGTCCGCGAACGCCTCGCCCGCCATGCCCGCCGTCAGCGTCGTCCCGTCGGCCGGGTCGATCAGCAGGAACGAGCCGGTGTGGCGGGAGTCGGCGTACGGGTCGAGGGCGAGGGGTTCGGCCGTGCGCAGTACCACCCGTCCGATGTCGTTGGCGGTCAGCTCGCCGGGGGCGGGATGCTGGGAGAGGTCGTCGAGGGCGAGCCGGGAGGGGATCTCCTTGACCAGGGCCCGGACCGTACGGGTCGTGTGCTTGAGCAGGACGCGGGCGCCCGGCAGCAGCGGCCGGTCGGCCAGGTGGCAGACGGTGGCCGTCACGTCCCGGGTGACCTGCGGCGCGGCCGCGGCCGGGGCGATGAGGTCGCCGCGCGAGACGTCGAGGTCGTCGGCGAGGCGGAGCGTCACCGACTGCGGCGCCCACGCCACGTCGACGCTGTGCCCGAGGGCGTCGATGGCCGCCACCGTGCTCGTACGTCCCGACGGCAGGACGGTCACGGTCTCGCCGACGCGCAGCACCCCGGAGGCGATCTGCCCGGCGTAGCCGCGGTAGTCGGGGTGGGCGGCGGTCCGCGGCCTGATCGTGTACTGGACGGGGAAGCGGGCCGGGTCGGCGGTGGGGTCGGTGACGACCGGCACCGTCTCCAGGTACTCCAGGACGGTCGGGCCGCCGTACCAGTCCATGTGCGCGGAGGGCGTGACGACGTTGTCGCCGGCGAGCGCCGAGACGGGCACCGCCGTCACCTCGGGCACGCCGAGCCCGTGGGCGTAGGCGGTGAACTCCTCGGCGATGGCGGCGAAGACGGGCTCCGCGTAACCGGCGAGGTCCATCTTGTTGACGGCCAGGGCGACGTGCGGGACGCGCAGCAGCGCGGCCACGGCCACGTGCCGGCGGGTCTGCTCGACCACGCCGTTACGGGCGTCGACGAGGACGACCGCGACCTGCGCCGTGGACGCCCCGGTGACCATGTTGCGGGTGTACTGCACGTGGCCGGGGGTGTCGGCGAGGATGAAGCGGCGGCGGGGGGTGGCGAAGTAGCGGTAGGCGACGTCGATGGTGATGCCCTGCTCGCGCTCGGCGCGCA
>NZ_PXWG01000077.1 GCF_003011965.1 Streptosporangium nondiastaticum
CGTACGACGCGATGGAGCGTCGTACGAGCCCCGTCTCATGACTGTCCCCCAGCCACGCTGGGAGGGGCCCCCGCCCGGCAGGGCGGAGCCCCCACCTACGGACGTACCGGAGTCACCGCATGAAGACGATCGACGAACTCATCCAGGACGGTGTCGAGGGCAAGCGGATCTTCGTCCGCGCCGACCTCAACGTGCCGCTCGACGGCACCACCATCACCGACGACGGCCGCATCCGCGCCGTCGCCCCGACCATCGCCAAGCTCGCCGCCGCGGGTGCCAAGGTGATCGTCGCCTCCCACCTGGGTCGTCCCAAGGGCGCCCCGGATCCCCAGTTCTCCCTCGCCCCGGCCGCCGCGCGGCTCGGCGAGATCCTGGGCAAGCAGGTCTCGTTCGCCACCGACACGGTCGGGGACAGCGCGAAGGCCACCGTCGCCGCACTGGCGAACGGCGAGGTCACGCTGCTGGAGAACCTCCGTTTCAACGCGGGCGAGACCAGCAAGGACGACGCGGAGCGCGGCGCCTTCGCCGACGCCCTCGCGTCGCTCGCCGACCTGTACGTGGGCGACGGCTTCGGCGCCGTGCACCGCAAGCACGCCTCGGTCTTCGACCTCCCGGCGCGCCTGCCGCACGCCGCGGGCGACCTGATCGCCACCGAGGTCGGCGTCCTGAAGAAGCTCACCGAGGACGTCGCGCGCCCCTACGTGGTGGTGCTCGGCGGCGCCAAGGTCTCCGACAAGCTGGGCGTCATCGACAACCTGCTCAAGAAGGCCGACCGCATCCTCATCGGCGGCGGCATGTCGTACACCTTCCTGGCCGCCAAGGGCCACGAGGTCGGCATCTCGCTGCTGCAGGAGGACCAGAAGGCCACGTGCCTCGCGTACCTGGCCGAGGCGGAGAAGCGGGGCGTCGAGTTCGTCCTGCCCGTCGACGTCCTGGTCTCGGCGGACTTCCCGGACCTGAAGACCAAGGCCCCGGCCAACCCCGAGCTCGTCTCCTCGGACGCCATCCCGGCGGACAAGGAGGGCCTCGACATCGGCCCGAAGACCCGTGAGCTCTACGCCTCGAAGCTCGCCGACGCGGGCACGGTCTTCTGGAACGGCCCGATGGGCGTCTTCGAGCACCCCGACTACGCGAACGGCACCAAGGCCGTCGCGCAGGCCCTGCTGGACTCGCCGGGCTTCACCGTCGTCGGCGGGGGCGACTCGGCCGCGGCCGTGCGCACCCTCGGCTTCGACGAGAATGCTTTCGGCCACATCTCGACCGGCGGCGGCGCCAGCCTCGAATACCTCGAGGGCAAGACGCTCCCCGGCCTCGCCGCACTGGAGGACTGAACCACTGTGAGTGCACGTACCCCGCTGATGGCGGGCAACTGGAAGATGAACCTCAACCACCTCGAGGCCATCGCCCACGTCCAGAAGCTCGCCTTCGCGCTCGCCGACAAGGACTACGAGGGCACCGAGGTCGCCGTCCTGCCGCCCTTCACCGACCTCCGCTCGGTGCAGACGCTGGTCGACGGCGACAAGCTGAAGATCAAGTACGGTGCCCAGGACGTCTCGGCGTTCGACTCCGGCGCCTACACCGGCGAGATCTCCGGCGCCATGCTCGCCAAGCTCAAGTGCACCTACGTGGCGATCGGGCACTCCGAGCGCCGCCAGTACCACGGCGAGTCGGACGAGCTCTGCAACGCCAAGGTCAAGGCCGCCTACCGGCACGGCCTGACCCCGATCCTGTGCGTCGGCGAGGGCCTGGACGTCCGCAAGGCCGGCGGCCAGGTCGCGCACACCCTCGCGCAGGTCGACGGCGGCCTCAAGGACGTCCCGGCCGAGCAGGCCGAGAGCATCGTCATCGCCTACGAGCCGGTGTGGGCCATCGGCACCGGCGAGGTCGCCACGCCCGAGGACGCCCAGGAGGTCTGCGGGGCCATCCGCGGCCGCCTCGCCGAGCTCTACGGCTCCGAGGTCGCCGACAAGATCCGCATCCAGTACGGCGGCTCCGTCAAGTCCGGCAACATCGCCGCGATCATGGCGCAGCCGGACGTCGACGGCGCCCTGATCGGCGGCGCCGCGCTGGACGTGGACGACTTCGTCAAGATCGTGCGCTTCCGCGACCAGTAGCAGCGCTATGACGAGGACTCCTCCTCGTCGTACCCTGTCGGGGCCGGGACCGGCGCGTTCGCGCCACCCGGCCCCTCACCGTCTACCGTCCGAGAGAGTTGGTCCAGCCGTGGTCATGGGGTTCTCGATCGCCCTCATCATCTTCAGCGTGCTGATGATGATGCTGGTGCTCATGCACAAGGGGAAGGGCGGCGGCCTGTCCGACATGTTCGGCGGTGGCATGCAGTCCTCCGTCGGCGGCTCCTCCGTCGCCGAGCGCAACCTCGACCGCATCACCGTGGTCGTCGGTCTGCTCTGGTTCGCGTGCATCGTCGCACTCGGCCTGCTGATGAAGCTCGATAGCTGACGTACCGTCGTGAACGCGGCCTATCATTGGGGTCGCGTCCTCGCGGCCGGGCTGTAACTCCTGCCACTGGACGCGCGTTGGGCCTTACGTAGACTGGGGCGCCCGCAGCGGAGCCGTCGGTTCAGACGGTCCGCAGCACCATTACGCAGGGAGTTACGACCGTGGCAAGTGGCAACGCGATCCGGGGAAGCCGGGTCGGAGCGGGGCCGATGGGTGAGGCCGAGCGGGGCGAGTCCGCGCCGCGCCTCCGCATCTCCTTCTGGTGCTCTAACGGGCACGAGACGCAGCCGAGCTTCGCCAGCGACGCACAGGTGCCGGACACGTGGGACTGCCCGCGCTGCGGCTTCCCGGCCGGCCAGGACCGGGACAATCCGCCGGACCCGCCGCGCACCGAGCCGTACAAGACCCATCTCGCCTACGTCCGTGAGCGGCGCAGCGACGCCGACGGCGAGGCGATCCTGGCCGAGGCGCTCGCAAAGCTCCGCGGAGAGATCTGACCGAACGGCACCCCTCGTGGGTGCCGTTTCGTGTTGCGCTCGAACCGACCGCTGATCAATTAGGTTGGAGGGCGGCGGGGCAGTTACGACAACGAATGGGCTGATGTCCGAGATGAACGCAGAGGGCCGCACCAGGCTGGACCGGACTCCGGAGTGGAACGCTCTGGCCAAGCACCGGGACGAACTGGGGGAGGTGCACCTGCGCGAGCTCTTCGCGGACGACCCGCGGCGGGCCGAGAAGTACGCCCTCGCCGTCGGCGACCTCCACCTGGACTACTCGAAGCACCTCGTCACCGACGAGACCCTGCGCCTGCTGCGCGAGCTCGCCACGGCCTCGGGCGTCGCGGAGCTGCGCGACGCCATGTTCCGCGGCGAGAAGATCAACACCACCGAGGGCCGCGCCGTGCTGCACACCGCGCTGCGCGCCCCGGAGTCCGCCGTCGTCAAGGTCGACGGCGAGAACGTCGTCCCGGCCGTCCACGCCGTGCTGCGCAAGATGCAGGTCTTCTGCGACCGCGTGCTGTCGGGCGACTGGAAGGGCCACACGGGCCGGCCCATCAAGAACGTCGTCAACATCGGCATCGGCGGCTCCGACCTCGGTCCGGCGATGGCCTACGAGGCGCTGCGCGCCTACACCGCCCGCGACATGACGTTCCGTTTCGTCTCCAACGTGGACGGCGCCGACCTGCACGAGGCCCTGCGCGACCTCGACGCCGCCGAGACGCTCTTCATCGTCGCCTCCAAGACGTTCACGACGATCGAGACCATCACCAACGCCACCTCCGCGCGGAACTGGCTGCTGACCGAGCTGCGGGCCGGCGAGGAGGCCGTCGCCAAGCACTTCGTCGCCCTGTCGACGAACGAGGAGAAGGTCTCCGAGTTCGGCATCGACACCGCCAACATGTTCGAGTTCTGGGACTGGGTCGGCGGCCGCTACTCCTACGACTCGGCCATCGGGCTCTCCCTGATGCTCGCCATCGGCCCGGACCGCTTCCGCGAGATGCTCGCCGGCTTCCACCTCGTCGACGAGCACTTCCGCACGGCGCCCTTCGAGGAGAACGCACCGCTGCTGCTCGGCCTGCTGGGCGTCTGGTACGGCAACTTCCACGACGCCCAGTCGCACGCGGTCCTGCCCTACAGCCACTACCTGTCGAAGTTCGCGGCCTACCTGCAGCAGCTGGACATGGAGTCCAACGGCAAGTCCGTCGACCGCGAGGGACGGCCCGTCAGCTGGCAGACCGGGCCCGTCGTCTGGGGCACCCCCGGCACGAACGGCCAGCACGCGTACTACCAGTTGATCCACCAGGGCACGAAGCTGATCCCGGCCGACCTGCTCGGCTTCGCGCGGCCCGTGGACGACCTGCAGCCGGGGCTGGTGGCCCAGCACGACCTGCTGATGGCCAATCTGTTCGCCCAGGGCCAGGCGCTGGCCTTCGGCAAGACGCCGGAGGAGGTCGCGGCGGAGGGCGTCCCCGCCGAGCTCGTCCCCCACAAGACGTTCCGCGGCAACCACCCGACGACGACGATCCTCGCGAGCGAGCTGACGCCGTCGGTGCTGGGGCAGCTCATCGCCTTGTACGAGCACAAGGTGTTCGTCCAGGGCGCGATCTGGAACATCGACTCCTTCGACCAGTGGGGCGTCGAGCTGGGGAAGGTCCTCGCGAAGCGGGTGGAACCCGCGCTGACGGAGGGCGCGGACGTTCCGGGGCTGGACGGGTCCACGGCGGCGCTGGTCGCGCGCTACCGGGAGCTTCGGGGCCGCTAGGCCCCGGCGGCCGGGGTGGTTCCGGCACCGCCGGGGCCACGCCGTAGGGGTCGCGCGCCGTCGCGGCGGGACCGGGGCCTCTCTATCCGCCGCGACGGCGGCCAGCCACCGGCGACGTGTCCGGCGGTGCCAAGCCGACGGCCCGGCCCCCATCAAGGGAGCCGGGCCGTCGGCATGCGTACGCACCGTCAGGGCGACGCCGGGGGATACAGCCCCCGCGGCAGCCGCGCCGCCGCGGCCGCGTCCAGCAGCCACAGCGTGCGGCTGCGGCCGTACGCGCCGGCAGCCGGCGCCTGGATCTCACCCGCACCGCTGAGCGCGAGCGCAACCGCGTTCGCCTTGTCCTCGCCCGCGGCGAGCAGCCAGACCTCCCGCGCCGCGCGGATCGCCGGCAGGGTCAGCGAGACCCGGGTCGGCGGCGGCTTGGGCGCGCCGTGGACGCCCACGACCGTGCGCTCGGTCTCCCGTACGCCCGGCATCTCGGGGAAGAGCGACGCGACGTGCGTGTCGGGGCCGACGCCCAGCAGCAGGACGTCGAAGGACGGCACGGGGCCGTGGTCCTCGGGGCGGGCGGCCTCGGCCAGCTCCGCCGCGTAGGCCTCGGCCGCGGCGTCCGCGTCGTCGTGGCTGCCGTCGGCCGCGGGCATGTAGTGCACCCGGGCCGGGTCGAGGTCGACGGCGTCGAGCAGGGCCTCGCGGGCCTGCGTGGCGTTGCGCTCCGGGTCGCCCTGGGGCAGGAAGCGCTCGTCGCCCCACCACAGGTCGAGCCGGGACCAGTCGACGGCGTCCCGGGCGGGCGCCTCGGCGAGGGCCGCGAGCAGCCCGTTGCCGTTGCGCCCGCCGGTGAGGACCACGGACGCCGAGCCGCGGGCGGCCTGGGCGTCGACGATCTTCGTGATCAGCCGGGCCGCCGCGGCCTGGGCCATCAGCTCCTTGTCCCGGTGGACGACGATCTGCGGGGTGCTCACTTGCCGGCCGCCTTCTTGCTGCCGGCCTTCTTGGCCGGGGCGGGGGCCGGGGCGGCCTTCTCCTCGGCGGCCGGTGCCTCGGGGGCGGCCGCCGTCTCCGCTGCCTCGGGGGCCGTCTTCGCGGCCGGTGCCGGGGCGTCGTTCAGCCGGTCGACCCCGTACTTGAGGGCGGACTCGTAGATGTCGTCCGGGTCGAGCCGGCGCAGCTCCTCCGCGAGGAGCTCCGCCGTCTCGCGGCGCTGGAGGGCGACGGCGCGGTCGGGCTGGCCGGGCATGCAGAGCGTGGCCAGGGAGCCGTCCGGGCGGTCCAGGACGACGGGCCCGCTCTTCGTCTCCAGGCGGACGGCCGTGAGGCCGGGGCCGTCGGAGACGGTGCGGCGCACCGGGACGCCGAGGCGGTCGGCGAGCCAGAGGGCGAGGAGCTCGGCGCTGGGGTTGTAGCCCTCGCCCTCGACCTCCGCGGAGACGACGTCGGCGTGCTGCTGGTCCAGGGCGGCCGCGAGCATGGAGCGCCACGGCGTGATCCGGGCCCAGGCGAGGTCGGTGTCGCCGGGCGTGTAGTGCGCCGAGCGGGCCGAGAGCTCCTTGACGGGGTCTTCGGCGGCGTACGCGTCGGTGACGCGGCGCTGGCCGAGGGCGCCCAGCGGGTCCTGGTGGGGGTCGACCGGGGAGCCGACCGGCCACCAGACGACGACGGGGGCGTCCGGCAGCAGCAGCGGCAGGACGACCGACTGGGCGTGGTCGATCACGTCGCCGTAGAGCCGCAGGACGACCGTCTCGCCGGTGCCGGCGGAGGTGCCGACGCGGACCTCGGCGTCGAGGCGGGCCTTGGCGCGGTCGCGCGGGGAGCGGCTGACGCGCTTGATGACGACGAGCTTGCGCGAGGGGTGCTCGCGGGACGCGTCGTTGGCGGCCTTGAGCGCGTCGTAGGCGTGCTCCTCGTCGGTGACGATGACGAGGGTGAGCACCATGCCGACGGCCGGGGTGCCGATCGCGCGGCGGCCCTGGACCAGAGCGTTGTTGATCTTGCTGGACGTGGTGTCCGTGAGGTCCATCTTCATGGCCGGCGCCAGCTCCGTCCGTCTCGTGCGAGCATCTCGTCCGCCTCGGCGGGGCCCCAGGTGCCGGCGGGGTAGGACGCGGGCTTGCCGTTCCTGTCCCAGTACTCCTCGATGGGGTCGAGGATCTGCCAGGACAGCTCGACCTCCTTCAGGCGCGGGAAGAGGTTGGCGTCGCCGAGCAGCACGTCGAGGATGAGCCGCTCGTAGGCCTCGGGGCTGGACTCGGTGAAGGACTCGCCGTAGGCGAAGTCCATCGAGACGTCCCGGACCTCCATCTGGGTGCCGGGCACCTTGGAGCCGAACCGCAGGGTGACGCCCTCGTCCGGCTGCACCCGGATGACCAGGGCGTTCTGCCCGAGCTCCTCGGTGGCGGTGTGGTCGAAGGGCGAGTGCGGGGCGCGCTGGAAGACGACCGCGATCTCGGTGACGCGGCGGCCCAGGCGCTTGCCGGTGCGCAGGTAGAAGGGGACGCCCGCCCAGCGGCGGTTGTCGATCTCCAGCTTGATCGCGGCGTAGGTGTCGGTCTTGGAGGCCGGGTCGATGCCCTCTTCCTCCAGGTAGCCGACGACCTCCTCGCCGCCCTGCCAGCCGTGCGCGTACTGGGCGCGGACGGTCTCCTTGCCGAGGTCCTTGGGCAGCCGGACGGCGCCCAGCACCTTGGTCTTCTCGGCGACCAGCGCGTCGGCGTCGAAGGAGGCGGGCTCCTCCATCGCGGTCAGCGCGAGCAGCTGGAGCAGGTGGTTCTGGATGACGTCGCGGGCGGCGCCGATGCCGTCGTAGTAGCCGGCGCGGCCGCCGATGCCGATGTCCTCGGCCATGGTGATCTGCACGTGGTCGACGTAGGACCGGTTCCAGATCGGCTCGAAGAGGGTGTTGGCGAAGCGGAGGGCCAGGATGTTCTGGACCGTCTCCTTGCCGAGGTAGTGGTCGATGCGGAAGACCGCCTCGGCCGGGAAGACCTCGTGGACGATCCGGTTGAGCTCCTGGGCGCTGGCCAGGTCGTGGCCGAAGGGCTTCTCGATGACGGCGCGCCGCCAGGAGCCCTCCTTCTGCTCGGCCAGGCCGTGCTTCTTGAGCTGCTGGACGACCGTGGGGAAGAACTTCGGCGGCACCGAGAGGTAGAAGGCGAAGTTGCCGCCCGTGCCCTGGGCCTGGTCGAGCTCCTGGATGGTGTTCTTGAGGGTCTCGAAGGCGACGTCGTCGTCGAAGTCGCCCTGCACGAACCGGCAGCCCTGGACCAGCTGCTGCCAGACCTCCTCGCGGAAGGGCGTGCGGGCGTGCTCCTTGACGGCGTCGTGGACGATCTGGGCGAAGTCGTCGTCCTCCCAGTCGCGGCGCGCGAAGCCGATGAGCGAGAAGCCCGGCGGGAGCAGACCCCGGTTGGCGAGGTCGTACACCGCCGGCATCAGCTTTTTCCTGGACAAATCGCCCGTGACGCCAAAGATGACCAGGCCCGACGGCCCCGCGATGCGCGGGAGCCGTCGGTCCAGAGCGTCACGCAGCGGATTGCTGCTTGTGCTCAATTCACGCCTCCGGAGCGAGGCGCTTGAGCTCTGCCTCGGTGGACTTCAGCAGGTCGTTCCAGGACTGCTCGAACTTGTCGACGCCCTCGTCCTCCAGGAGCTGGACGACCTCGTCGTACGAGATGCCCAGCTTCGCGATCGCGTCGAGCTCGGCCTTGGCCTGCTCGTACGTGCCGCGCACCGTGTCACCGGTGATCCGCCCGTGGTCGGCCGTGGCCTCCAGGGTGGCCTCCGGCATGGTGTTGACCGTGTTCGGGGCGACCAGGTCGTCCACGTACAGCGTGTCCTTGTAGGCCGGGTCCTTGACGCCGGTCGAGGCCCACAGCGGACGCTGCTTGTTGGCGCCGGCCTTCTCCAGGGCGGCCCAGCGGTCCGAGGAGAAGACCTCCTCGTAGGCCTGGTAGGCCAGGCGGGCGTTGGCCAGGGCGGCCTTGCCGCGCAGGGCCTTCGCCTCGTCGGTGCCCAGGGCGTCCAGGCGCTTGTCGATCTCGCTGTCCACGCGGGACACGAAGAAGGAGGCGACCGAGTGGATCAGGGACAGGTCCTGGCCGGCGGCCTTGGCCTTCTCCAGACCGGTCAGGTAGGCGTCCATGACCGCGCGGTAGCGCTCGAGGGAGAAGATCAGCGTGACGTTGACGCTGATGCCCTTGCCGATCACCTCGGCGATGGCCGGCAGGCCCGCCTTGGTGGCCGGGATCTTGATCAGGGTGTTGGGGCGGTCCACCAGCCAGGCCAGCTGCTTGGCCTCGGCGACGGTGGCGACCGTGTCGTGGGCCAGGCGCGGGTCGACCTCGATGGAGACCCGGCCGTCCTGGCCGTCGGTGGCCTCGAAGACCGGGCGCAGGATGTCGGCGGCGTCACGGACGTCCGCCGTCGTGATCATGCGGATGGCCTCGTCGACGGTGACCTTGCGGGCCGCGAGGTCGGCGAGCTGCTGCTCGTAGCCCTCACCGCTGGAGATCGCCTTCTGGAAGATCGACGGGTTCGTCGTGACGCCCACGACGTGGCTCTGGTCGATCAGCTCGGCCAGGTTGCCGGACGTGATGCGCTTGCGGGACAGGTCGTCCAGCCAGATCGCGACGCCTTCGTCGGAGAGGCGCTTGAGTGCGTCTGTCATGGGTTCT
This sequence comes from Streptosporangium nondiastaticum, assembly GCF_003011965.1. GTDB lineage: Bacteria > Actinomycetota > Actinomycetes > Streptomycetales > Streptomycetaceae > Streptomyces > Streptomyces nondiastaticus. The sequence continues at coordinate 9,399 of NZ_PXWG01000077.1, forward strand.
GCATCTCCTACTTGCTCGTGAAGGGTGCGTCAGCGCCGGGCGGCGTCGGCGTGCTCGATCGACTCGCGCGCGGCCGCGACCACGGCCTCGGTGGTCAGACCGAACTCGCGGTAGAGCACCTTGTAGTCGGCGGAGGCGCCGAAGTGCTCCAGCGACACGATGCGGCCGGCCTCGCCGACGTAGCGGTGCCAGGTCAGGCCGATGCCCGCCTCGACGGCGACCCGGGCCTTGACGTCCGGCAGCAGCACGCCGTCGCGGTACGCCTGGTCCTGCTCCTCGAACCACTCGACGGACGGCATCGAGACCACGCGGGTCGGGATGCCCTCGGCCTGGAGCTGCTCGCGGGCCTCGACGGCCAGCTGGACCTCGGAGCCGGTGCCGATCAGGATCACCTGCGGACGGCCGCCCTCGGCCTCGAACAGGACGTAGCCACCCTTGGCCACACCCTCGTTCGCCTCGTACGTCGGGACGTTCTGGCGGGTGAGGGCCAGGCCGTGCGGCGCGGGCTTGACGGTGTGGCGCTTGGTGATCTCGCGCCAGGCGATGGCCGTCTCGTTGGCGTCGGCCGGGCGGACCATGTTCAGGCCCGGGATGGCGCGCAGGGCGGCCATGTGCTCGACCGGCTGGTGCGTCGGGCCGTCCTCGCCGAGGCCGATGGAGTCGTGCGTCCACACGTAGGTGACCGGCAGCTTCATCAGCGCGGCCAGGCGGACCGCCGGGCGCATGTAGTCGGAGAACACCAGGAAGGTGCCGCCGTAGACGCGCGTGTTGCCGTGCAGCGCGATGCCGTTCATGGTCGAACCCATGGCGTGCTCGCGGATGCCGAAGTGGATGGTGCGGCCGTAGGGGTTCGCCTCCGGCAGCGGGTTGCCCTCCGGGAGGAAGGACGACGACGGGTCGATCGTGGTGTTGTTCGAACCGGCGAGGTCGGCGGAGCCGCCCCACAGCTCGGGGATCACGCCGCCCAGCGCCTTGAGGACCTCACCCGACGCCTTGCGGGTGGCGACGTCCTTGCCGGCCGGGAAGACCGGGACGGCCTTCTCCCAGCCGTCGGGCAGCTCGCCCGCGACGATGCGGTCGAACTCGGCGGCGCGCTCCGGGTTGGCCTCGCGCCACTCCTGGATGCGCTTGTCCCACGTGGCGTGGGCCTCGCGGCCGCGGTCGACGACCTTGCGGACGTGCGCGAAGACCTCGTCCTCGACCTGGAAGTGCTGCTCGGGGTCGAAGCCCATGACCTTCTTGGTCGCGGCGACCTCGGCCTCGCCGAGGGCGGAGCCGTGCGACGCCTCGGTGTTCTGGGCGTTCGGGGCCGGCCAGGCGATGATCGTGCGCGCGGCGATGATCGAGGGACGCTCGGTCTCCTCCTGCGCGGCCTTCAGCGCGGCGTGCAGCGCGTGGATGTCGAAGTCGCCGTTGGCGCCCTGCTCGATGCGCTGGACGTGCCAGCCGTACGCCTCGTAGCGCTTGAGGACGTCCTCGGAGAACGCGGTCTCCGTGTCGCCCTCGATCGAGATGTGGTTGTCGTCGTAGAGCGCGACGATGTTGCCGAGCTTCTGGTGGCCGGCGAGCGAGGACGCCTCGGCGGAGATGCCCTCCTCCAGGTCGCCGTCGGAGACGATCGCCCAGATGGTGTGGTCGAACGGGGAGGTGCCGGCCGGCGCCTCCGGGTCGAACAGGCCGCGCTCGTAGCGGGCGGCCATGGCCATGCCCACGGCGTTGGCGATGCCCTGGCCCAGCGGACCGGTGGTGGTCTCCACGCCCCGCGTGTGGCCGTGCTCCGGGTGGCCGGGGGTCTTGCTGTCCCAGGTGCGGAAGGACTTGAGGTCCGACAGCTCCAGGCCGTAGCCCGCCATGAAGAGCTGGACGTACAGCGTCAGGCTGGTGTGGCCGGGGGAGAGGACGAAGCGGTCGCGACCGGTCCAGTCGGCGTCACTGGGGTCGTGCCGCATCATCTTCTGGAACAGCAGGTAGGCGGCGGGCGCCAGGCTCATGGCCGTGCCCGGATGGCCGTTGCCGACCTTCTGCACGGAGTCCATGGCCAGGACGCGGGCGGTATCGACGGCCCGCTGGTCCAGTTCGGTCCATTCGAGGTCTGTGGTGGTCGGCTTGGTGCTCACCCTTGGATCAGGGCTCCTCTCCACATGGTCTTGTCTGCCGGGGGCGGTATGTTCCGCCACGACGCGGCGTGCCCGAGCCTACCCCCGCGGGGACGCGCATCTTTTCGACGTACAGTCGGCTGCCCGTTCGCGGGCAACCGAATCGCGGCGGCAGGGATTCCCGCCGCGGGTGCGGCGCCCTGTGTCCAGCCTGCCGGGCGGCGCGCCCGCCCGCCTCCCGAAGACGACCGTTCCGTCATGTCCGGGGAGCTCCGCGGTGACGTCCGGGGCGCGCGGCGGCGCGTCCGTGATCCGTTGCGCGCGCCCTCAACACGACCCACCCCGGCGGAGGCCGTGCCATCGCCTGCGTCTAAAGTGGCGTGGTACGCGCAAGTCTTTACCGGGCTTTCGGACCCGGATGTGCTTGCTGGCCTTATCTCTGTCAGGGGTGTGCGTGACGGCCGTCGAATCCCGTCCTGCGGGGGTGCTTCCGGAAAGCGAAAGCCCCGGTCACCGGCCGTTCGGGGCCCGTGCCAAGGCGTTCGTGGCGCTGACCAAGCCGCGTGTCATCGAGCTGCTGCTGATGACGACCGTGCCGGTGATGTTCCTCGCGGCCCAGGGCGTGCCCGACCTGTGGCTGGTGCTGGCCACCTGCATCGGCGGCTACCTGTCCGCGGGCGGCGCCGGCGCGTTCAACATGTGGTACGACCGCGACATCGACGCCCTGATGGACCGCACGTCGCAGCGTCCGCTGGTGACCGGCATGGTCTCCCCGAAGGAGTGCCTGGTCTTCGCCTCCGCGCTGACGGTGGGCTCGACCCTGTGGTTCTGGTTCCTGGTCAACCCGCTGTCGGCGATGCTCTCGCTCGGCGCCAACGCGTTCTACGTCGTCGTCTACACGATGATCCTCAAGCGCCGCACCGCGCAGAACATCGTGTGGGGCGGCATCGCGGGCTGCATGCCGGTCATCATCGGCTGGTCGGCCGTCGCGAACTCGGTCTCCTGGGCCGCCGTCGTCCTCTTCCTGGTGATCTTCTTCTGGACGCCGCCGCACTACTGGCCGCTGTCGATGAAGGTCAAGGACGACTACGAGCGCGTGGGCGTGCCGATGCTGCCCGTCATCGCCGGCAACAAGGCGGTCGCCAAGCAGATCGTCCTCTACAGCTGGGTGATGGTCCTCGTCTCCCTCTCCCTGCAGCCGCTCGGCTACACCGGCTGGTTCTACACGGTCGTCGCGGCCGCGCTGGGCGGCTTCTGGCTGAAGGAGGCGCACGCCCTGCAGCTGCGCGCCAACGCCGGCATCACGGGCGCGAAGCTCAAGGAGATGCGCCTCTTCCACTGGTCCATCACGTACGTGTCGCTGCTGTTCGTCGCGGTGGCCGTGGATCCCTTCCTTCGTTAATTACTGGTGGGTAGCATCTGCGGCATGGCAGATGACACCACCCCGCAGGACGGCACCGCCGAGAAGACCGCGCCCGACGCCCGGGCGGACCGCAAGGCCGCCCGGCTCGCCCGGCAGATCGACGCGTTCGCCAAGGGCCACGGCGGCTCCGCCGACGGCCAGCTGGCCCACATCGCCCGCGGCACCGTGCGGATCGCCCTCGTGGGCGCCGACGGCGAGTGGGGCAACCTCGTCGCCCCCTCCCTGGACGTCGCGCAGAAGGCCGCCGAGAAGGCCGGCCTGACCCTCCACGACGACTTCGACGGCGAGCTCGCCGCCAAGGTCCGCACCGGCCCGTACGAGTGGTCGCGCATGGCCGGCATCCAGGTCGGCGGCCCGGCCAACCCCGCCGCCGGCTGACCCGGCGGCCGAGCCGGAGACTGCGGATGCCGGAGACCGCGGATAACTGACGAGCCCCTCGGCCGTTAGACCCCCGGGGAGCGGCCGCACGCGCGCCGCTCGGGGCGGGGACGGCACGAGGGGGGCGGATGGACGGCATGCCGCCGCTCGTCGACCAGCACAGCCGCGGCGCGGTCCACGGCGAGCTGGGACTCGGCGGGTTCGAGGCGCATCTGGCCGCGGCCGCGGGCGCCGCGGGCCCGGCCCCGCCCGGCACCTCCTTCTTCGACAGCCGCACGGGGCTGGCGCTGCGCCGCTGGTGCCCGCCGCTCCTCGGCCTGGACCCGCACTGCTCGCCCGTCCGCTATCTGGCCCGCCGCCGCGAGCTGGGCGCCTACCGGGCCGGGCGGCTGCTGCTGCGCGGCGCCGGCATCGGCACGTTCCTGCTGGAGACGGGGGAGCCGAGCGCCCTCACCTCGGCCGCCGAGCTCGCCGGGGCCGCCGACGGCAGCGCGCACGAGGTCGTCCGGCTCGAACCGCTCGCCGAGCAGGTCGCCGACGCCTCCGGGAGCGCGGACTCCTTCACCGCCCGCACGGCCGAGGCGCTCTACGCGGCCGCCCGCGGCGCCATCGCGTTCGCCTGCGGCCTCCCCTTCTGCGACGGGAGCCCGCCGGGCCTGGCGGAGGTGCGCAAGGCCGCGGGACAGTGGCTGCGGTCGCGCCGCCCGGGCGGCCGGCTGAACGACCCCGTGCTCGCCCGCCACCTGCTGTGGAGCGCGCTCGCCGCCGGGCTCCCCGTCCAGCTGCACTGCTCCGACCCGCTGCGGCTGACCCGCTTCCTGCGGGCCACGGCGGGCCTGGGCTGCGATCTGGTGCTGCTGCCGGACCCCTGGCACCACCGGGAGGCCGCACAGCTCGCCGGGGCCTTCCCGCACGTCTATGCGGACGTGGGGCGGCACCCCGAGGAGACGCTGCGCGAGGCGCCCTTCGGGAAGCTGCTGTTCTCCTCCGGCGCGCGCGGCCCGGCCGAGCTCTACGTGGTCGCAGCCCGCTCGTTCTCGCAGGCCATGGAGCGGCTGATGAGCGACTGGGTGGCCGACGGCTGGTGCCGGCGGGCGGACGCGCGCAGGATCGCCTCGCTCGTCGCCGCCGGCACCGCCCGCAGGGTCTACCGGCTGGACGCGCCGGCCGGCTGAGCCGGGACGGCCTCGTGCCCGTCCGCGGGGGCGGGCACGACGGGCTGCTCGCCGCGGTCCCGCAGCGACAGGAAGACCCGCAGCACGGCGATCCACACCAGGCAGGAGCCGAACATGTGGGCGCCGACGACGACCTCGGGCTCGTCGTTGAAGTACTGCACGTAGCCGATGACGCCCTGGAACATCAGGACGGCGAACAGCTCGGCGGTCCGGCGGCGCGGCACGGCCGGTGCCTTCACGGCCCGCAGCACGAACCACAGGGCGATGGTCAGGCCGACCACGATGTAGACGAAGTCGACGTGCAGCTGGGTGACCTCGCGCCAGTCCAGCGGGATGCGGTGGACGTTCTTCGAGGCGTCGCCCGCGTGCCGGCCGGAGCCGGTGACGACCGTGCCGACGAGGATCAGCAGGACGGTCGAGGCGATCAGGACCCAGCTGAGCTGCCGCACCGGACGCGCCACCAGGTCGCGCGGCTCGTCATCACCCTCGCCCGAGCGGTGCCACATCACCACGGCCACCGTCAGCAGCGCGGTCGCCGCAAGGAAGTGCAGGGCCACGATGTACGGGTTGAGGCCCGTCAGGACGGTGATGCCGCCGATGATGCCGTTGCTCGCGATCAGCCAGAACTGGGCCCAGCCCAGCCGCGTCAGCGGGCGGCGGCGCGGGGCGCGCGCACGGGCCGCGACGATCGCCACGCCGACGATCGCGCAGAGCACGTACGTCAGCATGCGGTTGGTGAACTCGATGACGCCGTTGATGCCCATCTCCGGGGTGGGCGTCAGGCTGTCCTCGGTGCAGGTGGGCCACGTCGGGCAGCCGAGCCCCGACTGGGTGAGCCGGACCGCGCCGCCCGTCACCACGATGACCACGCCCATCACCACGCAGGCGAAGGCCGCCCGCTGGACGAAGCGCGCGGAGGGCTGCCAGCGGTCGGCGACGATCTGGAGGGGGTTCAGCGTTTTCGGCACGGGGTCATCGTAAAGGGGAGCTTGTGCACGGATTCACGAGGGGGCACTCTGTGTGTCCCTCCGGCGGAAGAACCCCGCCCTCACTCCCAGCGGAAGAGCTTCGCCGCCGCCCCGAGGCCCAGCACCGCCCACACCGCGAGGATGCCGAGGTCGCCCCAGGGCATGCCCGCGCCGTGCTGCAGGACGTCCCGCAGGCCGTCCGAGAGCGCCGAGATCGGCAGCAGCTCCAGCACCGCCCGCACCCCGCCGGGGAACTTCTCCATCGGCACGATCACGCCGCCGCCGACCAGCAGCAGGAGGAAGACGAGGTTCGCCGCGGCGAGCGTCACCTCCGCCTTCAGCGTGCCGGCCATCAGCAGCCCCAGCCCCGAGAACGCCGCCGTGCCCAGCACGAGCAGCAGCAGGACCGCGAACGGGTTGCCCTGCGGCGACCAGCCCAGCGCGAAGGCGATCACCGTCAGGAGGACGACCTGCAGCACCTCGGTGACCAGCACCGAGCACGTCTTCGCCGTCATCAGCGCCCAGCGCGGCAGCGGCGAGGCGCCCAGGCGCTTGAGCACGCCGTAGCGGCGCTCGAAACCGGTGGCGATGGCCTGGCCGGTGAACGCCGTGGACATCACCGCCAGTGCCAGCACGCCCGGGGCGAGGAAATCGACCGCCTTGCCCTCTCCCGTGTCGACGATGTCGACCGCGCTGAAGAGCACCAGCAGCAGCGTCGGGATGACGACGGTCAGCAGCAGCTGTTCGCCGTTGCGCAGCAGCATGCGGGTCTCCAGCGCGGCCTGCGCGCGGATCATCCGGGAGACGGGCGCGGCACCGGGCCGCGGCGAGAAGGTTTCGGTGCTCACGCCCGCAGCTCCTTACCGGTCAGCTCCAGAAAAACGTCCTCCAGCGTGTGCCGCTCGACCGCGATGCGGTCCGGCATGACGCCGTTCTGCGCGCACCACGTGGTCACCGTGGCGAGCAGCTGCGGGTCGATGCGGCCGCCCACGCGGTACGTGCCCGGGGTGAGCTCCGCCGCCGTGGACTCGGCGGGCAGGGCCTTCAGGAGCGAGGCGAGGTCCAGGCCGGGCCGGCCGCTGAAGCGCAGGGTGTTCTCCGCGCCGCCCCGGCACAGCTCCTCGGGGCTGCCCTGGGCGATGACCCGGCCGCTGTCGATGATCGCGATGTCGTCGGCCAGGGCCTCGGCCTCGTCCATGTAGTGCGTGGTGAGGACGACGGTGACGCCGTCGGTGCGCAGCTCCCGCACCAGGTCCCAGGTGGCGTGCCGGGCCTGCGGGTCCAGGCCGGCCGTCGGCTCGTCCAGGAAGACCAGCTCGGGGCGGCCGACGACGGCCATGGCGAGCGCGAGGCGCTGCTGCTGGCCGCCGGAGAGCCGCCGGTAGGCCGTCCGGCCGCAGCCGCCGAGGCCCAGCCGTTCTATGAGGGAGGGCACGTCCAGGGGGTGGGCGTGCAGGGCGGCGACGTGGCGCAGCATCTCCTCCGCGCGCGCCCCCGCGTACACCCCTCCGCTCTGCAGCATGACGCCCACGCGGGGGCGGAGCTCCGCCGCGTCGGCGACGGGGTCGAGCCCCAGGACGCGGACGGTGCCCGCATCGGGGCGGCGGTAGCCCTCGCAGGTCTCGATCGTGGTGGTCTTGCCGGCTCCGTTGGGGCCGAGGACGGCGGTGAGGCCGCCGCGGGCGACGGACAGGTCGAGCCCGTCCACCGCGGCCTTCGGTCCGTACCGCTTCACCAGCCCGCGGACCTCGACCGCGGGCCGGTCCGGGGCCTCGGGGGTGTCCCCCGGGAAGACGCTGCGCATGGCGCGAAGTCTACGAAGCCGGGCGTGTCCCCGGAGGCCCCGGGGTGGAACCCGTCCGCGGAGGGGCCGCCGCGGGAGCCCGGAACCACGGGCCTCCGGGCAAGATCGACGGGTGGCGGTTAGGTGACCCTTAGTGATCGAGGACACCGTCGGCGGGCGGGGGCGAGGCTTGTCCGCCTCCGGGCAATTACGCAACAATGGTGTTGTGAAATACGCGGGCGAGGCTTCACAGGGCCCCGCGGCCGGTCCGGAAGGACCCGTGGCCGCCGGGCCGCAGCAGCCTGCGCCCGGGCCCGCCCGCGAGGACGACCGCCGCGAGCACGGCCATGACGAGCAGCGCGGCACCCGCAATCGCGTCGCCCGCTCCATCCTCGACCACGGCCCGTCCACCGCGGCGGAGCTCGCCCTCCGCCTGGAGCTCACCCAGGCGGCCGTGCGCCGCCATCTCGACACCCTCGTCGCCGAGGGCGTCGTCGAGCCCCGCGAGAAGCGGGTCTACGGCGCCCGGAGCCGCGGCCGCCCCGCCAAGGCCTTCGCGCTGACCGACTGCGGCCGCGACGCCTTCGACCAGGCCTACGACAAGCTGGCCGGAGACGCCCTGCGCTGGATCGCCCAGGCCGCGGGCGGCGGCGAGATGGGAGAGGCCGCCGTCGCGGCCTTCGCCCGAGCCCGGATGGCCGCCCAGGCCGAGGGCTACCGCCGGGCGCTGGAAGCGGCCCCGCCCGAATCCCGCACGGAGGCCCTTGCCAGGGCATTGACCGCGGACGGGTACGCTGCTACGGCGCGTAGCGCGCCGGTCGGCGAACAGCTTTGCCAGCACCACTGCCCGGTCGCCCATGTCGCCGAGCAGTTCCCGCAGCTGTGCGAGGCGGAGACAGAGGTCTTCTCCCGCCTGCTCGGGACACATGTGCAGCGTCTTGCCACCATCGCCCACGGCGACGGGGTGTGCACGACGTTCATCCCGAAGAGCAAGACCAAGACCACCACAGCATCCGCCAGCACGGCCGGGAGGAACCCCGCATGACTCTCCCCACGGAGACTGCCCACCCTGAGCTCGAAGGCCTGGGCACGTACGAATACGGCTGGGCCGACTCCGACGTGGCCGGTGCCGCAGCCAAGCGCGGCCTCTCCGAGGACGTCGTCCGCGACATCTCGGCCAAGAAGTCCGAGCCGGAGTGGATGCTCAAGCTGCGTCTGAAGGGCCTGAAGCTCTTCGACAAGAAGCCCATGCCCACCTGGGGCTCCGACCTCTCGGGCATCGACTTCGACAACATCAAGTACTTCGTGCGCTCCACCGAGAAGGCCGCGGCCTCCTGGGAGGACCTGCCGGAGGACATCAAGAACACCTACGACAAGCTGGGCATCCCGGAGGCGGAGAAGCAGCGCCTGGTCGCCGGTGTCGCCGCGCAGTACGAGTCGGAGGTCGTCTACCACCAGATCCGTGAGGACCTGGAGGCCCAGGGCGTCATCTTCCTGGACACCGACACGGCCCTGAAGGAGCACCCGGAGCTCTTCCAGGAGTACTTCGGCACGGTCATCCCCGTCGGTGACAACAAGTTCGCGTCGCTGAACACCGCCGTGTGGTCCGGCGGCTCGTTCATCTACGTCCCGAAGGGTGTCCACGTCGACATCCCGCTGCAGGCCTACTTCCGCATCAACACGGAGAACATGGGCCAGTTCGAGCGGACGCTGATCATCGTCGACGAGGACGCCTACGTCCACTACGTCGAGGGCTGCACCGCCCCGATCTACTCCTCGGACTCGCTGCACAGCGCGGTCGTGGAGATCATCGTCAAGAAGGGCGGCCGCTGCCGCTACACGACGATCCAGAACTGGTCGAACAACGTCTACAACCTGGTCACCAAGCGTGCCGTGGCCTACGAGGGCGCGACCATGGAGTGGGTCGACGGCAACATCGGCTCCAAGGTGACGATGAAGTACCCGGCCGTCTACCTGATGGGCGAGCACGCCAAGGGCGAGACGCTGTCCATCGCCTTCTCCGGCCAGGGCCAGCACCAGGACGCCGGCGCCAAGATGGTCCACATGGCGCCGAACACCTCCTCCAACATCGTCTCCAAGTCGGTGGCGCGAGGCGGTGGCCGCACCTCCTACCGCGGCCTGATCGAGATCGGCGAGGGCGCCCACGGCTCCAAGTCGAACGTGCTCTGCGACGCCCTGCTCGTGGACACCATCTCCCGGTCGGACACCTACCCCTACGTCGACGTCCGCGAGGACGACGTCTCCATGGGCCACGAGGCGACCGTCTCCAAGGTCAGCGACGACCAGCTCTTCTACCTGATGAGCCGGGGCCTGTCCGAGGACGAGGCGATGGCGATGATCGTGCGCGGCTTCGTCGAGCCGATCGCCCGCGAGCTGCCCATGGAGTACGCGCTGGAGCTCAACCGGCTGATCGAGCTGCAGATGGAAGGCTCCGTCGGCTGACCTTCCCCCGCCCCTTGAGGCGGGGGAGGGGCACGGACGCCCCCGACCGCAGCAGCGAACCCTTTGTGACAGGAAGAGAGCACGACGACAGCCATGGCTGACAACACCCCCGCCGGCAGCACGACCGACGGCGCCATCCAGGTGGGCGGGCCGCAGCAGCCCATCGACGCGCGCGTGAGCGCCCCCGCCTCGTACGACGTGGCGGACTTCCCCGTGCCGCACGGCCGCGAGGAGGAGTGGCGGTTCACCCCGCTGGAGCGCCTGCGCGGGCTGCACGACGGCACCGCTGTGGCGAACGGCGGCGGCGTCAAGGTCGAGGTGAGCGCCCCCGCCGGCGTCACCGTCGAGACCGTCGGCCGCGACGACGCCCGCCTCGGCCGGGCCGGCAAGCCCGTCGACCGCGTGGCCGCCCAGGCCTACAGCTCCTTCGAGAAGGCCTCGGTCGTCTCGATCCCCAAGGACGCGGTCCTCACCGAGCCCGTCACCATCTCCGTGCACGGCGAGGGCGGCGTGGCCTTCGGCCACCAGGTGATCGAGGTCGGCGCCTTCGCCGAGGCCGTCGTCGTCCTCGACCACACCGGCGACACCACGCTCGCCGCCAACGTCGAGTTCCTCGTGGGCGACGGCGCCAAGCTCACCGTCGTCTCCGTCCAGGACTGGGACGCCACCGCGGTGCACGCCGCCCAGCAGACCGCGCTGATCGGCCGCGACGCCTCCTTCAAGTCCGTCATCGTCACCTTCGGCGGCGACCTCGTCCGCCTCCACCCGCGGGTCGTCTACGGCGCCCCCGGCGGCGAGGCCGAGCTCTACGGCCTGTACTTCACGGACGAGGGCCAGCACCAGGAGCACCGCCTCTTCGTCGACCACGACACCCCGCACTGCCGCAGCAACGTCGCCTACAAGGGCGCGCTGCAGGGCCAGAACGCCCACGCGGTCTGGATCGGCGACGTCCTCATCCGCGCGGCGGCCGAGGGCACCGACACCTACGAGCTCAACCGCAACCTCGTCCTCACCGACGGGGCCCGCGTCGACTCCGTGCCCAACCTGGAGATCGAGACCGGCGAGATCGTCGGCGCCGGCCACGCCTCGGCGACCGGCCGCTTCGACGACGAGCAGCTGTTCTACCTGATGGCGCGCGGCATCCCGGCCGACGAGGCCCGCCGCCTGGTCGTCCGCGGCTTCTTCGCCGAGCTCGTCCAGCAGATCGGCATCCCCGAGCTGGAGGACCGCCTCATCGCCAAGATCGAGGCCGAGCTGGAGGCGGCGGTCGCATGAGCGCTTTCGTGAAGGTGGCCGCCCTCAGCGAGCTGGAGGAGGACACCCCCAAGCGGGTCGAGATCGACGGCACGCCGGTCTCCCTCGTCCGCACCGAGGGAGAGGTGTTCGCGATCAACGACATCTGCTCCCACGCCAACGTCTCGCTCTCCGAGGGCGAGGTGGAGGACTGCGCCATCGAGTGCTGGCTGCACGGCTCCAGCTTCGACCTGCGCACCGGAAAGCCCTCCGGCCTGCCCGCCACGCGCCCCGTCCCCGTATACCCCGTCAAGATCGAAGGGGACGACGTGCTCGTCTCCGTCACCCAGGAGTCCTGAGTTCCCCATGGCAACGCTTGAGATCCACGACCTGCACGTCTCCGTCGAAGCCGAGAACGGCCCGCGCGAGATCCTCAAGGGCGTCGACCTGACCGTGAAGCAGGGCGAGACCCACGCCATCATGGGCCCCAACGGCTCCGGCAAGTCGACCCTGGCGTACTCGCTGGCGGGTCACCCCAAGTACACGATCACCGGCGGCACCGTCACCCTCGACGGCGAGGACGTCCTGGAGATGTCCGTCGACGAGCGCGCCCGCGCCGGCGTCTTCCTCGCCATGCAGTACCCGGTCGAGGTGCCCGGCGTCTCGGTCTCCAACTTCCTGCGCACCTCCGCCACCGCCATCCGCGGCGAGGCCCCCAAGCTGCGCACCTGGGTGAAGGAGGTCAAGGAGGCCATGGAGCGCCTCAACATGGACCCCGCCTTCGCCGAGCGCAACGTCAACGAGGGCTTCTCCGGCGGTGAGAAGAAGCGCCACGAGATCCTCCAGCTGGAGCTCCTCAAGCCGAAGATCGCGATCCTCGACGAGACCGACTCCGGCCTGGACGTCGACGCGCTGCGCCAGGTCTCCGAGGGCGTCAACCGCGTCCGCGAGACCGGCGAGGTCGGCACCCTGCTGATCACGCACTACACGCGCATCCTGCGCTACATCAAGCCCGACTTCGTCCACGTCTTCTCCGGCGGCCGCATCGTCGAGTCCGGCGGCGCCGAGCTGGCCGACAAGCTGGAGTCCGAGGGCTACGAGGCCTACCAGACGAAGGGCGGCGTAACCGCGTGACCATACTGCCGGGCCTCCTCGACACCGAGGCGATTCGCAAGGACTTCCCCATCCTGGACCGCACGGTCCACGACGGTAAGAAGATCGTCTACCTGGACTCCGCGGCCACCTCCCAGAAGCCGCGCCAGGTGCTCGACGCGCTCAACGCGTACTACGAGCGGCACAACGCCAACGTCCACCGCGGCGTCTACACCATCGCCGAGGAGGCCACGGCGCTGTACGAAGGCGCGCGCGACAAGGTCGCCGCCTTCATCAACGCCCCCAGCCGCGACGAGGTCATCTTCACCAAGAACGCCTCCGAGTCGCTCAACCTCGTGGCCAACATGCTCGGCTGGGCCGACGAGCCCTACCGGGTCGACCACGACACCGAGATCGTCATCACGGAGATGGAGCACCACTCCAACATCGTCCCGTGGCAGCTGCTCTCGCAGCGCACCGGCGCGAAGCTGAAGTGGTTCGGCCTCACCGACGACGGCCGCCTCGACCTGTCCAACATCGACGAGATCATCACCGAGAAGACCAAGGTCGTCTCGTTCGTGCTGGTCTCCAACATCATGGGCACGGTCAACCCGGTCGAGACCATCGTCCGGCGCGCCCAGGAGGTCGGTGCGCTCGTCGTCATCGACGCCTCCCAGGCCGCCCCGCACATGGTGCTGGACGTCCAGGCCCTCCAGGCCGACTTCGTGGCCTTCACCGGCCACAAGATGTGCGGCCCGACCGGCATCGGCGTCCTGTGGGGCCGCCAGGAGCTGCTGGAGGACCTTCCGCCGTTCCTCGGCGGCGGCGAGATGATCGAGACCGTCTCGATGCACTCCTCCACCTACGCCCCCGCGCCGCACAAGTTCGAGGCCGGCACGCCCCCGATCGCCCAGGCCGTCGGCCTCGGCGCCGCGGTGGACTACCTGTCCTCGATCGGCATGGAGAACATCGCCCGCCACGAGCACGCGATCACGCAGTACGCGGTCAGCCGCCTCCAGGAGGTCCCGGACCTGCGGATCATCGGCCCCAGCACGGCCGAGGACCGCGGCGCCACGATCTCCTTCACGCTCGGCGACATCCACCCGCACGACGTGGGCCAGGTCCTCGACGAGCAGGGCATCGCGGTCCGCGTCGGCCACCACTGCGCGCGGCCCGTCTGCCTCCGGTACGGAATTCCTGCGACCACGCGGGCGTCGTTCTACCTGTACTCCACCCCGGGCGAGGTCGACGCCCTGGTCGCGGGTCTGGAGCACGTCCGGAACTTCTTCGGGTAGAGCGGGGATCTTGTGAAGCTGGATTCGATGTACCAGGACGTCATCCTGGACCACTACAAGCACCCGCACGGGCGGGGCTTGCGGGACGGCGACGCCGAGGTGCACCACGTCAACCCGACCTGCGGTGACGAGATCACGCTACGGGTGCGCATGGCCGGCGACACCATCGAGGACGTCTCGTACGAGGGCCAGGGCTGCTCCATCAGCCAGGCCAGCGCCTCCGTCCTCAACGAACTGCTCGTCGGCAAGGAGCTGGAGCAGGCGCGGAAGATCCAGGAGACCTTCCTGGAGCTGATGCAGTCCAAGGGCCGCATCGAGCCGGACGACGCGATGGAGGAGGTGCTGGAGGACGCGGTCGCGTTCGCCGGCGTCTCCAAGTACCCGGCGCGCGTGAAGTGTGCTCTGCTGAGCTGGATGGCGTGGAAGGACGCGACCGCCCAGGCACTGGGTGAAGACCGCGACAACACAGCAAGGAAGACCGCATGACTGACAACGCAGAGGTGACCACCAAGCCGGCCACCGAGGAGGAGGTCCGCGAGGCCCTCTACGACGTGGTCGACCCCGAGCTGGGCATCGACGTCGTCAACCTCGGCCTGATCTACGGCATCCACATCGACGACGCCAACATCGCCACCCTCGACATGACCCTGACGTCCGCGGCCTGCCCGCTGACCGACGTCATCGAGGACCAGGCGAAGTCGGCCACCGAAGGCATCGTCAACGAGCTCCGGATCAACTGGGTCTGGATGCCGCCGTGGGGCCCCGACAAGATCACCGACGAGGGCCGCGAGCAGCTCCGCGCGCTGGGCTTCAACGTCTGACCCGCACACTCCGCACGACGTGAGCAGCCCGCCCCTGACCCCGGTCAGGCGGCGGGCTGCTGCCGTGCGGCGCGGTGGAACCGCCGGCGGGGCGACCGCCCGCCGTGACGGGCAGGGCACCCCGGGCGTGACCGGTTCGCCTTGAGAGGCTCCGGGCGGTTAGGTTTTCGAGCATGACCGATGCTGTTGCCCCCCGTACCACCGGCGCCGTCGCCGCCGGCCTCGCCACGATCACCCAGGACGGGACCGTCCTCGACACCTGGTTCCCCGCGCCGGAGCTCACCGAGGACGCCGGCCCGGCCGGCACCGAGCGGCTGAGCGCCGAGCGCGCCGCCGAGCTGCTCGGTGAGAACGCCCTCAAGGCCGTCGGCCCGGACCCGCGCCGCGGCGTCGAGGTCGTGGCCGTCCGTACGGTCATCGCCTCGCTGGACGACAAGCCGCTCGACGCCCACGACGCCTACCTGCGCCTGCACCTGCTCTCGCACCGCCTGGTGAAGCCGCACGGCCAGAGCCTGGACGGCATCTTCGGCCTCCTCGCCAACGTCGCCTGGACCTCCCTCGGCCCCGTCGCCGTCGACCAGGTCGAGACGGTGCGCCTGAACGCCCGCGCCGAGGGCCTGCACCTGCAGGTGACCAGCATCGACAAGTTCCCCCGGATGACGGACTACGTCGCCCCGTCCGGCGTGCGCATCGCCGACGCCGACCGTGTCCGCCTGGGCGCCCACCTGGCCGCCGGCACCACCGTCATGCACGAGGGCTTCGTCAACTTCAACGCCGGCACGCTGGGCACCTCGATGGTCGAGGGCCGCATCAGCGCGGGCGTCGTCGTGGGCGACGGCTCCGACATCGGCGGCGGCGCCTCCACCATGGGCACCCTCTCCGGCGGCGGCAAGCAGATCATCTCCATCGGCGAGCGCTGCCTGCTCGGCGCCGAGTCGGGCATCGGCATCGCCCTCGGCGACGAGTGCGTGGTCGAGGCCGGCCTGTACGTGACCGCGGGCACCCGCGTCACCCTGCCGGACGGCCAGGTCGTCAAGGCGCTGGAGCTCTCCGGCGCGGACAACATCCTCTTCCGCCGCAACTCCACCTCCGGTGCGGTCGAGGCCCGTCCGTACAAGAGCACGTGGGGCGGCCTGAACGAGATCCTGCACAGCCACAACTGAGCAGGGCGACGCAGCGGAGCGGCCGCACCCCGGGCGAGGGGTGCGGCCGCTCCCGCATTGCAGGGGGGATGCGTCAGAGCGCCTTGTACGCCTGCAGCAGCACCTCCGTGCGCTCCGGGGACGCCGGGCGCAGCGGCGCCCGCACCGGCCCGCCGGGCAGGCCGAGCGCGTTCAGCAGGGCCTTCGCCGTCACCGTGCCCGGCAGGCCCGACGCCATCATCAGCTCCACCAGGGGCAGGACCCGCGCGTGCAGCCGGGCCGCCTCCGCGGTGTCGCCGCGGTCGTACGCGTCGAGCACTGATGCCACCGCCCCGCCCGCGACGTTCGCGACCGTGCTGATGTATCCGGCGCCCCCCACCGAGCGCAGCGGAAGGTTCAGCTCCTCGCAGCCCGAGTAGTAGGCGAGGTCCGTGGCGGCGATGACCTTCGAGCTGCCCAGCAGGTCGTAGGCGCAGTCCTTGACGCCGGCGATGCGCGGGTGCTCGGCGAGCCGCAGCATGGTGGCGGGCTCGATCCGGGTGCCGGTGCGGCCGGGGATGTCGTAGAGCATCACCGGCAGGCCGGTCGCGCCGGCCACGGTCAGGAAGTGCTCGGCGATGTCCTCCTGCGGCGGCCGGCTGTAGTACGGGGGCACGACCAGTACCCCGTGCGCCCCCGCCGCCTCGGCGGCGCGGGCCAGCTCGACGGTGTGCCGGGTGTCGGCCGTGCCGATGCCCGCCGTGATCCGCGCCCGGTCGCCGACGGCCCCGGCCACGGCGCGGATGAGCGCGCTTTTCTCCGCGTCGCTGGTGGTCGGCGACTCGCCGGTGGTGCCGCTGAGGACGAGTCCGTCGCAGCCGCCCTCCCCGACGAGGCGGTCGGCGAGGGCCTGCGCTCCGTCGAGGTCGAGTTCTCCCTCCGGGGTGAAGGGGGTGACCATCGCGCAGACGGTACGGCCGAAGGGGCGGGCGGGAGCAGAGATCGTCATGGACGCGATTCTCGGCCCCTTCGACCGTACAGGTCTATTTAATTGTTCTCCTGTTGACCCCTAAGTGCTGCTACGGCTTCCAGCGCAGCACCTGCGGGTCGTGGTCGCTCGCCTGGTCGGCGAACTCGGCGTTGACGTGGACGATGTCGTAGTCCACCCGGCGTACGTGAGCGCTGGTCAGGATGTGGTCCAGCACCTGGGAGTTGCCCTGGTAGACGTAGCCGTAGCGCTGGGCGCGCGGCAGCCGGCCGACCTGGTCGGTGAGGACCTTGCCCGCGGTGAGGGCCTTCAGCGCCGGCGAGAACTGGTAGTCGTTCAGGTCGCCCGCGACGATGACGTTCGCGTTCCGGTCGGCCACCAGCAGCTCCTTGACGAACCCGTTCACGAGCTTGGCCTGCTGGGTGCGCTGCACCTCGGAGGAGCGGGCCGGCGGCTGGAAGCGGCTGTCGACGCCCTGGTCGCCGCCCTTCGAGTTGAAGTGGTTCGCGACGACGAAGACCCGCTGCCCCCGGAAGGTGAACTGGCCCGCGAGCGGCTTGCGGCTGTTGGCCCACGCCGCGTCGGCGGGGTCGACCCGGCCGGGGGAGACGGACAGCGCGGCCTTGCCGCCGTCGCGGACGGCCTTCACCGGGGTGGTGGAGTCACCGCCGGGCTTGTCGGTGAACGACACCCGGGCGGGGTTGAAGAGGAACGCGGTGCGGATGTTGCCGCCCGGCTGGCCGCCGTCCTGGTCGTTGACGGGGTTGATCTGCCGCCACTCGTAGGCCGGGCCGCCCGCCGCCTTGATGGCGTCCGTGAGCTTCTTCAGCGTCTGACCCGCGTCCACCACGCCGTTGTCGGTCGTGCCGTTGTCGTCCTGGACCTCCTCCAGGGCGACGATGTCCGGCGAGGCGAGGTTGGCGACCAGCGCGGACGCCAGCCGGTCGAACTTCGCCTGCGGCGTCTTGGGGGAGAGGTTCTCGACGTTGTACGTGGCGACCGCGAGCTCGTCGGCGCGCTGCTTGCGCGTGGTCTCGCGCTTCAGGCCCCGGTCGGTGAGCTTGCCGAGCTCGGTGGCCTGCAGGGTGTAGCCGCCGTAGTTGTCGTAGTCCAGCGGGCCGGCGGTGGTGCCGGACAGCTCGTCGCCGACGTTGGCGACGGGGAAGGGGCGCTGGGCGAACGGGATCAGCGAGCCGACCTTGACGCGGCCGGCGTTCGGGTCGCGGTACGCGCCGTAGAGCGTGCCGCCGCGGCCCGTGCGGTTGTGGCGGGGCTCGGCGGTGACCCACAGCTCGTTGTGGGCGGTCGCGCCGACGACGGGGGCGTTCTGCACGGAGACGCGCATTCCCTCCAGCGACTCGAAGCGGTCCAGGGCGTACGTGCCCGGGCGCAGCTGCAGCTTCTCGATCGAGCCGCCGTGCGCGTCGGGCGCGTAGCGGTCGGGGATCTGCGACGCGCTGAGGCGGACGGGGGCCGGGAGGGCGTTGCCGGAGGACTCGACCCGCCACGTGGCCCTGGTGAGCTGCGTGACCGACTGCAGGCCGGCCGACTCGCCGCCCGGGTAGTACTCGGTGACGGTGCCGGAGACGCTCACGGCGTCGCCCACGGCCACGTCCGGGGTGGCGGAGCCGGTGAAGACGAAGATGCCCTCGCTCGTGGCGTCGTTGCGGTCCGGGTGCGTGTCCTGCATCCAGAAGCCGCGGGCCGAGCCGAAGGCGCGGACGGCGGTGACGACACCCGGCACGTCCGCGACCTGCCGGCCGGCGAGCGGCGACACCCGGGTCGTGCCCTGGATGTCGTGGATCCGCAGGCCCTCGGCGCTCGCCGCCTCCGGGGCGGCGAGCAGCCCGGCCGCGAGCGCGGTGGCGAGGAGGGAACCGAGGGCCGCGGGTCTGCGCAGGGCGGCGGCGCGGCGGGAGGACGGGGCAGTGGGCACGAGGGCCTCCGGTGAGGAAAGCGAGGGGGGTATGACGTGGAGGAATCGTCGTTGACGCGATCCTGACGATCTCTACGCGCGTCAATGTCTTGCGCACCCGGGGAAGTTGTCAAGGTTCCGCGGGTAACCGTCAGCCATATGTCCGCCGACGGTTCGGCGAACCGGGCGGCAGGGAGGAAATCCCGTCTACGCTTGGGCACCGCGCCCCGTCCGCGGCG
Source organism: Streptosporangium nondiastaticum (assembly GCF_003011965.1). Lineage (GTDB taxonomy): Bacteria > Actinomycetota > Actinomycetes > Streptomycetales > Streptomycetaceae > Streptomyces > Streptomyces nondiastaticus. The sequence goes on from NZ_PXWG01000077.1 coordinate 28,389, forward strand.
CCGCATGCCACACCGCATGTCACCACGCGTGTCGCCGCACGTCATCGCACGTGCCGCGACGCATGTCACGACGAGGAGAGACCCCTCTGATGTCCGCAGACCGCCCGACCATGCCGCCGGTGCGGCTCCCCTCCGACGCGGAGCTCGCGCGCGACGCGCTGTCCGCGCCGCTGCTCGCCCGCGCCGCGAAGCTCGCGCGCTGGGCCGGCGAGGAGGGCATCCCGGTCGGCGTCGGCGGCGAGCTGCTGGCGGAGCAGCTGCGGGAGGCGACGGAGCTCCTCGGGCTCGCGGGCGACGAGGACGGCGACGCGTACGCCATGGACGCGTGGCAGCACGCGCTCGACACGGGCCTCGTGGACTTCGAGGAGCACGAGGAGGAGGGCGACGAGGACGCGGAAGCGGGCGAGGACGAGCCCCGCGGCACCGCCGTCGCCGGCGAGGAGCTCGCCACGCTCACCTCCGGCAGCCCCGCCGACATCCTCGACCTGTGGCTCGCCGGCTTCGAGAGCGTCCTGGCCGACGCCGCCGCGCCCGACCTCGGCGAGATCGCCGACCGGATCGCCGAGGGCGAGGACCTCGACCTCGACTCCCTCGACTGGGACCCCGAGGGCGAGGCCGACTTCCTCGACGGCGTCCTCGGCAACCTCTACCTGCTCACCGCGCTGGAGCAGAGCGACGCGGAGCACCCCGTACCGCTGCCGGCGCTCGCCGCGTCCATGATCGTGCCGGAGGACATGGACGAGCCCACGGACGACATCCTCGAAGAGGTCTCCGACGCGATGATGCGCCTGGACGACCAGTTCCGGCTGCTCGCCCCCACCGGCATCATCGCGTACCGGCCCGTCGACGAGTCCCTCATCGAGGAGGTCGACGGCGAGGGCCACGTCCGCGAGTCCGTCGACGGCGTCGTCTCCGACAGCCCCGAGGAGGAGGACGTCAGCCGCTACGGCATGGTCTCCCTCACCCCCCTCGGCCTCCTCGCCGTCCGCGAGCGGATGCAGGAGGCGGGCGTCGAGGCCCCCGCCGTCGGCGACCTCGCCGACAAGGGCGCGGACGCGCTCCTGGCCGCCCTGCCCGGCCACCCCGGGACGGCCGCCCGCGCCGAGGCCGAGCTGAGGCTCGCCCGCCGCAAGCCCGCCGAGGCCGCGGCG
>NZ_PXWG01000078.1 GCF_003011965.1 Streptosporangium nondiastaticum
GCGGGGGCATGAGGCACACCGGGGCCCCGCATGGGGCCGCATGAGGCCGCCCCATGCGGCCCGCCGCACGCACCGCCCCGCGCCTCATGCCCCTGCCTCGTGCGGCGGCCCGGAGCGCACCCCTGCGCCGTGCCGCAGGCTGCACGTCCCGCCTCATGCGGACCGGCCCCGTCGTACGACCGGCAGCGTGGCGCCGGCCGCAATGCGTACCTCCGGCAACGCCGTACCGCTTACTACGGCGTCGTCTGTCGTCTGCCGACTGTCGTCTCTCCCCCGTCGCCTGTCTGCCCGGTCCGTGCCGTCGGCATTCCCTGCCGCCGCAGCGCGCATCCGCACCGCACGGGGCCACCGGCACCTGTACCAGCACCAGCACCAACACCGGCACAAAATGAGGGCGCCCCCACCGCCGTAGCAGTGGGGGCGCCCTCGTGCAGGGAGCTGTGGGCGCGTCAGGCGCCGACCTTCACCCGCTCCGAGTCGTCGGCGGCGGCACCCGCCGCGTCCGCCGCCGGAACCTCGCGCGGCGTCGGCAGCACAGCCATGATCAGCGCCGAGATGGCGATCGTGGCGGCCCAGCCCAGTCCGTACTTGCCGACGAACGTCGACGCCAGCGGGCCGGTGAACCAGTCGCACTGGGTGAAGGAGATGCCCGCGGCCAGCGCGACCGTCCAGGCGGTCATCGCCTGCCAGCAGAAGCCGCCCACGTACCAGTAGCGGCTGGTGCGGCCGGTGTCCATGAGGGCCTCCGCGTCGTACCGCACGGCGCGGGACTTGCGGCGCGCCATGTCGACCGCGTAGACGCCGATCCAGGCGGAGAAGGAGACCGCGAGCAGGATCAGGAAGGTGATGAAGGAGCTGAGGAAGCTCTTCGCGACCAGCATCAGCAGCAGACCGCCGACCAGCGAGATGATCGCGTTGATGCTGACGGCCATGGCACGGGGCAGCTTGACGCCCATGGTCTGGGCGGTGAACCCGGCCGAGTACATCGAGAGGCTGTTGATCAGCAGCATGCCCACGATGGCGGTGATCAGGTACGGGACGGCCAGCCAGGTCGGCAGGATGTCGCCGAGGAAGGAGACCGGGTCGGGAGCCTCGGCCAGGTCGGGGGTGGCGACGGCCATGACCCCGCCCATGAGGACCATGGGGACCATCACGAGGCCCGCACCGGAGATGGTCGCGCCGACGATCTTCTTGCCGGACGCCGCGTGGGGCAGGTAGCGCGCGAAGTCGGGGCCGGTGGGCACCCAGCTGATGCCGCCGGCGGCGATGGTGCCGATGCCGGCGATCATCATCGCCGTGGTGCCGGCCGGCTTGGAGAAGACGTCGTCCCACTTGATGTTGGCGATCAGGTAGACGAGCACCAGGACGCTGAAGATGCCGAAGAGGTACGTCGACCACTTGTTGCACACGTTGAGCGCCTTGCGCCCCATGCCGCTCACCAGGAAGGTGCACGCGACGAACGCGAAGAGCGTGATGACGATCAGCGGGGTGTTGCTCTTGATCCCGAGGACCAGGTCGAGAACGGTCAGCACCGCGTACGCGCCGGTGACCGCGTTGATCGTCTCCCACCCGAAGCGCGCGACCCACAGGATCGCACCCGGGAAGAGGTTGCCGCGGACGCCGAACGTCGCGCGGGAGAGCATCGCGCCCGGCGCGCCGCCCCACTTGCCGGAGACCGACAGGACGCCGACCATGCCGAACGACGCGAGCGCGGCGCAGGCGGCGACGATCAGGACCTGCCAGAAGTTCAGTTTGTTGAAGACCACCAGGGCCGCGCCCATGGTGAGCAGCAGCACACTGATGTTGGCGGCGACCCAGGTCGGGAAGAGCTCACGGACCCGGCCGTGACGCTCGTGATCCGGAACGGGCTCGATGCCGCGGGTCTCTATCGCGCCGCCGGATTCGGCGGTGGACAGGTTGGACGCGTTGTCCATGTGGGGGGCTCCGTGCGGGTGAAGCGGGGCGGGAAGCCGGGGCAGAAAAGGTCTTGGGGGACTCTACGCGCGTCGCACAGCCCCACGCCATCGTACTTTGCTCCAACTTTAGCCCATTGGGGCGATTAGTCCTTGGAGGAATCCCTAAAGGCGCAGGTCGCCCGTCGGGACCGCCGACCGGCAGCGCGGTGTCCGATACTGGGGGCGTTATGGAAATCGTCATCCTTGCTGTAGTCATCGCTGTGGTCGCGCTCGGCGCGATCAGCGGGCTCGTGGTCAGCAGCCGTAAGAAGAAGCAGCTGCCCCCGGCCCCGCCGAGCAGCCCGTCCGTCACCGCGCCGCCCGCCGAGCCCCACGTAGGCGAGGAGGCCGAGCCCCCGAGCGCCGAGCCGCGCCGGACCGTGGAGGAGGTCGAGCTCCCGGGCGCCGGTGCGCCGGTAGCCGAAGCCGAGCCCGAGGCGCCCGCCGCCCCGGCCGAGCCCGAAGCCCCCGCCGCGCCCGCGGTCGAGGTGCCCGAGCCCACCGCCGGCCGCCTCGTGCGGCTGCGCACGAGGCTGTCCCGTTCCCAGAACTCGCTCGGCAAGGGTCTGCTGACCCTGCTGTCCCGCGAGCACCTCGACGAGGACACGTGGGAGGAGATCGAGGACACCCTGCTGACCGCCGACGTCGGCGTCGCCCCCACGCAGGAGCTCGTCGAGCGCCTCCGCGAGCGCGTCAAGGTGCTCGGCACCCGCACCCCCGAGGAACTGCGCGCCCTGCTCCGCGAGGAGCTGCTCACCCTCATCGGCACCGACGCCGACCGCTCCGTCCACACCGAGCCGGGCGTGGGCGTGAACGGCGAGGAGAAGCCCGGCGTCGTCATGGTCGTCGGCGTCAACGGCACCGGCAAGACCACCACCACGGGCAAGCTCGCCCGCGTGCTCGTCGCCGACGGCAAGTCCGTCGTCCTCGGCGCGGCCGACACCTTCCGCGCCGCCGCGGCCGATCAGCTGCAGACCTGGGGCGAGCGCGTCGGCGCCCGCACGGTCCGCGGGCCGGAGGGCGGCGACCCGGCGTCGATCGCCTTCGACGCGGTCAAGGAGGGCATCGCCGAGAACGCCGACGTCGTCCTGATCGACACCGCCGGCCGGCTCCACACCAAGACCGGCCTCATGGACGAGCTCGGCAAGGTCAAGCGGGTCGTCGAGAAGCACGGCTCGGTCGACGAGGTGCTGCTCGTCCTGGACGCCACCACCGGTCAGAACGGCCTCGTGCAGGCGCGCGTCTTCGGCGAGGTCGTCAACATCACCGGTATCGTCCTCACCAAGCTCGACGGCACCGCCAAGGGCGGCATCGTCGTGGCCGTCCAGCGCGAGCTGGGCGTGCCCGTGAAGCTCGTCGGTCTCGGCGAGGGCGCGGACGACCTCGCGCCGTTCGAGCCCGAGGCCTTCGTCGACGCGCTCATCGGCGACTGACGCGCTACGGCCCGCCGTACGGCTCATCAGCCGGGTTACGGCCGCGGCGCCGGGCCGGCGCTCCACGGGCGCATGTGCCCGCGCCCCCGGCCGGCGCCGGGCAAGCCGAGAAAGGGCCCCTTCCGCAGGTGCAGCTGCGAAAGGGGCCCTTTCGTACGGGGCGGGCCGGGCCGGGGCGCGGCCGCCGCGGCTCAGGACGCCGCTGACCGGTGGCACACATAGGCGAGGGTGCCGAGGAGCAGCCGGGCCTGCGGGGGGCGCCCCGCGGTGTCCAGCGTGGGCGGGCGGAGCCAGCGCACGGGGCCGAGGCCGGCGTGGTCCGAGGGGGGCGCGGTGACGTGCTCGCCGGGCCCCATGCAGCGCAGGTCGAGCCGGGCGTCGTCCCACCCCATGCGGTAGAGCAGCTGGGGGAGCTCCTGCGCGGCGCCCGGGGCGACGAAGAACAGCGCCCGGCCGTCCGGCGTGAGCGCCACGGGCCCGAGCGGCAGCCCCATGCGCTCCAGCCGCACCAGGGCGTGCCGTCCGGCCGCCTCGGCGACCTCCAGGACGTCGAAGGAGCGCCCCACGGGCAGCAGTACGGCGGCGCCCGGCACCTCGGCCCATGCGGCCGCGGCGGCATCCAGCGTGGCGCCCGCGGGCACCGGCGGGGCGAAGGAGAGCGGGTGAGCGCCGGGGGAGGGGCAGTCGCCGGCACCGCATGAACAGACCGCGCCCGACGGACGCCCTGCCCGGGAGGCGCGGGCGCCGGGCACCACATCCCACCCCCACAGGCCGGTGTACTCCGCCACCGTCGTCACGCACTCGGACGCGCGTCCGCGGCGCCGAGAGCCAGAGCGCAGGTCCCGGATGCCGCCGATTGTGAAGCCCATGCCCCCTCCAACGGGTCGTGCTCGCGGATGGTTACGAGTCGGAGTGTCTCGAACACGGACCGTTGCCGAATCCCTTCAGGAGGCGGCGTGACGGTGTGCGGCCGGTGGTGCGGGGTGAGGCGCGCGCCGGGGCATGCACCGGTCCACCTCCTCTTCGGGCCCTCCCTGATCGTCTGGTGTCAAGTCAATCGCGTGGCGGTGCGGCGGGGTTCATTCCTTGGGGTGGCGAATGGTGGCGTTTACTGGACTGCCCTCGCCTCAGCAGTGATCGTAGGATTACTTTCGGTGCACGAACCCATGGGAGATGTGCCCCACCGGTGGGTATGCCGGAGGCACGGACCGCCTTGTCGCCCGGCCGGAATTCTCCGCGGCCGGGGGTGCATCGCCACACGGACGGCCGCAAAAGGCGGCAAGCTGTGGGTGGTTCACACGGTTCACGCACAGACAGCAGAGTTCGGGATGGGGGCTTCCAGGTGGGCAGCAACGGCAGCGGCGCTGGCGGTGCCGAGAAGGCTGACAAGCGCCCCAACGAGCAGTTGGGCTCCTGGTTCCTGCGCAGCGGATGGTCCAAGGGCGAGCTGGCGCGCCAGGTCAACCGCAGGGCACGGCAGTTGGGTGCCCACCACATCAGCACGGACACCTCGCGCGTGCGCCGCTGGCTGGACGGCGAGCAGCCCCGCGAGCCCATCCCGAAGATCCTCTCGGAGCTGTTCTCCGAGCGCTTCGGCTGCGTCGTCGGCATCGAGGACATCGGCCTGCGGGCGGCCCACCAGTCCCCGTCCGTCTCCGGCGTCGACCTGCCCTGGGCGGGCCCGCAGACCGTCGAGCTGATCAGCGAGTTCTCCCGCAGCGACCTGATGCTCGCCCGGCGCGGCTTCCTCGGCGCCTCGCTCGCCCTCTCCGCCGGCCCCTCGCTCATCGAGCCCATGCAGCGCTGGCTGGCCCCCGGCCTCGGCGGCAAGGACGGCTCCGGCCCGCTGTCGCACGAGCGCTCGCGGCCGGGCCGCCTCTCCGGCCCCGAGCTCGACCTCCTCGAGTCGACCACGATGATGTTCCGCCAGTGGGACGCCCAGTGCGGCGGCGGCCTGCGCCGCAAGGCCGTCGTCGGCCAGCTCCACGAGGTCACCGACCTGCTCCAGGAGCCCCAGCCCGAGGCCACCTCCAAGCGCCTGTTCAAGGCCGCGGCGGAGCTGGCCGAGCTGGCCGGCTGGATGAGCTACGACATCGGCCTGCACCCCACCGCGCAGAAGTACTTCGTCCTCGCGCTCCACGCCGCCAAGGAGGCCGGAGACCGCCCCCTCGGGGCGTACATCCTCTCCAGCATGGGCCGTCAGATGATCCACCTGGGCCGCCCCGAGGACGCCCTGGAGCTCATCCACCTCGGCCAGTACGGAGCCCGCGAAACGGCCACCTCGCGCACACAGGCGATGCTGTACGCAGTGGAGGCCCGCGCGTACGCCAACATGGGCCAGCCCGCCAAGTGCAAGCGCGCGGTCACCATGGCGGAGGACTGCTTCTCCGACTGCACCTCCGGCGAGGGCGACCCCGACTGGATCCGCTTCTTCTCCGAGGCCGAGCTCAACGCGGAGAACGCCCACTCCTACCGCGACCTCGCCTACGTGGCAGGCCGCAGCCCCACATACGCCTCCCTCGCCCGGCCCAAGATGGAGCGCGCAGTGGAGCTCTTCGCGCAGGACACCGAGCACCACCGCTCGTACGCGCTCAATCTCATCGGCATGGCCACCGTCCACCTCATGGAGGGCGAGCCCGAGCAGTCCACCGTCCTCGCCGGGAAGGCGCTCAAGCTCGCCAAGCAGGTGCGCTCCGAGCGGGTCAACAACCGCCTGCGCAAGACCGTCGGCAATGCCGCGCGCGACTACGGGGACGTCGCGGAAGTCCTCGCCCTCACCGAGCAGATCTCCGTCCAACTGCCGGAATCGGCGGAAGCCGCCCAGGCGGTCTGACCCCTGCCGGCCCCTCTACCCGGCCGCGGTGCTCCTCCCGAACAACCCGACTCGGCTCCCCCATGCCAGGTCACCCCGGGAGGACGCCGCGGCCGGCCTGTATCCGGCCTCATGCACGGCATCCAGCCTCATGCACGGCCCCGCGCCGGGCCTCATGCCCTGCTCCGTTCCCGGCCTCATGCCCGGCCTCACGCCCCAGGAGCACCGGCCTCTGACCCCGGGGGGAGGGAAGCGGCGGAGCGTAGCGGCGATCACGCACCCGCCGCGTCCGCTTCACCCGGGCGTAACACTCCCGCCGCCTTCGTCACTGCGGCGAAACAAGCAGCTTCATCGGCTGAAATCCCGCTGCGCCAACCTCATGGCGAAAACCGGCCCGCTCGGGCCACCGCTTCGAGGAGACACCGACCATGAATGGCGCGGATACCGCATTCGTATTGATCAGTGCCGCACTCGTGATGCTGATGACACCGGGACTGGCCTTCTTCTACGGCGGCATGGTGCGAGTCAAGAGCGCCTTGAACATGCTGATGATGTCGTTCGTCTCGCTCGGCATCGTCACCGTCTTGTGGGTGCTCTTCGGCTACTCGCTGGCCTTCGGCGACGACGTCGGCGTGGGCCTGCTCGGCGACCTCGGCCACATCGGCTTCAAGGGCATCGGCCCCGAGACGCTGACCGGAGGCAAGGAAGGCATTCCCGTCTTCGCCTTCGCCCTCTTCCAGATGATGTTCGCCGTGATCACCCCCGCGCTGATGAGCGGTGCGCTGGCCGACCGCGTGAAGTTCAGCGCCTGGGCCCTGTTCATCACCCTCTGGGTCAGCGTCGTCTACTTCCCCGTGGCCCACTGGGTCTGGCAGGCCGACGGCTGGCTGTTCAAGCTCAAGGTGATCGACTTCGCGGGCGGCACCGCCGTCCACATCAACGCGGGCATCGGCGCGCTCGCCGCCGTCCTCGTCGTCGGCAAGCGCATCGGCTTCAAGAAGGACCCCATGCGCCCGCACAGCCTGCCGCTGGTGGTGCTCGGCACGGGGCTGCTGTGGTTCGGCTGGTTCGGCTTCAACGCGGGCTCCGCGCTCGCCGCCAACGGCACCGCCGCCAACATGGCGATGAACACCCAGGTCGCCACCGGCGCCGCCATGCTCGGATGGCTCGCCTACGAGCGCATCCGGCACGGGGCCTTCACGACCCTGGGCGCCGCCTCGGGCGCCGTCGCGGGCCTCGTGGCCATCACCCCCTCGGGAGCCGCCGTCAACGCCTTCGGCGCCCTCCTCATCGGCGTCGTCGCCGGCGCCGTGTGCTCCTGGGCCGTCAGCCTGAAGTTCAGGTTCGGCTTCGACGACTCCCTCGACGTCGTCGGCGTCCACCTCGTGGGCGGCGTCATCGGCACCCTCCTCGTCGGCCTCCTCGCCACCGACGGAGTCGGTGGCGCCACGCAGCTCGGCCGGCAGGCCGTCGGGGCCTTCTCCGTCATGGCCTACTCGTTCGCCGTCTCCTGGCTCCTCGCCAAACTCGTGGACAAGACCATCGGCTTCCGGGCCACCGAGGACGACGAGGTCGGCGGCATCGACCAGGCGTTCCACGCCGAGACCGCCTACGACCTCACCGGTGTCGGTGCTGTCGCCCGCAGCGCAGCGCCCGCCCCGCAGCGCCCGGCCGGCACCCCGGAACAGGCCGGACCGGACCAGGCGGGCACGCCGCAGAACAAGAAGGTGGACGTATGAAGCTCATCACCGCAGTCGTCAAGCCCTTCCGCGTCGACGACATCAAGGAAGCCCTCCGCACCTTCGGCATCCAGGGCCTGACCGTCACGGAGGCCAGCGGCTACGGCCGCCAGCGCGGCCACACGGAGGTCTACCGCGGTGCCGAGTACCAGGTCGACCTCGTCCCCAAGGTGCGCATAGAGGTCCTTGTCGAGGACAGCGACGCCGAGGACGTCATCGACGTCATCGTCAAGAAGGCCCACACCGGCAAGATCGGCGACGGCAAGGTCTGGGTCGTCCCCGTCGAGACCGTCGTCCGCGTACGCACCGGCGAGCGCGGCCCGGACGCCATCTGACCCGGGGGCCCGGCTCGTCGGGCCCCGCCGGCCGGACGTGCTCCGCCCGGACTCGATCCACAGGGCCCCACCGGCCGGAGCCGGGGCCGGTGGACCCACCTGCCGCCCCCGCCCCACCGGACGCGACCGTCCAGCACGCCGCGAAGGGAGCCGAGTTGACCGGCCCGCAGACCCGCCCCGCCGACACCGAACCCGGCGGCTACGCGGCGGCCCGGCTGCGCCTCCTGCACCAGGGGGCGCTCACCGGACCGCCGCGCCGCGCCGCCCTCGCCCGCCTCACCGACCAGTGGCTCGGCGCCCTGCTGGGCGAGGCCAGGGGAGTCGCCCTCGTCGCCGTCGGCGGCTACGGGCGCGGCGAACTGTCCCCCCGCAGCGACTTGGACGTCCTCCTCCTGCACGACGGCTCCGCGGACATCTCCAAGATCGCCGCCATCGCCGACCGCGTCTGGTACCCCGTCTGGGACATGGGCCTCGCCCTCGACCATTCCGTACGCACCCCTGCCGAGGCCCGCCGCACCGCCGCCGGAGACCTCAAGGTCCACCTCGGCCTCCTCGACGCCCGCCACCTCGCCGGCGACGAACAGCTCACCGCCGCCCTGCGCACCACCGCCTATGCGGACTGGCGCGCCCAGGCCCCGACCCGCCTCCCCGAACTCCGCGAACTCGGTGAGGACCGCTCCCGGCACCAGGGCGAGCTCCGCTTCCTCCTCGAACCCGATCTCAAAGAGGCACGGGGCGGCCTCCGCGACGCCACAGCCCTGCGCGCCGTCGCCGCCTCATGGCTCGCCGACGCCCCTCGCGCGGGGCTCGAACGCGCCCGCACCCACCTCCTCGACGTCCGCGACGCCCTCCACCTCACCACCGGGCGCGCCACCGACCGGCTCGCCCTCCAGGAGCAGGACCAGGTCGCCGAGGCCCTTGGTCTCGCCGACGCCGACGCCCTCCTGCACGGCGTGTACGAGGCCGCCCGTACGGTCTCCTACGCCGCGGACATCACCTGGCGCGAGGTCGGCCGGGTCCTGCGCGCCCGCTCCGTGCGGCCGCGGCTGCGCCGCGTCCTGGGCGGGCGCGGGGGCCGCGGCGGGTTCGCCGAGGTCGAGCGGCTCTCCCTCGCCGACGGGGTCGTCGAACAGGACGGCGAGGCCGGGCTGGCTCGTACCGCGCGGCCCGAGAAGGACCCCGTCCTGGCGCTCCGTGCGGCCGCGGCGGCGGCCCAGGCTGGCCTGCCGCTGTCGCCCCATGCGGTGCGCCGCCTCGCCGCCTCGGCGGGCCCCATGCCACAGCCCTGGCCCGCCGAGGCCCGCGAACAGCTCGTGACCCTCCTCGGCGCGGGGCCGCCCACCGTGCCCGTCTGGGAGGCCCTCGAAGCCGAAGGGATCATCTCCTCACTGCTGCCCGAGTGGCAGCACGTGCGCTGCCGCCCCCAGCGCAACGCCGTCCACCGCTGGACCGTCGACCGGCACCTCGTCGAGACGGCCGTCCGCGCCGCCGCCCTCACGCGCCGCGTCGGCCGTCCGGACCTCCTGCTCGTCGCCGCCCTGCTGCACGACATCGGCAAAGGGCTGCCCGGCGACCACTCCGTCGTGGGCGAGGGCCTCGCACGCGACATCGCCCGCAGGACCGGCTTCGACGCCGCCGACACCGACACCCTCGCCACTCTCGTCCGCCACCACCTGCTGCTGATCGACACCGCCACCCGGCGCGACCTCGCCGACCCCGCCACCGTCCGCACCGTCACCGACGCCGTACCGGACACGGCCACGCTGGAGCTCCTGCACGCCCTCACCGAGGCCGACGCCCTCGCCACGGGGCCCGCCGCATGGAGCGCCTGGCGCGCGTCGCTCGTCGCAGACCTGGTCCGCCGGGCCGCGGCGGCCCTCGCGGGGGACGGGGCTCCGGCGCCCCATGCGCCCGCCCCGCCCGGCCAGGAGGCGCTCCGGCTTGCCGCCGAGGCCGTCCGTACGGGCGCCCCCGCCGTGACGCTGGAATCCCGCCCGGAGGGCACGGGGCCCGCCGGGGACGGCGACACGGCCCCCGTCGGCGTGGAGCTGCGGATCGCCGTCCCCGACCAGCCCGGCGTGCTGCCCGCGGCGGCCGGCGTCCTGGCACTGCACCGGCTGACCGTACGGGCCGCGGACCTGCACGCGGTGGACGGAGCGCTCCTGCTGAACTGGCGGGTGGCGGCCGAGTACGGCTCCCCGCCCGGGGCCGCCCGGCTGCGCAACGACCTCGTACGCGCCCTCGACGGCTCCCTCGACGTCCCGGCCCGCCTGGCCGAGCGTGAGGCCGCGTACAGCAGGCGCCGGCGGGGCGTGGTGCACGCCCCGCCGAGCGTGACGGTCGCCGCGGCGGCCTCGCACGGGGCCACGGTCCTGGAGGTCCGCGCCCAGGACGAGCCCGGCCTCCTCCACCGCATCGGCCGGGCCCTGGACGAGGCGGGGGTCTGGGTGCGCAGCGCCCGCGTGAGCACGCTCGGGGCCAGTGCGGTGGATGCGTTCTATGTGACCGGCCCGGACGGGGCCGCGCTCACGCCCCGTGCCGCCTCCGCGATCGCTCGCGCGACGGAGGAGGCGCTGGGCGGCTGACCGCACCGGGAGGGTGCGGATACCCTTGGGGGTCAGCCGCCGACTTGACACTCAACAAGAAGGATCCGCGACCACCGTGTTCGATACCCTCTCCGACCGCCTCGCAGCGACTTTCAAGAACCTCCGGGGCAAGGGCCGCCTCTCCGAGGCGGACATCGACGCCACCGCGCGCGAGATCCGTATCGCCCTGCTCGAGGCGGACGTGGCCCTGCCCGCGGTCCGCTCGTTCATCAAGCAGGTCAAGGAGCGGGCGCTCGGTGCCGAGGTCTCGCAGGCCCTCAACCCCGCCCAGCAGGTCATCAAGATCGTCAACGAGGAGCTCATCGGCATCCTCGGCGGCGAGACCCGCCGGCTGCGCTTCGCGAAGACCGCTCCGACCGTCATCATGCTCGCCGGTCTCCAGGGTGCCGGTAAGACGACGCTCGCCGGAAAGCTCGGCCGCTGGCTGAAGGCCCAGGGCCACGCCCCGCTGCTCGTCGCCTGTGACCTCCAGCGCCCCAACGCCGTCAACCAGCTCTCCGTCGTCGCCGAGCGCGCCGGTGTCGGCGTCTACGCGCCCCAGCCGGGCAACGGCGTCGGCGACCCCGTCCAGGTCGCCAAGGACTCGATCGAGTTCGCCCGCACCAAGCAGTACGACATCGTCATCGTCGACACCGCCGGCCGCCTCGGCATCGACGCCGAGATGATGCAGCAGGCCGCGGACATCCGCGACGCGGTCTCCCCGGACGAGATCCTCTTCGTCCTCGACGCCATGATCGGCCAGGACGCGGTCAACACCGCCGAGGCCTTCCGCGACGGCGTCGGCTTCGACGGCGTGGTGCTCTCCAAGCTCGACGGCGACGCCCGCGGCGGTGCCGCCCTGTCGGTCGCGCACGTGACCGGCAAGCAGATCATGTTTGCCTCCAACGGCGAGAAGCTGGACGACTTCGACGCGTTCCACCCGGACCGCATGGCGTCCCGCATCCTGGGCATGGGCGACATGCTCAGCCTGATCGAGAAGGCCGAGCAGACCTTCAGCCAGGACGAGGCCGAGAAGATGGCGGCCAAGCTGGCGAAGGGCCCCAAGGAGTTCACGCTCGACGACTTCCTGTCGCAGATGGAGCAGGTCCGCAAGATGGGCTCCATCAGCAAGCTCCTCGGCATGCTGCCGGGCATGGGGCAGATCAAGGACCAGATCAACAACCTGGACGAGCGCGACGTCGACCGCACCGCCGCGATCATCAAGTCCATGACCCCGGCCGAGCGCCAGGACCCGACGATCATCAACGGCTCGCGCCGGGCCCGCATCGCCAAGGGTTCGGGCGTGGACGTCAGCGCCGTCAAGAACCTGGTGGAGCGGTTCTTCGACGCCCGCAAGATGATGTCCCGCATGGCGCAGGGCGGCGGCATGCCGGGGATGCCCGGCCTGCCGGGCATGGGCGGCGGCGCCGGCCGCAAGAAGAAGCAGCAGAAGCAGGCCAAGGGCAAGCGCCAGAGCGGCAACCCGATGAAGCGCAAGGCCGAGGAGCAGGCCGCGGCCGCCCGTCGCGAGCAGCAGGCCGGAGGCGCCCTGGGCCTGCCCGCCGGCCAGGACGCGAAGAACTTCGAACTCCCGGAGGAGTTCAAGAAGTTCATGGGCTGACCGGGCACGGCCCGCAGCGCGCCGCCGTGAGCGCGTACGCGGGCAGCGTCCGTAGGCGACCGCTTCGCAAATAAACATCACAGCCCCCACAGCCGAGAGGCCGCGGGGGCTGTGGCGTACGCGCCGTCGCTTTGCTGCGCCGGACGCGGACCTTCGCTACGCGCGCGCTATCAGGTAGCGGAAGACGTTGGGCATCCACACCGTGCCGTCGCGGCGCAGGTAGGGGTGCAGCGCCTCGACGAGTTCCTTGGTGACCTGCTCCTCGTCCGTGGCGCGGGCGGCCGCGTCGAAGGCGCCGGTGGAGAGCATGCCGCGCACCGCACTGCCCATGTCGGCATAGCCGTACGGGCAGGCGACCCGCCCCGAGCCGTCCGGCCGGAGACCGGCCTCATGCGCCAGGTTCTCCAGGTCGTCGCGCCCGCTCGGCCGCCAGCGCGCCGGCGCGCACATGGGGTCCGCGAGCCGGGCCGCGACCCGAAGCGCCCCCGACGCCGCGCAGCGCTCCTGGGGACCCCAGCCCGCCAGCACCACGGGGGCGCCCCGCTGGGCGCATGAGGCCGCCCGGGCGAGCGCCCTGGCCATGTCGTGCGCGCTCCCGCCCGCGCAGTACAGCGGGTCGAAGGCGGTGACGAGGTTGAAGGCCGGGGCGCCGCCCTCCATGAGGCTCTCGGGGGCCCCGTGCCCCAGGCGCGCGGCGCCGCCGCCCTCGGGCAGCAGCCTGTCGCGGGCGAGTGCGAGCCGGCGTCCGTCCGGGTCCACGCCGGAGACCGTGGCACCGCGGGCGGCCGCCATCAGCAGGGCCAGGCCGGAACCGCAGCCCAGGCTGAGCAGCCTGGTGCCCGATCCGACCTCGAGGCGCTCGTACACCGCTTCGTAGAGCGGCACCAGCATCCGTTCCTGGATTTCCGCCCAGTCGCGGGCCCGCGACTCGGGCGACGAAGAGGACGGCCGGTGCCGCCGTACGAGCGTAGGTGTCATGGAAAGCGCCCCAATCCGCCGAGAGACGTGTGCATGCCCGATCCACCGCCCCCGTGTGCTGCCGTGCGCGTTGCCGGAAAAGCACCCCCTGGTGCCAGGGAACTCCGCATCCGTTCCCGAGTCCAGGGGGTGGCGCGGGCGCGTTCCCGTACGCCCACGATGGCATGTGCCGGGCGCATCCGCACGGGAGGCGCACAAGGGCGCTCACGCAGCCCGGGCGGCGCACGAGCGGGGCGGGGGAGGGGTACCGGAACAGCGGATTCACGCTCGGACGGATCGGGCCCGTACCATTCGCATCATGGCAAAGGCTCCCATTCTCACCCCCCAGGCGGACGACTTCCCGCGCTGGTACCAGGACTTGATCAACAAGGCCGAGCTGGCCGACAACGGCCCCGTGCGCGGCACCATGGTCATCCGGCCGTACGGGTACGGGCTCTGGGAGCGCATGCAGCAGGAGATGGACGCGCGCATCAAGGACGCGGGCGCTTCCAACGCGTACTTCCCCCTCTTCATCCCGCAGTCGTACCTGACGCGCGAGGCCGAGCACGTCGAGGGCTTCGCCCCCGAGCTCGCCGTCGTCACGCACGGCGGCGGCAAGGAGCTGGAGGAGCCGGTCGTCGTCCGCCCCACCTCCGAGACGATCATCAACGACTACTTCTCGAAGTGGGTGCAGAGCTACCGCGACCTGCCCCTGCTGATCAACCAGTGGGCGAACGTGGTTCGTTGGGAGATGCGCCCGCGCGTCTTCCTGCGCACGACCGAGTTCCTCTGGCAGGAGGGCCACACCGCCCACGCCACGTACGAGGACGCCCGGGAGTACGCCGCGTACATCCACAAGGAGGTCTACGCGGACTTCATGATCAACGTCCTGGGCATCGACGTGGTCCTCGGCCGCAAGACGCCCAAGGAGCGCTTCGCGGGCGCGATCAACACCCTCACGCTCGAGGGCATGATGGGTGACGGCAAGGCGCTGCAGATGGGCACCAGCCACGAGCTCGGCCAGAACTTCGCCAAGGCCTTCAACACCTCCTACCTGTCCAAGGACGGCAAGCAGGAGCTGGTCTGGCAGACCTCCTGGGGCTCCTCCACCCGCATGGTCGGCGGCCTGATCATGTCGCACGGCGACGACAACGGCCTGCGCGTCCCGCCGCGCCTGGCGCCGGTCCAGGCCGTCGTCCTCGCGATCAAGGGTGACGACGCCGTCATCGCCAAGGTCCGCGAGATCGGCGACCAGCTGAAGGCCGCCGGGATCCGGGTGCAGGTCGACGACCGCACGGACACGCCGTTCGGCCGCCGCGCCGTGGACTGGGAGCTCAAGGGCGTCCCGGTGCGCATCGAGGTCGGCCCGCGCGACCTGGAGAACGGCACCGCGATGCTGGCCCGCCGCATCCCCGGCGGCAAGGAGCCGGTCCGCATTGACGAACTCGTCGGGATGCTGCCGAAGGTCCTGGAGGAGGACCAGGCGCTGCTGCTGGCCCAGTCGCGCGAGCGCCGCGAGTCCCGCACGTCCGACGTGAAGACTATCGAGGAGGCCGCCGAGGCCGCCGTGGCCGGCGGCTGGGCGCGGATCCGCTGGGCGGACCTGGGTCCGGAGGGCGAGGCCAAGCTGGCCGAGCAGGCCGTGACCGTCCGCTGCCTGGTGAGCGAGGACGGCTCCGTGCCGGAGTCGGACGACGCACCGGGAGCGATCGCGATCGTGGCGCGCGCCTACTAGGAGCGGCGGAGGCATGGGGCGGCGCATGAGGCGGCGCCCCATGCGGCGTTTTACGGAGCGGCGCTTCACGCGGCGTTTTACGGAGCAGCGGCATGAGGGGCATGAGGCCGTTCCGGCGGGGGTGCCCGTACCGGTACGGGGCGTCCGTACCGGAGCCGCCACCGGCATGAGGCGCCCGCATGAGGCGGCGGCAGGGCGGGGCGGCCTGGATCGGAGCGCTGCCCTCCACGCTCCGTGGGGCACTCGGGGGCGCCGGCCGACTCAGGGGGCGCACACCCCCCGGTGCGCGCTTACTGATGAGTCAGTACGTCCCGGGTTGCGAACGGGTGCGCGGCTTCTCCACAGATCTGCGCACCCGCCCTCGTCGCGACGCATGAGCGTGAAACTGACTGGTACGTGCAAATTATTTGGGATGGCCCGGTATCGGAACACCGGGCCGCCCCTGCTCGTTGTCACGACGTGAGCACGACACCACCTGTTCTCGCCGCAGAGCTGGCGCAGGCGTGGGCCGACATTCAGCGGCACCACCCCGAGCTGCCGGATCTTGCCGCGCCCGAATCGCTGATCGGGGAGTCGTCGTCCGCCTGCGGCGCCGAGCTCTCCTTCGAACGGCTGCTGCACGAGGCAGTGCACGGCATCGCGGCCGCCCGCGGTGTACGTGACACGTCACGCGCGGGCCGCTACCACAATCGCCGGTTCCTGGCGATCGCCGAGGAGCTCGGGCTCGACCACAGCGACGATCCGCATCCCAGCAGCGGCTTCTCGCTGGTCGTGCTCAATCCGGAGGCGCGCAAGCGCTACCGCCCCACCATCGACAGACTGCAGCGCGCCCTCAAGGCACACACGGTCGCCACCACCGCCGACACCTCCCGCACCTTCCGCGGGCCGGCGGCGCGGCACGGCTCGTCGGGCGGCGGGGTGCGGGTCAAGGCGGTGTGCGACTGCGGCCGGAACGTACGGGTCGTGCCCTCCGTGCTCGCCCAGGCGCCCATCATGTGCGGCGGCTGCGGACAGCCCTTCCGGATTCCCGAGGCGGTCACGGTCGGCTGACCTGGAGTGGTGTGGCACAATGGGACGCTGTACTCGACAGTCGCACAGGACCCCTCTCTCCTCCGGCTGGCGCGTCCATCGGGCATCCGAGTACCGCAACCCCACGTGGCATCTCGTTGTGCCCAACCACGTCAAGACCAGGAGACACCACTCCCGTGGCAGTCAAGATCAAGCTGAAGCGTCTGGGCAAGATCCGTTCGCCTCACTACCGCATCGTCATCGCCGACTCCCGTACCCGCCGTGACGGCCGGGCCATCGAGGAGATCGGTCTGTACCACCCGGTGCAGAACCCCTCGCGCATCGAGGTCGACTCCGAGCGTGTCCAGTACTGGCTGGGTGTCGGCGCGCAGCCGACCGAGCCGGTTCTGGCCATCCTCAAGGTCACCGGTGACTGGCAGAAGTTCAAGGGCCTGCCGGCCCCGGCCCCGATGCTCGTCGCCGAGCCGAAGAAGGACCACAGTGGTCTCTTCGACGCCGTCGTGAGCGCCGCGGGCGAGGCGAAGGGTGAGGCCATCACCCCGAAGGCGAAGAAGTCGGAGAAGAAGGACGAGGCCGCTGAGGCCGAGTCCGCTGAGTCGACCGAGGCCTGAGGATGCTCGAGGAGGCCCTTGAGCACCTCGTGAAGGGCATCGTCGACAACCCCGACGAGGTGCAGGTCGCTTCGCGCAACCTGCGCCGCGGGCGCGTGCTGGAGGTCCGGGTCCACCCCGACGACCTCGGCAAGGTGATCGGCCGCAACGGCCGCACCGCGCGTGCCCTGCGCACCGTCGTGGGCGCCATCGGCGGTCGTGGCATCCGCGTCGACCTCGTCGACGTGGATCAGGTCCGCTGAGAAGCGGTTGAACACCGGCACGGGCCGGGAAGGGCTTGGGCCCTTCCCGGCCCGTTGTCGCGTACGGAGAGCAGAGAAGGAAACATGCAGCTCGTAGTCGGCAGGATCGGCCGCGCCCACGGCATCAGGGGTGAGGTCACGGTTGAGGTGCGTACGGACGAGCCCGAGCTGCGGCTCGGACCCGGCGCCGTCCTGGCCACGGACCCCGCCTCCGCGGGGCCGCTGACCATCGAGTCCGGCCGCGTGCACAGCGGCCGGCTGCTGCTGCGCTTCACGGGTGTGGGTGACCGCACGGCCGCCGAGGCGCTCCGCAACATCCTCCTCATCGCCGAGGTCGACCCGGAGGAGACCCCGGAGGACCCGGAGGAGTTCTACGACCACCAGCTGATGGACCTGGAGGTCGTCACCACCGACGGCGCCATCGTCGGCCGGATCAGCGAGATCTCCCACCTGCCGTCGCAGGACCTGTTCATCGTGGAGCGGCCCGACGGGTCCGAGGTCATGATCCCCTTCGTCTCCGAGATCGTCACGGAGATCGACCTGGACGAGCAGCGGGCCGTCATCGACCCGCCGCGCGGCCTGATCGACACCGACGAGGCGGAGATCGCGTCCGCGCGCGAGGCCGTGCATGAGGCGGCGCATGAGGCCGGACAGAGCCCCGAGACGGAGCCCGGCCAGGACTCCGGAGCCGGGACTGCCCAGGACGCCGCGCACGGCTCCGAGCAGGCCTCCGCACAGGACTCTGAGCAGGGTTCCGGACGAGGCTCCGAGCGAGGCGACGCCTGATGCGCATCGACGTCGTCACGATCTTCCCCGAGTACCTCGAGCCGCTGAACGTCTCGCTCGTCGGCAAGGCGCGCGCACGGGGCCAGCTGGACGTCCGCGTGCACGACCTGCGTGAGTGGACGCACGACAAGCACAACACCGTCGACGACACGCCCTACGGCGGCGGCCCCGGCATGGTCATGAAGCCGGAGCCCTGGGGCGAGGCGCTGGACGCGGTCATCGAGTCGGGGGCGCAGGGGGAGGAGTTGCCCGTGCTCGTCGTCCCCACGCCCAGCGGCCGGCCCTTCACCCAGGAGCTCGCCGTCGAGCTCTCCGAGAAGCCGTGGCTGGTCTTCACCCCGGCCCGCTACGAGGGCATCGACCGCCGGGTCATCGAGGAGTACGGCGACCGCCTCGACGTCCGCGAGGTGTCCATCGGCGACTACGTCCTGGCGGGCGGCGAGGCTCCCGTCCTCGTGATGGTCGAGGCCGTCGCGCGCCTGCTCCCCGGCGTCCTCGGCAACGCCGAGTCCCACCGTGACGACTCCTTCGCCCCGGGCGCCATGGCGGACCTCCTCGAGGGCCCCGTCTACACCAAGCCCCCGGAGTGGCGCGGCCGCGGCATCCCCGACGTCCTGCTCAGCGGCCACCACGGCAAGATCGCCCGCTGGCGCCGCGACGAGGCGTTCCGCCGCACCGTGCACAACCGCCCCGACCTGATCGAGCGCGCGGACCCCGCGGCCTTCGACAAGAAGGACCGCGAGATCCTCTCGATCCTGGGCTGGGGCCCCGGCCCCGACGGCCGATTTGGGCGAGTGGCCCCGGACGTGGAAGAATAAGCCGTTGCCTTGCGCCCGGCGTGCGCCCCTGCCACAGGGGGAACGACGTCCGCCCGGCGTTCCGGCACCATCCCCACTTCAGTACGAATTCCGCTGATGACCTGTGGCATCGGCGAGGAAGCAGACGAACATGTCCTCCCTGCTCGACAACGTCAACGCCGCGTCGCTGCGCACCGACGTCCCGGCCTTCCGCCCCGGCGACACCGTGAACGTCCACGTCCGCGTCATCGAGGGCAACCGCTCCCGCATCCAGCAGTTCAAGGGTGTCGTCATCCGCCGCCAGGGCGCGGGCATCAGCGAGACCTTCACGGTCCGCAAGGTCTCGTTCTCCGTCGGCGTCGAGCGCACCTTCCCGGTGCACAGCCCGATCTTCGAGAAGGTCGAGCTCGTCACCCGCGGTGACGTCCGTCGCGCCAAGCTGTACTACCTCCGTGAGCTCCGCGGCAAGGCCGCGAAGATCAAGGAGAAGCGCGACAACTGAGCTTCCGTCCGGAGTCCGCGCCCGGCCGGATAGGCTTTCGGCTCGATGGACACCGACGTACAGCTTTCGGAGCGCGACCGCTCTCCCCACCCCGCAGAGGGGGAGGAGCAGGGGTCGCGCTCCTCGCGTTTTCCCGCCTCGCCGGCGGCCTCGGTCAGGGCCGCCCGGGCGTGGCTGCGGGGCGGCGGCCCCATGCGCCGCGCGGGCGTGCTGCTGACGCTCTGCCTCGTCTTCATGCTGCTGCTGAGCAGCTACGTGGTGCAGCCCTTCCTGATCCCCAGCGGCTCGATGGAGAACACGCTCCGCGTGGGGGACCGCGTCCTGGTCAACAAGCTCGCCTACGCCTTCGGGGACGAGCCGCAGCGCGGTGACGTGATCGTCTTCGACGGCACCGGGTCCTTCGTCCAGGACGCACCCGCGGAGAACGCGGTGGCGGCGCTGTTCCGAAAGGGCGCCTCGTCCGTCGGCCTCATGGGGCCTGCGGCGACGGTCTACATCAAGCGAGTGATCGGTGTCGGGGGCGACCGGGTCACCTGCTGCGACGCGCGGGGCCGGCTGCAGATCAACGGCCACCCGGTGGACGAGGGCTTCCTCTACCCGGGCGACGAGCCGTCCCGTGTGCCCTTCGACGTCGTGGTGCCCACGGGGAAGCTGTGGGTGATGGGCGACCACCGGGGCGACTCCCGTGACTCACGTGATCACCTGGGGGAGCCCGGCGGGGGCATGGTGCCGGTGAGCAGGGTCATCGGGCGCGCCGACTGGATCGGCTGGCCCTTCGGGAGGATGAACACCCTGGAGCGCCCTGACGCCTATGCGCGCGTACCGGAGCCTGATGAGACGGCCGGGCACGTAGGAAAGCCGCCCGCACGGGGCGCCGGAAAGCCGCCCGCATGGGGCGCCGCGCGAGGCGCCGCACGGGGCGGGGAGCAGCCCGTCCGCAGCCAGGACCGGGCCGCGCGGCCCGCCGGCCCGGACGGACAGCCCGTCGGACACGCAGGGCGCCCCGCGGAGCCCGCCGGACACGCAGGGAGACCGGGTGGGTAGCCGGGGACGTACGCTGCCGGGCCCGGCAGGCCCCGCGGGCGCAGAAGCGGCGGGTACGGGCGCCGCCGCCACGGGAGGCCGTGCGGCGCGGCGCAAGGCCGCCCGGCGGGTCAAGCGGCGCCGGCGCCGCTCGGCGGTCAAGGAGGTGCCGATCCTCATAGCGGTCGCGCTGCTGATCGCCCTCGTGCTCAAGACGTTCCTGGTGCAGGCGTTCGTGATCCCCTCCGGCTCCATGGAGCAGACCATCCGGATCGGCGACCGCGTGCTCGTGGACAAGCTGACTCCCTGGTTCGGCTCCAGGCCGCAGCGGGGTGATGTCATCGTCTTCCGGGACCCCGGCGGCTGGCAGGACGGGGCGGAGACGGGCGCCGGGGCCGACCCGGTGGGAGTCAAGCAGGTCAAGCAGTTCCTGACCTTCATCGGCCTGCTGCCGGCGGCGAACGAGCACGACCTGATCAAGCGGGTGATCGGAGTCGGCGGTGACACGGTCAAGTGCTGTGACGAGAACGGCAAAATCACAGTCAACGGAACGCCGCTCGACGAGCCCTATCTGCACCCGGACAACCCGCCGTCCAAGATCGATTTCACGGTACGGGTCCCCGCGGGGCGTTACTTCGTGATGGGCGACCACCGCTCCAACTCGGCTGATTCCCGTTTCCACCTGGACGGCCCCGGGCAGGGCACCGTGCCGCAGGAGCTGGTCGTCGGCCGTGCCGTGGTGATCGCGTGGCCCCTGGGCCACTGGCGGCAGCTGTCCGAAAGAGACACTTTCGCATCGGTCGGTGACGCGCCGCCCGCGGAGACCCAAGCACGCGGTTCGCCGCATAGTGTGTCCCCCATGGATCAGCAAGGATTGATCCAACTCCCGACCCCTGCGGAACTCCCGCTCGTTATGGGAGTGGTGGGCCTGCCTCATGCGTACGGCAGGCCGCAGCGTGGAGAGCGGAGCGAGAGGAGTGGATGTGGGGGACTTGGCGGTCGGCGCACGGTCCGGTCACGAAGAGCCCGAGAAGCGGCCCGGGGAGGCTGACGGGTCGCCAGGGGCCGGTGTGCCGGAGGAGGCCATGTCCCAGGCGTCCCAGGAGGCTACGGGCGGGCCGGCGCGGACGGACGGCGAAGGCGTGAGCCCGGACGGGGACACCGACGGTGAGGGCCCGCGCGGAGCGACGCCCAAGAAGCAGCGGTCGTTCTGGAAGGAGCTGCCGATCCTGATCGGCATCGCCCTGGTCCTCGCGCTGCTGATCAAGACGTTCCTGGTGCAGGCGTTCTCGATCCCGTCGGACTCGATGCAGAACACCCTCCAGCGCGGCGACCGCGTGCTGGTGGACAAGCTCACCCCGTGGTTCGGCGCCGAGCCCGAGCGCGGCGAGGTCGTGGTCTTCCACGACCCCGACAACTGGCTCGGCGACGAGACCCAGACCCCGCAGTCCGGTCCACTGGGCGGCGGCGTGCAGAAGGTCCTCAGCTTCATCGGCCTCATGCCCTCGGCCGAGGAGAAGGACCTCATCAAGCGGGTCATCGCGACCGGCGGGGACACCGTGGAGTGCCAGAAGGGCGGCCCGGTCAAGGTCAACGGCAAGGCGCTGTCGGAGAAGGACTACCTCTTCCCCGACAACACCCCGTGCGACGACCAGCCCTTCGGCCCGATCAAGGTCCCCAAGGGCAAGCTCTGGGTGATGGGCGACCACCGCCAGAACTCCCTGGACTCGCGCTACCACCCGAACCAGGACCACGGTTTCGTCCCCGTGTCCGACGTCGTGGGCCGCGCCTTCGTGGTCGCCTGGCCGATCAACCGCTGGTCCTTCCTCGGCGTCCCCGGCACCTTCGACCAGCCGGGCATCAACGCGGCCGCCGCGGCCGCACCGTCCGCGCTCGGGCTCGCCGGAGCGGTGCCGCTCGTCCTGTGGCGCCGGCGCCGGTCGGCCGCACGGGGCGGCACCGAGGAGCTCACCCACCGGAGCGCCTTCCGGGACTGACCGGCAGAGCCTCCCGAAGGGCTGACTCGCCTGCATACCGCCGGGTAGTGTGCGGTTCCCGTGCCCCTGGGCATGCGGAGACCGATCTTCTACGCAGGGCGGGAGCACTGGGATGAGCGGAGCGGGACGTACGGACGACGGCCACGGCCGCGCGGGCAGGATGCTGTCCGGGCTGGCCGTGGCCGTCGGCTGTGTGCTCTTCCTCGGCGGCTTCGTCTGGGGCGCCCTGCTCTACCAGCCGTACACCGTCCCCACCGACTCGATGGCGCCCACCATCGGGATGGGCGACCGGGTCCTCGCCGAGCGCATAGACGGCGGCGACGTCCGCCGCGGGGACATCGTCGTCTTCAAGGACAAGATCTGGGGCGACACGCCGATGGTCAAACGGGTCGTCGGCACCGGCGGCGACACCGTGGCCTGCTGTGACCGCCAGGGGCGCCTCACGGTCGACGGCAAACCGGTCGAGGAATCGTATCTGCAGGACACGGGCGCGGCGTCGCCCACCCGCTTCTCCGCGACCGTCCCCGAGGGCCAGCTCTTCCTGCTCGGCGACCACCGCAGCGACTCCGTGGACTCCCGCGGCCACCTCTCCGACGCCTCCCACGGCACCGTGCCGCGCGGCGCCGTCCGGGCACGCGTGGACGCCACTGCCTGGCCCGTGGGGGGCTGGGGCATGATGGACAGACCCGAGTCCTTCGCCGCCCTCCCCGGCGGCACCTCGCAGCCCGGCCCGCTGCCGCTGGTGCTGACCGCCGTGATCGCCGGAGCGGTGCTCATCCTGGGCGGCGCGGCGTACGGCCCCGTGGCGCGCCTCGTCACACCGAGGCGCAGGGAGGAGGTGCCCGCCCATGGGCAGTGAGGCGTCCGGCAGCGCCGGCGAGCCCCGCAGGGCGTCGCGGGTCGTCCTGCTCGACCCGTCCGGCCGCATCCTGCTGATGCACGGCTACGAACCGGACGATCCCTCCACCACCTGGTGGTTCACCCCGGGCGGCGGCCTGGAAGGCACCGAGACGTGGGAGCAGGCGGCCCGCCGGGAGCTGGCCGAGGAGACGGGGATCACAGAGATCGAACTGGGCCCCGTGCTGTGGCGCCGCACCTGCTCCTTCCCCTTCGACGGCCGCCTCTGGACCCAGGACGAGCGCTACTTCCTGGCCCGTACGGCCCAGCCCGGCCGGTGGACCGGCGGCGGGACGGAACTGGAGCGGCGCAGCGTCACGGGGCTGCGCTGGTGGACCTGCGAGGAACTCCTCGCGACCCGTGAGACGGTGTATCCGACCAGGCTCGCCGGGCTGCTGCGTACGCTGCTCGACGAGGGACCCCCGCGTACGCCGGTGCTCCTGGAGACGGAGCGTGCCTGACGCACAATGGGGAGACGCACGGCTGAAGGGGAACATGCCATGAGCGCCGAGGACCTCGAGAAGTACGAGACCGAGATGGAGCTGAAGCTCTACCGGGAGTACCGCGATGTCGTCGGTCTGTTCAAATACGTGATCGAGACCGAGCGCCGCTTCTACCTCACCAACGACTACGAGATGCAGGTGCACTCCGTCCAGGGCGAGGTCTTCTTCGAGGTCTCGATGGCCGACGCCTGGGTCTGGGACATGTACCGCCCCGCGCGCTTCGTGAAACAAGTGCGGGTGCTCACGTTCAAGGACGTGAACATCGAGGAGCTCAACAAGACGGACCTCGACCTTCCGGGTGGCTGAGTTCTCCACAACCGACGGGTTATCCACCAAGATCCAACGGTTACGGGCCGCGGCGGCAGGGTGGGCGCCGGAGGTGGTGCCCGTGAACGCCCGAGAAGCACTCGGCCGCTACGGCGAGAATCTTGCCGTCCGCCTGCTGGCCCAGGCAGGCATCGTCGTCCTCGAACGGAACTGGAGATGCCGCGAGGGCGAGATCGACATCGTGGCCATGGAGGCCGACACCCTGGTGGTCTGCGAGGTCAAGACCCGCAGTGCCGGTGTGTACGAGCATCCGATGGCGGCCGTCACCCCGGCGAAGGCGGAGCGGCTGCGCCGGCTCGCCGAGCGCTGGCTCGAGCGCCACGGCGGCCCGCCCCCGGGCGGCGTCCGGATCGACCTGGTGGGCGTGATCGTCCCCGGTCGCGGCGCCCCCGCCGTCGAGCACGCCAAGGGGGTGGCGTGATGGGCTTCGCCCGTACGTGCTCGGTGGCGCTGGTCGGCGTCGAGGGAGTGGTGGTCGAGGTCCAGGCCGACCTCGAGCCCGGAGTCGCCGCCTTCACCCTCGTCGGCCTCCCCGACAAGAGCCTCGTCGAGAGCAAGGACCGCGTCCGCGCCGCCGTGGTGAACTCCGGCGCCGAGTGGCCGCAGAAGAAGCTGACCGTCGGCCTGAGCCCCGCGGCGGTTCCCAAGAGCGGCAGCGGCTTCGACCTCGCCGTCGCCTGCGCCGTCCTGGCCGCCTCCGAGCGCCTCGATCCGCGCGAGCTCGCAGATTTGGTGCTGATCGGCGAGCTGGGCCTCGACGGCCGCGTCCGGCCGGTGCCGGGCGTCCTGCCTGCTGTCCTGGCCGCCGCCGATGCCGGCTACCGGCAGGTCGTCGTCCCTGAGCGCACCGCCGCCGAGGCGTCCCTCGTGCCCGGGGTCTCGGTCCTCGGCATCCACAGCCTGCGCCAGCTGATCGCGGTCCTGACGGACGAGCCGGTGCCGGAGGAGGAGCCGCTGCAGGAGGGCCGTCCTGATCCGATGCTCGCGGGACTCTCGGTGCCCGGCGCGGGGCTGGGAACGGGCGTCCTGCTCGGCGAGCGGCAGCCCGACCTCGCCGAGGTCGCCGGGCAGGCCAAGGCCCGGATGGCTCTCGAAGTGGCCGCCGCCGGGCGGCACCACCTGCTCCTCCAGGGCCCGCCCGGAGCGGGCAAGACCATGCTCGCCGAGCGGCTGCCCGGCCTGCTGCCGCCGCTCAGCCCGCAGGAGTCGCTCGAAGTCACGGCGGTCCACTCCGTAGCGGGGACGCTCCCGGCCGGGCAGCCCCTCGTCGACAAGGCCCCCTACTGCGCCCCGCACCACTCGGCGTCCATGCCTTCCCTGGTCGGTGGCGGCTCGGGGCTGCCGCGCCCCGGCGCGGTTTCCCTGGCGCACCGCGGGGTGCTCTTCATGGACGAGGCACCGGAGTTCTCCGGACGCGTTCTCGATGCGCTGAGGCAGCCGCTCGAATCGGGGCATGTGATCGTGGCACGCTCCGGTGGAGTGCTGCGGCTCCCGGCCCGGTTCCTGCTCGTCCTGGCCGCGAATCCCTGCCCCTGCGGCAGGCACGGGATGCTGGCCGAGGGCTGCGACTGCGCCCCGCAGGCCGTCAGGCGCTACCGGGCCCGCCTCTCCGGCCCCCTCATGGACCGGGTCGACCTGAGGGTGACGGTCGAGCCGGTGGCCCGCTCCGAGCTCATGGGAGCCGAGGCGGGAGCGGAGACGACCGCCGAGGTGGCCGAGCGGGTCCGTGGCGCCCGGGAGCGGGCCGCCGCCCGCCTCGCGGACACGCCCTGGGCGACGAATAGCGAGGTCCCCGGCCACGAACTGCGGACCCGCTGGCGGGCCGCCCCGGGAGCCCTCGTCGAAGCCGAACGCGATATGGAACGGGGACTGCTGACGGCGCGTGGCCTCGATCGCGTGCTGCGGGTCGCCTGGACCGTGGCCGACCTCGCCGGGCACGACCGCCCCGGCGCCGCGGAGGTCAACTGCGCGCTGGAGCTGCGTACGGGTGTCCATCGCGGCACCGTTCTGACGGGGGAGCACCCGTGACCGCCCCCGCCTCCGAGGACCGGCTGGCCCGTGCCGCGCTCACCCGGCTGACCGAGCCCGGTGACGAGCGCGTGGGCCGCTGGGTGCAGGAGATGGGGGCCATGGGGGTGGTGCGGGGCCTCACCGGCACGGGACCGGCACCGAGGGGCGCCGGCCGTGAGCGGCTCGCGGGCTGCCGGCAGCGAGCCGCCGCCCTCGATCCGCAGGGCGACCTCGACGCCGTCGCCGGGCTGGGCGGCCGTTTCGTCTGTCCCGGCGACCAGGAATGGCCCGGGCAACTGGACGACCTCGGCGACGCCCGTCCGCTGGGCCTGTGGGTGCGCGGTGGCGCCGACCTGAGGCTGTGGGCCCTGCGCTCCGTCGCCGTGGTCGGCGCCCGCGCCTGCACCGATTACGGCTCGCACGTCGCGTCCCTCCTCGGCGCCGGGCTGGCCCGGCTCGGCTGGGTGGTCGTGTCCGGCGCGGCGTACGGCGTCGACGGCGCCGCGCACAGAGGGGCGCTCGCCGCGGGCGGGGTGACCGTGGCCGTGCTGGCCTGCGGGGTTGACGTGCCCTACCCGCGCGGCCACGCGGACCTGCTCGACCGGATCGTGGAACGGGGTCTCGTGCTTGCCGAGTTGCCCCCGGGCGGCCACCCCACCCGCAGCCGTTTCGTCCTGCGCAACCGCGTCATCGCCGCGTTGACGCGCGGCACCGTGGTGGTGGAGGCCGAATACCGCAGCGGCTCGCTGGTGACGGCCCGTCGCGCCCGCCTGCTGGGACGTCAGACGATGGGTGTGCCGGGGCCCGTCACATCCGGTCTCTCGGCCGGTGTGCACGAACTGCTCCGCGAGGACGCGGCCCTCGTCACCGACGCCGACGAGATCGCCGAGCTCGTCGGCGGCATCGGCGACCTCGCCCCCGAGCGCCACGGCCCCGTCGTCGCGCGCGACCTGCTGGCCCCGGCGGTGGCCATGGCGCTCGAAGCCGTGCCCGGGGGCAGCGGCGGCGACGCGGACCTCATCGCGCGAAACGCGGGCCTGAGCAGGGATCAGACGCTCGCCAGGCTGTACGAGCTACGGTCCCTCGGCTTCGTCGAACGCCACGGTGATCACTGGAAGTTGGCCGCCCCACCGTCAACATCCGGCACCCCCAAGCCCCCCGGACGGCGCCCGTCCGCGCGGCGAGGCGGTTCTTGACCTGGGGCGATCGGGTGAAAAGGTTAAGGGGACGACCGCGGCCGCCGATACGGCGAGGCCCGTACGGCCCACCCGCGCCTCCGGCGGCTGCACGCCGACGCGGCCGGCGGGGGACTCGGCCGCACACCGACCGAAGAGGACTCATCGCATACCGCAACTCAGCAGTCACGCTACGCTCACGGGATTCCAGCCATTCGTACCACTCGACCCACGTCACAGCAGAACGGCTCAAGACGACGAATGCCCCAGCACACCTCCGGTTCGGACCGCGCGGCGGTGCCGCCCGCGGCGCGCGGCGCCGAGCGCCCTCCCGCACCCTCGACGCTCGATGAGCTGTGGCGGTCGTACAAGGCCTCGGGCGACGACCGGCTGCGGGAACAGCTGATCCTCCACTACTCGCCGCTGGTGAAGTACGTGGCGGGGCGCGTCAGCGTCGGCCTGCCGTCCAACGTCGAGCAGGCCGACTTCGTGTCCTCGGGGATCTTCGGACTCATCGACGCCATCGAGAAGTTCGACCCCGCCCGGGAGATCAAGTTCGAGACGTACGCCATCACCCGGATCCGCGGGGCGATGATCGACGAGCTGCGTGCGCTGGACTGGATCCCGCGTTCCGTCCGTCAGAAGGCCCGCGCGGTCGAGCGCGCGTACGCCACGCTGGAGGCCGAGCTGCGGCGCACCCCCACCGAGGCCGAGGTTGCGGCCGAGATGGGCATCGGCATTGAGGAACTGCACGGGGTCTTCAGCCAGTTGTCGCTCACCAACGTGGTCGCCCTGGAGGACCTCCTGCACGCCGGCGCCGAGGGCGGCGAACGGCTGAGCCTGATGGACACCCTGGAGGACACCGCCGCCGACGACCCCGTCGAGGTCGCCGAGGACCGCGAGCTGCGCCGCCTCCTCGCCCGCGCGATCAACACGCTCCCCGAGCGCGAGAAGACCGTGGTCACCCTCTACTACTACGAGGGCCTCACGCTGGCCGAGATCGGGCACGTGCTCGGCGTCACGGAGAGCAGGGTCAGCCAGATCCACACGAAGTCGGTGCTCCAGCTGAGGGCCAAGCTGGCGGACGTCGGCCGCTGACACCGGCGGGAATCCTCCCTCGGCGTCGTCCCGGCCCCCGGCAATCCGTAAAGTGGGGACGTGCCCAGGATTCGAGCGGCCTCAGTGGCCGAGCACCGGACGATGCAGCGCGGCGCCCTGCTGGACGCCGCCCGCTCCCTGCTGTCCGAGGGCGGCACGGAGGCGCTGACCTTCCCCGCTCTGGCCGAGCGCACGGGACTGGCCCGGTCCTCGGTCTACGAGTACTTCCGCTCGCGGGCGGCCGTGGTCGAGGAGCTGTGCGCGGTCGACTTCCCCGTGTGGGCGGCGGAGGTCGAGGCCGCCATGGAGGTCGCGGACACACCCGAGGCCAAGATCGAGGCCTACGTGCGCCGTCAGCTGGCCCTCGTCGGCGACCGCCGCCACCGTGCTGTGGTCGCGATCTCCGCCGGAGAGCTGGACGCGGGCGCGCGCGAGAAGATCCGGGCCGCTCACGGCGGGCTCATCGCCATGGTCGTGGAGGCCCTCGAAGGTCTCGGCCACGAGCAGCCGCGACTGGCCGCCATGCTGCTGCAGGGCGTCGTCGACGCCGCCGTACGCCGGATCGAGCTGGGCGCGGCCGAGGAGCCGGGCCGCATCGTCGAGGCGGCCGTGTCCATGGCGCTGCGCGGCGTCAGGGGCTGACCACGGCCGTACCGCTCCCACCGGACAGCGGCAGCAGCCGGGACGGTGGCCTGCGCAGCATCCACGGCGGCAGCAGGGACAAGGGATCCAGGTAGATCTTTCCGCGGAGCAGCCCCCAGTGCAGGCAGGCCCCGGAGCCGGCCGCGCCCCCAGTCCCCTTCAGGCAGTGGGAGAGGAAGGGGCCCGCCTGGAGCGTGCCGATCACTTGCCCCGCCGCCACCTCGTCCCCTTCCTTCACCACCGCGTCCACCGGCTCGTACGTGGTCCGCAGCGGCGGATCCCCCGTCCCCGGGTGCTTGACCGACACCACACCCCGCCCTGCGACGGTGCCGGCGAAGGACACGGTGCCGGGCGCGGCGGCCCGCACCGCCTGACCCGGGCGGGCGACGAGATCCACCCCGCGGTGCCCGGCCGCCCAGGGCACCGGCGGCGGCCGCCAGACCCGCACGAGCAGAGGCCGGCCGCCTCGCGCCCCGGCGACC
>NZ_PXWG01000079.1 GCF_003011965.1 Streptosporangium nondiastaticum
CCCCGGACCGAAATCCCCCCGGACTGAAATCCCCGGACTGATCCCTTTCAGGGGCCGGGACGGGCCGCCCTCCGGGGCGGCCCGTCCCGTAGGGCCCCGTCCCGCCCCGGCGGAGCCGCCGGGCGCTTCGCGGCCCCCGCGATAGCCTGGGGTGTCAGACTCCGGCCGGATCAGATAGGGGCAAAAGCTTCCCGTGCGCATCGCCAGGTTCTCCATCGACGGCAACGTCGGCTACGGCGTCGTGGAGGGGGACGCCGCCACAGAAGGCGGCCCCGTCCTCGACATCATCAAGGGCATCCCCTACGGCGACTTCGAGCGCTCCGGCACCAAGGTCCCGCTGGACAAGGTCCGGCTGCTCTCGCCCGTCCTGCCCAGCAAGGTCGTGGCCATCGGCCGCAACTACGCGGAGCACGCCGCCGAGCTCGGCAACGAGGTCGGCGACCTCCCCGTCGCCTTCCTCAAGCCCTCCACCTCGGTGATCGGCCCCGGCGGCGCCATCGAGTACCCCTCCTTCTCCAGCGAGCTGCACCACGAGGCCGAGCTGGCCGTCGTCATCGGCCGCATGTGCCGCGAGGTCCCGCGCGAGCGCGTCAAGGACGTCATCCTCGGCTACACCTGCGCCAACGACGTCACCGCGCGCGACGCCCAGCAGCGCGAGAAGCAGTGGGCCCGCGCCAAGGGCTTCGACACCTCCTGCCCGCTCGGCCCCTGGATCGAGACCGAACTCGACCCGAGCGACCTCGGGATCATGTGCACGGTCAACGGCGAACAGCGCCAGCTGGGCCGCACGGGCGACATGGTGCGCTCCATCGAGGACCTGATCGTCCACATCACCGAGGCGATGACGCTGCTCCCCGGCGACGTCGTCCTCACGGGCACCCCGGCCGGAGTCGGACCGCTCAACGTCGGCGACGAGGTCGCCGTCACCATCGAAGGCATCGGCACTCTCACCAACAAGGTGATCAAGCGTGGCTAACGCGAACGTCCGCGTACGTTTCTGTCCCTCGCCGACCGGCAACCCCCACGTGGGTCTGGTCCGCACCGCCCTCTTCAACTGGGCGTTCGCCCGCCACCACGGCGGCACCCTGGTCTTCCGCATCGAGGACACCGACGCGGCGCGCGACTCCGAGGAGTCGTACCAGCAGCTGCTCGACTCGATGCGCTGGCTGGGCTTCGACTGGGACGAGGGCCCCGAGGTCGGTGGCCCCCACGCGCCGTACCGCCAGTCGCAGCGCATGGACATCTACAAGGACGTCGCGCAGCAGCTCCTGGACGGCGGCTACGCCTACCGTTGCTACTGCACCGCCGAGGAGCTCGACGAGCGCCGCGAGGCCGCCCGCGCCGCCGGCCGGCCCTCCGGCTACGACGGCAAGTGCCGCGTCGTCACGCCCGAGCAGCAGGCGGCGTACGAGGCCGAGGGCCGCCCCTCGATCGTGCGCTTCCGGATGCCCGACGAGGCCATCACCTTCACCGACCTCGTCCGCGGCGAGCTGACCTTCACCCCGGAGAACGTGCCGGACTACGGCATCGTCCGGGCCAACGGCGCTCCGCTCTACACGCTGGTCAACCCCGTCGACGACGCGCTGATGGAGATCACCCACGTCCTGCGCGGCGAGGACCTGCTCTCCTCCACGCCCCGGCAGATCGCCCTCTACAAGGCGCTGATCGAGCTGGGCGTCGCCAAGACCGTCCCGGAGTTCGGCCACCTGCCGTACGTGATGGGCGAGGGCAACAAGAAGCTCTCCAAGCGCGACCCGCAGGCCTCCCTCAACCTCTACCGGGAGCGCGGCTTCCTCCCGGCCGGCCTGCTGAACTACCTCTCGCTCCTGGGCTGGTCGCTCTCCGCCGACCAGGACCTCTTCTCGATGGAGGAGATGGTCGCGGCCTTCGACATCAAGGACGTCAACGCCAACCCGGCCCGCTTCGACCTCAAGAAGGCCGAGGCGATCAACGCCGACCACATCCGGCAGCTGGACGTGAAGGCGTTCGCCGAGGCCTGCGAGCCCTGGCTGCGGGCGCCCCACGCCCCGTGGGCGCCGGAGGCCTTCGACCAGGCCGCCTGGGAGGCCATCGCGCCCCACGCCCAGACGCGCCTCACGGTCCTCTCCGACATCACCGCCAACGTCGACTTCCTCTTCCTGGAGGAGCCGGCCGAGGACGAGGCCTCCTGGGCCAAGGCGATGAAGGAGGGCTCGGACGCCCTGCTGCGGACGGCACGCGCCAAGCTCGCCGATGCGGAGTGGACCGCCGACGCCATCAAGGCCGCCGTGGTCGCCGCGGGCGAGGAGCACGGCCTGAAGCTCGGCAAGGCCCAGGCGCCCGTCCGCGTCGCCGTCACCGGCCGCACGGTCGGTCTGCCGCTGTTCGAGTCCCTGGAGGTCCTGGGCCGCGAGCGCACGCTCGCGCGCGTGGACGCCGCTCTGGCCAAGCTCACCGCCTGACGCGCCGGGCGGCTCTGACCCGCCTGGTACGCCCGGCACAGGGCGCCCCACGGGGCCCGGCAGCCTCACCCGAGGCCGCCGGGCCCCGTCGCGTCTGCGCGGGGGCATCTATCGATTTTGGCGCCCCGTCCTCCTTCGGGTAATGTTCTTCCTGCGCCGCCCGAGAGGGCCGAGAGGCCGGAGCGGAAGGCGCAAGCCGGACAAGACCCCCTGATGGGGGTGGAGTTACGGTGGGGTATGGTGTAATTGGCAGCACGAGTGATTCTGGTTCACTTAGTCTAGGTTCGAGTCCTGGTACCCCAGCAAGAGAAATTCTTCGCCGAAATTCTCTCGCAAAACTACTGATAAAGTAGGAAGCGCGCGAAAGCGCAAAAGCGAAGTGCAAGCCCCCGTTGTGTAGCGGCCTAGCACGCCGCCCTCTCAAGGCGGTAGCGCCGGTTCGAATCCGGTCGGGGGTACTGATTTCCGGTCGGGGTGACCTGATGGGAAATCGCTAGGGCCCCCGTTGTGTAGCGGCCTAGCACGCCGCCCTCTCAAGGCGGTAGCGCCGGTTCGAATCCGGTCGGGGGTACTGGTTATAAAACCACCATGGGCTATGGTGTAATTGGCAGCACGAGTGATTCTGGTTCATTTAGTCTAGGTTCGAGTCCTGGTAGCCCAGCGCAGATTGCTTTTTGAGTCTGCAATAGCAAAACAAAAGCAAGCCCCCGTTGTGTAGCGGCCTAGCACGCCGCCCTCTCAAGGCGGTAGCGCCGGTTCGAATCCGGTCGGGGGTACCACACGAGAGAATGCCTCCCGCATACGCGGGGGGCATTTTTTCATGCGGCCTTCCGCATGCCCCGGCCCCGCCCGATAATCCCCCCATGGCCCATCCCAGCGGCGGCCGGTGCCGGCCCCGCCGCGCCACGAAGCCCTGCCCGCCGCGGAGTTCGGGCGCCGGCGGGCCGCAGGAGCTGCGTCACCACGACATCCGCCGCCGAGAGCCCGCCGCGCCGGACGCCCCCGCAGCGGCCCATTCCAGGAGCGTCGAAGTGGATCCTCTCGTCCGCACGGCCGAACTGACCGTCGTCGCCACCGTCAGCCCGCCGGGACTCCGGATCGAAGGAGTGGTCGACGCCGGCTCCCACCGCCACCTCAGGGAGGCACTGCAGTCGGTGGCCTCCGTCCGCGGCGACCTGCGCCTGGAAATGTCCCGCGTGGAGTTCCTGGACCTCGCCGGGCTGCGGCTGCTCATGACCTTCGCCCGCGCCCGCGCCGCCCGCCACTGCACCGTGGAGCTCGCCGGAGTACCGCCCCACCTGCTGCAGGTCATCACCCTCATCGGCTGGGACACCACGCCGGGCCTGCGGCTGGGGGCCGCCCATGGCTGCTGACCGCACCGGCTCGACCGGGTTCGTCCACCACGCCTGCCTGTACGGCTCCGACGCGGAGTTCCTGGCGATGGCGGTGCCCTTCGTACGGGGCGGACTCGCGGCCGGGGAACCCGTCCTCGCCGCCACGACGCCCGCCAACATCGAGCTGCTGCGGGAGGCCCTGGGCGAGAGCGCCCACCACCTCGACACCGCCGAGACCGCCCACTTCGGCCGCCGCCCCGTCGACCGCGTCGCCGCCTTCCTGCGCTACCACGAACGGCGTGCCCGCCCCGGCCGGCGCACGCGCATGATCGCCGAACCCGTGTGGGCCGGCCGCTCCGCCCGCCAGACCGCGGAGTGGAAACGCATGGAGGCCGGGCTCAACGTGCTCCTCGCCGGACTGCCCGTGTGGATGGTCTGCCCCTACGACACCCGCGTCGTCCCCGGTGACGTGGCGGAGGCGGCCGTCGCGACCCACCCCGTCCGCCTGGACGGCGAGCAGCAGGCCCCGTGCGCGTCCTACGCGGACCCTGCGGCGTACGCGGCCGCGCTGGAGGTGCCGGCCGCCGCCTCATGCCCGCCGCCGTCCGCCGCCAGCACGGGGCCCACGGACGACGCCGCGGTGCTGCGCCTGCTCGCCCGCGAACGGGCCGCAGGCGCGGGCCTGACCGGTGCCCGGCTCGCCCTCGCCGAACTGGCCGCGCATGAGGCCGCCGCCTACCTGCTGGCCCCGGAGGGCGCGCGCGTCACGCTGCGGGCCTGGGAGGAGCCGGGCGCGGTGGTGTACGAGCTGAGGCGCACGGAGCGGGACGTTGGGGGCGTGGGGTGCGGGGCGCGCGGGGAGCGCGAGCGTACGGGGCCGGGCGGCGGGCTTACGGTGCCGGACGCCGCCGTCCCGCCCTTCGCGGGCTACCGGCCTCCCGCACCGGCCGGCGACGCGCACGGGGCCGAGGACGGCCTGTGGCTCGCCCGCAGCCTCGGCGACTCCCTGGAGGTGCGCGCACGGGGCCCGGAGACCGTCCTCACCCTGCGGGTGGCGGGGCAGGGGGACGCGGAGCGGCTGTGAGGGGTGGGGGTGAGGGTGGGGGCGGTTGGGCGTGGAGCCTGCCTGAGGCTGTTCCGCATGAGGCCCCGCATGAGGCCCCGCATGAGGGCCGGCCGGGCTTGGTGCTCGCCTGAGGCTGTTCCGCATGAGGCCCTGCATGAGGCCCGCGTGAGGCCCTGCATGAGGCCCGCGTGAGGCCCTGCATGAGGCCCGCGTGAGGCCCTGCATGAGGCACCGCATGAGGCCCGCCCGGGCTTGGTGCCCGCCTGGGCTTGGGGTGCCTGCGTGGGGGGGGCGCTGCGGAGCCCTTGGGGGCTGCCCGGGCTCCCCGGCCTCATGCCCCGTCGGTGTCCATGAAGCGCCGCGCGGACTCCTCGGAGTGCGCGAGGCGGCGCAGGCTCAGCAGCACCGGCTCGTAGAGGACCGTCAGCGCGACGGCCGCCTCGATCTGCCCGGCCTCCGTGGGCTGCTCCTGGATCAGGTCCAGGTCCGTGACCGCCAGCTGTGCGGCGAGCCGCGCGTAGGGCAGCAGGTGCGCGACACCGCACGGGTAGCCGAGGCGCCTGAGCGCGGCGACCGCCGCGACCAGCGTGCGGTAGGCGGGGGACAGCTCACCGAGCTCCTGGTCGTGCCGCCAGCCGACGTGCTCCAGCAGGGCGGTCACCGTGCGGCCCGCCGCGGCGACCTCGGGATCGTCCCCGTCGGCCTCCGGCCCGGCCGGCAGGGCCCACGTGGCCGCGCCGAGTCTCAGATGGTGGTCCAGTGACTCGTCCTCGGCCGCGGCAATGACCTCGCGCGCGGTGGCCACCGGGACCTTGCCCAGCTGGATCAGGGCCCGCACCAGGCGCAGCCGGCGGACGTGCGTGTCGTCGTACTCGGCCTGGGTCGCGGAGACCCTGCGGCCGGGCTGCAGCAGCCCCTCGCGCAAGTAGTACTTGATCGTGGCGGTGGACACGCCACTGCGTTCGCTCAGTTCGGCCAGTCGCATTTCCTCTTGCGCCCTTCCTTGGTGAGTGGCACTATCCAAGCATGGATAGTGCCACTATCCGATGACGTCTGGGGGAGCTCTCATGAGTGCACAGCCGATACCGGAACGGGTCACCGCCGCGGCCGAGGGCGACGTGGTCGTCTTCCTGATCGGGATGCGGATCAACAACTGGCGTGCGGTGCGGCACTGGCTGCCGGCTTTCCGCGCGATGCCGCGCATGCTCAAAGAGCTCTCGCGCGACGAGAACAGCGGACTGCTGGGCTACCGGATGATCACCGGCGGGCCGAGGGACTTCGGCGTGGTCCAGTACTGGGAATCCCGCGAAAAGCTGCTCGCCTACGCCGCGGACGCCAACAAAGAGCACCGCCCCGCGTGGGCGGCGTTCAACCGCCGCGCGCGAGGCAGCGAGGGGAAGGTCGGCATCTGGCACGAGACGTACGTCGTGCCGGCCGGTTCGTACGAGTCGATCTACTCCGGCATGCCGGCACAGGGGCTCGGCAAGGCCTACGGCGTCGAGCCCGTGGCCAGGCGCGGCGAACGCGCGGCAGAACGCTTTGCGAGCGCGGAAGGGCGGGCGAGCGAGGTGAGTGCCTGACGCGCAGGGCAAATGCCCTGGGGCGGGCGCGCGGGCCGGGCTCGTGGGGCGGGTGCATGCGGCGGGGCCTCAGGCGGGCGCAGGGTGGCCGCAAGTGCGGGGGCGCCTCAAGCGGCGCGTGGAGGCGTCGTCGGCCGCATGGGGCGGCGGTGCCGGGCTGCATGGGGCGGTGGCGTCCGGCCGCATGAGGCGGGCTGTGCCGGAGCGAGTCGCATGGCGCGGCGTACGAAGTGCGCCGCATGAGGCGAGCCGTGGGGGAGCGGGCCGCATGAGGCCCTCCCGTGGGCTGCCTCATGCGGCCCGCTCCACGAGCCCTCCCCGGTCAGCCGTTGCGGCGCAGCGCCTCCGTGAGGCGCATCGCGGCGTCCAGCACCGCCTGGGCGTGCATGCGCCCCGGGTGCCGCGTGAGGCGCTCGATCGGTCCGGAGACCGAGACGGCGGCGACGACCCGGTTGGACGGCCCGCGCACGGGGGCGGACACCGAGGCGACGCCCGGCTCCCGCTCGCCGATCGACTGCGCCCACCCCCGGCGCCGCACGCCCGAGAGCGCCGTCGCCGTGAAGCGGGCCCCCTGCAGGCCGCGGTGCAGCCGCTCCGGCTCCTCCCACGCCATCAGCACCTGGGCGGCCGAGCCGGCCTTCATGGGTAGCGTGGAGCCCACCGGCACGGTGTCCCGCAGGCCGGACAGCCGCTCCGCCGCGGCCACGCAGATGCGCATGTCGCCCTGGCGGCGGTAGAGCTGCGCGCTCTCGCCCGTCACGTCCCGGAGGTGGGTGAGCACGGGGCCCGCCGTGGCCAGGAGCCGGTCCTCGCCCGCCGCGGCCGCCAGCTCGCTCAGCCGCGGGCCGAGGATGAACCGGCCCTGCATGTCACGCGCCACCATCCGGTGGTGCTCCAGCGCCACCGCCAGCCGGTGCGCCGTCGGGCGCGCCAGGCCGGTGGCCGTGACGAGCCCCGCCAGGGTCGCCGGCCCGGACTCCAGCGCACTCAGCACCAGAGCCGCCTTGTCGAGTACTCCCACGCCGCTCGAGGCGCCACCAGTGTTGTCCATGCAACGATACTTGCGTCTCACACTGTGAAACGCAAGTTCAAATTTCCCGGAGAAGCCTCAACCTGGTTGGAGAGCACCCACAGCCACAGGAATGTGACCGGCGACGACGCCGGCCGGAGGGACAGCGATGGGACGCACACTCGCAGAGAAGGTTTGGGACGACCATGTCGTCAGGCGCGCCGAGGGCGAGCCCGACCTGCTCTACATCGACCTGCACCTGCTCCACGAGGTCACCAGCCCGCAGGCCTTCGACGGCCTCCGCAAGGCCGGGCGCCCCGTGCGGCGCCTGGATCTCACCATCGCGACCGAGGACCACAACACCCCGACCCTCGACATCGACAAGCCCATCGCCGACCCGGTCTCCCGCACCCAGCTGGAGACGCTGCGCAAGAACTGCGCCGAGTTCGGGGTCCGCCTGCACCCGCTGGGCGACGTCGAACAGGGTGTCGTCCACGTGGTGGGACCGCAGCTGGGACTGACCCAGCCCGGCACCACCGTCGTCTGCGGTGACAGCCACACCTCCACCCACGGCGCCTTCGGCGCGCTGGCGTTCGGCATCGGCACCAGTCAGGTCGAGCACGTCCTCGCCACCCAGACGCTGCCGCTGGCCCCGTTCCGCACCATGGCGGTCACCGTCGACGGCGAACTGCCCGAGGGCGTCACCGCCAAGGACCTGATCCTCGCCGTCATCGCCCGCATCGGCACCGGCGGCGGCCAGGGCTACGTCATCGAGTACCGCGGCACGGCCATCGAGAAGCTCTCGATGGAGGCGCGGATGACCGTGTGCAACATGTCCATCGAGGCGGGTGCCCGCGCGGGCATGATCGCGCCCGACGAGACCACCTTCGCCTATCTGAAGGGCCGGCCCCACGCACCCCGGGGGGCCGACTGGGACGCCGCCGTCGACTACTGGCGCACCCTGCGCACCGACGACGACGCCGTCTTCGACCACGAGATCGTCATCGACGCCGCCGAGCTCTCCCCGTTCGTCACCTGGGGCACCAACCCGGGGCAGGGCGCCCCCCTGTCGGCGGCCGTTCCCGACCCCGCCGCCTACCCCGACCCGTCCGACCGCCTGGCCGCCGAAAAGGCCCTGGAATACATGGGGTTGACGGCAGGTCAGCCGCTGCGCGACATCCGTGTCGACACCGTCTTCGTGGGCTCGTGCACCAATGGGCGGATCGAGGACCTGCGCGCCGCCGCGGCCGTCCTGGAGGGCCGCCGGATCGCCGACGGCATCCGGATGCTGGTCGTCCCCGGCTCCGTACGGGTGTCCCTGCAGGCCGTCGACGAGGGGCTGGACAAGGTCTTCACCGCGGCCGGTGCCGAGTGGCGCCACGCCGGCTGTTCGATGTGCCTCGGCATGAACCCCGACCAACTCGCGCCGGGCGAGAGGTCCGCATCGACCTCGAACCGTAACTTCGAGGGCAGGCAGGGCAAGGGCGGTCGCACGCACCTGGTCTCGCCCCAGGTGGCCGCCGCCACCGCCGTACTGGGCCATCTGGCCTCCCCGGCCGACCTGCCCTCCCCGGCCGCCCCGGCCGGCGCGTCCGACGTCCGCACTCCCCTGGGGGCCTGAACCGTCATGGAAGCTTTCACCACGCACACCGGCCGCGCCGTACCGCTGCGCCGCAGCAACGTCGACACCGACCAGATCATCCCCGCGCACTGGCTCAAGAAGGTCACCCGCGACGGGTTCGAGGACGGTCTGTTCGAGGCCTGGCGCAAGGACCCCGAGTTCGTGCTGAACCGTCCCGAGCGCCGCGGGGCCAGCGTCCTGGTGGCCGGCCCGGACTTCGGCACCGGCTCGTCCCGCGAGCACGCGGTCTGGGCCCTGCAGAACTACGGCTTCAAGGCGGTCGTCTCCGCGCGCTTCGCCGACATCTTCCGCGGCAACTCGCTCAAGAACGGTCTGCTGACCGTCGTCCTGCCGCAGGAGACCGTCGACGCCCTCTGGGAGCTCACCGAGGCCGACCCCGCCGCCGAGGTGACCGTCGACCTCGTCGCCCGCCAGGTCCGGGCCGAGGGCATCACGGCTGATTTCGACCTTGACGAGAACGCCCGGTGGCGTCTGCTGGAGGGGCTGGACGACATCGGCCTGACCCTCCGGCACGAGGCCGACGTCGCCGCCTTCGAGGCCGGAAGGCCCTCCTTCAAGCCTTCCACGGCCCGGATCTGACACGGATTTCACGCCCCTCCGGCGGCCCGGGAGGGCGCTTGGAGGACCCCGGATTTTCGCTGCTCACCAAGGGTTTGGCATGATGCGCCCCCTGTCTTCGGACAGGGGGCGCATCGCTCTGTTGAGGCCCTGTGAAGCGACAACTCGCCTCAGATGGCACAATCGGTGCATGGAACGCGACAGCCAACTCGAGCTTTACCGGCTCGTTGCGGACCGGCTCAAGGAAGCGCACTCCCGGGTGCGCACACTGCAAGTCCCGGAGGGCGTACGGATGGCGCTGTCCCGGAAGCTGCTGGCCATCACGGCCGCGGCGAAGCACGATCTCTCAGGCGCCGCAATGCGTCTGGACCGGCTGATGAACGACCTCGACGAGGGCCGTTTCCCCGAAGAGCCCGACCGTGACGGAACTCCGTGATGGTCGAGTTCGTTGCGGCACAAGGGTGATTAGACCGTTTCGTGTTTGATTTGCGGTATATATCTGCCTAACGTGCGAAAAGGCTGGAGCGCATTCGTTCCAGCAATGTCTCCGAAGGGGAAGACGTGAACAAGGCGCAGCTCGTTGAAGCGATTGCCGACAAGCTCGGTGGCCGTCAGCAGGCCGCAGACGCCGTTGACGCGGTGCTCGACGCGATCGTCCGTGCGGTCGTCGCGGGTGACCGGGTCTCGGTCACCGGCTTCGGCTCGTTCGAGAAGGTCGACCGCCCGGCCCGTTACGCCCGCAACCCGCAGACGGGTGAGCGCGTGCGGGTCAAGAAGACCTCGGTGCCGCGCTTCCGCGCGGGTCAGGGCTTCAAGGACCTGGTGAGCGGCTCGAAGAAGCTGCCGAAGGGTGGCGAGGTCTCGGTCAAGAAGGCGCCCAAGGGCAGCCTTTCGGGCGGCAAGGCCACCACCAAGGCCGCGGCGAAGAAGGCCACCGCCAAGAAGACGACGGCGAAGAAGGCCACCACGGCCGCCGCCGCCAAGAAGACCGCCGCGAAGAAGACCACGACGGCGAAGAAGGCCACCACGGCCGCCGCGAAGAAGACCACGGCGAAGAAGACGACGGCGAAGAAGGCCACCACGGCCGCCGCCGCCAAGAAGACCGCCGCCAAGAAGGCCGCCCCGGCGAAGAAGGCCACCACGGCCGCCACCGCCAAGAAGGCCGCCGCGAAGAAGACCGCGCCCGCCAAGAAGGCCACGGCGACCAAGGCCACGACGCGCAAGACCACCGCGCGCAAGACCACCGCCAAGAAGACCGCCGCCAAGAAGTAAGGCAGCGAACGGCGTCACGCGCCGGGCCGGGCTCCCCTCGGGGAGCCCGGCCCGCGGTGTGTGTACGGAAACTGCGCCGGTGTGTCCGGAGGCCGGGCCGCATGAGGCCCCGCCCGGTGCCCGCATGGGGCCCCGCCCGGTGCTCGTATGAGGCCCGTCCGGCCCCGCACGAGGCCCGGTCCGGCGCCCGCACGAGGCCCTCTCCGGTGTCGGTTCCGGGGCCCCTTTCAGAGCGCCCGCAGCGACCTCGGAACGTCTGCAGCGGCCTCAGAACGTCTGCAGCGTCACCAGCGTCACGCGGCGGCCCTCCGGGGCCCCCTCCGCGCCGGCGGCCTGCCCCGTGCACTCGATGCGCACCCGCTGGCCCGGCCGCAGCAGGCGCAGGCCCCCCGCGTTGAACGCCGCGGCGTCGAAGGGCAGCGGGGTGCCGTCGTCCAGGAGCACGCTCCCGGAGCGCGTCTGAGGGTCGAAGGTGTACGCGGTGGCCTGCATGACAGCAGCCTAGTCGGCGCACGGGGCGGAGCGTTCCGCCGCCGCCCCGTGCGGCCGCGGACCGACCACGGGGCCCTGCCGCACGGGGCGGCCGCCCCATGCGCCCGGCACCCCCGCGGCCGCCTCCACCGCGGCAGCCGTACGGGGCCCCACGCCCAGCGCCAGTGCGGCCCGCAAATCCTCCTCCGTGTCCACGTCCCGGCGCACGGAATCCACCCCGGCCAGCCCGATCTCACGGGCTCCCGAACCGTGGTGACGGGCGCGCGAACGTCCTTCGAACGCCGGCGCCAATTCCATTCCCGGAGCCGCCGCCAGCAGCGTCGTTCCGATTCCCGCCGCGTCCGCGAGAAATGCACGAGGGAATTCCGTGGCCGAATCGAGCACACGGGCCAGTTCCGCCGGGCGCAGCGCGGGAAGGTCGGCGTTGAGCGTCGCCACCGCGGCGTCCGGGCGCCCGGCCCGTACGCTCCGGGCGCCGTGCGCAAGGGCGCCGTTCAGGCCGCCGGGCCCCTCGGGTTCGGCCACGACGCGCGCCCCGAGAGCGCTCAGCTCGGCCCCCGCCAGCGGATCGCCCGTGACGACCACCACATCCCGTACCGCCGCACAGGCCAGCGCCGCGGCCACCGTGTCCACCGCGAACGCCAGCGCGAGGCCGGCCCGCGCCTCCTCCCCGGCGCCCCTGGCGAGACGGCTCTTGGCCAGGGCCAGCGGCTTCACCGGCACCACCAGCGTCCAGACCACATCCGCCCCCTCTCTTCGCAACAGCCTCATTGTCACCCGCTGCCGCAGCCGCCCGCGGAGCGCGGGGTTACGGTGTTCTCGACAGACCGGGGACCTGGGGCGACACTTGTGCGGCCTCCGGGTTCAGCACAGAGTCCAGGTCCCAAGAGAAGGGTGTCCGAGTGTCCCGCCACAGAATCGGCTTCTGGTACCGCTTTACGGCGGTGTTGGCGAAACCGCCGCTCGTGGTTCTGTTCAAGCGGGACTGGCGAGGAATGGAGCACATTCCGGCCGACGGCGGTTTTATTACCGCCGTCAACCACAACTCGTATCTCGACCCGCTCTCCTACGCCCACTACCAGTACAACACCGGGCGCGTCCCCCGCTTCCTCGCCAAGGCCGCCCTGTTCAAGGGCAGCTTCGTCGGCGCCATCCTGCGCGGCACCGGCCAGATCCCCGTCTACCGCGAGTCGGCCGACGCCGCGGCCGCCTTCAAGGCCGCCGTCGAGGCCATCAACAAGGGCGA
This sequence comes from Streptosporangium nondiastaticum, assembly GCF_003011965.1. Taxonomy (GTDB): domain Bacteria; phylum Actinomycetota; class Actinomycetes; order Streptomycetales; family Streptomycetaceae; genus Streptomyces; species Streptomyces nondiastaticus. The sequence continues at coordinate 12,641 of NZ_PXWG01000079.1, forward strand.
GTGCGTGGCCTTCTACCCCGAGGGCACCCTCACCCGCGACCCCGACATGTGGCCCATGGAGGGCAAGACCGGCGCCGCCCGCGTCGCCCTGCTCACCCGCGCCCCGGTCATCCCCGTCGCCCAGTGGGGCGCCAACGAGGCCATGCCGCCGTACGCCAAGGAGAAGAAGCTCCGGCTCTTCCCCCGCAAGACCCTCACGGTGATGGCCGGCCCGCCCGTGGACCTCTCCGCCTACTACGGCAAGGAGCCCACCGCGGAGGTCCTGCGCGCGGCGACCGACGACATCATGTCCGCCATCACCGCCCTCCTCGCCGAACTGCGCGGCGAGCCGGCCCCCGCCGAGCCGTACAACCCCAAGAAGGCCCGCGCCGCGGCCCGCCGCAAGGCCCAGGAGGACGACAAGTGACACGCTGCGCCGTCTACGGCACCGGTTCCTGGGGAACCGCCTTCGCCATGATCCTCGCGGACGCCGGCTGCGAGGTCACCATGTGGGGCCGGCGCGCCGCGGTCGTGGAGGCGATCAACACCACCCGCACCAACCCCGACTACCTCCCCGGCACCGAGCTCCCTCCCTCCGTACGGGCCACCACCGACCCCGCAGAGGCCGCACGAGGCGCCGCCTTCACCGTCCTCGCCGTCCCCTCCCAGACCCTGCGCGGCAACCTCACCGAGTGGGCGCCCCTGCTGCCCGCCGACACCGTCCTCGTCTCCCTCATGAAGGGCATCGAGCTCGGCACCGCCAAGCGCATGAGCGAGGTCGTCGAGGAGGTCGCCAAGGTCTCCGCCGACCAAGTGGCCGTCCTGACCGGCCCCAACCTCGCCAAGGAGATCGCCGCCCGGCAGCCCGCCGCCGCCGTCGTCGCCTGCCGCGACGAGTCCGTGGCCAAGCGGCTCCAGGCCGCCTGCCACACCGCCTACTTCCGCCCGTACACCAACACCGACGTGGTCGGCTGCGAACTCGGCGGCGCCGTCAAGAACGTCATCGCCCTCGCCGTCGGCATCGCCGACGGCATGGGGCTCGGCGACAACGCCAAGGCCTCCCTCATCACCCGCGGCCTGGCCGAGACCACCCGCCTGGGCCTCGCCATGGGCGCCGACGCGCACACCTTCGCCGGCCTCGCCGGCATGGGGGACCTCGTCGCCACCTGCGCCTCGCCGCTCTCCCGCAACCGCACCTTCGGCGCGAGCCTCGGCCGCGGCATGACCCTCGCCGAGACCGTGGCCGTCACCAAGCAGACCGCCGAGGGCGTCAAATCCTGCGAGTCGGTGCTCGATCTGGCGCGCCGCCACGGCGTCGACATGCCGATCACGGAGACCGTCGTGGAGATCGTGCACGAGGGCAAGCCGCCGCTCGTCGCCCTCAAGGAGCTGATGTCGCGCAGCGCCAAGCCCGAGCGGCACTGACTCGGCCCGCACCACGAGGTACTCTCGTCGCGATATGAGCAGCGAGATCACCCCCCAGAGCCCTGGCCGGAAGCCGCGTGTGGCGGTCGTCTTCGGCGGACGCAGTTCCGAGCACGCCATTTCCGTGGTCACCGCCGGCGCCGTGCTGCGCGCCATCGACCGCACGAAGTACGACGTGCTGCCGATCGGCATCACCACCGACGGCCGTTGGGCGCTCACCGCGGACGACCCCGAGCGGATGGCCATCGCCGACCGCACGCTGCCGAGCGTCGCGGACCTCGCCCAGTCGCCCGACGGCACCGTCGTCCTGCCGGTCGACCCCTCCGACCGCGAGGTCGTCTACACGGAGCCGGGCGCCGTGCCCAAGGCCCTGGGCGAGGTCGACGTGGTCTTCCCCGTGCTGCACGGCCCCTACGGGGAGGACGGCACCCTCCAGGGCCTGCTGGAGCTCTCCGGCATGCCCTACGTGGGTGCCGGAGTGCTCGCCTCGGCCGTCGGCCAGGACAAGGAGTACATGAAGCGCGTCTTCGTCTCCTTCGGCCTGCCCGTCGGCCCGTACGAGGTCATCCGCCCCCGCGAGTGGGACACCGACCCGGCCGCAGCCCGCAAGAAGATCGTCGACTTCGCCGGTGAGCACGGCTGGCCCGTCTTCATCAAGCCCGCCCGCGCCGGCTCCTCCATGGGCATCACCAAGGTCGACGACGTCTCCGGCCTGGACGACGCCGTCGCCGAGGCCCGCCGCCACGACCCGAAGATCCTCGTCGAGTCGCTGCTGCGCGGCCGGGAGATCGAGTGCGGCGTCCTGGAGTTTGAGGACGGGCCGCGCGCCAGCGTCCCCGCCGAGATCCCCCCGGTCACCGCCCACGACTTCTACGACTTCGAGGCGAAGTACATCGACTCCGCCGCCGGCCTCGTCCCCGCGCCGCTGACGCCGGAGGAGACCGCACGGGTCCAGGAGCTCGCCATCCGGGCCTTCGACGCCGCCTCGTGCGAGGGCCTCGTGCGGGCGGACTTCTTCCTCACCGAGGACGGCGAGTTCGTCATCAACGAGATCAACACCCTGCCGGGCTTCACGCCGATCTCCATGTACCCGCGCATGTGGCAGGAGAGCGGCGTCGGCTACACCGAGCTGATCGACCGCCTCATCCAGGCGGCGCTGCGCCGGCCGACCGGCCTGCGCTAGCCAGCGGACCGCGCTAGACGACCCCGATCGGGATCGTCTTCGCGACGGCGCCGGCGAGATCGGTGAGCGCACCGAGATCGCCGGCCCCGCCGACGACCTGCCTCGGCAGCGTCACCTCCACGAACGCCTCCCGCAGGGTGGTCGTGCAGCGGACGCTGCCGTCCGGCTGCCGCTCCGGCAGCCAGTCCACACCGTCGATCTCCACCGAGTCCGCGGCGGGGTTGTAGTGTTCGGAACCGGGCTTGATGATCTCGGGACGCTCCACCCCGCAGCGCAGGGCGATCGCGGGATCACCCCACACTGCGGTGAAGTCCGAGACGGGATCGGCGGTGCGCCGCTCCTTCCCGTCCACGGTCTTCGGCAGCTCCTTGTGCAGCGCCCGGCAGAGCCCGGCGGCCCGCGCCGGCGGCGTGGGCACGGCGGGCCCCTCCGTGCCGCCCGCCGGCGAGCAGCCGGCGGCCGCGCACAGCACGACGACAGCGGGCAGGCCGAAGGGCCGGCGGAGGAAAGACTTCACCGGCCGAGCATACGGGGGACCTAGAGATGGACGACCGGGCAGGTCAGTGTGCGGGTGATGCCCTCCACGGCCTGGATCCTGGCCACCACCATGCGGCCGAGCTCGTCCACGGTCTCGGCCTGGGCGCGCACGATCACGTCGTAGGGACCGGTCACGTCCTCGGCCTGGATCACCCCCGAGATCTTCGAGATGACTTCGGCCACGGTCGACGCCTTGCCGACCTCGGTCTGGATCAGGATGTACGCCTGTACCACGGAACCTCCAGGGCGGCTACGAGGATCATGTGGGGAGAAGAGACGCCACGGTACCGCGTCGCCGCACGGCGCGGGGAGACCCGCGCTGCCTGCGCGGCGCGGCGTATGTCACAACCGATACTCCTAGGAGGAGCTCAGTGAAAGGCACCGTGGGCGAGTTGGGGGAGTTCGGGCTCATCAGAGAGCTTACTTCCCGGCTCACCACCACCCCTGCGGTCCGGCTCGGGCCGGGTGACGACGCCGCGGTGGTGGCTGCGCCCGACCGCAGGGTCGTGGCCAGTACGGATGTGCTTCTGGAAGGGCGGCACTTCCGCCGCGACTGGTCGACCGCCTACGACGTCGGGCGCAAGGCCGCCGCGCAGAACCTCGCCGACATCGCGGCCATGGGCGCCGTGCCCACCGCGATCCTGCTCGGACTGGTCGTCCCCGCCGAACTCCCCGCCACTTGGCCGACCGAGCTCATGGACGGCATCCGCGACGAGTGCCAGGTCGCGGGCGCGGCCGTCGTCGGCGGCGACGTGGTGCGCGGCGACACCATCACCGTCGCCATCACCGCCCTCGGTGACCTCCGCAACCACGAGCCGGTCACCCGCTCCGGCGCCCAGCCCGGCGACGTCGTCGCCGTCACCGGCTGGCTCGGCTGGTCCGCCGCGGGCCTCGCGGTCCTCGCCCGCGGCTTCCGCTCGCCCCGCGCCTTCGTGGAGGCCCACCGCCGCCCCGAGCCCCCCTACCACGCGGGCCCGGCCGCGGCGAGCCTCGGCGCCACCGCGATGACGGACGTCAGCGACGGCCTCGTCGCCGACCTCGGCCACATCGCCGAGGCCAGCAAGGTCCGGATCGACCTGCGCACGGCCGCCATCGACGTGCCCACGCAGATGTCGGACATCGGGCAGGCCGTCGGCGTCGACCCGCTGCAGTGGGTGCTGACCGGGGGAGAGGACCATGCGATCGTGGCGACCTTCCCGCCGGACGTGAAGCTGCCCGCCCGCTGGAAGGTCATCGGCGAGGTCGTCAGCCCCTCGGCCCTGCCCCAGGTGACGGTGGACGGCGCCCCGTGGGACAAGGCCAGCGGCTGGGACCACTTCGGGGACCTGGAGCCGGGGGAGTAGCGCGGAAGAGGGGGGCGGCGCCGGGGGTACGCCTCATGCGGCCTCATGCGGGCAGCCGCATGAGGCGGGGGCGGCGCTGTAGATTCGGCCTCATGCCGATACCCCCACGCGTGCTGACCGTCGCCGGCTCCGACTCCGGCGGCGGTGCGGGCATCCAGGCCGACCTCAAGACCATGCTCGCCCTCGGTGTGCACGGCATGAGCGTGCTCACGGCCGTGACCGCGCAGAACTCCCGCGGCGTGCAAGGGGCCTGGGAACTGCCCGCGGAGGCCGTACGGGCCCAGTACCGCAGCGTCGTCGACGACATCGGCGTCCAGGCCGTCAAGACCGGCATGCTCGCCTCGGCCGAACTCGTGCTGACCGTCGCCGAACTCCTCGCCGGCACCGCAGCCCCCGTCGTCGTCGACCCGGTGGGCATCTCCAAGCATGGCGACGCACTGCTCGCCGCCTCCGCCCTGGATGCGGTCCGCACGAAGCTGCTGCCTGCCGCCACCGTCGCCACTCCCAACCTCGACGAGGTCGCCTGGCTGACGGGGCTGCGGGTCACCTCGGAGGACGGCATGAGGCGCGCGGCGGACGCGGTGCTCTCCTACGGGCCCCGGTGGGCGCTCATCAAGGGCGGCCACCTGGAAGGCGACGCCGTGGATCTGCTCACCGACGGTACGGAGGAGCACTGGCTGCGGGCCCCGCGCCACGACAACCGCCACACGCACGGGACGGGCTGCACGCTGGCGAGCGCGATCGCCGGCGGCCTCGCCAAGGGGCACACGGTGCCGGAGGCGGTGACGGCGGCCAAGGAGTACGTGACGGGCGCCATCGCGGCCGGCTTCCCTCTGGGGGACGGCATCGGGCCGGTCGACCACGGGTGGCGCTGGCGCCCGTAGGGTGCGCCGGGCGGGAGGGCATGAGGCGTCGCACTGAGGGGACGCGGCGCCGCATGAGGCGGGAGCCGGTTTCGGGTTCCGGGTACGGCAAAAAGCCGGCCCACCACAAGGTGGACCGGCCCTCAAGGCAACCGGATGGGCTGCGCCACGACATACGTCATAGCGAGACCGGCCTCCCCCGCTTGCGCGGGGGACAGCACTCGCTTAGCGCGAGACCTTGTCGGCCTTGATGCACGAGGTGCAGACGTTGAGCCGCTTCGGCGTCCCACCGACCACAGCACGCACCCGCTGGATGTTGGGGTTCCAACGACGGGGGGTACGGCGGTGCGAGTGCGAAATAGCGTTGCCGAAGCCCGGCCCCTTGCCGCAGACGTCGCAGTTGGCAGCCACGGGTTACTCCAAAGACGGGTCACCCCCGCTTACGCGGAGACGACAGGCACGTACGGAAAATCCCTGCGTGCCGAAATCTGTAGTGACCGGCATTACCAGGGGGGATGTCCTGATTCTCATCAGGCAACCGGAGCAGCATACAACGACTGCTCCCGTTCGACGAAACTACCATGGCTGCCCGGGCTGTGACCTGTCGTCCCGCCCCCGGCCGCCCGCCTTCCCGCCGGGAACCGCCCCGGGGCTAGTCTGCGATCACCGTTCCACAGCCCAGGGAGTCCGAGGAGGACACACGTGCCGCACACGCTCGACGCCGCTGCGGTACGCACCTGGTGCGCGCTGGCCCTCGACGCACTGGGGCGGGCCCGCGAGGAGATCGACGCCATCAACGTCTATCCCGTCCCGGACGGCGATACGGGCACGAACCTGTACCTGACCGTCGAATCCGCCGCCCGGGCCGTCGACGCGGTCTTCGACGGCCACGCCACCACGGGCCCCGCCTCCCGTCCCACGCTCCCGGACGCCGTCCGCGCCATGGCACACGGTGCCCTCATAGGCGCGCGCGGCAACTCCGGCACGATCCTGGCCCAGCTGCTGCGCGGCATGGCCGAGGTCCTGGCGGAGGACACGGGCGACGTGGAGGGCATGGACGACACGGGGGGCGGCAGGGACGGCACGGAGGCCGCGGGCGGGCCTCATGCCGGCGGGCCCCATGCGGGCCGTCCCCACGAGGCCGGGGGAGAAGCCGTAGCAGCGGAGGGCTCCGCCGCCGGGCAGGGAGCCGGCCCGCACGAGGCCCGCCTCATGCCCCCCGCAGACACCCGCACGGGGCACCCCGCCGCCCACGACGCCGAACGGCTGCGCCGCGCCCTGCGGCGGGCCGTGGAATCCGCCTACGAAGGCGTCGCCCGCCCTGTCGAAGGCACCATCCTCACCGTGGCCGCAGCCGCGGCGGACGCCGCCGCCGGCGCGCGGGGCGACAGCGCCGCCGTGGCCCGCGCCGCGGACGAGGCCGCCCGTTCCGCCCTCGCGATGACCCCGGGACAGCTCGACGTCCTCGGCCGGGCCGGAGTCGTCGACTCCGGCGGCCTGGGCCTCGTCGAGGTGATCGGCGCCCTCGCCCGGGCCCTGTCCGGCGAGGCGGCCCCATGGGGCCCGCGCGGCACGCGCGCGTGGACGCGCCCCGCCGCCCCGTACCGGCAGCACGCCGAGCACACCTCGCCTCATGCCGAGGCCCCGCATGAGGCCCGGCATGAGGCACCGCACGAGGCCCCGGCCCACGGCCCCGTGCCCTGCCCCACCGCCGCCCCGGGCAGCACCGCCCCCGCCTTCGAGGTCATCTACCTCCTCGACGCCGACGACACCGCCATCCCCCGCCTGCGCACCCGGCTCGACGCCCTGGGCGACTCCCTCGTCGTCGTCGGCGGAGACGGCCTGTGGAACGTCCACGTCCACGTGGACGACGCCGGAGCCGCCGTCGAGGCGGGCATCGACGCGGGCCGCCCCCACCGCATCCGCATCACGCACTTCGCCGGATCCGGCGGCACCGCGGCGGCCGCCGGAGAGCCGGCCGCGGCCCGTACCCGCGAACCCGCCCAGCGCGCCGTCGTGGCGGTCGTCCCCGGCGAGGGCCTCGCCGCGCTGTGCACCGACGCCGGCGCCACCGTCGTGGCCGCCCGCCCCGGGGAGCCCCCCGCCAGCGGCGAGCTCGTCGACGCCATCCGGCGCGCCAACGCCCGCGAGGTCGTCCTGCTGCCCAACGACCCCGAACTCCAGCACGCCGCGGCGGCCGCCGCCGAGCAGGCCCGGGCCGCGGGCGTCCGCGTCGCCCTCATCCCCACCCGCGCCGCCGTCCAGGGCATCGCCGCGCTCGCCGTCCACGAGCCCGCACGCCGCTTCGACGAGGACGTCGTCGCGATGACCTCCGCCGCAGGCGCCACCCGCTACGCCGAGCTCGCCGTCGCCGAACGGCAGGCCTGGACCATGGCCGGCGTCTGCCAGGCCGGAGACGTGCTCGGCCTCATCGACGGCGATGTGGCCGTCATCGGCTCCGACCTCGCCGTCACCGCCGCCACCGTCCTCGACCGCATGCTCGCCGCGGGCGGCGAGATGGTCACCCTCGTCCTCGGCGCGGACGTCCCGGACGCCGTCGCCGACCGCCTGGAGCGGCACGTACGAGGCGTGCACCTCGCCGTCGACACGGTCGTCTACCGGGGCGGGCAGCAGGCGCCCCCGCTGCTCATCGGCATCGAATGACCCCCGCGGCACCGGCCCGGACGGCGGCGAACGGCGCCGCGTGACGCGGCCTGTCAGTGCCGTGGTGTGCAATGGGACCCGTGCCCGCGCTTCACGAACCCCTGAAGAAGATCCTCGGCGGCAGCACCGCGAAGGTGATGGCCGAGCACCTCGACCTGCACACGGCCGGCGATCTGCTGCACCACTACCCGCGCCGCTACGCCGAGCGCGGCGAGCTGACCCGCCTCGCGGACCTGCCGCTGGACGAGCACGTCACCGTCGTCGCCCAGGTCGCCAAGGCCGCCATGAAGACCTTCAACCACGGCAAGGGCGTCCGCCTGGAAGTCGTCGTCACCGACGGCAGCGGCTCCCTGACGCTCGTCTTCTTCGGCCGCGGCGCCTATGCACGGGAGAAGGAGCTGATCCCCGGCCGTCGTGGCATGTTCGCCGGCAAGGTCTCCGTCTTCAACCGCACCCGCCAGCTCCTCCACCCCGACTACGAGCTCCTGGACCGCGACAGCGAAGCCGGCGCCGCCGAGGCCTTCGCGGGCCGCCTGCTGCCGATCTACCCCGCTTGCAAGCAGTTCCAGTCGTGGAAGCTCACCAAGGCCGTCGACACCCTGCTGGATCTCTTCGAGGCCGAGCAGTGGCAGGGCCTCATGGACCCGCTGCCCCCTTCGCTGCGCGACGGCCGCGGCCTCGCGGAGCTCCCCGACGCCTTCCGCAAGGTCCACCGGCCCCGCACCAAGGCCGACATCGAGGACGCCCGGGCCCGCCTGAAGTGGGACGAGGCGTTCGTCCTCCAGGTCGCCCTCGCCCGCCGCCGGCACGCCGATTCCCAGCTGCCCGCCGTCGCCCGCAAGCCCGTGGCCGGCGGCATCCTCGACGCCTTCGACGCCAAGCTGCCCTTCACCCTCACCGAGGGCCAGCGCACCGTCTCCGCGGAGATCTTCGACGACCTGGCCACCGAGCACCCCATGCACCGCCTCCTCCAGGGAGAGGTCGGCTCCGGGAAGACCATGGTGGCGCTGCGCGCCATGCTGGGCGTCGTCGACGCGGGCGGTCAGGCCGCCATGCTCGCCCCCACCGAAGTGCTCGCGCAGCAGCACCACCGGTCCGTCGTCGAGATGATGGGCGAGCTCGCCGAGGGCGGCATGCTCGGCGGCGCCGAGCACGGCACCAAGGTCGTGCTGCTCACGGGCTCCATGGGGATGGCGGCCCGGCGGCAGGCGCTGCTCGACCTCGTCACCGGCGAAGCCGGCATCGTCATCGGCACCCACGCCCTCATCGAGGACAAGGTGCAGTTCCACGACCTCGGCCTGGTCGTCGTGGACGAGCAGCACCGCTTCGGCGTCGAGCAGCGCGACGCCCTGCGCTCGAAGGGCAAGCAGCCGCCGCACCTCCTCGTGATGACGGCGACCCCCATCCCGCGCACCGTCGCCATGACCGTCTTCGGCGACCTGGAGACCTCCGTCCTGGACCAGCTGCCGGCCGGCCGCTCGCCCATCGCCACCCACGTGGTGCCCGCGAAGGACAAGCCCCACTTCCTGGCGCGCACCTGGGAGCGGGTCCGCGAGGAGATCGAGGGCGGGCACCAGGCGTACGTGGTCTGCCCCCGCATCGGCGACGACCTGGGGGAGGAGAACGGCACCAAGACGGCCGCGAAGGGCCGCTCCGGCAGCTCCAAGGGCGACCCTGAGAAGGCCGCCGCGGAGGCGGACGGCGAGCGGCGCCCGCCCCTCGCCGTCGTGGACGTCACCGAGCAGCTCACCAAGGGGCCCCTGAAGGGGCTGCGCGTGGAGGTGCTGCACGGCCGCATGCAGCCCGAGGCGAAGGACGACGTGATGCGCCGCTTCGCCGCCGGCGAGGTGGACGTCCTGGTCGCCACGACCGTCATCGAGGTCGGTGTGAACGTGCCCAACTCCACCGTCATGGTGATCATGGACGCGGACCGGTTCGGGGTCTCCCAGCTCCACCAGCTGCGTGGCCGCGTGGGGCGCGGCTCCGCCGCGGGCCTGTGCCTGCTCGTCACCGACGCCCCCGAGGCGAGCCCCGCCCGCGCGCGGCTCGCCGCCGTCGCGGGCACGCTCGACGGCTTCGAGCTGTCCCGCATCGACCTCGAACAGCGCCGCGAGGGCGACGTCCTCGGCCAGGCCCAGTCCGGCGTGCGCTCGTCCCTGCGCATGCTCACCGTCATCGACGACGAGGAGATCATCGCCGCGGCCCGCGAGGAGGCCGCCGCGGTCGTCGCAGCCGACCCGGAGCTGGCGGGGCTCCCCGAGCTGCGCACCGCCCTGGACGCCCTGCTGGACGAGGAGCGCGAGCAGTACCTGGACAAGGGCTGACGTACGGCCTGAGGCCCGCCTGAGGGGCGCGGGGGCCGCAGGGCGGCCCGGGGCCGCCGGCCGGCCCCGGGCCTCCGCTGAGCCCCACGTCAAGGGCCCCGCGGAGGCGCCCGCCGGGTGCCGACGCCCTAGGCTGAAGGGGCGGCGCCCCGACCGGCCGACTGTCAGGCCGCCGCTCCGTCACACCGTCGCGAAGGACCGAGGACCCCATGACCCGCGTGATCGCCGGCACCGCCGGCGGACGCCGCCTCGCCGTGCCGCCCGGCACCGGCACCCGCCCGACCTCCGACCGGGCGCGCGAGGGCCTGTTCTCCACCCTGGAGTCCCTCCTGGGCACCCTCCACGGCAGCCGCGTGCTCGACCTGTACGGCGGCTCGGGCGCGGTCGGCCTGGAGGCGCTCTCGCGCGGCGCCGCGCACGTCCTGCTGGTCGAGGCCGACGCCCGCGCGGTGCGCACCATCCGGGACAACGTCCGCACCCTCGGCCTCCCCGGCGCCGAGGTCCGCGCCGGCAAGGCAGAGCAGATCGTCGCCGGACCCGCGCCCTCCGCCCCGTACGACGTGGTCTTCCTGGACCCGCCCTACGCCGTCACCGACGAGGCTCTCCGCGAGATTCTCCTCACACTCCGTACCGGAGGGTGGCTTGCGGACGAGGCGCTGGCCACCGTGGAGCGCAGCACCAGAGGCGGGGAATTCCCCTGGCCGGACGGTTTCGAGGCACTGAGGGCCCGTCGCTACGGCGAGGGGACGCTTTGGTACGGTCGCGCCGCCTCGACGTGCGCCGAAGAGACATCTCCCCGCGCGTCATGAATGGACCGGAGAGCGAGGAGACACCGTTGCGCCGCGCCGTCTGTCCGGGGTCGTTCGACCCCGTCACCAATGGACACCTCGACATCATCGCCCGCGCTTCCAGGCTGTACGACGTCGTCCACGTCGCAGTGATGATCAACAAGTCGAAGCAGGGCCTGTTCACGGTCGAGGAGCGGATAGACCTGCTCCGCCAGGTCACGGCCGAGTACGGGAACGTGAAGGTGGAGGCCTTCCACGGCCTGCTCGTCGACTTCTGCAAGCAGCGCGACATCCCCGCCATCGTCAAGGGGCTGCGGGCGGTCAGCGACTTCGACTACGAGCTGCAGATGGCCCAGATGAACAACGGGCTCTCGGGCGTCGAGACCCTGTTCGTTCCCACCAACCCGACGTACAGCTTCCTGTCGTCCAGCCTGGTCAAGGAGGTCGCCGCCTGGGGCGGCGACGTCTCCCACCTGGTGCCCCCGCTGGTGCTGGAGGCGCTCACCGAACGCCTCGGCGAGCGCTGACGCCCACCCCTCCGCCGGCGGCTGTCGGGCGGGGGCCGACTGCCCGTACAGTCGTCCCCGTTCGTGTCGTCCGGCAGAAGAGAGTGGCGAGCGCCCGGTGGACGTCCAGAAGAAGCTCGACGAGATCGTCGCGACCGTCACCGCCGCACGGTCCATGCCGATGTCCGCCTCATGCGTCATCAACCGCGCCGAGCTGCTCGCCCTCCTCGAAGAGCTCCGCGCCGGGCTGCCCGGCGCGCTCGCCCGGGCCCAGGAGGTCGTCGGCGACCGTGAGCAGCTGGTCGCCGAGGCCCGCGAGGAGGCCGAGCGGATCATCGAGTCCGCCCGGGCCCACCGCGGTTCGCTGATCTCCGACACAGAGGTCGCCCGGCAGTCCCAGGAGGAGGCCGACCGCATCCTCGCCGAGGCCCGCCGGCAGGCCGAGGAGGTCCGCGCCGAGGCCGACGACTACGTCGACAGCAAGCTCGCCAACTTCGAGGTCGTCCTCACCAAGACCATCGGATCCGTCGACCGGGGCCGCGAGAAGCTCCTGGGCCGCACGGAGGAGGGCGGCATGCAGGGCGACCCCGGCGAGGACGCCCCGGAGCCCAGCTCCGACCCCCGCGTCCAGCGGCAGCAGGCCGACGCCTACGTCGACGCCAAGCTGGGCGCGGTCTCGGCCGTCCTGAGCAAGACGCTGGAGGCCGTCGGCCGCGGCCGCGAGAAGCTCCTCGGCGCCCGCCCCGCCGACGAGCTCGGTGCCCATATGGCGGCCCAGGACGGGTTCCGCGCCCCCCACCCCACCAGCGACGCCGACTTCCTCGCCGGACTGGCCGCGCCCCAGGCGCAGACCGCTCCGGAGCCGGCGGCGGCCCCGCATGGGGCGCCTCATGCGGCGCCCCATGCGGGCGGCTACGAGGGCTACTACGAGCCCCAGGCCTACCAGCCGGACCCGTACACCTACCAGCAGCAGTACGGGGCGGACAGCGGATCCCACGGGCACCAGCCGGACCCGTACGCGGTCCAGAGCGGCTACCAGCAGGCCGACCCCTATGCCTGGCCCGCCCATGCCCAGAACGACGGCTACGGGGCCGCCCAGGGCGGCTACGTGCCCCAGCAGCACCAGCCCGCCCAGAGCCCGCCCCATGCGGGCGGCGGCGCACTGGACGAGACGAGCCTCTTCGACACCTCGATGATCAACCTGGAGCAGCTCCGCCGGTACGAACAGGGCCGCTGACCACGAGCCGCCCACCAGCGCCCCGAGGGGCTGACCGGCTGCGCCCGGAGGCCGATTGGGTCTACAGCGACCCGTCCAGTATCCTGGCTCTTCGGTCGCGTGTGCATTCGCGATCTCGGCTGCCCGCGTCCCCTGCGGCCGCAGGGCCGCCGTTGCCGCAGCGTAGAAAGCAGGAAGCCCTGAACGCCCGCCTCGATCACCGTTCCCCTCTCGTGTTCGACACACGCGAGCTGGGTCGGCGTCCCGGTGCGCTGAAGCGGCTCTCCCGCTCCGTCCCGGCCCCTGATCACCTCGGTATCGAGGTCATCTCCGTGGCCGAGGGCGCGACCGTTGAGCTCGACCTCCGACTGGAGTCGGTCATGGAAGGGGTGCTCGTCACAGGCACCGCCCGTGCGCCGCTCACCGGGGAGTGCGTAAGGTGTCTGGAGCCGCTCGAGCGAGAGCTCGAAGTGGACTTCCAGGAGATGTACTCCTACCCCGACGCCGATGACCGGAGCCGCCCCGCGGATACCGGCGACGACGCCGAGGAAGACGAAGAGGACATGCTCTTTCTCGAGGCCGACTTGCTCGACCTCGAACCCGTGCTGCGTGACGCGGTGGTGCTCGCACTGCCGCTGCAGCCGGTGTGCCAGGAAGACTGCCCCGGCCTGTGCTCCGAATGCGGCGCGCGGCTGGCGGACGACCCGGACCACCACCACGAGACCGTCGACATTCGTTGGGCGGCACTGCAGGGACTCGCCGGTTCCGACCAGGACGGCGAGAAGGACAACGCACCCCGCTCCGTCGGGGATGACTCACAGGAGAAGTAGCCGTGGCTGTTCCGAAGCGGAAGATGTCGCGCAGCAACACGCGCCACCGCCGGTCGCAGTGGAAGGCTGCGGTCACCCCCCTGGTGGCGTGCGAGCGCTGCCACGAGCCGAAGCAGCAGCACATCGCGTGCCCGAGCTGCGGCACCTACAACAAGCGCCAGGTCCTCGAGGTCTGATCGGCGGGTGACAGGCTTCATGTCAGACGCCACTACGCCGAAGAGGGCGCCGGCGGACACGGCCTCGTCTCACACGCTTCTGGAAGGGCGGCTCGGGTACAGACTCGAGACCGCCCTTCTGGTGCGTGCGCTGACCCACCGTTCCTACGCGTACGAGAACGGCGGCCTGCCGACCAACGAGCGCCTGGAGTTCCTCGGGGACTCCGTGCTGGGCCTCGTGGTCACGGACACGCTCTACCGCATCCACCCCGACCTGCCCGAGGGCCAGCTGGCCAAGTTGCGGGCCGCGGTGGTCAACTCCCGTGCGCTGGCGGAGGTCGGCCGCGGGCTCGACCTCGGCTCCTTCATCCGGCTCGGCCGCGGTGAGGAGGGCACGGGCGGCCGCAACAAGGCGTCCATCCTCGCGGACACCCTTGAAGCGGTGATCGGTGCGGTCTACCTCGACCAGGGCCTGGAGGCCGCTGCCGAGCTCGTCCACCGGCTCTTCGATCCCCTGATCGAGAAGTCCTCGAACCTCGGCGCCGGCCTGGACTGGAAGACCAGCCTCCAGGAGCTGACCGCGACGGAGGGGCTCGGCGTGCCCGAGTACCTGGTCTCCGAGACCGGTCCCGACCACGAGAAGACCTTCACGGCTGCTGCCCGCGTCGGTGGTGTCGCGTACGGCACCGGCACCGGCCGCAGCAAGAAGGAAGCGGAGCAGCAGGCGGCCGAGGCCGCCTGGCGCGCCATCCACGAGGCGGCCGAAGCACGCGCTGCTGCCGCCAAGAAGGCCGAGGCCGCACCGTCGGCCGACGCCGGGAAGGCCGAGGCCGCCCAGGCCGGAGCCGTGGAGCAGGCCGGGGCCGAGGCCCCCGAGGCCGGCACCGCATCCTGACGCACACGTCCCCGAACGCCGGGCGGGCCTGACTCCAGGCCCGCCCGGCGTTCGGCGAATGTGCCCCCGTACGCGAGTAGCCGCCGTACGCAAGTACCGGCATCCGGAGAACCGGCCGCCTCATGCGCGGCCGCCCCATGCGCTGGAGGAGCACCGTGCCCGAACTGCCCGAGGTCGAGGTCGTACGCCGCGGCCTGGAGCGCTGGGTCTGCGGCCGCACCGTGGCCGCCGTCGACGTGCTCCACCCCCGCGCCATCCGCCGGCACCTCGCCGGGCCCGGCGACTTCGCCGCCCAGCTCGTCGGCCGCCGCCTCGGCACGGCCCGCCGGCGCGGCAAGTACTTGTGGCTGCCTTTGGAGACGGAGGGCCCCACGGGGCCCGATCGCGCGATCCTCGCCCACCTCGGCATGAGCGGCCAGCTCCTCGTCCAACCGCACGAGGCCCCCGACGAGAAGCACCTGCGCATCCGCATCCGGTTCGCCGACGACGCGGGCACGGAGCTGCGCTTCGTCGACCAGCGCACCTTCGGCGGGCTCTCCCTGCACGACACGGTCCCCGGGGACCCCGAGGGGCTCCCCGACGTCATCGCGCACATCGCCCGCGACCCCCTGGACCCCGCCTTCGACGAGGCGGCCTTCCACGCCGCCCTGCGCCGGCGCCGCACCACCATCAAGCGCGCCCTGCTCGACCAGTCACTGATCAGCGGGGTCGGCAACATCTACGCCGACGAGGCGCTGTGGCGCTCCAGGCTGCACTACGACCGCTCCACCGCGACCCTGACCCGGCCGCGCAGCACCGAGCTGCTCACGCACATCCGTGAGGTCATGAACGAGGCTCTCGCCGTCGGCGGCACCAGCTTCGACAGCCTCTACGTCAACGTGAACGGCGAGTCCGGCTACTTCGACCGCTCGCTGGACGCGTACGGGCGCGAGGACGAACCGTGCCGCCGCTGCGGCACGGCCATGCGCCGTCGCCCCTGGATGAACCGCTCCAGCTACTTCTGCCCCCGCTGCCAGCGCCCCCCGCGCCCGCACGCCGCTTCCTAGCGGCGCCCGGCCGGAAGGACCGCGGCGCGCACCCCGGTCGCCGGGGCGCGCGAGGCCCCGGCGACCGGCCGGCGGCGCGAAGCCCCGTCAGTAGCCGAAGTCCTGCGTCCACCAGGGGCCGCTCCCGCTGGTGTTCAGCCCGATGCCGAGCGTCCGGTACTCGCCGTTGAGGATGTTCGCGCGGTGCCCCGCGCTGTGCATCCAGGCGTCCATGACGGCGCGGGCGTCGGGATGGCCCCGGGCGATGTTCTCCCCGCCGAGGTTGCGGATGCCTCGCGTGGCGGCGCGGTCCCAGGGGGTGCGGCCGTCCGGGTCCGTGTGGCTGAAGAACCCCCGCCGGGCCATGTCGTCACTGAACGACTGGGCGAGCCTCGTCAGTTGGGCACTGGCCACCAGGGGCCGGCAACCCGCCTTGGCGCGCTCCTGATTGACCAGTGCGAGCAACTGCTGCGCCATCGCCGGGTACATGCTGGCCTGATCGGCGGCGCTCTCCCGGCCCGTCAGCTGCGCGTGACCGGCCGCCTGGACCTGGTCCCGGGCCTGGGCGCGGGCCCGGTCCGCGGCGTCCGTGCCGTCGTCGTCCGGGGCGTCGGCGGGGGGCGCTTCACCGGAGTCCTCGGAGCCTGAGTCCTCCTCATCGAGGGCGCCACCATGCAGGTGTCCTTCCTCAAGGACCTCGTCACCATGCGGGACCCCGGCAGCCGCTTCTCCTTCCTGCACTACCTGCAGGAGCACGGCC
>NZ_PXWG01000007.1 GCF_003011965.1 Streptosporangium nondiastaticum
CCGCGGTCCCGCGGCCGCCGCACCGGGCGTCCCGAGCAGCGTCCCGGCTGCTGCGAGGCTGCCCCAGGACATCAGTCGGCTGTGAAAGGTGCGGCGGTCCAAGCGGCTCTCCTGGTGGGCGCGGCTCCTGGCGAGGTGTCGCGTCCATGCAAGCGGCCGGCCGGATCATCAGATGGTGGATCCGGTGGATCCCCTCTTGTGGGTGATGCGGATATCGCCACCGGCGGGTGCGCGGCGGGTGTGGCGCGTGTGCCCGCCCGTCGCTCCGGGTGCCTGCTGAGCCGTGGTGACGCAGTGGGATGATGGCGGCATGCACGACGAGCTTCGCGCGGCCCGGGCTGCGGTGTACGAACCGAGCGGCTTCGCCTGCTCGCAGCCGGTGCCCGAGGCGGAGAGCGCCGAGTACGGGGCGCACGCGTTCACCCTGGACGGTCTGGCCGTCAGGTTCCGGGTGGGGAAGACCACTCCGACGAAGGCCGGCCAGTTCGTCACGGTGTGGAAGAGGCCTGACGGCGGCGGCCCGATCCAGCCGTTCGGCGTCGAGGACGCCGTCGACCTCTTCGTCATCAGCAGCCGCGAGGGGAGCCACTACGGGCACTTCGTCTTTCCGCGCGAAGTGCTGGGCGAGCGGGGCGTCCTCTCACGCGGCGGCGCCGGCGGGAAACGGGGCTTCCGGGTCTACCCCCCGTGGGTGACGACGACCAGCCGGCAGGCCGCCGGCACCCAGGAGTGGCAGGTGCGGTACTTCCTGCCCGTCCCGGCCGACGGCCCGGTCGACCCGGTCCGTGCCCGGGCGCTGTACCACCCCTGAGGCTCGTCGACGTACCACCCCTGAGGCTCGTCGACACCGGGCGACGCGCAGCGCGCAACGAGGTCAGGCGCGTACGGTGTACCAGGCGCCGACGCCGCCGCAGCCCGTACCCATGTACGTGGTGCTGCGGTATCCCGGCGGGATGGGCGAACCGGAACAGGTCCACATGCCGTTGCGGACGAGCTCGTGGTACCAGGCGCCGATGCCGTTGCAACCGGTGCGCATGTAGTTGGTCGTGACGTAGCCGGGCGGGATGGGGGACCCGGCGCAGGTCCAGCGGCCGTCACGGGCCGACTCGTGGTACCAGGCCCCGATGCCGGTGCAGCCGCCGCGGTCGTACCTGGTGATGACGTAGCCGGAGACGACCGGCGAGCCGGAACAGGTCCAGATGCCGTCCTTCACGGGCTGCTGGTACCAGGAGCCCGCTCCCTTGCACCCGGTGCGGTCGTAGCCGGTGATGACCCAGCCGTCCGGAACGGGAGCCCCGGAACAGGCCCACTTGCCCGGCAGCCGCCAGCCACCGCTCGGAGCCGCGGCGGCCGTACCGGCAGCCGCCGTGCCGGTGAGCGCGGCCGCGATCAGCGCTATCGCCCCCACGGCGGCGGCGATCCGGCCACGAGTTGCCGCCGACTTCGCTCTGAAGTACGTCAAAGGTCTGTCCACGCCCATCCCTTCGTCTTGGTCACTTCGTGCCTGTCGAGGGGAAAGGACACCGGAGACCGGTACGAAAGTCAGCCCGTCCGACCGTGAGTGTGAGAAGGGTGTCACTGCACATGAACCGCAGCCGCGGTGAGGTCGGCGTGATAGAGGCAGGCGCCTGACGCGTGGTTCCTCGGGTCCGGATCGCGCACTCAGGCGGCTGACCGGGCGGCCACGACGGATGCGGGGGCATCGTCGCGGCGCGTTTCGGTCGCCCACCGCGTCACCGGCGACAGCGCCGACGAGGCCGCCAGGAACAGCCCGCCGAGCAATACCCAGCCCAGCGCCCCCACTCCCGTCAGCAGCCCTGTGAGCACGAGCGGTCCGAGGGTGCGGGCGATCGTCGTACCCGTGCCGAAGAAGCCCTGGTACTCCCCGATGCGCTCCGGCGGCGCCAGGTCGAAGCCGAGCTGCCAGGAGCCGGCCGACTGCAGCATCTCGGCAGCCACCAGCAGCACCGAACCCGCGACCAGCACGCCGACCGCGACGGCGGGCGACTGCCCTGCCGAGAACGCGAAGACCACACACGTCGCGAGCGCCAGCACCCCGGACCGGCGAATGGCCCGGGCCGCAGTGGCCGGCCCGCGGACCGAGCGGGCGGTACGGACCTGGAAGAGCATCACGGCAACGGTGTTGAGCACGAACAGCGCGGAGACCAGCCACTCGGGGGCGCTGGTGCGTTCAGTGATCCACAGCGGCAGGCCGAGGCTGAGCAGCGGCATCCGAAGGAGCAGTACGGCGTTCAGGAGTGTGACGGCGACGTACGGCCGGTCCCGTAGCACCTGGAATCTCACGCCCGGTGCGGTGGCTGCGGATGAGGTGCCCGCGGGCGCGCTCGTGACGGCCGCGGCGCCGGCAGGTGCGGCGCCCGCAGGTGCGACGGCCGGCAGCCGCGAGAGCAGGACCGCGCAGAGC
Organism: Streptosporangium nondiastaticum; assembly: GCF_003011965.1. Lineage (GTDB taxonomy): Bacteria > Actinomycetota > Actinomycetes > Streptomycetales > Streptomycetaceae > Streptomyces > Streptomyces nondiastaticus. The sequence continues at coordinate 2,426 of NZ_PXWG01000007.1, forward strand.
AGAAAGCTCACGGCATCGATCGCGAAGACCGTCCGGTACGCCGACGCGGTCCCGTAGGAGACCGCGAGCCCGCCGAGTGCGGCGCCCACGGCGAGACCCGCGTTGAGCGTCGACTGCAGATGGGCGAGGACACCGGTGCGCTCCCGCTCGGAGACCAGGCCTGCCAGCAGTGCCTGCCGGGCGGCGGCCAGGCCCGATTGGGCCGTGGCGTAGAGGCAGGCGGCGACGAGGAACGGCAGGAAGTCCCTCACGATCAGGAAGGAGGCGACCGCGGAACCGGTCGCGAGGGCGAGCAGCACGGCCGTGCCGCGCGGTCCGTGCCGGTCCGCTGTGCGCCCGAGCGGTACCCCTACGACCGAACCGACCGCCCAGGCCACGGTGAGGCCGAGACCGATCCTGGCCGGCGCCAGACCGACGACGTGCGTGAAATAGAGGACCGAGGTGACGTAGTAGATGCCGTCACCGACCGAGTTGCTCAACTGTGCGAGCGCGAGGCCGCGTTGTGGTCCGGCGGGCGGAAGAAGTCGGGGCATGTCTTGACAGTACACGCTCATTGGATCAAGGAAGTGGGCCACTTCGACGCGACGTTCATGGGCCACTGGCAGGGGGGCGGGGGCCGTAGAGGCGCCACGCTCGGCATCCACCGTGAGGGCGCGCTGCAGGACTGCTTTCCCCAACGGTCCGGCAGGTTCCGTCCGGCAGGCTCTGAAGTCTGAAGGGGTGACGTGGCGCCATGGCCGTGTGCCCCCGTACGCGGTGGGTCTGCGCCCTGCACGCCGGTGACGGCGCGGGGCGCGGCAGGCTCAATGGGCCCATGGAGACACTCACCGCCTGTACACGGCGGCCCGGCGCGGCCACCGCTATCGGCGCCGACGACGTGTTCACCGACCTCTGGATCGCCCCGGCCGCTTGTCCGGCGCCGGTGGCGATCTGTCTGCCGGAGGGGGCCGAGTGCCTGCCCGGCATCGATGTCTGCTGCTCGGGGTTCTGCTTCAAGGCCCCCGGCGAGGTGAAGGCGCACTGCCACGGGTGAGCGGAGAGCACGCTTCCCGGCAGTGCGGGCGAGTGCCGGAAGGGGGCTGCGGCTGATGCCCGGATCCGTCCTGCGGCTGACGCCCGGCACCGTCCTGCTCGATACCGGCGGCGACGGAGTGCTGCTGCACTGCACCGCACCCGTCGCCGCCTACGTTCCCCCGGCGGCGATGAACTGGGCGGCGCGCGGCGCGGCGGTGCCCGCCGAGCACGAAGCGGCGTACGCGCGGTGTCTGAAGGCGTGGCGCTCGGCCGGCCTCGTGCAGGACGCCGAGCCGCCGAACTCCCCTCTCTCCCGGGAGGATTCCCCGGCCGGGGCGGCGGGGCGTCGTGCCCACCTGGCCGTCGACCGTCCCGTGCTGGTCATCGTGTCGTCTCCCGGCTGCGGCTACTGCCTGCACCTGCGGGCCGATCTCGAAGCCAACCGCGAAGCCCTCGGGCGCCTGGACGCCTCGGTCCTCCTCGTGGGTGAGGGCAAGCCTGTGGTGTGGGGTGCCCGCCTTTCTTCGGGCGGTATGGAGGAACTGGCCGAGGTTGCGGCGGACACGGCGGGGTCGGGCACACCTTCGGCCGTCCTGCTGGCTCCCGGCGACAGCCCCAGGAGCCTGCACGGGTTCGGCGCCGTGACCGCCGCTCTGATCGAGCTCGGCGGGGGAGACCCCGGACGTACGGTCTGTGAGGTGCCGACGTCCTGCTCGGCCACGGTGGGCGCCGGCCCTGTTGACACCCTGGTGACGGTGCACGCCCGGGGGAGGGCGGTGGGGGTCGCCGCACGAGGACCGGAGCCTGTAAGCGTGGTGGCCGACCTGGTGGCCGAAGAGTCCGCCTCGGGCGGTGACACCGGCTACGTGCCCGTCACCTTGCGGGTGGAGCGCCCGCGCAACGTGTGGCTGATCTTCCGCGGCGGCGAACTGGTGGCCCGCTCTCGCAGCGCGGAAGAGACCTTGTCCCTGCTGCGACGGATCGTCGCCGGGTTCGGCCCGCCGGAATCCCACCAGTTCCGGCTGCTGTGCGGGGCGCTCGTCCACACCGACGCACCCGGCCACGCCGACGGGCGGGTCGTGCTCGTCCCGCGGAACTGGCTCTCGTACTTCGTCGTGCGTTCTTCCCTGCTGGCGAGGTCCGGTTGGCGGCCGTGCCCCGACCCGTACGTACTCCTGGAGGCCGCCTCGGGCCGGGGCCCGGGCCCCGGCCCGGACAGTGCGCGGCCTGTCCTCGTCCACCCGTCGCCGGCCGGGATCGCGCAGCGCATGCCAGTGACGGGGGTGCTGGCGCAGCGCCCGGACCGCTCGCGGCCTGTAGCGCACACGCGGGGAAGGGCACTGGCCGCGATCGTCAACTGGCTCGCCCGCCCGGTGTCCCCGCAACAGCTCCGCGCGGCGTACGCCCTGGTCTCCGCCCTCCCCGTCCACCTGGGCACCCGCGAGGAAGCGATGGCCTTCCTCACCGACCCGACGGACGCGGCGGTCCCTTCGTAGTCCTGCTTCGTAGCCCTGCTTCGTAGCTCTGCGAGTGCTCTGAGACCGAGCCTGTGCCGGCCGTGTAGCTAACCGGCCGCCAGACGGGCCTCGAAGCCGTCGAGGATGGCCCGGAGGCCGAAGGCGAAGCTGTCCACGGGCGCCGCCAGGTAGTCCGTGGCGGCGGCGCTGCCGAGCCGTTCGCGCAGCCGCGGGAACTCCGCGGCCACTTCGGCGGCGTGCGCCATGGTGTCGGCCAGCTGCTGCTCCGGGTCTCCGCCGTTCTTGCTCAGGCGCCGGGTCAGCGAGACCTCCGCGGCGGGCCCGAGGGCGTTGCCGAGGACGAAGGTGAAGACGGCCGCGGCCGCCCGGTCCGCATCGTCGGGAGCGAACCCCGCCTGTTCGTAGAGGGCGAGGAGGTGCTCGTCGTGGCGGGCCTTGCCGGGTCCGTAGAGGAGGTGGCTGCCGAAGGCCTGCCCGAGCCACGGGTGCCGGGTGAGCATCGCGTGCGTGCCGGTGGCCATGGCGGTGGCGGCCGTGCGCCAGTCGGTGGTGGCGAGGTCGGGGAGTTCGACCTCGGTCCAGATCGAGTCGCCGGCGAGCCGGACCAGTTCGTCCTTGGTCTTGATGTGCCAGTAGATCGCCGTGGGGGCCGACCCGAGCCGCTTGCCCAGGCTCCGCATGTTGAGGCCGTCGAGGCCTTCCTGGTCCAGCAGCTCGATGGCGGAGCGGACGATCTGGTCTGCGGTCAGCGTGTCCCGGGGCATGGCCCTCAGCCTACTTGAACTAAGTTCATGCAGGGCTTGCACTTAGTTCAAGAGTGGCTCTACGCTTCACTTGCACTTAGTTCAAGCGGGCAGGCCCGGAGGGGGAAACGATGAAGCAGGAAACGCTGTCGGATTTCGTGGGGACGAAGGCGGAGGAGTTCGGCGTTCCCGGCGTGGCCGTCGGGGTGCTGATCGACGGCCAGGAGGTTTACGCCTCCCACGGCGTCACGAACGCCGGGAACCCGCAGCCGGTCGACGAGGACACGCTGTTCCACGTGGCGTCGGTGACCAAGACCTTCACGGCGACCGCCCTGATGCGCCTGGCGGCGGAAGGGAAGGTGGACCTCGACGCGCCGGTGCGCCGGTACGTGCCCGAGCTCGAACTCGCCGACGAAGCGGCCGCGGCGCAGATCACCGTGATGAACCTGCTCAACCACACCTCGGGGCTGGACTGGAACCTGATCGACGGCGGCGAGGAGGACGGCAGCCTCGCCGCGTTCGTGGCGAAGATGTCCGAGCTGGGCACGATCGCGGCGCCCGGCGCCCGGGCCTCGTACAGCCAGGCCGCCTACAACCTGGCCGGGCGCGTCATCGAAAAGGTCACGGGCCTGGCCTTCGAGAAGGCCGTGGCCACCCTGGTCCTGGAGCCCGCGGGCCTGTCGAACACCCTCTTCGACCTCGACGAAGTCATGATCCGGCGCTTCGCCGTCGGCCACACCCCCGACGCGAACGGCGAACTCCGCCCCGCCCGGCCGTGGCGGGCGAACCCGTTCGCCGCCCGCGGCAACAACCCCGGTGGCGGCATCGCCTCCTCGGTGAGCGACCTGCTGCGCTGGGCCCGCTTCCACCTCGGCACCGGAGACGGCGTTCTGCCCACCGAGGCGCTGCACCGCATGCGGGAGCAGACGGTCGCACTGCGCGGCAGCACCCTCGGCGACGGCTTCGGCATCTGCTGGTTCCTGCGCGACGTCGACGGCGTCCGGACGATCGGACACGGCGGATCGGGACAAGGCCAGTTCGCCGAGCTGCTCATCGTCCCCGAACGGAACTTCGCCGTCGTCTCCCTGGCCAACGCCGGCCCGGACGGCTACCTCTTCAACCAGTCCGTCACCCGCTGGGCGCTCGCACACTACCTGGGCCTGACCGAGCATGACCCCGAGCCGCTCCCGTACGACGAGGCGCGGGCGCGGGAGGTGGCCGGACGCTACGAGATCGACGCCATGAACCTCGACATCGCCGTCGCCGAGCCTGCCGCCGAGCCCGTCGACGGGTCCGTCGCCCGGTCCGCCGGCGGATCCGCCGGCGGGGCCCGGCTCACGCTCGCCGTGGGCATCAAGCCGGAGATACGCGAGGCGTCGGACGCCGAGATGCCCGCGGACTACCCGGCCGCCACCATGGGCTTCCTGCCCGGCGACGGCGACGAGTACGTCATCACCGAGGGCGGCCTGAAGGGGCAGCGCGGCTTCTTCACCCGCGACGACAAGGGCACGGTCGTCGGCGTCGACCTGGCGGGCAGGCTCTTCGGCCGCGCCCCGGGTGCTTCCTGACCGATGGTGCGACGGCACCGGCAGGTGGTTTGCATTTCGGTCAGGGCGAGCAGCGACGGTGCTCTCCATCGCCTCGGACCGGCCGGCGGCAGGGGGCTTGCCGCCGGCCTACGCGGTGACGGGCTGGTCAGCTCCGCTCAGCTCCGTCCCGCTGCGGTCAGGAGGACGCGCCGAAGTTCTGCGTCCACCAGGGGCCGTTCGACTTGAAGTTGATGCCCACGCCGATCTCCTTGAAGGAGCAGTTGAGGATGTTGGCGCGGTGGCCGGAGCTCTTCATCCAGCCGTCCATTGCCGTGCGGGCGTCCTGGGGGCTCTTGAAGATGTTCTCGCCGTACGTGCTCCAGTGGTAACCGGCGGCGGTCATCCGGTCGCCGGGGCTCTTGCCCTCCGGGCTGGTGTGGTCGTAGTAGTCCCGGGCGGCCATGTCGTCGGAGTGGCCCTGTGCCGCGGCCTGCAGCTTCGCGTTGACGGTGAGCGGCGAGCAGCCGGCCTTCGCCCGCTCCGCGTTGACCATGTCGACGATCTGCTGCACGTACTTGCTGTTCGCGCCGCCGGCCTGGGTGCCGCCACCGCCGGACACGGGCTTGCGGTTGCTGCCGGAGCCGTTGTTGCCGCTTCCGCTTCCGCTTCCGTTGCCGCGGCCCGTCGACGGTGCTTCGCCGGTCTTGGCGGATGCCCGGTCATCCGGCTCGGCTCCGGCTTCGGTCCCGGCCTCGGCCTGGTCCTGCTTCTCCTGACTCCGGCCCTTGCCCTGGCCCTTCTCCGAGGCCTTCGAGGCGCTCGCACTGGGGGACGCGCTGTGCGTGCCGGGAGCCGACGGGGCGGCCTCCCCCACGGAGGAACGGTCCTTCAGCGGTTCGGTGGACGGGTCCGCGGCCGGCTCGGAAGCCGTCGGAGCGCTCGCGCGGGTCTCCCCGCCGCCCGACAGCGACTGGGCCACGCCGTACCCGCCGCCCACGACGGCTATCAGTCCCACCGTCCCGCCTATGACCATCGCCCGCCGGGGCCGCCGGCCGCGGTGCCGGCGCGGGCGCCGGTCGCCGTCGGAAGCCGGGTCGAAGGACGGAGTCTGGGGTTCACGATTCACGTGGATCACTTCCGGTGCGGGGGTCATTGCGTACTGGTCCAACGCATAGGAGATGCCGGGACCGGGGCCCGATAACAAAAACTTGTGAACGCGTTTTTCTCCGGCCGGCTGAGAGGGCGGCTCGACGGCCGCCCGCCGGCCCGCGGGTGAGCCGTTGTCAGTGCCGTATGGCAGGGTCTTTCGCACGAGCAGGGAACGAACGGAACGAGGAGTTCGCGATGACGGGGGCCTGGGACGAGGCGCGCGTGGTGGAGCTGGCGCGGCGGCTGAGGAAGGCGGAGACCGGCGGCTGGAGCGGGCCGGAGCTGCGGGCCGTGGTGGAGGGCCTCGACTGGCAGTGGGATGACGGCCCTGCCGGACCGCGGCTGGTCACGGGCCGGGAGGCGGATGCGTCCTCGCGATGGGCGCCCCGGCTGCGCCCGGTGGGCCGCTTCGAGAAGGACTACGTGCACGGTGGCCTGGAATACGTGGGGCTGTATGTGCCCGTCGCGCTGCCGGAGGGCGGTGCCGTGGGGAAGGCCGCGGCCTTCCGCGCGATCGCCGAGGCGCTGACGGAGGAGTTCGGCCCCGCACCCCTCATGGGTGCGTACGGCGACCCCGGGCCGTTCTACGACTCCGCCCCGCTGTGGGGCAGCCCGTTCCTCCGCTGGCGCGAGCGGGAGAACACGCTGGAGCTGCACGCCGGCGAGCACGGTCCCGAGCTGCTGCTGCAGCCGACCGACCCGGTGGAGAACTGGTTCTGGCGGCAGGGGCACGGCGAGCACTACGCACTCGGCGGGTTCTTCGGCTCCCGCCGCGTCTCCGCCAACGCGGGCATGGGGTATCCCGGCCGCTGGCGCACCGACGACTGGGACGTCTTCGCCCGCGCGCTCGGCGACTTCCTCGACACTCTCCCGGCGGAGACCCACGCCCTCGGCATCGAGCTGGACCTGGGTTTCCACGCCCTGGTGCCCGGCACCTACGGGCCGATCCTGTTCCACCTCGCGTGCGGTGAACGACTGGAGATCGTCTACGAACCGGTGCGGACCGGCGAGGGCATAGCCGATCCGAGCTCCTTCGGCTGGATCCCGCACACCACCCGCCCGGCCGCCCTGGACCACTGGCTCGAAGCGCCTTACCACTCCGGGGACTTCGGCATCGGCGAGGTGGACGGCAGCCGGCTGGCGCGGATGATGGTCGACACCCTGCGTGACCTGGGAGTCTCCTCCCCGAAGGACCTCAGTCTGAGCGACCACGCTCAGCAGGTGGGGGACTATCACGTCGACTACTACGGCCTGACCCTGGAGGAGAACCCGTAATCCGTGATGCGTAACCCGTAGGCAAGACGCCGCACGGCCGGGAGACCGGGAGACGACGAAGCCGGGGTACCTGACGGCACCCCGGCTCGACATCGAAGGTGAGGAAAGCGAACGGACTAATTCTGGGAGATTTTGAGAAGGAAGCCCGTTCATGGCCTCGCCGAGGCTCAGGTTAGCAGTCAGCCGGGGATCAGGTCGCGCAGATTTTCCGGGGTGAAGACCCGGGAGCCCGGATGGAGCCCGTCCGGGCGTTCCAGCCCGATGTACGTGACGGGCTCGTCCGGTACGGTCTTGCCGTCCCACAAGGTGGTGGCCGTGGCGTGGCCGGCCATCAGATCAGCGAGGTACCGGACCGTGAGGTAGTCACGCTCGACGACGCCGCGCAGCAGCGCGGCGACCGTCACGCGGTTTCCCTCGACCCGGTTGGCGCTCGGGGCGCCCTTGAGGTACAGGTGCAGCCACTTGGCCCGCCAGCGGCCGTCGCTCCCGCGCAGGAACGCCAGCGGCAGAGCGACACGACCCGGGCCGCGCAGCTCCGACTTCATGCGCACGGTGCGTGCCTCGAAGGGGCGGCCCTGCTGCTCGGTCTCGCGCAGCATGAAGCCGAAGAAGGATTCCTCGACCTCCTCGAAGCCCTCTCCCGAGAAGATGTAGACCTGCGGGACGACGTACGTGCCGCGGACCGCCCCCAGGCGCAGGTTGATGAACTCCGATGCGCCGTCGGGCGCGTTGGTGATGTCGCCGGAGTGCTCGCCTTCGAGTTCGGAGAGGTTGGTGTAGGACAGCCAGCTGATGGTGGCGTACGAGTCGTCCAGCATCAGCGCCGACAGGTCGTAGTCGGTGCTGCAGGCGGTCTGCTTCCAGTAGACGAAGAACCGCAGCAGTTCACCGTCGACGGGGGAGAGGGAACCGCGGGGCAGCACGCCCATACCGGCGGCCGTCGCCTTGCCGCTGAGCGGGAGTGCGACGTCGAGGACGCCGGGATCGATCAGCAGGTGCCCGGGCCGGGGGAGGCGGCGGCGCGTCTCGGCGTCCAGGGCGGCGGTCAGGCGCTCGCGCTCGGGCGGCAGCACGGGCGGGCGGGTGTCAGCGGTGACCCAGGCCCGGCCGAGGCGGTTGACGAACACGCGCTGCTCGCCGGCCTCCTGCTCCAGGCGGTTGTGGAAGTGCTCGCGGACGGACAGCAGGACCCGGCCGGAGACCTGCGGGGCGACCTGCTCGGCGGCGGCCACGACGGCGTCCCGCTCCTCCTGGGTGCGGCACGTGCGGAGCAGGCGGTCCAGGGAGCGGAACAGCATGCCCGGGGCGGCCGTCAGCAGGCGCGCCGCACCGGTGACGTCGTCCGCGCCGAGCAGTTCCTCGACGTGGCTGTCGAAGGCCCGGGCCTGCTTCTCGCCCCGGGCCACGGCGAACACGTCGGCGGCGTGCGGCCAGCGAGGGTACTCGTGCGGGTGGAGGCGCTCGCCGAGCCGCTTGAACATCTCGCGGTGCGTCGCGACGTCGGCGAGCTTAGCGGGGGCCTGCGCGACGACCGCGTCGAGGGCGGCGAGCAGGGCGCGGCGCACCGGCCGGGACAGCGAGCGGAACCGGGTCGGTTCGGTGAGGGTCACGTCGCCGTCCGACAGGGCGCAGGCCAGGCGGAGCACATCGGTGACGGTGTCCACCAGGAGGCTTGCGCCGGCGTCGAGGCGGGCGAGGTTGACGACGGCGCGGTTCTCCCGGACCGGGATCGCCTCGGGCCGGGGGCCGTCGACGCAGTGCCCGGCGAGCAGCCGAAGGTCGCGCAGGCCCTCCTCGCCCAGCGGCGTGGTGCTGCCGGCCAGGGCCAGATACAGGGCGGTGACCTCGTCCTCCAAGGCGCCACCCAGGTGAAGGACCGTCATGCGGTCCCCTGCGGCCGCGATCAGCTCGTCGTGAGCGGCCAGCATCTCGGCGTACGTGTGCTGGTAGCTGCCGTACGAAGGGAGGGTGAGCAGGTCGATCACGCCGGTGCTGAGCTGGGCGAGCGTACGGTCGTGTGACGCGTCGTCGGACAGCGCCTCGGCGACGCACCGCATCCAGAAGTCGAACGTGTCCGGCACGTTGGCCGGGAAGTCGACGAAGTACACGTTGTGCTGCACGTGGTCGCCGACCATCTCGCGGACGGTGTCCAGCGTCCGCGCGGCGACCTGGCGGACCGTCTCCCCGGACAGCCCCGACAACTGCTCCAGCAGATCGGCGGAGAGCTTGAAGCCCACGGACAACAGCGTGGCGTCGAACTGCCGCGCCACAACACCGCTATGCCCTGCCGGACCGGCCGGTCCGGCAGGGCCGGAGGGCATGGGGAGGCGGCGGGCATGCCGGATGACCAGGGGTTCGAGGCGGTGGACCATCCGGGAATGATCCCAGCCCGCCCGGGCAGACGCCTACGGGTTTTCGAGCGCGACGTGAGGGCGGGGCCTCTGAGCGGCGGCCGGAGCGATCACTGCTCTTGGGCGCCGGTCACGTGAGGGGTGGCAACTCCCCCGTACCGAAATGCCTTGGCGAGCTTCGGCAGCGGGGCGACACTGGCGTGATGGCGACCTGGGAACAGTTCGAGAACGAGGCGAGTGACCTCGCGTCCTTGGTGAGGGCCCGGTTCGAGAGAGCCGAGACGCACGTCCTGGCGACGTTGCGTAAGGACGGCTCGCCACGCGTGAGCGGATCCGAGATCGCTTTCCTCGGGCCGGACCTGTCGTTCGGGTCGATGCTCAACGCCGTCAAGGCCCTCGACCTGCAGCGGGACGGCCGGTGTGCGATCCATGCTCATCCGGGTGAGGGAGGCGACGCCAAGGTGTCCGGGGTCGCGTTCGAGGTGACGGACCCCGAAGAGAAGAAGACCTGCGCGACCGGCGGGGAGCCGCCCGGCGACTTTCACGCCTTCCGCCTCGACATCCGTGAGGTCGTGCTCACGGCCGTCGAGGACGGCGAGCTCGTCGTCCGGCTCTGGCGGCCGGGCCTGCCCGTGAAGACTTTCCGCCGCACTTGATCACCATCAACTGCGCACCGGGCGATTCCCTCTGCGGCGGCCGCCGCCCGGTTCCGTGACCCGGCACGGAACCCGGCGGCGGATCCGGCGAGTCGTTACCGGGGAGCGAGGGGGAGCCGGCGCTTGTGGTCGGTGAGGCGGTAGCGGCGGACGATCGTTTCGAAGGCCCGGTCGTCCACCGGCTTGCCCTCCAGGAAGTCGTCGATGTCGTCGTAGGTGACCCCGAGAGCGTCCTCGTCGGCCTTGCCCGGGTCGAGGGTCTCCAGGTCGGCCGTCGGGGTCTTCCACACCAGCTCGGCGGGTGCGCCCAGCGCGTCCGCGACGGCGCGCACCCGGCGCTTGGTCAGGCCGGTCAGCGGGACCAGGTCGGCGGCGCCGTCGCCGAACTTGGTGAAGAAGCCGGAGACCGCCTCGGCGGCGTGGTCCGTGCCGACGACCAGGCCGTCGTGCGCGCCGGCCACCGCGTACTGGGCGATCATGCGCTGCCGTGCCTTGATGTTGCCGTGCACGAAGTCCTGGTGGTGGTCGTCGCGGAAGGCCACGCCGGCGGCCAGCGCCGCGTCGAGGGCGGCGTCGCTCGCGGGCTTGATGTCCACCGTCAGCACGTGATCGGCGCGGATGAACGAGAGCGCGAGCTGGGCGTCGTGCTCGTCGGCCTGGACCCCGTAGGGCAGTCGCATCGCGTAGAACCGCGCCTCGTGCCCGGCGGCCCGGGCCCGCTCGACCGCGAGCTGGCACAGCCGGCCCGCGGTGGTGGAGTCGACGCCGCCGCTGATGCCGAGCACGAGGGACCGCAGACCGGTGGAGGTCAGCCGCTCGGTGAGGAAGGCCACCCGGCGCTCGATCTCCCGCTCGGCCTCGAAGGTCTCGGCGACCTCGAGTTCCCGGGCTATCTCCTGCTGCAGGGCGATGGACGCCGGCTCGCTCACGTCTGCTCCTTGTTCCGGTTCACGATGTGCTGCCGCCCACCCTAGCCAGAGCGTGCCGGAGGCACGGCACCGGAGGCGTCCATCGCCCGCCTCCGGCGCCTGTCACCTTCCGAGCAGCGGACGCAGCCGGGCGTGAGCCCACCCGCTGAGCGAGGTGGGGGTGGTGGTGAGCAGGTCGCGCGGCTGCTCGGGCACCAGGCCGCGTGATCCGGCGGTCATCCCGACGATGCCCTCCACGGCCGACGGAGGCATCCCGGCCGCTCGCAGCGCGTCCCGCACGGCGTCCTCGCTGACGGGGTTCAGCCGGACCGGGTGCCCGAGCGCCTCGCTGAGGATCCGTGCGACCTGGTCGAAGGTGAGGTCCTCCGGCCCGTGGACGGCCTGCACCACCCGGCCCCGCCACGCCTCGCTCAGCAGCCGGGCCGCGACGACATCGCCGATGTCGCGCGGATCCACCCATGGCATCCGGAAGCCGGGATCGAACGCGGTGGTCAGGACGCCCTTGGAGAGTCCTTCGAGGTCGAGCAGCAGGTTGGTGAAGAAGTACGCGCACCGGAGGTGCAGCACATCCACCCCGGTGGCGTCCAGCTGCTCCTCGATCCCCGCCAGAGCGTCGATGTGGCCGACCCCGTGCCGCTTCTCCGCCCCGATGCTGCTCAGCAGCACCACTCGCCCTACGTCGCCTTTCCCGGCGGCCTCCACCAACGGCGCCGCGGTCCGCAGTGAGGTCCCGACCGGATCCGCCGCCGAGTGCGGCGTGGGATCGACCCAGAAGACGGACCGCGCCTCCGACACGGCGTCCCGGACGAATCCGGCGTCCGTCAGGTCACCCTGGTGCACATCGACCCGCTTGCGGGTCGCCTCGCCCAGGCGGGCCGGGTCGCGGACCAGGACGCGGGGACGGACGCCGGCCTGGAGCAGCAGCCGCACCACGCGCGATCCCACGTGGCCGGTCGGTGTGGTGACCACGATGCTCATCGAGACTCCGTTCCGTGGACTTCTCCGGCGATCTGAGCGCTTCCGAGCGCTTCAGGGTCCGCGTGCCCGTCCGGAGCGGACCCGAATCCGGTACCACAGCGGGCACCCTGCGATTATCGGCAGTCACTTACGGTAATCCATGCCCCGGCGCTCCCCTTGTTCAGCAGCCTCAGCAGCCTCAGCAGCCGCGCGCGAGCCATTCCGGGCGGCCCGCGCCGCGCGGCATCAGGATCGTACGGAAGGCGCCCGGCGTCTCGGACATGACGACCTGGTCGGTGACGCCCTGATAGCGGCCGCACGGAGTGTCGGCGGTGAAGGTCTCCGGGTCGAGGTAGGCGTGGAGTTCGCCGGTGCCGGCGAGTTCGCGGGCGTGGTCCTTGCCGAGGATGCCGAGGCTCAGGATCCACAGGGCGACCCGCGTGAGGGAGACGTGCACGCGGTAGCTGCCGCCCTCCGTGGCGCGCCGCATCAGCGCGGCGATGATGCCGGTGGTGGCCAGCCACGGCACGAGGTAGTCGTTGACGACCTTGATCGGGGGCAGCGCCGGGTTGTCGTCGGTGCCTTCGAGGTTCATCATGCCGGCCACACAGCCGGCGGTCTGGTCGAAGCCCACGCGGTTCGCCCAGGGGCCGTGCTGGCCGTGCAGGCTGACGGTGGCGTGGATGATGCCGGGCCGGATCTCCGCCGCTTCCTGCGAGGTCAGGCCCATGCGCTCCAGGTAGCCGGCGCGGTGGTTGGCGTAGAAGACGTCGGTGCCGCGCAGCAGTTCCCGCAGGACGGCCGCGGACTGCGGGTCGCGGTCGTACGCGAGGGTGGCGGAGCGCACGCCGACCTGGGCGGTGTAGTAGAGGATGTCGTTCTCGAACTGGCCGGGGCGCCAGATGTTGAGCGCGTCCGCGCCGTGCTGGGCCATGGTGCGGCCGATGGCGGCGCCGGCGATGACGTGGCCCAGGCCCAGGGCGCGCACGCCGTCCAGCGGCTGGGCGGCGCCGGGCGGCAGCGGCTCGGGGTCGCTGTCGCCGATCTTCTCGACCTCGATCAGGGGCATGCCGGCCAGGACGTCGCGGTACTGCCGGGTGCCGAGGAACTCGCGGGTGCTGCGCAGCATCGGCATGACGACACCGGCGTCGGCACCCGCCCGCTCCAGCTCCGCGCCGTCCCAGCGGGCGATGGCGTTGGAGATGGCCAAGGCGTCGTCGGGGGCGCCCAGGAGTTTCAGGGTGCGGGACTTGAGCGCCGGGTAGACGTTGAGCGGCATCACCCAGCGACCGTCGCCCGCGCGGTAGAAGGAGAGGGCGAAGGGGTCGTCGGGGGCGGCGACGGGGTAGCCGTTGAGCTTCTCCCACTTGCCGTCGTAGAAGGGGCACAGCCGGTGCGGGGCCTTGCGCAGGTCCATGGCGACGTCCTGGCCGGGACCGCCGCGGTGCTGCCACAGCTTGGCCAGGGCGACGGACTTGGCGGTGAGGCCGAGGGCGGGGGCGGCGGCCAGTCGTAGGGCGGAGGGGACGACCGGGTCGGCGCCGGTGAAGGAGACGGTGCCTCCGGCGTCCTGTTCGCTCATGCCGACGCCGCCGAGGACGTCGTTCAACGCGGCGTGGATGTCGAAGTCGTCGCCGCTCTCGCCGGTGACCGGGTTGTCGAGCGCGGCCTCGATCTTGCGGGTGAGCTCAGCGGACTTCATGGGCTCGGTGCTTTCGGTGCTTTCGGTGCTTTCGGTGCTTTCGGTGCTTTCGGTGCTTTCGCTGTTCTCGGTGACGAGCTCGGTCTGCGGGGTGCTCTCGGTGAGCTTGGTGTGCATCGGGCTGCCTTTCTGGGCGCTCACGCCCGGGCGCGAGCGCCGGAGGTCTTGTCGAGGGCGCGCATCAGGGCGATCTGCGCGCGGTCGCGGCGGGCGGCCAGCTCGTGGACGGGCGCGTCCCCGAAGGCCTGCTCCGCCTGCTCGGTCAGCAGGGCGACGGTGGGCTCGTCGAAGGAGGGGGCGCCGAGGCCCGGCCAGGACGCTTCCATGGCGCGGCCCAGGTGCTGGATGAAGTGCGGCAGACCGCCGGGCCCGCCGCCGAGGTGGAAGGTGCGGAAGGGGCCGGCGGCCGCCCAGCGCAGCCCGATGGAGTCGGTGACGATCTCGTCGAGCTCGGCCTCCGTCACGACGCCTTCGGCCACCAGGTGCACGCATTCGCGGAAGAGCGCGGACTGCAGGCGGTTGGCGACGAAGCCGGGGACCTCCTTGCGCAGGATCTGCGGCTTCTTGCCGAGCGCCGTGTAGAAGGCGTGGGCCCGGCGGAGGGTCTGCTCCGAGGTCCGCTCGCCGGGGACGATCTCCACCAGCGGTACGAGGTGCGGCGGGTTGAACGGGTGGCCGACGACCAGGCGCTCGGGCTGCCGCATCGCCTCGGCGATCGCGGTCGCGGGGATGCCGGAGGTCGAGGTGGCCAGCAACGCGTGGGCGGGGGCCGCCTGTTCGACGACCTGCCAGATCTGCTGCTTCACGGGCAGGCGCTCGGGTCCGTTCTCCTGCACGACGTCGGCGTCCGCGACGGCGGTGGCCGGGTCGGCCTCGAACCGGAGGCGCGCGGAGAGGTTCTCGGCGGGCAGCCCGAGCTCCGCCAGGGCGGGGGCGATCTCGTCCAGCCCGGCCAGGACCTGCTCCTGTACGCCGGGCCGCGGGTCGCTGACGACGACGTCCATGCCGTGGGCCAGGAACAGTCCGGCCCAGGAGATGCCGATCACGCCGGCACCGATGACGGCTGCGCGCCGGTACGGGGCGGGCGCGTCAACAGCAGATGTGGCAGTGGTTTGTGCGTTCATGGTGGGTGCGTTCATGGCGGGTGCACCGGCCTTTCAGCGAGCGAGGTAGTCGTGGACGACCGCGGCCGGGCTCAGGGTGAGATCGGTGAGGATGTGACTGGCGGAGACGACTTCGAGCACCGGCAGGTCCGCGAGCGGCGCCAGCGCGTGGGCGAAGAGCTCCAGGCGGGCCGGGCCGCGGAAGGCGCTCTTGACGGTGATGTCGGTGATCCGGGTGCGGACCAGTTCGCAGATGCGCGGTCGGCCGTCGTAGCCGGGCACCGCCTTGACCATGAACGTGGGCACGCAGATCTCCGCGCGTGCCTCTTCCGGGTCCATCGGGTGGTGCTTGTAGCCCATGGTGGCGGTGGCCACGCGCAGCGAGCCGTAGTCGAGGGTGCCGACCAGGGTGTCGGAGTCGACGTAGAGCCTGGGTGAGCCGGCCTTCTTCGGGTAGGCGCTGAGCTCCCGCCCGCTGGAGATCGCCGGCACGCTGTCGAGGTACATCGCCAGGTTGTATTCGCCGTGCTCGCCCTCGTACTCGACGGGGACGACCTGGCCCGCCTCCGTGTAGGCGCCGAGCCCCGTCACGTCGGGCATCCGCATGATCTCGAACCGCACCAGCGGCTCGGGAACGGCCAGCGGCTCGGGGACGACCCGCCTCAGGGCTTCGGGGTCGGTGCGGTAGGTGATGTTCAGGTACTCGCGGTCGGTGAAGCGGTACCGCGTGGGGGCGAAAGCGGGTGCGTCCAGCGGGGTGGTGAACAACTGGGCGACGTCGTGCATGTGCATGAGTGGCTTCCGTGGCTTCCTTGGAGGTGCCTGTGCCTGTCAGGGGTGCCTGGCAGGAGTGCCTGTCAGGGCGGGGAGCGGACTCGTCCGCTCAGCGCTCGGAACCACTGCACTCCACGGAGCCGATGTCTGTCCAATATATGTTGCAGGCCGACTCGATATCCTTGATCGTATGGATTTCACTCAGCGCCTGCTCGAACAGTTCCTGGTCCTCGCCGAGGAGAAGCACTTCGGCCGGGCGGCCGAGCGCCTTTCGATGAGCCAGCCGCCGCTGAGCCAGGCGATGCAGCGGCTGGAGCGCGGCCTGGGCGCGACGCTCCTGGACCGCAGGCCCGGGGACCTGCGGCTCACCCCCGCGGGTGCGGCGTTCGCCGTGGAGGCGCGGCGGCTGCTGGATGCCCGGTCCGCGGTGGTCGAGCGCGTGCGGCGCGTCGCGCAGGGCCTGGAGGGCGTGGTGCGGGTGGGGTACGTGAGCATCCTCAGCCACCGCCACCTGCCCCGGCTGCTGCGCGCCGCCGCCGAGGAGCTTCCCGGCCTGCGCATCCACCTGCACCAGGACTCCACCGCCACGCTCGTCGAGATGCTCCGCTCCGGCACCCTGGACCTCGCGTTCATCCGCGACCCCTTGCCCGTGGCGGACGAACTGGTCGCCCACGACTTCGCTGTCGAGCACATCGTCGCCGCCCTGCCGCACGACCACCGGCTGGCCGGATCAGACTCCCTCGCTCTGGAGGACCTCTGCGACGACGACTTCGTCCTCCTCAACGGAACGGCCTTGCCCGGCCTCGCCCTTCAGGCCCGGCTCGCCTGCCGGGAAGCGGGATTCACGCCGCGCTGCCGCGCCGACGCCGACGATCTGACCGGTCTGCTCGGTTACGTGGCCGCCGGGCTGTGCGTCAGCCTCATGCCGGAGGACCTGCGCGACTTTCCCGTCCCGGGAATCGCCTTCGTACCGCTTCGAGGGTCATCGCCGTACCTGCGGACGACCATCGCAGCCGTACGCCGCGCCGATGCGGATGCGGCCGTGCACCGACTCTTGGACCTCGTCGCCCGGCACTCCCGTCGCTGAACCCGCGCCTCGGCACGTTCCACAGGATTCGGGGCGTTCGAACGGAACTCCGAGGCATGGAATTGCCGGACTCCCGGATCCGGAAGAGGCGTCCGCTGTCACACTCTCCGAGTGATGTTCCGGCCTACGGGCCGCAATTGAACGATCGAACGGGGGAAACGGCGGAATGCCATCTAGATCATCTAGATCATCTAGATCATCTAGATCATCTAGATCGGCTCGGTCAACGTCGGCTCGGTCAACCCGGTCAACCCGGTCAGCTCGGTCCACCAGACCAACGCGATCAACTCGGTCCAGGCGGGGGACGGTCGTCTGGAGGTGCTCCTGCCGGTGCTCCTGATCAAGGGCCTCGGGGGCGGCGGCGGTAGCGGGCGACGGCGCGTCAGTCACCGTGAGGAATACGAGCGGTGGTGCGAGGAGAACGACGGCCGAGGCCGCTACCACTTCGACAGCGGCGTACCGTTCTGACGCGTTGCCCGGAAGCGTGCGGTGCTGTGGCGTTTCCTACCAGTAGTGGCGCCGGCCGCCAACGGCATGGCCGACGGCTCCCAGGAGCCAGAGGATGAGGCCTATGACGACCAGGATGATGCCGATCGTCCACAGAATATGGATGCCGATGAGGAATCCGACGATGAGGAGGATGAGACCAAGGATGATCACGACGATCTCCTGAGTTTCCGCATTTCTTGTTTCACCGGACATTGTCGTTCGAGCGCCACTCAGGCGGTGCGAGGCCGCCGAAGCGGCCTTTCGTCGCGCGAGCCGACCGTATAGTCGACAGGTGTCCTGAATTTCAGGATATCGCCGACCGGGGATGCCGGAAAGGCGATCCCGTGCGCCCGGCGTCACAGCCGGTCCGGGACCCCGCGGCCGTCTCAGTACGGTCATTCGCGTGCGATCGCCACCGTCACCGTCACCCCAGCGCGATCTCCTCGCCGACCGACTTCTCCCGGGCGGCGGCGACGACCAGGGCCGCGGCCACGGCGTCCTGCACCGCCACGCCGACCGATTTGTACAGGGTGATCCGGTCCGGCGACGTGCGCCCCGGCTTGCTGCCCGAGACGAGCTCTCCTAGCTCGGCGTGCACGTGCCCGGCCGTGATGACGCCGTCGCGCATCGGCATCAGCAGGTCGTTGCTGCCGGCGGGGAAGGGGGCGAGCGCGGCCTGCCGTGTTTCGACGCAGACCAGCGCCTCGGCGACCGTGGCGTCGTCGACCTCGCGGCCGTCCGGGTTGAAGCCCACCGAGATCACGTGCACGCCGGGAGACAGCCAGGGGCGGCGGATCACGGGTTCGAGGGCGTGGGTGGTCGCGGCGGCGATGTCCGCGCCGTCGAGCGCCTCGGCGTAGGTGGGCACCGATCGGACGTCGGCGTCCAGTACGGACGACAGCTCGCCGGCCAGCGCGGCCGCCTTCGCCGGGTCCCGCCCGGCGATCCGGATCTGCCGGATCGGGCGGACCCGGCAGACGGCGCGGGCGTGGGAGCGGGCCTGCACGCCGGTTCCCAGGACCGCCAGTGTCGTCGAGTCGGCACGTGCCAGCAGGCGCGCCGAGAGCGCGGAGCAGGCGGCGGTTCGCGCCGAGGTGATGGCCGTGCCGTCCAGGAAGGCCACCGGTTCGCCGGTGGCCGGGTCGAAGACGACGATGACCGCCTGGTGGGTGGGCAGGGGGGACCCGGCATTGTGCGGGAACAGGGAGACCAGCTTGCTCGCGAGCGCGCCTGCCGACGGTACGTAGCCCGGCATGGCCGCCACGAAGCCCTGCCGTTCGGGCACCGTGGCGGCGACGCGGTCGGGCGCCGACGCGCGGCCCGCGGTGAGATCCGCCATCGCCGGGCCCAGGGCGTCGATCAGTGCGTCCATGTCGAGCAGGGCCTCGATGTGCGAGCGCCCGAGAACCAGCATCCGTTGCTCCCTCTTATCCGACACGGCCCTCATGGGCTGATGTGTCATGCATACATGTTCATCGCACGCGCCTGCCAACTGCCTTTGTTCGTCAGGTGGTTGGACGCCCCAGCCCGTAGGGGGTCAATGCCGGAGCCGTGATCACGGAGGAGGATGAACATAAGGGCAGTTGGTAGTGCCAGCAGTTTTTCCTACGCAAGACTCGTTCTTGCCAGAGCCTTTGCACTGGCTTACTTCCCCCCTTCCATCTTTTGGAGAAGAGCTATGAGCATTCGCAACGCCGCCGCCGTGACCGCCCTCGCCGCTGCCGCCCTCGGTGCCGGCGCGACCGTCGCGAGCGCGCACCAGGCCGACGGCTCCGCGCAGAACTCCCCGGGCGTGGCCGCCGGCAACGTCGTCCAGGTCGCCCCGCGCGTCTCGCCGAACGTCGGCGGCAACGCGATCTCCGTGATCGGCGTCGGCAACCTCAGCCAGGGCAACACGCTGATCAACAAGTAAGCCCCGGTTCCAGCCGCCGAGGGGCCGCAGGGGCGAAGGCTCCTGCGGCAGGCCGCGCGCCCTCCGGCCCCACGTCGGGCGCGCGGCCTTTTCGTCTGCCGGTGAGCCGTGGCCCGCACCCCCGCGCGGTTGATGCACCTCGCAAGGCTGTCGCCGTGCATTTCGCGCATCAGGGCCGAATCCTCCGGGCAGCCTCCTCCACAACGCCGGCCGGAACGAAGAGGTCCAGTCATGGTCCATGAAGTCACCCGAGCCCGTCGGACCGATGCCCTTCGTCTGATCGCCATGGCCATGCTTCCCACCCTCGCACAGGGGCCCATCATCCGCCGTCCGTACGCGCTCCGCGTGGCGGCCGCGCTCGACAGCAACGCGTGGGCCTGCCGGGCCCTGGACGAGCTGAGAGAACGCTACGGACCAGGACCGGTGCTGGTCTCCTTGCCCGGCAGGCAGGCACTCGTCCTCCTCTCGGTCGAGGACGTCCACCGGGTGCTCGGCGATACCGGTGCGGCGTTCACCGCTGCCAACAAGGAGAAGACGGCGGCCCTCTCCCACTTCGAACCGGACGCGGTGCTGATCACCCGGGGCGCCGCCAGGAAGCCGCGGCGCCTGTTCAACGAGACCGCGCTCGACCACCCCGCCCCCGAGCACCGGTTCCACGAGGCCTTCCGCGACGCCGTCCGCCAGGAGGCGCGGCCGCTGCTCCGCCACGACACCCTCGACTGGAAGCGGTTTCACGCCGCGTACCAGCGCATCGTCCGGCGGATCGTGTTCGGCGACGCGGCCCGCGACGACGAGCGCATCACCGAACTGCGGGACGAACTGCGCGGCGACGGCAACTGGTTCATGCTGCACCGCAAACGCCACCGGCTCCGCACGGAGCTGTTCGTCCGCTCGCAGAAGTACCTCGACCTGCCCGAGCCGGGCGGCCTGGCCCGCGCGGTCCGCGCCACCCCGGCCGCGGCCGACGTCAAGCCCGTGGCCCAGATGCAGCACTGGTTCTTCGCCTTCGACGCCGCCCCGATCGGCGCCTACCTCGCCCTCGGCCTCCTCGCGGGCCGCAGGACCGAGGCGGCCAGGGCCCGCACCGATCACGGCTATCTCCGGGCCTGCGTCCTGGAATCGCAGCGGCTGTGGCCCACGTCCCTGGCCATCCTGCGGGACAGCACCGTCGAGACGCGCTGGCCGGGCGGCCCTCCCGTGCCCGCGGGCACGGCCGTGTTCTTCTACAGCTCCTACTTCCACCGCGACGCCCGGCGCCTGCCCTACGCCGACCGCTTCGAGCCCGAGGCGTGGCTCGACGGGCGGGCCGAGGCGGACTGGGGGATCGCACCGTTCAGCCGCGGTCCCGCCGAGTGCCCCGGCAGGAACATCGTGCTGTTCACCAGCGCCACGCTCCTCGCCGAACTCCTCCGCCGGCAGTGGCGGCTCTCGTCGCCGCACCGGCTCGGCCCCGGCCGCCCGCTGCCCCGCACCGTCGACCACACGTCGCTGCGCCTGACCACGGCCGATCACCTGAGGATGACCAAGTGAACCACCCGGGAGCGGCGACATGACGACCACCGGCCCGCTGCGGGGCGCTTCCACCTCCGCCGCTGCTGCCGCCCCGCCCGCGCTCTGGTACCCCGCCGGCCGGCCGCCCGCCTTCACGCCGGCGGAGATCCTGGCCGTGGCAGCCCGCATCAGGGAGCCCGTCCACATCGTGGCCGCCCCCTCCGGCAGTGACACCGCAGCCGGAGCCGGAGCCGGGGCGGTGGCCGGCCTCGGCATAGCCGTCGGAGGATCGACGAGCCCGGCCGGCACCGGGCAGTCCGGGCTGCCCCTCCTGGGCACCCTGCCCCCGCTCTGCCCGGAATGGCTGGGGGACCGCTCCTTCGCCGAAACGCACGGCGTGCGCTTCCCCTACGCCGCCGGCGAGATGGCAGGCGGCATCGCGACCGTGGCCATGGTCAGCGCCATGGCACGCGCGGGCATGCTCGGCTTCTTCGGCGCGGCGGGCCTGGACCCCGACCGCGTGGAACGGTCGGTCGCCGAGCTGTCCGCCACCCTCACGGGCAAACCCAACTGGGGCGTCAACCTCATCCACTCACCCGGCGCCCCCGCCTTGGAGGAGCGGATTGCGGACATCGCCCTGCGTCATCGCGTACCGGCCGTCTCCGCCTCGGCGTTCATGGCCCTGACGCCCGCCGTCGTACACATCGCCGCCCGCGGGCTGCACCGCGGGACGCACGGGCGGATCCAGCGCCGCACCCGCCTGTTCGCCAAGGTGTCGCGGCCCGAGGTCGCCGGGCCCTTCATGTCCCCCGCACCGCCGGCGCTCCTGCGCGCCCTCGTGGAGCGGGGGCGGCTGACGGCGGCCGAGGCGGAGCTGGCCTCCCGCGTGCCGGTCGCAGAGGACGTCACCGTCGAGGCGGACAGCGGCGGGCACACCGACAACCGGCCGCTCGCCGTCCTCCTCCCGGTCATGCTGGCCCTGCGGGACGAACTGACCGCCGCGCACGGCTACGACCGGGTCATCCGGGTCGGTGCCGCGGGCGGGCTCGGCACGCCCGCCGCCGTGGCCGCGGCCTTCGCCCTCGGCGCGGCCTACGTCGTCACCGGCTCCGTCAACCAGGCCACCCGGGAGGCGGGCCTGTCGGGCGACGCCAAGAGGATGCTCGCCCAAGCCGACATCGCCGACGTGACCATGGCACCGGCGGCCGACATGTTCGAACTCGGGGTCAAGGTCCAGGTCCTCAGACGGGGAACGTTCTTCGCTCCGCGCTCGGCCCGGCTCTACCAGCTCTACCGGGACCACGCCCGCTGGGAGGACATCCCTCCCGAGCAGCGGGCGAAGGTCGAGAAGGACGTGCTGCAGGCTCCCTTCGACACCGTATGGGCCGAGACCCGCCGGTTCTGGGAGCAGCGGGACCCCGCCCAGGCGGCGCGTGCCGAGCACGACGCCCGCCACCGCATGGCCCTGGTCTTCCGCTGGTACCTGGGCATGTCGAGCCGGTGGGCGGTCTCGGGCCGCAGCGCGCGCCGCGCCGACTACCAGATCTGGTGCGGCCCCGCCATGGGAGCCTTCAACCGCTGGGCCGCCCACAGCTTCCTGGCCGACCCGGACCGGCGGGACGTCGCGCAGATCGCCCTCAACTTCCTCGAAGGCGCGGCCCTCATCACCCGGGCCCACCAACTGCGCAGCCACGGCGTCCCCGTCCCTGCAGCCGCCTTCGCCCCCCGCCCCCGACGACTCGCCTGAACCGTGGAGCTCGTCGAGGCGCACGGAACCGGCACCACGGCGGGCGACCAGGCGGTGCTCACGGCCCTGAGCGAGGTCTACGAGGCGGCTCCCGGGCGCGACGGCGGGCCGTGGTGCGCGCTCGGGTCGGTCAAGTCCCGGATCGGCCACGCCAAGAGCGCGGCGGGCGGGCGTCTCCAGCTTCGGGTTCGGGGGCAGTAACTTCCACGTCACGCTCGAAGAACACCGCCCGTCCGGTGACGTACGGGACGGCCGCGCCCATGCGGCTCGGACGCGGGGGATCGGTGTGACGCCGGGGGTGCGCGTGGCGGGACGCGCCTTGCCCGGCACCTGTGCGTCCCCGGAAGGCCCGTTTCCGGGAACCGCCGACCGGAGAGCCTCCTGCAGCACCGCCTCTCCTGGCGGCGACACCGTCATCATCATTCGCAGGAGGCCGTCATGAGCAGCATTCGTCGTGCCGTCGCCGCAGCTGCGGCGGGCATCATGCTCACCGTGTGCGGTGTGGTCGTGGCCACGCCCGCCCAAGCCGACAGCGAAATCGCGAAGGTGCTCTGCGGGGCCCTGAAGCTCGGCTACGACCCGGCCCAACTCAAGGGGTGTGAGGACCTGGAGGATTGACCGTTCGGTCGGCATGCGTTGAGCCCTCACAACCCGTGGTCGGTGAGGGCTCAGCGCATGCCACCAGCTCAGCAGGCCAGGGCGCTTGACGCCCCGCCGGGCTGTGGATCTACGGTGTCCGGCATGCTTGCCGCCCACCGAATCCCCTCACTCCTGTACTACGCGGGCTCGTACGGCCTGCTGAAGGAGGTCGCCGCACGACTGCGTCTGATCACCCCCGGCGAGCCGGTCCCCGAGGCACTGTGGCAGAAGAACAGCACCGTCCGCCGATACGCGAAGGAGGCGGCCGAGGACGAGGAGAAGGCGCGCCGACGAGGTGAACAGGCCTTCCCCGATGCTTCCTTCCCTGATGCTTCCTTCCCCGTCATTTCCTTTCCCGGTCCTCCCTTCCCCCGCGACTTCCTCTTCGCCGACGATCCGCTGCTGCGTCTGCGCGCCCTGCTGCCCGACTGGCCCGAACCCGGCTACACGCGCGACCGCATTCACCTGGACGCCGGTGAGCAACTGGCCGCCGGGCTGCTGCTGGCACGCAGCGATCGGTACGACCTGCTCGGTCAGGTCGTGGAGGCAGGCGACCGGGCGCTCCTTGACGCCGTGCGCCCGGCCTTCGAGGCGTCCGTGCGCGAGGGAAACGTCCGGGCCCTGCGCGAGGCCCTGGTACACGACCGGCGCCGCCGCGACCACCTCTTCAGCACGTACGCCGCGGAGCCCGACCCGGAGCCCGACCAGCGGTGGATCACCATCGACTGGGAGGCCGTCCGGCGGGCCGTGGACGCCGACAGCGAGCCGCTGCGCCGGCAGGCCGCCGGGCTCGCCTCCCACCCGCAGTGCCCGCTGGACATACGCCTCCTGCTGGCCACCAAGTGGTCCGACCAGTTCGTGTGGTCCCGGCTCCTCTCGGACCGCCCCACGGGCCTCCGCCTCCTGCGCACCCTGCCGATGCAGCCGAATCGTTCCCTCGCGGTGCCCTTGTCGTACGTGAGCGAAGACGGCGTCGGCGTCAGCGACATCCTCGAAACGGCGCACCCGGCCGACCTCGTGCTGCGGGACGCAGCGGGGCTGCCCGGCATCGTGCGACGGCACCCGATGCAATGCGTGATCACGCGCCAGGACGAGCAGGGGCCGATGCGGCTGCTGCGGGGGATCACGGAGCTGGCCGATCACCACTTGGGAGACGATCCCGGCGCCTGGACGATCGGCTGCCGCATTGTCGAGGGCTCTCGCTTCACCGGCTCGGTGGCCGAACTGCTGGAGAGGGCAGGGGCGAGAAGGCCCCGGTGAACAGTGCCTGTTCAGCCTCCGGCGGATCGCGGGCCGGCGTTCTTCTCGCGCGATGGAGGCGAGGCGGCCGTGGCCCGCAACGCGCGGTGGGCGGTGGTGCGCAGGTGGGCGAGGACGTCCGGGTCGGCGTCGAGGGTGTAGTCGGCGTCGAGGCCGGCGAGGGTCTGCGCGATGCGGGGCAGGTGGTCGTCGGAGACGTCGACGACGCAGGTGTGGTCGTCGACGGGCTTCAGGCGGGTGCCCAGGCCGCGGGTGCGGGCGCGGATCCGGTCGGCGGGGGCGTGGACGGTGGCCACGGCGCGGTGGCGGGTGGGGGCGGCGGACAGCCGGCTCGCGACGAAGGCGGCGGGGTCGCCGCCGGGTACGGGGCGGGGCGGGACACGCCGGCCGGTGGGTGTGAGGTCGCTGATGCGGTCGAGGCGGAAGAGGCGCCAGTCGTCCTTGCCGGAATCGTGGGCGAGGAGGTACCACAAGCCGCCGGAGTCGACCAAGTGGCAGGGCTCCGCCCGGCGGAGGGCGGCGCTGCCGTGGCGGGTGGTGTAGTCGAAGGTGATGACCTCGTGGTCGCGGCAGGCGACGGCGAGGCCGGCTAGGAGGGCCGGGTCGGCGCGCGGCCCCCGCTCCTCCCAGGTGATGCCGGCGAGGGACGCCTGGAGGGCGGCGACCTGGCCGCGCAGGCGGCGGGGGAGGACCTGTTCGAGCTTGCCCAGGGCCCGCAGGGCGTTCTCCTCCACTCCGGACAGCCCGCTGCCGGTGGCGGTGCGCAGGGCGACGGCGATGGCGACGGCTTCGTCGTCGTCGAGGAGGAGCGGCGGCAGGCCGGTGCCGGGCGCCAGGCGGTAGCCGCCGGCGTGTCCGCGGGTGCTGTCGACGGGGTAGCCCAGCTCGCGCAGCCGGTCGATGTCGCGGCGGACCGTACGGACGGTCACCGAGAGGCGTTCCGCGAGGTCGGCGCCGGACCACTCACGGCGGGTCTGCAGCAGGGACAGCAGCCGCAGCACGCGGGCGGTCTTGTCGCTCGTCATGAATTCCATGATGCCGGTGTCAAAGGACACTGACTGTCCTGAAAGGACCCTACGGTGGAGCCGCCCGCACGGAGCAAAACGGAATATTCACCATGAAAATTGCTGTTCTCGGTACTGGTGGCGGCGCCCGCGCCCACATCGCCGAGCTCGCCGAACTCGGTCATGAGGTCCACGCCGGCACCCGCGACCCGGAGGCCACGCCGGCCCGCACGGAGCCCGACATGACGGGCACCCCGCCCTTCGCCGGATTCCTCGCCGAGCGCCCCGGCGTCGCCCTGCACACTTTCGGGGACGCCGCGGCCGCCTCCGACGGCCTGGTGATCAACGGCATCGACGGCCACAACGCCGTGGCGGAAGCTGGACCCGTGCGACACCGGCAGCCTCGGCGAACGGACCCAGCGCGCCCTGCCCCGGACCAAGGCCGTGAAGTCCTTCGTCACCCAGGAGCAGAGCACCGTGGCCGACCCGGGCAGCGTCGGCGGCGGGGACCACACCATGTTCGTCGCGGGCGAGGACGCCGGAGCCAAGCAGCAGGCCACCGACCTGCTCAAGGCGTACGGCTGGAGCGACGTCCTCGACCTCGGCCCCCTCGTGGCCTCGCGCGGCATGGAGATGCACGCGCACATGCACTCCGCGATCGGCTTCGGACTGGGCCACCAGTTCGGCGGCCGCTTCGGCATCAAGGTCGTCCGCTGACCGCCCGCCGGTCCGCACCCCGCACGCACGCAAGGAAGCGCTCTCTGTCCTTCCACATGGACTTCTCCTTCCCCGACGTGGGCGTGGCCGAGAAGTGACTGCTGCGGATGGGCGCCACCCAGCCCGCCCACCAGCCCGGCGGGAAGCACTGGACGGCCCTGCTCGACCCCTCCGGCCAGCCCTTCTGCATCCACGGGCCGTACTGACACCCGCGGCGCGCACGGCCTGCCCGGTGCACGTCGCCGGCCCGCCCCGCGCGGCGCCGCCCCTCCGTGGCCGTTCGCCGCCTCTTCACCCCGGCGGGCCGGGTTCGTACTCTGGCGGGATGGCAGCGGACTTCGGAACGTCATGGATCGCCGACGCGGTCGAGGTCACCGCGCCGGACGGCGCCACGGTCCGGCCCTTGTGCTCCTTGCCCGGGACGGCGAGCTCCGCGCAGTTCGAACTCGGGCCGCAGCAGGTGTCCAAGGCCGTGTCCCACGTCAGTGTCGAAGAGATCTGGTTCATCACGGCCGGAACCGGCGAAATGTGGAGGCGCCAGCGCGGCAGGGAGGAGATCACCGCGCTGGAGCCGGGGGTCTGCCTGACCATCCCCCTCGGCACCGCGTTCCAGTTCAGGGCCGGGTCCGGCGGTCTGCGGGCCGCCGCGGTGACGATTCCGCCGTGGCCGGAAGGGAACCCGGACGAAGCGAGGAGCGAAGCGGGGCGCTGGTGACGCCCGGCCCTCGCTCTACCCGGCCCGTCCTCGCCCTGCCCGCCCGGCCCTCGCCTCACCCGGCGCACGAGTGAGCGCAGCCCTCCTCCGTCAGAGTGAACTCGCTTGATTCTCAGCCCACTTGAGGCCCTCTGCTCGACATGATGCTCTCCGGCATCATGGAGTCCGGTTCATCCGGCGAGAGGGGGCCTCCTTGGCGGCCTGGGCGCGCTCAGTCATCGGCATCGGCTCCTTCGGAGAGCCGGACCCACGTCTGGCCGCCGCCGTCAGCAGAGCCGGTGGGCTCGGCGTCGTGGACCTCGGAGCGGACCGCGCACCCGCCCGGGACGCCCTCGGCCTCGCCCGGGCCTGGACCCCCGACGTCTTCGGCGTCCGCGTGCCCGCCGACTGCGCCCTCCCGCCCGAGGAGCTGTACGCCTCCGACGCCCCCGGCCCGCACGCCGTGCTGCTCGCCCCCGGCTCCCCGTGGGCCGCCGGCCGGTACCGGAGCGGCACGGTCATCGCCGAGGTGCGCAGCCTGCACGAGGCCCGCGCGGCCGTGGACGCCGGCGCGGCGGGCCTCGTGGCCCGAGGCAGCGAGTGCGGCGGCCCGGCCGGCGAGCTGTCCACGTATGTCCTGCTCCAGCAGCTCCTCGCCGACGACCGGGTGACCGTTCCCGTCTGGGCCTGCGGCGGCATCGGACCGCACACGGCCGCCGCCGCGGTGATCGCGGGCGCCGCCGGAGCCGTGCTCGACGTGCAGCTCGCCCTCCTCGAAGAGGCGGCCACGCCGCCCGGCGTGGCCGCCGCCCTGCGCACCGTGGACGGCTCGGAAACCCGTGCCGAGGGCGGATACCGCACCCTGGACCCCCGGCGGCCCGGCCTGCCCGCCTCCCCGCACGGCCGGCCGCTGCCGCTCGGTCAGGACGCCTTTCTGGCCCGTCGCTTCGCGCAGGAGTACCGGACGGCGGCCGCCGCCGTCCGGGCCGTCCGCGAAGGCATCGACCGGGCCGTGGGCGACCGGCGCGCCCCGGACGCGCTGCGCCCCGGCTCTCCCATGAGCCGTGTCCTCGGCACCCGGCTGCCCGTCGCCCAGGGGCCGATGACCCGGGTCAGCGACCAGCCCGGGTTCGCCGCCGCCGTCGCCGACGCGGGCGGGCTGCCGTTCCTCGCCCTGGCGCTCGCCGGTGCGGAGCGCACCCGCGCCCTGCTGGGGGAGACCCGCGCCGCGCTGGGGGAGCGCCCCTGGGGCGCCGGCATCCTGGGCTTCGCTCCCGAGGACGTCCGTACGGCCCAGCTCGCGGCCGTACGGGAACTCCGCCCCACGCACGCGATCATCGCCGGCGGCCGGCCCGCCCAGGCCGCGGCCCTGGAAGAAGACGGCATCCGCACGTTCCTGCACGTGCCCTCGCCCGGCCTGCTGGAGCAGTTCCTCGCGCAAGGCGCCCGGCGCTTCGTCTTCGAAGGCGCCGAGTGCGGCGGCCACATCGGACCGCGCAACAGCTTCCCCCTGTGGGAGGCCCAGCTCGCCGTCCTGAACGACTTCATGGACGCCCGTCCGGACGGGCCGCACCCGGAAATCCTCTTCGCCGGCGGCATCCACGACGAGCGCTCCGCCGCCATGGTCGCCGCACTCGCCTCCGGCATCGGCGCGCGGGGCGCCGCCACCGGCCTCCTCATGGGCACCGCCTACCTCTTCACGGACGAAGCCGTCGCATGCGGCGCCATCCGCCCCGTCTACCAGCAGCAGGCGCTCGCGGCCGAGCGGACCGCCGTCCTGCGCACCGGCCCCGGACAGGCGACCCGCTGCCTGCCCAGCCCCTTCTCCCGCACCCACCAAGCCCTCCAGGACGAGCTGAAGCGGCGCGGCGTCCCCGACCGGCAGGCCCGGGAAGAGCTGGAGCACCTGCACCTCGGGCGGCTGCGCATCGCCGGCAAGGGCATCGAGCGCGTCGGCGGCACCCTCGCCGACGTCGACGAGAAGCGACAGCTCGCCGAGGGCCTGTTCATGGCCGGCGAAGCGGCCGTCCTGCGCACCGCCACCACCAGCATCGCCGCGCTCCACCGTCAAGTGGGCGAGGGAGCAGCCGCGTTCTACGAGCACCGCGCCGCCGCACTGCGGCCGGACTCCGCCGCAGGCGGGCGACAGCAGGTGCCCGAGCAGGTGCCCGAGCCGCTCGGCATCGCCGTCGTCGGCATGGCCTGCATGTTCCCGAACGCGCCCGACCTGCCCGCGTTCTGGGCCGACGTGCTCGCCGGCACCGACGCCGTCACCGAGGTCCCGCCCGAGCGCTGGGACACCTTCCTCCACCACGGACAGCAGGCCGCCGCCCATGACGTGTCGGCCTCCAAATGGGGCGGCTTCCTGCCCCGGATCCCCTTCGACCCGCTGCGGTACGGCATCCCCCCGGCCTCCCTGGCCGCGATCGACCCCGCCCAGCTGCTGGCGCTGGAAGCCGCGGCGCGAGCGCTGGCCGACGCCGGCTACGACCGCCGGGACTTCCCGCGCGACCGCACCTGCGTGATCTTCGGCGCCGAGACGGGCAGCGACACCACGGACGCGGTGACCGTGCGCGCCGTCCTGCCCTCCTACCTCGGCCGCCTCCCGGAGGAACTGGCCGCCCAGCTTCCCCCGCTGACCGAGGACTCCTTCCCGGGCATGCTCGCGAACGTCATCGCGGGCCGGATCGCCAACCGCTTCGGCCTCGGCGGCGCGAACTACACGGTGGACGCCGCCTGCGCCTCCTCCCTGGCAGCCGTCGACGCCGCCTGCAAGGAACTGCGCACCGGAAGCGCCGACGTCGCCCTGTGCGGCGGAGCCGACCTGCACAACGGCATCAAGGACTACCTGCTCTTCTCCTCCGTGCACGCCCTCTCGCCGACCGGCCGCTGCCGTCCCTTCGACGCGGACGCCGACGGCATCGCGCTCGGCGAGGGCATCGCCTGCGTCGTCCTCAAACGGCTCGCGGACGCCGAGCGCGACGGCGATCGCGTCTACGCCGTCATCGAGGCCGTCGGCAGCTCCGCCGACGGACGCTCCCTCGGGCTGACCGCGCCGCGCCGCGAGGGACAGCGGACCGCACTGGAGCGGGCCTACGCACAGGCCCGGATCCGGCCCGCCGAGGTCGGGCTCGTCGAGGCCCACGGCACGGGCACGGTGGTCGGGGACCGCACCGAACTGGCCGCGCTCACCGACGTGTTCACCGAGTCGGGCGCGGCTCCGGGCGCATGCGTCCTGGGCTCGGTCAAATCCCAGATCGGGCACACCAAGTGCGCCGCCGGCCTGGCCGGTCTCATCAAGGCCGCGCTGGCGGTGCACACGGGCGTACGGCCGCCGACACTGCACCTGAACCGGCCCGGCCCCGTATGGCAGCCGCACGAGAGCCCGTTCGTCTTCCACGACAGGGCGCTGCCGTGGGCCGCCGGGCGGCGGGTCGCCGGCGTGAGCGCGTTCGGCTTCGGCGGCACGAACTTCCACGCGGTGCTGCGGTCCGGCCCGGGAGCCGCGCCGCCGCGGTGCGGCCACGACGCCTGGCCCGCAGAACTCCTCGTCCTGCGGTCCGCGGACGACGCCCGCGAGCTGCTGCGGCTCACCGGGATCAACGACGGCGCCGGGCGCCCGTGGCGGCTGCGCGACCTCGCCCTGACCGCCGCGCGGCGCACCGGCGCGGACCGGGCCGCCGCGGCCGTGGTGGCGCCGTCGCTCGACGCGCTGCCCGAGCTGCTGCGGGCGGTTGCGGCGGGGGAGCCGAGGCCGGGAGTCTTCCTTGCCCCAGAAGAACGCTACGGGGCGGAGGAGGCATCGGCGCGAAACGAGGGCGGCGCGGCCGCCCTGACCGCCGCCCGGTGCGGCAAGGTCGCCGTCCTCTTCCCCGGCCAGGGCAGCCAGCGGCCCGGCATGTTCGCCGAGCTCTTCACCGCGTTCCCCGGCACGCAACGCCACCTGCGCACGGCCCCGGCCGACGTGCTCTTCCCGCCCGCCGCCTTCGACACCGCGACCCGGCAGGCGCAGCGGGCCCGGCTCGCCGACACCCGGCACGCCCAGCCCGCCCTCGCGGCGGTGTGCTCGGCCGCCTACGACGTGCTCAGGACGCTCGGCGTACGCCCCGACATGACGGCCGGCCACTCGTACGGCGAACTGGTCGCCCTCGGCGCGGCGGGCGCCCTCGCCCCGGAAGCCCTGGCGGAGCTCAGCACCGCGCGCGCCGAGGCCATCGCCAAGGCGGCGGAGGGCGAACAGGGCGCCATGGCCGCCGTCGCCGCGGCACCGGACAAGACCGAGGTGCTGCTCTCCACGGCCGGACTGACCGGCAGGGTCGTGGTCGCCTGCTGCAACGCCCCCGCGCAGAGCGTCGTCTCGGGTCCCGAGGCGGACGTCGAACGGGCCCTAGCCGCCGCGGCGGACACCGGCATCGACGCGTGGCGCCTCCCCGCCCCGTACGCGTTCCACAGCCCGCTCGTCGCGGGGGCCGGTGAACGGTTCGCCGAGGCGCTGGCAGGCTGCCCGATCCGTACGCCCGACGTCCCCGTGTGGTCCAACACGACGGCGGACCGCTACGGCCCGGACCCCGCGGACGTACGGGAGCTGCTGGCCGCGCAGATCGCCGCGCCCGTGCGGTTCTGCGAGCAGATCGAGGCGATGTACGCGGCCGGGGCGCGCGTCTTCGTGGAAGCCGGCCCCGGCACGGTGCTCACCGGACTGGTCCGGAGCATCCTCGGCGAACGGCCGCACATCACCGTCCCGTTCGAACCGTCCCCCGACGCAGGGCTGGCCGGGCACCTCCAGGCGCTGGCCCGGCTCGCCGTCGCCGGCGTGCCGGTGGAGGCGGAGCGGCTGTTCGCCGGGCGCGACGCGGTGGTTGCCGACCCGGAAGCGGTCCCGGCCGCGCCGGGCTGGACGGTCGACGGCCGGCTCGTCCGTACGGCCGACGGGCAACCGGTGGCCGGCGGGCTGCGACCGGCCCGCAGGGTCGAGCCCCTCGCGCTGAGCGGCACACGGACGGACGGCAGCGGCGACCGCCCCGACCTGCTGGCGGAATTCCTCCGCAGCAGCCGCGAGATGGTGGCGGCACAGCGGGATGTCCTGCTGGCGTATTTCGGTGCCGGCGGTGCTCCCGCCGCGCCGACGGACGTGCCGGAGCTGCACCCCGCCGCAGGCCCGAGCCGCACGGACCCCACTCCCGGCCCGAGGCACGCGGCCCCCGTCCCCGGGCCGCGGGCCGGCGAGCCGGCCGCCGTGCCGGACGTGCTGGGCACGGTCCGGGCGGTCATCAGCGAACGCACGGGCTACCCCGTGGACCTGGTCGAGCCCGACCTCGACCTGGAGGCCGACCTGAGCATCGACTCGATCAAACGGACCGAGATCGTCGGGGAGCTCGGGCGGCGGCTCACCGGCGCCGCCGGACGGACCCCGGGAGCGTGGGCGGACACCGGACTGGAGGAACTCCTCCGGGCCCGCACGGCCGCGGCGCTCGCGGAGCGGCTGACGAGCGCTGATCCCAACGGAGCCACCGAACCCGAGCGGGGCTCGATGCGCGCCGCCCTTCCGGAAGAGAGCCCGCTGTGTGACGTCCCTTCTGAGGAGCCGCAGGGTGACGCCGCTGCGGAGGGCCCGCTGCGCGGTTCTCGGCGTGATGCCCTCACGGAAGAGGGCCCGCTGAGTGACGCGGAAGGGCGCGCCCATGACGTCCCCGCGGCCGCCGCCCCCGAGCGCTACCTGCTGCGGGAAGTGCCACTCGCTCCCGCCCCCGAGACCGGCGGCTCTGCCCTGCGCGGCCGGCGCTTCCTCGTCCTCGGGGCGGACCCGGACACCCCTGCCGTCCAGGCCGTCGCCGACCGTCTCGGCGCGCTCGGAGCCGTCGTCGTCCGGTCCGGCGACAGCGCGGACGTTCCCCCCGGTCCTCTCCACGGTGCCGTCCACCTCGGCGCGCTCGCCCAGGACGCGCGGCCGGTGCTCCCTGCGGGCTTCCCCTGGTTCCAAGCCGTGCTGCGACGCGAACCGAGGTGGCTGCTGTGCGCCCGGCCCGGCGAGGAGGGCGGCGACACGGCGGGGCTGGGCGGGTTCTTCCGCACCGTCGTCCGCGAACACCCCGGCACCCTCGCCCGCGTGGTCTCCCTGGCCTCCGGCCGCCCCGCCGACGTCCTCGCCGGCGACATCGTGGACGAGCTCCTCGCCCCGGACCGGGCCCCGGTGGTCCGGCACG
This sequence comes from Streptosporangium nondiastaticum, assembly GCF_003011965.1. Taxonomy (GTDB): domain Bacteria; phylum Actinomycetota; class Actinomycetes; order Streptomycetales; family Streptomycetaceae; genus Streptomyces; species Streptomyces nondiastaticus. The sequence goes on from NZ_PXWG01000007.1 coordinate 35,329, forward strand.
CCCCCGACGGGAGCCGGTGGGGCAGTGAGCCCTGCCGGACGCCGTTCGGCTCGTACGCCGAAGCCGACGCGCTCGCCGCCGGGCTCGGCCCCGGGACCGTCGCCGTCCTCGCCGGCGGCGCTCGCGGCATCACGGCCCGCATCGCCGTCGCCCTCGCCGGAGCGGGCTGCCGCGTCGAGCTGCTCGGCCGTACGGAACCGCCCGGCACCCCCGAACCGCCCGACCTCGCCGGGGCCGCGGACAAGGCGGCCCTCTGTGCAGCCCTCGCCGCGCGCGGCGGGCTCGCCCCCCGCGGAATCGAACGCGAGGCGCGCGCCGTTCTCGCCCGGCGCGAAGTCGCCGCCACCCTCGCGGAGATCGAAGCCGCCGGCGGACAGGCGCGCTATCACCGTGCCGACCTGCGGGACGCGGAGGCCGTACGCCGGGCCGTCGAGGACATCCACGCCGACGCGGGCCGCATCGACGCCGTCGTGCACGCGGCGGGCGTCGTCGAGGACCGGCTGCTCGCCGACAAGGACCCCGGCTCCTTCGAGCGCGTCCACGGCACCAAGGTGGACGGCGCCCGCGCCCTGCTGGCCGCGCTGCGCGGCCTGCCCGGACCCGCGCCGCTGACCGTCCTGTTCGGCTCGGTCGCCGCCGTCCTCGGCAACCGCGGTCAGAGCGACTACAGCGCCGCCAACGACGCCCTCGCCGCCCTCGGCAAGCAGTGGCGCCGGACCACCGGAAGCCGCACCCTGACCGTCCACTGGGGCCCGTGGGCGCCCGACCCGCGCCACCCCGGCATGGTCGGCCCGGAGCTCGCCCGCGAACTCGCCCGGCGCGGCCTCGGCCTGATCGACCCGGAGGAAGGCGTACGGGCCCTGTTCCGCGAACTCGCCCACGGCGACCCGGCCACCGACGAAGTCGTGCTCACCGCGGGGCGGCTGCCGTGACGGCGGCTCGCGAGCCCGTCGCCATCGTGGGCATGGCCGTCACCCTGCCGGGTGCCGCCGACCTCGACACGTACTGGCGCAACATCACCGGCGGCGTCGACGCCGTCACCGAGGCCCCGCCGGGGCGCCTGGACCCCGAATGCCACCGGCCCGACGCCGTCTACTGCCGCCGCGGCGGCTTCGTCGACGGCCTCGCCGACTTCGACCCGGCCGCCTTCGGCATCATGCCGGCGGCGGCCCGCACCACCGAACCCGACCAGCTGATCGCCCTGCGCACCGCCGCCGCGGCCGTCGCCGACGCGGGCGGGACCCTGCCCGCGGACCGCTCCCGCATCGGCGTCGTCCTCGGCCGCGGCGGTTACCTCACAGCCGGGCTGGCCCGCCTGGACCAGCGGGTGCGCACCTCGTCCCAGCTGATCCGCACGGTGCGGGAGGTGCTGCCGGACCTGGACGGGGAACAGCTCGACCGGCTGCGCACGGCCTTCGTCGACGCGCTCGGCCCGCACAGCCCCGAGTCCGTGATCGGCCTCGTCCCCAACTTCGCGGCCTCCCGCGTCGCCAACCGCCTCGACCTGCGCGGCCCCGCCTACACCGTCGACGCCGCCTGCGCCTCCTCCCTCGTCGCCGTCGACCACGCCGTGCGGGAGCTGGAGCGCGGCCGGTGCGACGTGATGCTGGCGGGCGGTGTGCACCACTGCCACGACATCACGCTGTGGAGCGTCTTCGCGGAGCTCCGCGCCCTGTCGCCGTCCCAGCGCATCCGGCCCTTCCACCGGGACGCGGACGGCGTGCTCCTGGGGGAGGGCACGGGCGTCCTGGTGCTCAAACGGCTCGCCGACGCGCGGCAGGACGGGGACCGGATCTACGCGCTCGTCCGCGCGGTCGGTGTCGCATCCGACGGGCGCGCCGCCTCCCTGGTCACCCCCGACCCCGCGGGCCAGGCGCACGCGGTACGGCTCGCCTGGGCCGCGGCCGGCCTGGACCCCGCGGCCCCGGACGCGCTCGGGCTCCTGGAGGCTCACGGTACGGGCACGCCCCGCGGCGACCAGGTGGAGATGGCCGTGCTGGGAGAGGTGTTCGGCCGGGGCACCGAGCCGGACGCCGTCATCGGCTCGGTGAAGTCGATGATCGGGCACGCGATGCCCGCGGCGGGCGCGGCGGGCATGATCAAGGCGGCCCTGGCGATCCACCACCGCGTCCTCCCGCCGACCCTGCACTGCGAGGTGCCGCACCCCGCGCTCCTGGACACCCGCTTCCGCCCGGCGCACACCGCCCGCCCCTGGGAGGCCGGCGTACGGCGGGCAGCGGTCAACGCGTTCGGCTTCGGCGGGATCAACGCCCACGCGATCCTGGAAGAGCCGCGGCCCGCGCCGGCTGCGATCCGGCCCACGCGCACGACCACGGCCCGTCCCGTACCTGTCCCCGAGGCGCGCACCCCGCGGCTCGAAGTCACCGAACGCGAACCGCTGCTGCGTCTCGCGGCCCCCGGCCCCGAGGGCCTGGCCGAGCTGCTCGACGCCGGCGACACGACCCTGCGCGGCGCGGGGGAGCGGGGGCGAGGACCGGCCCGCCTGGCGATCGCCGGTCCCGACGCCCGGAAGCTCGCCCTGGCCCGCAAGGCGGTCGCCCAGGGGCGGCCGTGGGGCGGGCGCGGCGACGTGTGGTTCGCGCCGGCCCCGCTCCTCGGGGCCGGCGGCGGACGCACCGCGTTCCTCTTCCCCGGCCTGGAGGCCGGATCCGCTTCCCGGGCGGACGGCGTCGCCGCCCACTTCGGGCTGGAGCCGCCCCCGGCACGGGAGGCGCGGGCCGGGGACCTCGCCGGCCGCACCGTCGCCCTCATCAGCGCCGGCAGGCTGCTCGCGAGCGCGCTCGACCGCATCGACGTCCGCCCGGACGCCCTCGCGGGCCACAGCGCGGGCGAATGGACCGCGATGGCCGTGGCCGGAATGCTCGGGTCGGGCGACCCGGGAGAATCGCTCGTCGAGACCCTCGTACGGCGGATGCGGCTGCCCCGGCTGGCCTTCCTGGTGCTGGGGACCTCCGCCGCACAGGCCACGGCGGTGCTGCCCGGCCACCCCGGCATCGCCCTCTCCCACGACGATGCCCCGCACCAGTGCGTCGTCTGCGGCCCACGCGAAGAGATCGAAGCCCTGGCGGCCCGTCTGCGCGGCGAAGGCGTCCTCGGCCGCGTCCTGCCCTTCGAATCGGGCTTCCACACCCCCATGCTGGCCCCGCACCTCAACCCCCTCCGGGAACTGGTGCGCCACGCCGTCGTGCGCGCCGCGAGGACACCGGTGTGGTCCGGCACGACGGCGGCCCCCTTCCCCGACGACGAGGCCGGCATCCGGGAGCTGTTCTTCCGTCATCTCCTCGAACCGGTCCGCTTCCGGCAACTGACCGAGTCGCTGTACGAGGCGGGCTTCCGGGCCTTCGTGCAGCTCGGCGCCGGCCAGCTCCCCGCACTGGTCGGCGACACCCTGGGCAGCCGCGCACACCTGGCCGTCACCGCCGACTCGCCGCGCCGCGACGGCCTGTCCCAGCTCGGCAGGGTCGCCCTGGGCCTGTGGGCGTTCGGCGCGGACCCGGACTTCACCGCACTCGCGGCATCCCGGACGGCGATGCGCATCGACCTCGGTGCGGGGCCGGTCTCGCTGGAACCGGCGGCCCGCGAACGGCTGCGTTCCCTGCTGGGCAGGCAGAACCGGGCGGGGGCCGGGGAAACCGCCGCCGCCCCGCTGAGCGCCTTCGCCCGGCACATCCCGGCCGCCGCCGAACTGGACGCGCTGCTCACCGAGACGGCCACCACGGCAGCCACCCTCTTCGCCGCCGCCGAGTCCTCCGCCCGACCGGCTCACCGCACCGCCCTGAAGGCCCCCCGCACGGTGGTGGAGACCGTCGAGATCGACGTGGCCCGCATGCCCTACCTCCTCGACCACTGCTTCTACCGGCAGCGCCCCGGATGGCCCGACCTCGCCGACCGCCGGCCCGTCGTCCCCGCCACCACGATCGTCCAGCACATGATGGACGCCGCGGGCGCCGCCGGAACACCCGTCGCCGTACGGGACGCCCGGTTCCTGGAGTGGGCCGTCGCCGCGCCGCCCGGCACCGCGGAGCTCACCGTGGCGGCCGGACGGGACGGCTGGCTCCGGGCCGAGTTCGGCCGGTACGCGCGCGCTGACGTACGCGTCGCCGGCACCTACCCGGCCCCGCCGGCCCCTTGGCCCTGCGACCGGCCCGAGAGCCCGCCCGAGGTCTCCGCGCGGGAGATGTACGAGCAGCGGTGGATGTTCCACGGCCCGCGCTTCCAAGGCGTCACCGCCGTCACCGCACTCGGCGAGCGGCACGTGCGCGGAGTCCTCACGGCACCGGCCGCCCCCGGCGCCCTCCTCGACAGCGCCGGGCAACTCATCGGCTACTGGCTGATGGCGACCCGCACCGAACGCACCGTGGTGCTCCCCGTGAGCATCCGGCAGGCCTGCTTTCACGGGCCCGCCCCCGCCCCCGGCTCCCGCGTCGAGTGCCACGTCCGGATCACCGTTCTCGACGCGACCGTCCTGGAGTGCGACGTCCAGCTCACGCACGGCGGCCGCGTGTGGGCCGAGATCCGCGGCTGGCGGGACCGCCGGTTCGACTCGGCACCCGGGTCGGTCGCGGCCGACCGCCACCCGGAGCGGTGCACCCTCTCCACCCGGCAGCCGGGCGGCTGGCAGCTCCTCTTCGACCACTGGCCCGACCCGGCCTCCTGGGACCTGATGATGCACGGCCAGCTCGCCGGGGAGGAACGGGCCGAGTATGCGCGGCGTGCCCCGCGCGGACGGCGGGCCTGGCTCCTCGGCCGGATCGCGGCCAAGGACGCGGTGCGCCGCCACCTCTGGGACCTGGACGCGGGACCGGTCTTCCCCGGCGAGGTCCGGGTGCGCAACGAGCCCGGCGGCCGCCCCCGCCCGGAAGGCGTGCACGGGCGCGAACTGCCCCCGCTGGAACTGTCCCTCGCCCACTGCCGGGAAGCGGCCGTCGCACTCGTCCGGCCCGCAGGCACGCCCGCCGGCATCGATGCCGAGGAGATCACCGACCGGCCGGACACCACCGTCGCCATGGCGCTGGACCCGGCCGAGCACGCCCTGTTCGAGCGGCTCGGCGCCGGGTCGGAGGCACTGACCCGCCTCTGGGCGGCCAAGGAGGCGGCGGCCAAGGCCGAGGGGACGGGGCTGCACGGCAACCCCCGCGGCTTCGTGGTGACGACGGCCGCAGGCCCGGGGGACGCGGACGCCGTCGACGTCCGTACGCCTTCGGGCCGTTCCCACCCCGTCCGCCTCACGCGGATCGGCAACCCGCCCGGGCTGCCGCCCAGGGACTACATCGTCGCCTGGACCAGTGAAGGCAGCGGCCACGTCAGCCGGGACCCGGCATCCGAGAAAGGGCAGCAGCCATGACCAATTGTGTGGAAGAAACCGGTGAGGCCGCCGTACTGGCCCGGATCACCCGGGCCCTGCACACCGTGCTCGGCGACTGCGCGCCGGACCCGGGCGCCGTCACCATGGAAACCCGCTTCGTAGAAGACCTGGACCTGGAGTCCATCGACCTGGTCGTCCTCACCGGAGAGCTGCGCGCCGCCTACGGAGACCGCGTGGACTTCCCGGGCTACTTCGCCTCCCTCGACCTCTCCGAGATCATCGGCCTCACGGTCGGACACCTCGTGCGCCACGTCGTGGAGTCCCTGCGGTGACGTCACTCCGGGCGGGGCAGGTCCGGCTGAACGTCGAGCGGCTGGGCGAGCCCGGTACCGCCGGCCGGCCCCCCGTGGTGCTCGTCCACGGCATGGGACCCGACAGCCTCGCCGACTACTACTTCACCATCGCCGCCGGGATCGCGGCCGCCGGGCACGGCGTCGTGATGTACGACCAGCGCGGCCACGGCCGCAGCGAAAGGCCGGCCACCGGTTACCGTCTGGAAGACTTCAGCGCCGATCTCCGCAACCTCCTCGACGCCCTCGGCATCCACCGTCCCGCCGTCCTCGTCGGGAACAGCTTCGGCGGAGCGGTCGCGGTCGACTTCGCCGTACGCCATCCGCACCGCGTCTCCAGGATCCTCCTGATCGAGTCCGCGCCGCCCGTCGGCGACTGGCCGCAGCGCATGAGCGGATTCCTCTCGCACTGCGCGGAGACGCTGTGCGACGCGCAGGCGACCGACCGGATGGAGCAGGAACACGGGCGGTTCGTGGCCCGGCTGGCCCGGCGCACCCGCCCCTTGCTGGACGAGACCACACTGATCGAGGACATCGCGGCCGGCCGCATTCCCGGAGAGGACGGCTTGCACTCCCTCGCGGTACCGGTCCTCGCCCTCTACGGTGCGGATTCCGCCCTCGCCGCATCGGCCCCCGCACTGGAGAGGCTGCTGCCGGACTGCCGTACTGTCATCGTCCCCGGCCAGGGACACACCCTGCTCGTCGACGCGCCCCGCACGGTCGGCGCCCTGCTGCTCGGCTGGCTGCGCGAGGACCTCAGCAGGCCGGAGCGGGCGACGGCACGGGCGCGTACGCCATGAGCCGGTTCCTCTTCGTCGTCCCGCCGTTGACCGGCCACATCAACCCGGCGGCCGCGGTCGCCGCCGAGCTGACCGCGCGCGGCCACCGCGTCGCCTGGGCCGGAGTCCCCGGCCTCGTACGGGAAGCGGCCGGGCACGACGCCGAGGTCCATCCCTGCGCGATCCCGGAAGGGCTGCGGCGGCCCCCCGAGTTGCGCGGGGCCGCGGCGCTGCGCTTCCTGTGGCAGGACGTCCTCGTCCCGCTGGCCGAGGCGATGGCCCCGGACACGGAGAACGCGGTCCGTGTGTTCCGCCCGGACGTCATCGTCGCCGATCAGCAGGCTCTCGCGGGTGCTCTGGCCGCCGAGCGGCTGGGCGTGCGCTGGGCGACGTCGGCCACCACGCCGGCCGAGGTCGGCGGCGCCGTCGCCGCGCTGCCCAGGGCCGAGGACTGGATCCATGGCCTGCTGGGGCGGCTGCGCGAGCGGCACGGCGACCCCGGGGCGTCCCACGACCTCCGCTTCTCTCCCGGCCTCGTGCTCGCCTACACCGTCGCGGAGCTGGCTGCCGGCCACCCTCCGCGCCCCCAGCTGCGGTGGGTGGGCCCCGCCGTGCCCGCCCGGACCCCGGCCGCGGACTTCCCCCGGGGATGGCGCGACCGCGCCCGGGCCGCGGTCCTCATCTCGCTCGGCACCGTCAACACCGACGTCGGCGCCCGCTTCCTCACCGAGTGCGCCGCGGCCGTACGGGAACGGGCGCACCGCCTGCAGGCCGTGGTCGCCGACCCCGGCGGGTTCCTGGCCGGAACCTCGGACGACACGGTCCTCGTGCTGCCGCGCATCCCCCAACTCGCCCTCCTGCCCGCGGCCTCAGCGATGATCTGCCACGCGGGTCACAACACCGTCGCCGAATCGCTGTGGCACGGAGTTCCGCTGGTCGTCGCCCCCATCCGCGACGACCAGCCCTTCGTCGCCGGCCAGGTGACGGCGGCCGGCGCGGCGGTGCGCGTGCGCTTCGGCCGCGCCGACCGCACCCGGCTGGGCGAGGCGCTCGACGCCGTCCTCGGCGAGCCGCCGTACCGCCTCGCCGCCCAGAGGCTGCGGGACTCCCTGCGCGCGGCCGGAGGCGCCGGCGCGGCCGCCGGTCACCTCGAAGCGCTCGCGCAACGGGCGTGACCCGCGCGGTCGCTCAGTTGCGGCGCGCGAGCAACCGGTAGGCGTTGGAGAACCCGACGCGCCGGGCGAGCGGGCTCAGGAGCAGGTCGAGACCGTACACCGCGACCACCGCCGGAAGCGCGGCCCTCCACATCGCGGCCCGGACGAACCGGGCGGCGGCGGACGGCGGCCGTGGGTGCCAGGGGGCGTCGGCCCGCGGCATCAGGCGGGAGAGCAGGTACAGCAGAGCGGCGGAGAGGTCCACCGGCCGGTGCGCCGCCGGGCGTTCGGCCGCCACGACGGTGAAGCCGCACTCCTCCAGTGCCCGCCGCAGGTTGCGCGCCGGCGCCATGTTCAGGTGCTGGGGCTGGAACCACGGCAGCCACCAGCGGCCCAGCACCCTCGCGTACGCCGATTCGGGATCGGGCACCTCGATGTGGAGCAATCCGCCGGCGCGCAACGCCGTATGGGCCGCGCGCAGTTGTGCGCGCGGATCGGGGGTGTGCTCCAGGTAGTGATGCATGGTCACCACGTCGTACGTCCCGGCCAGGGAGGGAGCGAGGTCGGTGAACGACCCGCGCAGGGCCCGCTTGATCCGGCCCTCATGGACGGCGTTTTCCACCCCCTCGCCCTGGTCCAGGCCCTCGAAGACGGTGTCCGGAAAGACCTCCCCGGCCATCTGCGGGAAGTACCCGTGCCCCGTGCCCACGTCCAGCCAGCGCTCGGGAGGAGTCTCAGGAGAAGTGAAGGGCCGCAGCGAGCGGGCGACGGCCCGGTGGCGCTTCAGGCTGCGGGAGGCGCCGAGGATGCTCTGTGCGGCCTCCGCGCCGAGCCCGTCGTAACAGTCGCGGTAGTAGAACTCCAGGCCCTTGTCGTTGAGTTGCGGGTTCTGGAAGTGGTGGCCGCACGCGCGGCACCCGTCGATGACGAAGGCTCCGGGCTTGTGCTGGAGGAGGTCGGTAGTGCGCACCCGCTCGCGAAGGCGGTCCGACGCACACCAGGGGCAGGTCGTCCGGCGGGGCGCGAAGAACCGCTCCACACCGGAGGCCAGATCCTTCTGATAGAGGGGACGGAGGGCGGCGATCTTCTCGGCCGTCTCGGCTTTCTCAGCTCGCTTGGTCACCCTTGGTGTCGTACCGCACCTGAGCCCGCGCCGGGCTTGGCACGGCCCGGCGCAACCCCAAAGAGGGACGGGGCGCGCCCGGACACGAGCCGTGCTCACTTGGCCGGCGGGCCGAACCGCTGCCGGTACGCCGAGGGCGTGAGCCCTCTCTCGCGGCGCATCAGCGCGCGCAGGTTGGCGGCGGTGCCCAGCCCGCTGCGCCGCGCGACGGTCTCCACTTGTGTGGCGCCCCGTTCGATGAGGCGGCACGCCAGGGCGAGGCGTTCCCGGGTGAGCCAGGCCAGGGGAGTGGTGCCGAGCTGGGCCCGGAAGCGGCGGTGCAGCGTCGCCGGGCTGACCGCGGCGCGCGCCGCCAGGTCGGACACCGTCAGGGGCATCTCCAGGTGCTCCTGGGCCCAGGCCAGTACGGGCGCGAGGGACTCGTCGGGCAGGTCGGGCACGGGACGCTCGATGAACTGCTGCTGCCCGCCGTCGCGGTGCGCGGCGAAGACCAGCCGCCGGCTGACCGCGTTGGCGACGCCGGCCCCGTGGTCGCGGCGGACGATGTGCAGCCCGAGGTCCAGCGCGGCCGCGCTCCCCGCCGCCGTGAGGACGTCCCCGTCGTCGACGAAGAGCACGTTCTCCTCCAGGCGGACGGCGGGGAAACGGGCCCGGAAGGAGTCGGCCCACTGCCAGTGCGCCGTGGCCCGGCGCCCGTCGAGCACCCCGGCCTCGGCGAGGGTGAAGGCGCCGCTGCACAGCCCGACCAGTCGCGCACCGCGCGCATGCGCCCGCCGGACGGCGTCGAGGACGGCGGGGCGGCGGGGGACGTCGACGTCGGGCCGGTTGGGAACGATCAGGGTGTCCGCCGCGTCGGCCGCCTCCAGGCCGGCGACTCCCGTGAGCGTGAAGAACCCGTCCCGCATCAGGGTGCTGGGCTCGGGCGAGCAGAGGCGGAAGTCGTACAGCGCGCGGTCGATCTCGGGCCTGTGCAGGCCGAAGACCTCCGTCGTGCAACCGAGCTCGAAGGGGTTGGAGTTCTCGTCCACGATCACGACGACCCGGTGCGGTGCCGACGCCTGCGCGGGGCCCGGCTGCCGGGACGGGCGCGCGTCGTGGTGCGAGCCTTGGTACGAGTCGTCGTGGTGCGAGGAATCTTGCGGCATGTGCGATTCCTAGCACTCACGCAGGGCGAGCTCAACCGGCGACGATGCCTGCATGAGCAACGACCACCCCATCGCCCTCGGCAAGGCCCTCGCATCCTTCGACGCCTTCTGGAGCCCCCGCATCGTCACCCGCGTCAACGACTACGACGTCCGCGTCGCGAAGGTCCGCGGCGAGCACATCTGGCACGTCCACGACGAGACCGACGAGTTCTTCCTGGTTCTGGAGGGCGAGCTGGACATCTCCCTGCGGGAGCCGGCCGGAGAGCGCACGGTCCGCCTGCCGCAGGGCAGCGTCTTCACCGTCCCGCGCGGTACGGAGCACAAGCCGTCCTCCGCCACCGGCGCCGCGATCCTCATGTTCGAGCCCACCGGGACGCCGACGGTCGGCGACCGGCACGACGAGATCCCCGACCACGTCGACGCGACGACCGGACACGCCCTCGACCGCTGACGGCCGGCGCGGAGGAAAGGCGATCCGCCGGCGGCGTGAACCGGGTCAGGGGCTGGGCGCCGGCGCGGCTGCCGGGCGAGATCGGAGACGGTGGCCTTGCCGTCGGGCGCAGCGGCGTCGGTGAGCGCACGGCGGGTGACGACGCCCGGCAGGGTGCCGTCCGGGCGCAGGACGGGGACGAGTTGCCGGGCCCCGGCGAGCGGCGTGCCGACGGGATCGCCCTCGCCGACGGTGAAGGCACCGGTGCGCATGGCCTCGTGGACGAAGTGGTGAACTACCGCATGAACTCACGCTGTGGCGCGGGGGTTTGGCGGGCCGGCGGGTCGGTTGGGCGGGGCGGTGCCGGTCAGGAAGCGGAGCGGATTGCGGCGGGTCATGAGGTCCAGCAGGTCGTCGCCGATGCCCGCGGCCCGCGCCATGGGGAGGAAGGTGCGGAACAGGTGCCCGTACCCCGTTCCGCCGTGGCCGCTGAGGTAGGCGTGACGGGAGACGTCGCAGGAGAGCAGGACGCGGTCGGCGTGCCCGGCATCGAGCAGGGCGAGGAGCAGCCGCAGGCGGACCGTGTCGCTCTGGTAGGAGTCCTTGCCGATGGTGTCGAAGGCGACGTACGCCCCTTCGCGGGCGAGCCGGCGGTGGACGGCCGGGGCGTCGAGGAGGTCCTGGTGCCCGATGGCGATGCGGTCGGGGGCCAGTCCCTGGGCGGTCAGGAGGGCCAGCTGGGCCGGACCGCCGCGGCCGAGCCGGGCGTGCGTGGCGACGGGCAGTCCCGTAAGGACGGCTGCCCTGGCCGCGGCCGTCAGTGTCTTCCGCTCCAGTGCGCCGGGCCGGTCGCCGCTGCTGCCGACTTCACCGATGAGCCCGGGCCGGACGCGTGTGAATCCGGGCCGGACGCGCGCCGGGCCGATCCCTTCCTCGACGTCCCGGACCAATGCGCCGACGAGGTCGTCGACACGTGCGTGCTGCACCTCGGGTGGAAGGAACGGCCCGTAGTACCACCCGGTGGACGCCACCACGGCGACACCCGTGGCGGCGGAGATGCGGCGGAGCGCGTCAGCGTCGCGCCCCATGCCGCGGCAGGTCTGGTCGACGACCAGGGCGAGTCCGAACAGCTCGCGCAGCGCGGACAGTTCCGCGGAGATCAGGCCGGTGTGCCGGTCGTCGAGGACGGCGTCCCGGCCGCCGTGGCGGCGCAGGTCGAGAGCGAGGTGCTCGTGGGGGAGGACCGGGCCCCGGACGCCGGACACGGGAAGGAGGCCGGCGACGGTCCGGAGGGCGTGCGGAGGGCCTGCCGTCGCCCGCGGGGCGTCTTCCGGGCGCGGGCTCATCGCGGTGCCGGCGTGAACAAGTGCAGCCAGGAGAGGACGTTCAAGACGACCCCCGCCGAGATCACTGCGGCGGGCGCCGCGGCCATCCTCGCCACGGGACGTCCCATCGCCTCGTTGGACAGGTACAGCCCGCCGGCGAGCAGGATGCCGAGCCCGCCGGCCATGGCGTTCGCGGCGGTCAGCGAGCCGAAGAGGAGCGCCAGGTCCAGGGTCTGGGCGATGGCGCAGCGCAGGTGCTCGGAGGAGTCGCGGACCGACGGCAGGCCGCCGAGGGCCCGGCCGGCCCACGACAGGGCCGTGACCTCGGCGGCGAGGGTCGCAGCGCCCGCGGCCGCCGCCGGCCAGGGGCCGGGCAGCAGGTATCCGACGGGGTGGACAAGAGTGAAGCCCGCGACGCCGTACGCGCCGGAGGCCAGTGCGGTCGTCGCGATCAGTGGGATGAAGCCGAGGGCCCGGTAGAAGTCGACCTGGGCTGCGGCCCCGTAGCGCCCGTCGGCGATCAGGAAGGCGCCGGCCTCGCCCCCGGCGTAGACATGCGTACTCGCCAGCAGGCACATCCCGGCGCCCAGCAGCATGAACAGCGCCAGGTGCGCGCGCAGCCGGGTGGCGCCGGCGCGGAACAGGCCGGTCATGGGGGCGGCGTCGCTGTTTCGGTCTGCGCGCGGCTCCTGCTTCGTCGCTGCCCGCCCCCGATCGGCCCTCCGGCGCTGCACGAGGTCTCGGTGGACCGCGAGGCCGGTGAGGAGCAGGACGCCCGCGGCCATGGCGACCGACCCGGGAAAGGCCTTCGGCCACAGCTTCAGGGCCGTCACGACCAGCGCAAGTTCGATCACGCCGCAGACGGCGCCGCTGAGCCGGCCGAACTGACGGGTGACCGCCAGGACGGGGAACAGCGTGAAGAGGTAGAGGATCGGCGTGGCCATCTGCTGCATGGCGGTGACGAAGTCGACCGGCAGCTTGTGCGCGAGCCTGTTGGCGCCGGCGAGGCCGAAGACCACGACCGCGCCCCAGGCGGCGCCGGACAGCGCGGCGAGCCACCGCTTCGGTGAGAGAAGGCCCAGCACGTCGGTCGGCAGGAAGAGGAGCCATGGGTTGAGCACACCGGTCGCCAGGGCCAGCGGGGCGCCCAGACCGAAGACGAAGCCGGCCGACAGACCGAACGACACCGTCGCGACGGCGCCACGCGTCGACCGCCCGCGGACGAAGTCGAGCAGGAACGGTCGGACGCCGTCGTTGAAGACGGCCACCGCACGCTGCGCGACGTAAGCCGTCAGCGCGCACACGGCGATGACCGTCAGTTGCTGTCCGAGGGTGAAAGTCACAGGCGTGCGGGCAGCGGCGGTGGTGACGGCAGGGGCAGTGATGGCGGGTGGCACCGGACGGACACCTCCCGGAACAGGCGGGGCGGGGCTAGTGGGCTCTCGCGATGGCGCGTACGACGACCGGGACGACGGCGTCGATGCGGTCGACGGCGAAGCCGAAGACCGTCACGCCGCTCGCCAGCAAGGGAACGACATCGCCCTCCGACGGAGCGGACCTGCCGAACGTGTGGCACGCCGCACTGCCCAGCAGGCCGACCAGTACGCCCAGGGACGCCCCGGCGCCGGTGTGGCAGGTGCCGAGGTAGTAGTCGGCCTGCCCGCCGGAGAGCTTCACGGCGGCGTCCATGTCGCTGGAGAGGGCCACTTCGACACCGGGCAGGCGGAGTTCCCGGACGGCGCGCGCGACCTCGGCTTTGCCGAGCCCGCCTGTGAGGATCCTCGTCATGGGCAGACGTCACCTTCCGTTCCGGCCCGGTTCGGTCATGGGCGTCAGCTGGGGGCGCATCGTGACAAGACGGCAAGATGCATGCCCAGGAAACCGATCTCGGACTCGGGCAACCGGCAACCCAGTGCCGCCCGGGCCCGGGCCGCCAGGTCCCGCGCGGCGGCCACCGCCTCAGAATGATCGGCCAGCTCCGCGGCCACCTGCTCGTCCATCGCGCCCTGATCCACCGGCTCGCCCTTCACCGACCGGGTCAGGGCCATCATCAGGTGACTCGTCAGCATCCCGGCACGGGCCTCCGTGACGCTCCGGCCCGCAGCCGCGAGAAGTCCCAGCTCCGCCACGACGAACTCCACCACCTCACCCGGAACATGACCGCCCTCACGGAACAACCGCACCCGCCTGGCCAACCCCTCGTCCACCGCCCCCACTCCCTCCCTCGCCGGGAACGCCCCGGACAGGCCGCTGTCCAGTGTCCACCGGCCTGCTCCTTGCCGTCGCGAAGTCCTGGAACACCGGGGCACCGGGCGGGGGCACAGCGCTCCAGGCGTGCCGGGGCGTCCGAGGGGTGGTGCGGGGGCGACTTCCGGGCCGGGGCGAAACCCTGAGCCGGGGCGCACGTTGTGCCGGGCATGACCACATCGAGCCACAAGCACAGCGTGCGACGCGCTGCCGTCTCCGCGTCCGTCCTGGCCGCCGCCCTGTCCGCCGCCACCCTGCTCGTTGCCGTGCCGCCCGTGCACGCGGCCGTGTCCGGCCCCCGGGCCGCGACGGCAGCCGTGGACCGCCCGGCCCCCTCCGGGGCCCCGCGGCAGGCCTACTACCCCAATGTGGACCGGATCGTCTGCGAGGTGAACAAGGAACGCGCGACCCACGGGCTGGCCGCGCTGCTGATCTCGGAGCCCGTCTCCACCGTGGCGCGCAGCCACGCCCGTGACATGGCCCGGGCGGGGCGGCTCACCCCGACCGGCAGCGACGGCCGCGACCTGCGCGCCCGGCTGAACGACGCGAGCGTGTTCTCCTCCCACATCCTCGAGTACCTGTTCTACGGCTACAACCACGACGGCTACTTCGCGGACATGGCCACGGATCCGGACCCGAACAACGACTTGTTCAAAGGCTTGATGAACCGCGACACGGTGGCGGTCGGCATGGGGTACGAGAACCGGTATTGGGACGTGGTGCTCGTCGGCAAGCACCGGAGGCTCGTCACCCGCCCGTCGTCGTGCGGCGGCGCCTGACCGGCCGGGGACGGACGGACCCCGCTCCTACGGCCGCCCGCAGGCGGGCGGCACGGCACCGGCCGGTCCGGCCCCGGCGGCCGTGGGGGAGGACCGGTCCTCGGCCCGGTGCCGTTTCGCCCATCCGGGCGACGAAGGCGTGCTCCTCGGCCGCCGCCCGGAACGGGACCAGGACGCCGATGACGGCGACCGCGAGCAGGAACGAAGGCCGGCCCGGGAAGGCCGACCGCAAGGCACGCGAGCGCCGGCGCGCACGCTACCTCCGCGCCCCTGCCCGAGAGCGGCGCCCTAGCGCGGGTTGAAGATGACGCTGGCGAAGCGCGCGCGGCTCGGAGCGGCCTGCCCGGGAGCCAGGCGCGTGGAAGCCCCCTTGCACCTCTTCCGGGAGTAGACGACGACCGGCTGCTTCGTCGCGTTGTGCGCGCCGCGCGCTTCCTGCCCGAGGTCGTAGCACTTGTTGTCCGGCGGGTTCTGGATCGAGTACGTCCGGCCCTGGGGCCCGACCCAGGCGAACGTCCCGTTCGCGGCGCCCGCGGAGCCCGTGCCGGCCGCGGCGAGGGTGAGCCCGGTGAGCACGACGGCGAACGGACGGAGAATGCGCATGATGGTGTCCTCCCTGAACGGCGGAAACGCGGCAGAAAGTGCTGTTACCCGGACCAACGGTTCAGCTGAACCGAAGGAAACGGGCTGATTCCGCACAGGGGGCGAGGGGAGCGGAACGGACAGGACGATCGGCGAGCAGGACCCGGCCGCCGAGAGGAGGGCGACCTGCCCCGCGCCGCCTCCGGCGCGTCACCCGGACCCTGCTCCGGTGACCACCGGTCAGCTGTTGCGGAAGACGGTCGTGCAGAGCAGCACTTCGTCGTCGTTCACCAGCCAGGCCCAGTACTGTCGCCGGTCGTACGTGCCCTCGCGGCAGTTGCCGGCGTTGGCGCCCGCGGGGGCCCGGTACACGCCGCTGATGTGCATGACCTGGTTGTACGCGGCGGGGACGCGCTGCGCCCGGCAGTCCACGGCCGTCATGGGGCCGATCGTGATGCTGTCGCCGGACTGCTTGCCGAGCACGCAGTAGTTCTTGAGGTAGATCCGGGTCACGCAGAGCTTCGTGGTCCTCCCGGAGCCGGAGGAGGAGTACGTCCACGAGGCCTTGCCACGCCGCTGGGGCACACGCCGCCCGCCGTGCCGGTGACCCGGACGAGCCCGGCCCACTGGCTGCTGCAGGACACCGGCTTCGGGGGGACATCGGCACTCCAGGTGATGGCGTCGCCGCCGCGGCCGGTGTCGTACACGGGCAGGCAGTCACCGGCGGAGACCGCTTTGAACGCCTCTTCCTTGCGGTCAGGAGCATTTGTCGCGGGCGCGGTAGGACGTCTGCGGGCCGGGGTCGTCGCGCTCCTTGCCGCTACTGCCTCCGCTGCCGCTGCCGCTGCCGGTCGTGGACCCGGTCCCGGTGTTCGCCTGCCTGCCGGTGTCCGACAGCCCCGGCGACCGTGAGGGGCCGCCGCCGAGGCCCAGGGGGGTGCCGGACGACGTGGTCCCTCCGCCGCTGCTGCGGAACGGGCTGCCCGACGCACGGTGCGACGCGGCGCTCGTGCGGTCGGACGTGTGGTCGCTGCTCTTCCACGGCTGCCAGATCGCGAACCCCACGACGAGCAGCGCGACCAGCGACCAGGCGCCGGCGGCGTTCGAAGCCTACTTCTGATTCTGGTGACTCCGGTTCCACTCGTCCTCCGCCCGGCGCCTCGCCTCTTCGGCCCTGCGCCTCTCCTTTTCCCTGCGCTGCCTTTCGGCCTCCTGCGCCTTGACCCGCCTGGCGGCATCCGCCAGCTCGCGCAGCTCCCGCTCCCTGCGCTCCCGGGCTTCGAGCGCCTGCCGCTCCCGCTCCCGGCGCGCCGACCGTTCCAGGGTGTCGAGGAGGGTGGGCGGCGCCGGTGGCAAGGGGTAGGTGTGGTCGTCGGCCATCGCCGTCGTGCCGCCCGGGTCCGCGCTCAGTGCCCGCCCGTGGGCCTCGTACGCGATGATCAGGGCCGTCCACCGCGCCGGCAGCCGGTGTTCGGCGCGCCGGCGTGCGGAGGCCGGGGACCTGTCGGCCATCTCAAGGAGGTCCACCAGCAGGTCGTCGAGTTCCGGGCGCCTGCCGGGCTTGGCGGCCAGGCACGGACGGATCAGCGGGGCGAGTTCCGCAGGCAGGCCCTCCAGAACGATCTGGTTGGTCTGCACGCGGGCGAGCCGCTGCAGGGGACCGTCGTCGGTCCGGGCGTAGGGCGGGTGGCCCACGGCGAGGTGGAAGAGGGTGGCGCCGAGCGAGAAGACGTCGGACGCCTTGGTGGACCGCTGGCCGAGGGCCTGCTCCGGCGAGGTGTAGTCGATGGTGCCGAGCGTCAGCGACGTGGTCGTCCTGTCGCTGGCGTGTGAGATCCCGAAGTCGATGACGAGGGGGCCGGTGAGGGGCAGCAGGATGTTCTGGGGCTTGATGTCGCGGTGGACGACGTCCTTGCCGTGGAGGGCCATGAGGGCCTGCACCGTCCCGGCCGCGACCCGCGCCAGCGCCCCCGGCGGCAGCGGTCCCGCCTCGCGGACCAGGTCCCCGAGCGACGGCGCGGGCACGTACTCGATGGCCATCCAGGGCCGGGGTGCGCGCGGGTCCGCGTCGAGCACGCGGGCCGTGTACTCGCTGTCGATCCGCCGCGCCAGGTCCACTTCGCGGTGGAACCGCTTCCGGTCGACGTCGCTGACGAACCCTTCGCCGAGCAGGGTCTTGACCGCGACGAGCGGCCCGTCCCCCGTGGACCGCGCCAGGTAGAGCCGTCCCATGCCACCCGTGGTGAGCCGCCACAGGAGCCGGTACGGCCCGAGTCTCGTCGGATCGTCCGTGCCGAGCGGCCTGATGCCGATGCCGGCCATCCGCTGTCCCCCTCTTCTCGCCCTCTCGGACCCCGTGCGGAGCGCGTCGGTCCACTCTTGATCGAGATTGATCAACTCGACTACGGCCCAAGCAGGTTGACCGCTACTGTAGGAAGGCTAAGGAGCAACTATCAATAGATAAGGAAGCTTCGGCATGGGGCGCAGCTACGACCAGTTCTGTCCCGCGGCCCGCGCCCTGGACGTGGTCGGCGGCCGCTGGACCCTGCTGATCGTGCGCGAGCTCCTCCTCGGGCCGAGGCGGTACACCGACCTCGCCGAAGGGCTCCCCGGCATCGGCCCCAACGTCCTCGCCGAGCGGCTGCGCGCGCTCCGCGAGGCCGGCGTCGTCACGCAGGCCAAGCTCCCGCCTCCGGCCGCGACGACCGTCTACGAACTGACGGAACTGGGCGCGGCCATGCGCCCCGTCGTCGACGAGCTCACGCGCTGGGGGCTGCGCCTCCGGAATGTCCCGCCCCGCCCGGGCGAGCGCTTCCGGATCGGATGGCTCCTCGGCTGCGTGCGTGCCGGCTTCCGCCCCGAACTCGCCCGCGGGGTCAGTGAGACGTACGAGTTCGACGTGGACGGGGACGTCTTCCACCTCCGTGTCGAGGACGGCACGCTCGACGTGCGCTACGGCCCGGCCACGGAGCGGGCCGCGGCCTGCAGCGTCACCACGGACCTCGCCACGTTCATGGCGATGGGCGCCCGGCTCCTGGAAATCCCGGACGTGCTGGAGCGAGGCCTCGCCCGGGTCGAGGGAGGGCCCGGCGCCGTCGAGGCCGGCGGTCGCGCCGTCAGCATCCTCGGGGGTCACTTGGACGACACGGGGGGCCGGTACGGCATCATCGGCGCCGTCGGCTCCACGTTCCGTCCGGAGGCGGCGCGGGGTGTCCACGAGACGTACGGGTTTCTCCTCGGCGAGTTCGCCTTTCACGCCCGGGTGGACGACGGGGAGCTGCAGATGTGCCCGGGGCCCGCCGACGACGCGGACGTCACGTTGAGCACCGACCTGGCCACCTTCCTCAAGCTGGGGGCGGGCACACTGTCCCTGGAGGACGCCTTCGGCACAGGGGTCGCCACGGCCACGGGGGATCCGGGCGCGGGGCTGCGCATGGCAGCGGTCTTCGGAGTGCCGTTCACCGCTGCCGAAGCGGCGGCAGGTGCCTGAACCACCCTGTGCCCCCTATGTCCTGGCTGTGACACAAGGCTGTGGTGTGAGTTATAACAGGGCATGGTCCAGACCAGTTCGGCTCACTCCGCTCACTCCGCGCGCGGCAATTCCCGCATCGTCCGCACTCTCCCCGTTCTTCCCCTCGCCCTGTCCGGCGTCCTGCTCCTCACGGCGTGCGGATCGGAATCGGCCGGCGCGCGGCAGGACGGGCGGACGCCGGCCGGGGCCGCACGTTCGTCGGGGCCTGCCGGTGAGTTCTCGTGCGAGCCCCGGCCCTCCGGCGCCGCCTCCGCTCCTTCCGCCTCTTCCACCCCTTCAGCAAGCGCCGGCGGCGAGCCCGCCAAGGACGGTGTGAGGATCACGGGGACCGGGCGGATCCCGCACCCCTGCTTCGGGTTCGAGGTCACCAACAAGGAGAAGGAAGCCCTCAGCTACACCGTCACCTTCACCCTCCTGTCGGGTTCCGGGGCCGCGTTGGAGACGACGAAGCAGACGGTGCCGTCGGTGAAGCCCGGTGAGACCACGCAGCGCATCGTCGACATGCGCGACCTCCTTCCGAGCACACAGGACAGCGCGCGCGTACGGATCACGAAGGTGAGGAGCGTCCCCGCCGGCGAAGCCCCGTCCACAGGCGGCACCTGCCCCTCTTCGGGAGTGCGCGTGTACGCGGACGAGGACGGTGACGCCGCCATGGGACTGCGCGTCCTGGCACTCCACCTCGAAAACTGCGGTACGCAGCCCTACCGGCTCAACGGCTACCCGCAGCTGCAAGTCCTCGACGAGCGGCATCAGGTCCTCAGCGGTGTGGAGACCGTCCGAGGCAGCGAGGTCGCGCAGAGCACCGGAGCCGACGGGTCGCCCCGGCCCATGACTCTGCAGCAGGGCGAGCGGGCCTACGCCGTCCTGGTCTGGCGCAACACGGTCGGCGGCGGCGACGCCGTGAACGCCCCCTACGCCAGGGTGCGGGCGCAGTCCGGCGCCGCCCCCGTGACGGTGATCCCGGAACTCGACCTGGGTACGACGGGGAAACTCGGTGTCGGCCCCTGGAAGAAGGACGACACGCGCGCACCGGGCGCTGGAGGCGCGTCCGGTTCCCGGGCGCCGGATCGACCGTCCGCGCCCACTGCCCCCGTTCAGCAGTGAGAGGGCGGTGGCCCGCGGTCACTTGACGCAGCGTTGTGCGGCCAGGATATGTACGTAACAGTCCCCTTGTAACGTCCGGCGACAGGGCAGGTCAGGGGAGGGCAGGGCAGGAACCGGCGATGGCGAAGGGACCACGTATGGCCGAGGGCACGACGGGAAGCACGGCACGCGTCACCGCGGGCATCACGACGGGCGCCACTGCACGCGCCACCACAGGCATACGCGTCCGGCCGGGAGTGGACGGCGATCTCGCCGAGCTCACCGAGATCTACAACCACTACGTGGCCCACACCCCGGTCACCTTCGACATCGATCCGGTCACCGTCGAGGAACGCCGCGCCTGGCTGGACTCCCACCCTGCCGCCGGCCGCCACCGCCTGCTCGTCGCGGAGGAGGCGGGCCGGATCCTGGGCTACGCCACCAGCAGCCCGTTCCGCGACAAGCGCGCGTACGAGACCTCGGTGGAGACCAGCATCTACCTGGGGCCCGACCACACGGGGCGCGGCCTGGGCGGCCTGCTGTACAGCGCCCTCCTCGAAACCCTGGCCCACGAGGACGTCCACCGCGCGTACGCCGGCATCACACAGCCGAACGCAGCGTCCATGCGGCTGCACGAACGCTTCGGCTTCCGCCCGGTGGGCCTGCTCGGCCAGGTGGGCCGCAAGTTCGGCACCTTCTGGGACGTGGCCTGGCTGGAGAAGCGGATCGCTTAGGGAACGCTTCCCCTCGCTTCACCCAAGGGTGCAGGGCCGCCACCCCGTAGGCCGAGGCGGTAATGCCCGGTCCCGCCCGGCCGGGACGTGCGGCGGCCTCACCGCTGCGGGGTCTCCGGACGCAGCCGGACCGGCAGGGTCTCCGTGCTGTTGCCCACGAAGCTCGGGTGCCGGGGCAGGTCGTCGTCGGGGACGGCGAGCGCGAGGTCCGGGTAGCGGTCGAAGAGGGCCGCCAAGGCGGTCGTCGCTTCCAGCCGGGCCAGTGCTGCGCCCAGGCAGTAGTGCGGGCCGTGCCCGAAGGAGAGGTGCCGGACCGGGGGCCGGCGGGTGACGTCGAAGCGGGACGCGTCGGGTCCGTACGCGCGCTCGTCGCGCCCGGCGGCGGTGTACGAGGCGAGCACCGGGGTGCCCCGGGGAATGACCGTGTCACCGACCTTCAGGTCACGGACGGGGTAGCGGAAGGGGAAGAAGCTCACCGGGCTGTCGTAGCGCAGGGTCTCCTCGACCACGTCACCCCAGTCGGCCTTTCCTGCGCGTACGAGCGCGAGCTGTTCCGGGTGCGTGCACAGTGCCCGTACCGCGTTGGTGATGAGGTTGAGCGTGGTCTCGTGCCCGGCGATGACCATCAGCAGCAGGGTGCCGACCAGTTCGCGGTCGGTGAGCCGGTCGCCGTCCTCGGCCTGCGCGGCCAGGAGGGCGCTGGTGAGGTCGTCACCCGGGGCGGCACGGCGTCGGACGACGACGCTGCCGAGGATGTCGGCCATGGCACGGTTGGCGGCCAGGGCGCGCTCGGGGCTGGTCGTGGTGCTCACGATCAGGTTCGACAACTGGTGCAGCTGTCCCCGCATGCCGGGGTCGACGCCGAGCAGTTCGCTGATGACTGCCATGGGCAGGGGGAGGGCGAAGTGCTCGCGCAGGTCGACCACCGCCGAGGCGCCCGTCTCCGCGTCGAGCGCCGCCTCGTCGAGCGTGTGCAGCAGCCGGGCCGTCAGCTCCTCGACACGCGGCCGTAACCCCTCGATGCGGCGAGGCGTGAAGACCTGGGTGACCAGTGCGCGCAGCCGCCGGTGGTCGTCCCCGTCCGCGGTGGTCATGCCCTCGACGGTGGCGAAGGTGGTGAGCGGTCACCCCGGCGGTATGGCGCCTTCGCGCAGCGCCGTGAAGTGGCGGGCGTTCTTGGCGACGTCGGGGTGGGCGAGGAACTCCTTCAGTTCCTCGTACCGGGTGACCGCGACGGAGGCGACCTCGCCGGGCAGGGTGACGGGAACGGCGGGGCCCTGCGCACGCAACCGCTCGTTGACTGCGTGCTGTTCGGATCCTGCCGGGTCGAGGCGGTGCGGTGTGTCGGACCGGTCCGGCATCGGAGTCTCCTCGGGGGACGGATGAGGGGTGGCGGCGAGGGCCGCAGCAGGCGGGGAGCCGTTCTGTCAGCCCCCGCAGCCGCCGCACCCTCCACCGCATCCACCGCCGCAACTGTGGCCCCCGCAACTGCTGTGACCTCCGGCGGACCCGTCGCTGCCACCGCATCCGCCCTGGCCGGGGGGCGTGGATCCGCTTGAGTAGCCGGTGGCAGCCGCGCCCGCCGCCGCGGCGGTGGCGGTGGCTGCGGTGGCTGCCGACCGCCGATCGCCGGCGGACGCGACAATCCTGAATTCGTTGAGAAGCGTCTGCACCTCGTCGTCCGCCATCCCCGGCACATGCGTGGTGCTGCCCAGTGCGAAGGGTTTGAGCGCCGCGGTGGTCTCGGTGGCAAGTCCCACGTCGGCCGGCTGCCAGGCGGCGTCGCCCTGCAGTGACGCGAACTGTCGCCGGTGCTCTTTGCCGCTCCTGAGGGGGTCCGGAATGCGGTAGCGGAAAACCGGTACGGAGCCCAGTGCGAGAAGGAGCAGGAAAGCGAGAAGGGAAGGTAGGCCTCCATTTCCGGTCGCCGTGGCGACCGGTACGGTCACGACTCCGACGACAAGCGCCGCGACGAGCATCCAGCCGTGGAATGCCCGGTGCTTGGCCAGGTAGCGGAACCCGTCCACCGTGATGGGCTGCAGAATTGCCCCTTCACGGGTCAGCCGTACGCCGAGCGCCCGGACGGCCGCGCTGGTGCGCACGCCGGGGGCCAGTTCACGCAGAGCCTTTTGGCGGGTGGGACCGGCCGCGCTGATGATCGCGCCTTCGACGTCGTTGCGCGGGGCGGGATCCGTCACCGTGACCGTGCCGGAGCGGGAGAGGATCAGCCGGCCTTCGAGGCGCATGGCCAGGAAGGCCGTCACCGCTGCGTGTGCCGTACCGCCGTGGAGGTAGGCGACGTCGAACAACGAGAGCTCCTGCGGCGAGAGGGCATCCGGGGCGGGGGTGCGTCGCAGGGACAGGAAAGCTTTACGGAGGTGCCATGCGCCCGTAGCCACGAGTGCGGTGCAAATGAGGAAGGGTATGGTCCACATGAATTCCCCTCGGTTCTCCGGGCGATTGATGCCGAATGAGCCGGGACATCGAGATGATACGACGAGCGGTGCGGGCCTGCTGCCTCGTTTTCTCCTGCTTTTCAGGGTCCCGGTCACCCCGAGGCGGGGAGCACGGGCAGCGCGGGCGGTACGGGGCTTTCGGCCGCGCTGCCCTGCAGCGCCTTGCGGATCATTTCCAGTTCACCGGCGAGCTCGTGGGGCGGAGGGTAGTTGCCGTCCCGTTCCAGCAGTACTCCGGGAGGCTTCATGCGCCCGCACAGTTCCGCCAGCAGTTCCAGTACGGGCCGGGACAGGGGATGTTCGTGCGTGTCGTGCCACACCCCGTCGACCAGCCGGCCGCCCGCCACGTGGACGTACGAGATCCTCTCCATCGGCAGCGCGGCGATCTCGGCCGCGGCATCCACCCCCAGATTGATCTGCCTGGTGTAGAGGTTGGCGACGTCGACGAGCAGTCCCACGCCCGTCCGGTCGGTCAGTTCGGTGAGGAACTGCGCTTCGGACAACTCGTCCTCGGGCCAGGCGAAAAGAGGGGCGATGTTCTCCAGCGCAAGCGGTACGGGCAGTTCCTGCTGTGCGATCCGGACGTTCTCCGCGATCACCTTCAGCGCCTCGCGGGTACGGGGCACCGGCAGCAGGTGCCCGGCCTCCATCCCTCCGCTCCTCACGAAGGCCACGTGTTCCGTCACCAGAGGCGCGTCCAAGGCGGACGCGACCCGAGCCAGCCTGTCCACCCGAGCCATGTCCGGAGTGTCGGCGCCGCCCAGGCCGAGCGCAACGCCGTGCGGGATGACGGGAACTCGGCGATCGCGTAGGAGCCGGATCGATGTCGGCAGGTGCTCCGGGCAGATGTTCTCGGCGACGACCTCGACCCATGCGACGCCCGGGAGTTGCTCCACGACGACGTCGATCTCGTCCCGCCAGCCGATGCCCACCCCGAGCGCGGGCCGGGTTCCAGACGATTCATTCACTGTCATCCCCTTTCGTTCCCCTCGACTGCCCTTGACTGCCCTTGAGTGCGGCTTCGCTCCGACGGTACGACAATGACGGCATGCGATTTTGAACGCGTTCAACTTTGAGTATGGTTTCTCTCACCACATGAGGGAGGCGACGCCGCATGAAGATCGTGATACCCGGGGGGACCGGGCAGGTGGGCACCGTCCTGAACCGTGCGCTGAGCGCCGCCGGGCACGAGGTCACCGTGCTCAGCAGACAGCCCGCCCGCCCCGGCGAAGTCCCGTGGGACGGGAGGACCGTGGGGCCCTGGGCCGAGGTGATCGACGGCAGCGACGTGGTCATCAATCTGGCCGGCCGGAGCGTCAGCTGCCGGTACACCGCCCCTCACCTGCAGGCCATGATGGACTCTCGCGTGCGTTCCACCCGGGCCGTGGGCGAGGCGATCGCCGCCGCCGCGCACCCGCCACGGGTCTGGCTGCAGATGAGCACCGCGACGATCTACGCCCATCGCTTCGACGCGCCCAACGACGAGCGGACCGGCGTCATCGGAGGGGCCGAACCGGGAGTTCCGGGCTACTGGGCCTACAGCGTCGACATCGCCAAGGCCTGGGAACGCGAGCAGGCGAACGCCGACACCCCGCACACCCGCAAGGTCGCCCTGCGCTCCGCCATGGTGATGAGCCCCGACCGAGGCGGCGTCTTCGACGTCCTGCTGCGGCTGGCACGGCTCGGCCTCGGCGGCCCGGTCGCCGGTGGCGCACAGTACGTCTCGTGGATCCACGACCACGACTTCGCCCGCGCCGTCCAGTTCCTGACCGCCCGTGACGACATCGCCGGACCCGTCAACCTCGCGGCGCCCGGCCCCCTCCCGCAGCGCATGTTCATGCACGCGCTGCGCACCGCCTCGGGAGTTCCGGTGGGCCTGCCCGCGACGAAGGGCATGGCCGAACTCGGCGCCTTTGCGCTGCGCTCGGACACCGAACTCCTGCTGAAGAGCCGGCGCGTGATCCCCGGCCGCCTGCTCGACGCGGGATTCGACTTCCGGTACCCCCAGTGGCCGGCTGCGGCAGGCGACCTCGTGGGGCGCGTACGAGGTCGCCGGCGCCGGCACTGGACCGGCCCCACGACTCCGTCGGGCGCCGACCGCACACCGGCGACGCCGTAGGCCGCTCATTCCACCGGGCGGCCCGGGCGGGCTCGTGCCCGGTCGGTCGGGCCTAAGCCCCGGCCGGGGTGGACCTGGAGGGTCCCTGGTCCGCGTGGACCGCCCGTACCCATATCCGGTCCTCCGTCAGGTACGCGTCCACCTTCAGGCCGGCCTCCGCCAGGGCGGCCTCGAACTGCTCCGTCGTCAGCGGCCGGGACCGGAACGTCTGCGTCCATGTGACGTCCGGGAACTCGTACTCCACGCGGAACGAGTTCACTCCGTCACCGGCCGGCTCCACCGAGGCCACCCGCGTGGTGAAACCGCTGGGGTCGGTGCGCTCACGCGGCACCTCCGTGTGGAAGTTCTCACCCTCGCGCTGGATCAGTACGCAGCCGTCCGGCGCGAGATGCCGGGCACAGGTGCGCAGCAGTGCCCGCCGCAGCTCGGAGTCGCCGGTGTGCACGAGGAAGGAGGCGAGCATCACCACGTCGAACGTCTCGCCCAGGTCGAGGTTCTCGATGGGGCTGCACACCTTGCGCACCCCGTGCACCCCACGCACCCGGTCGAGCATGTGCGGCGACTCGTCCACGGCCGTGACCGTGAACCCCCGCTCCAGCAGGGGCCGGGTCACGCGCCCCACTCCGCACCCCAGCTCCAGGATGCGCGCACGGGCCGGTACGGCCGCCGCGATGATGTCGGGTTCCTTCCCGACGGGCAGCCGCGCGTAGAACTCGACGGCGCAGCCGTCCGGAGTGATCTCCCCGGGTCCGGTGCCGTGATGTCCCGGTCTCATGGTCGTCTTCATGTCCCCCCAACGAAGCGCCCGTTGCCGCCAGTTCCCCACGTCACCTCGCGGCTGCACGCTCGCGGGACCAGCAGCCGCCGCGGGCAGCCGGTGCCGGCGGCTTCTCCAGCTCTCCAGCTCCTCGGCCGACCGAGTGGACTCCGGGGCCGGCCGGCCGGGCGCGCTGCCAGACGTTACGCGTCCCGGACTGCCGGCCCGCGCCGGTCCGGGACGCCAGGAGCGCGATCGCGATGATGGACCGCCGGTCGATCGCCGTCGGCATGTTGTCGTTCGTACGCCGCCCACCGGCTCGCCTGCGCCGGCCGGCTGCGCCCCGGCACCACACCCGAGGACGTCCTGGCAGACCTCCAGCGCTTCTACTTCGACACGGCATTCGCGACCGGCCCGGCCCTCATCGCGTCGAGCCCCGCTCCTGGTCCAGGGATATCTCGATGCCGACGTTCTCCGCGGACACGGCGATGGCGAAGTCGAAGAAGGAGGACTGATCCCGGACGCTGTCGTGGGTACGGCTGAAGACCTCGAACACCAGGAGCCCGACCAGGTTGCTCCACAGCACGATGCCGCGCTCGATGACGTCCGTGAACGGCTCGGGAGGCAGGCCGCCGAACAGCGCGGTCGCCTCCGGCCGGATCAGCGGCGGGCCGGGCACCGCTCGGCGGGGCGGGGTGAGCTCACCGGATTCGAGCGCGGAACGCAGGATGCCGGCGAGCACGGCCGGGGTGCGGGACGCGGGCGGGACAGTGTCCTCCGGCGCGTGGTATCCGGGGACCGGCGAACCGTAGACCAGCGCGAACACGGCCGGGTTGGCGACGGACCACTGCCGCAGCGCCCGGGTCGCGGCGAGTAGACGTGTCCCTGCGGAAGCGTTGCTGTCCGCGGCTGCCCGGTCGGCCTCCTCCATGGCGGCGCCGGATTCGTTATAGGCGTCGATGAGCAGAGCGGTCAGCAAGTCGTCCCGGTGGGGGAAGACGGTTTCGACCTCGGCGACCGCAAGGCCGCCGGCGGCGGCCACGGCTTCGAGCGACAGCCCGCCGGCGCCCAGGTCGGCGAGCAGTTCGCGGGCGGTTTCCTTGACGGCAGCGGCGAGCCCGCTCGTCTCATGCGCGGTGGTTGTGCTGGAAGCATCCATGATCAAACCGTACCGGTCGTCCTGTCAGCCGGACGTCTCCGATGGGCGGCGGCAGGTTGTCGTCTCCGCCCCCGTCATCTCCGCCCCCTCGCCCCGAGGGCCCGCTTCGGCACCGGGGACTTCGACAGCCGTTGACCTTGCCCCTGAGGGCAGGGTTTAGCGTTCCTGGAGACGAGGAGATGAGCGGAATGAAGATAGGCGAGTTGGCCGGACGCGCCGGTGTGACGGTCAAGGCGGTGCGCTATTACGAATCGCTGGGGCTGGTCACTCCACGCCGTCTGGCCAACGGCTACAGGGACTACACCGAGGACGACGCACCTCTGGTGCACGAGATCAGGGTTCTGAGCGGCCTGGGCATTCCGGTCGAGCGCACGCGGCCCTTCCTGGCGTGCCTGGCGGCCGGGCAGCAGCACGCCGACGACTGCCCGGAGTCGCTGGCCGGCTATCGCGAGGCGGTTGACGAGCTGACCGAACGGATCGAGGCCCTGACCGCCCGCCGCGCGATCCTCATGCACCACCTGAGGCAGGCCGCCTATCGGAACAGCAGCATCCCCGTGCCCGATGACGAAGCGCACGGAAAGCACGGAAAGCATGCAAAACACGGAAAGCACAGAGAGCGCGGAGAGCACCCCATGAGCGACCTGTACCGGCTGCCTGCCGATCTGCCTGTTCCGGAAGACGACGGCGCGGCCGACCACCTTCCCGGGCTCAAGATGCCCCGCATCGAACTGTCCAGCACCACAGGAGAGACGGTTGGTCTTCACGCACTGGGCACCGGCCGCACGGTCGTGTACGTCTATCCGCTCACGGGCCGCCCGGACGCCGACCTCTCGCACGGCTGGGACTCCATCCCCGGAGCACGGGGCTGCACCGCAGAAGCATGCGACTTCCGCGACCACCACCACGAGCTTCTCGCGGCCGGAGCGCGGGGAGTGTTCGGCCTGTCCAGCCAGGACACCGGCTATCAGCGCGAGGTCGTCGAGCGGCTCCGCCTGCCGTTCGCGATGCTGTCCGATCCCCGGCTGAGCACGGCCGCGGTGCTCGGCCTGCCCACGTTCGCATTCGGCGGGGCGACGCTGTTCAAACGGCTCACCCTCGTCATCCGCGACGGAGCGATCGAGCACGTCTTCTACCCGGTCTTCCCTCCCGATGAGCACGCCCAGCAGGTCTTGGCATGGATGCGGGACAACCCTACGGCGTAACTCCTGCCGTCCGTCGGTGGTGAGAGGGGCCGATAGGCCGATCGGGTCGTCGGTACCGCAGGCGGCGCCGGTCCTGCATGTGCCGTCGGCCTCCGGGTACCCGGGTGCCGTCCCACCGCGCCCGTGCGGCGGGGCGAACGCCCATGATCACGGAGGTGGCCGAGATGGCCCGGCACCAGCCCAAGGACGCACGCCGCGAGCCTCACGAGCGGGCTCGTGACGCCGAGGAGCCGGGGGCGCCCTCCGGCCGGAAGAGCCAGGGGCACCGGCCCCCTGGAGGCACCGCGCAGGACGAGGCGCTGGAAGGCGTGCGGGCGCACGGCGAGGACGCGGAGCAGGACAGGGGGACGGAGCGGACGCGCGACGATGCGCACGGCAAGAGGACCCAGCCATGAGCGGCCGGCGCGACGAGAAATCCGCGGGCAGCGGCAAGGCCGTGCCCCGGGACATGCAGGACCAGCAGGCGAGGGTCCCTCCGGACCGCGGCACGGCGGGCCCGCCCGCCCGCCGGGGCCGGAAGAACGGGAAGACCGCCGGTGAGCGCACCGACAGGGCGGGCGACGCCGGTGAAGGAACGGAGGATGAACCTCCGGACTGAGACTGAAGCCGGGCGCCGGAAGGGCAGGCGGTACGGCACCGCCCGGCGCAGAGCGGGAGGGCGGTGACCTCCTCGCCGTGACCGGAGGCCGCTCCCGACCCGGAGGCCGCTCCCGGCTCCGGAGACCTCGCCGGTGCCCCTACCGGTTGACCACTGCTCGGGCAGCCTACGGATCGGTCGAGGGCCGCCGGCTCACTCCCCCTACGTCACCGGGCCGTGTCCGCCACGGTCGGCTTCGGACGGGCCGCCGGGGACTGGGCGACGGTACGGGTGCGCGATGCCTGGTGCCGCGTCGCCCGGGGCTCGGTCAGCCAGACCAGGACCAGGGCCGCCGAGAGCGCCGCCCCCAGGACGCAGACTCCGGCCCAGTGGTACGCGCTCCACACGGCCGAGGTGAGGGCGGAGCCCAGGGCGCCGCCGGCGAAGTAGGAGGTCATGTAGGCGGAGTTGAGCCGGTTGCGGGCTTCGGGGCGGAGGGCGTAGACGAGGTTCTGGTTGCTGATGTGGACGCCCTGGACGGCGGCGTCCAGCACGATCACTCCCGCCAGCAGAGCGGCCAGGGACCAGGCTCCGCCGTAGCCGCCGAGCCCGAGCAGCGCCCAGGAGGCGAGCAGGAGGACGGAACCGATGCCGGTGACGCGGTGGACCAGGCCGCGGTCGGCCAGCCGCCCGGTCACCGAGGCCGAGAGGGATCCGGCGGCGCCGACGAGGCCGAGCAGCCCGATGGCGGACGCGGACCAGTCGTACGAGGGGCCGGAGAGCAGGAAGGTCATGGCGGTCCACAGGACGCTGAAGGCGGCGAAGGACAGCCCGCCCATCAGGGCGCGGCGCCGCAGCACCGGCTCGTGGGCGAAGAGCGCGAAGGTGGAGCCCAACAGCCGCGGGTAGGACAGGCCGACGGGGGTGCGCAGCCGGGGGAGGGCGCGGTACAGGAGGACGGCCATGGCGGCCATGAGCACGGCGTTGACCCAGTAGACCGTGCGCCAGCCGCCGAGGCCGGACAGGAGGCCGGCCGCGGTGCGGGCGAGCAGGATGCCCAGCAGCAGGCCGGTCATCACCGTCCCGACGGTGCGCCCGCGCTTCTCCGGCGAGGCGAGGGTCGCCGCGTAGGGGACGACCACCTGCGCGGCCACCGAGGTGAGCCCGGTCAGCGCGATGCCGGTCAGCAGTACGGCGGCGTTGGGCGCGCTCGCCGTCACGAGCAGGAAGGCGGCGGTCGCGGCGCACAGGCCCGTGGCCAGGCCGCGGCGTTCGGCGAGGTCGCCGAGCGGGACGAGCAGGATGAGTCCGAGCGCGTAGCCGACCTGCCCGACCGTCACCACCAGTGCCAGAGCTCCGGCGCTCATGTGCAGATCGCGGCCGATGATCTCCAGCAGGGGCTGTGCGAAGTAGTTGCCCGCGACGGACAGGCCGCAGGCCACGGCCATCAGGAGCAGGGTGCCGCGCCCCAGGCCCTGCCGGCCGGCCGGTGTGTCAGGTATTCGTGCAGATGGCATGCAACGAGTTTCCGCCGGCAGCGATCGATGAGTCCAACACATTGTTTTCATGCAAACCATCTCGATTTACGATGGATGGATGGAGCTCCAGCAGATGCGCTACGTCATCGCGGTGGCCGAGACGGGCGGCTTCACGCGCGCCGCGGAGCGCTGCCACGTCGTGCAGTCCGCACTCAGCCATCAGATCGCCCGCCTGGAGAAGGACCTCGGCACCCGCCTGTTCGACCGCACCAGCCGCAGCGTGCGCCTCACCGCGGCCGGCGAGGCCTTCGTCCCCGTCGCCCGGCAGGCCGTGGAAGCGGCCGACCGCGCCCGCGCCGAGGTCGAGGCGGCCACCGGCGTGGTCAGGGGCCGGCTGGCCGTCGGCGCCATCTCCACCGTCGCCGCCGTCGACCTCGCCGACGTCCTCGGCCGCTTCCGCGCCGGCTACCCGGAGGTGCGCATCAGCCTGCGCATGGGCATGAGCGAGGAGCTGATCGAAGGCGTACGGCAGGGAGCGCTCGACGTGGCCTTCATCGGGCTGGTGCCGGGCACGCGCCCCAAGGGCGTCCGCGTCAGGAAGATGGCCCACGGCGAACTGGTCGCCGTCGTGGCGCCGGAACACCCCCTCGCCGGCACGGAGCAGACGGACCTGCGGCGGCTGGCCGAGGAGTCGTTCGTCGACTTCCCCACGGGATCGGCGGCTCGGCGCCAGCGCGACGCCGCCTTCGAAGCCGCGGGCCTCACGGCCGAAGCCCCCTTCGAGATCACCTCCGTCGAGTCCCTCGCCAAGCTCGTCCGGGCCAACCTCGGCATCGGCATGGTCCCCGAAGCCGTCGCCGGCGAACTGCGCGGCCTGCACGTCCTCCGCGTCCGCAACGCCCCCACCCGCGAGGAACTCCTGGTCTGGAACTCGCTCGGCCCCTCCCCGGCGGCCGCGGCATTCCTCTCCGGCCTCGGCATCGACCCGTCCGAACGTTCCCAGCGCTCTGGGCGTTCCGAACGCTCCGAACGGTCTGCGTGACCGCTCGGCGCTTGCCTGGGAGAGGCGATGATCTTCGGACGCCGCCCCTCCCGCCTAGCGCTTGGCGTAGTCGGCGAAGCCCTGCCAGTCGATCACGACGCACGGCTCGTCGCCGACGACCCACGCGTCGTGCCCGGGCGGGCAGAGCATGCAGTCGCCGGGGCCGAACTCGTCTTCCTGCCCGTCGTCCATGACGACCTTCATCCGGCCCGAAACGACGTACGCCATATGGGGAGCCTGACAGCTGTCGGTCCCGGCGATCGGCTTGACGTGCTGGGACCACCGCCAGCCGGGTTCGAACGTCGCCCGGCCCACCGGCCCGGCGCCCACGTCCACCAGCTCCAGCCGCCCCTTGCCGTCCTCGAAGGGGCGCACTTCCTCCGGCGAGGCGAAGCTCTTGCGTACGAGTCCGGCCACGAGCACTCTCCTCCAGCGAGTCGGCTGTCCTGAACATCTAGCCACGGGAGCAGGCGCACGGCGAACGCTGCGGTCCGGCCGGGTGGCCCGGCGGCGACCCGGCGACCCGGGTCACGGGAGCCGCGGGCACCGCCGCAGGTGGTTCCGGGCGAGCTCGGCCATGACCGTCCGGGTTTTCGACGCCTGTTGCGGGGCGGAGCTGAGACCCCGTGCCAGGACGGTGTGCTCCAGCAGGTTTTGCGCACGCGGGGCGTCGGCGGGCCGGGCGCGCAGCGACAGTTCGAGGAAGTGCAGCCCGTCGGCGCCGATGCGCCAGAACTCGGCGGTGAGCGGGTGGGGCAGGCCCTGGAGGGAGAGTTTCCACTTGATGGCCCGGACGGGGCCGAGGGCGACAGTGCCGCGTAGGTGGTCATCGAGGACCCCGGCGACCGCCAGCAGGTCGCGCTGGTCCGGGGTGAGCCGGGGCCCGGCGGCGGAGGCGGCTCCCTCCTCGTCGACGGGCTGCCCGAAGGGCCCGTCCACCTTGAGCGAGGCCGACCAGACGCGGTCGGGGCCGTTCCAGTCCTCCTCGATCTTGAATTTCCATCCCTTCCCGCTGCGGTTCTGGCGCCACCTCCGGGGCAGGGTGGCCGGATCGCACGGGCGCAGCTTCGCGGTGAGGTCGCCCTTGCCACCGTCGGTCGGCTTGCGCAGCCGGATGATGGCTCCGGCCTCCGCGAGGGGGAGACGGATGCCGGGGCCGTCCGCCTGCGGGGCGTCCCAGAAGCAGACGTTGAGGTGAGTGCCGTCTTCGGGCGCGAGAGCGAGCGAACGGCACGCGTCCTCTGCCGTGTCACCGACGAAGATGATTTTGATTTCAGCCTTGGCATTCCTGAATGTATCCCCCATGTCACTCTTTATGGCATGGAAGAGTGTGCGTGCCAATGGGTGGGCATTCATGGGCGGTTCGGCGATTCCGTGCAAAAGGCCAGCTCAACAGGTCAGTTCCAACGCTGCGTTGACTCTTCCGGGGTGTTGCGGCCCGATACCTCACAACGGCGCGATGCGTTCACGCGCGCCCCTGCCCCCTGCCTGCCGGCTTCCGCCACGCCACCGTTTCTACGCCCCTGACCCCGTGCGACAACCGTCCGTTGTCGGCCGGGCGGATGCGTTGTTGGCCGGGGCACCACCCCGCCCGGTCAGATGGTTCCGGGCGCCGCACCAGAGCGGGGTCCCGAACGACCGGGAACATCAACCACCGAAGGAGCACGACCATGACCATGACCAACACCGCCGCCACCCCCAAGGCCGTCGTCATTCGCTACGTCGAGGCCGTCCGCGACGGCGACGCCGACGTCATCCACGACAGCTTCGCCGAGGACGTGACCTGGCACTACCCGGGCGACCTGCCCATATCCAAGGTGTGGCACGGCCGCGACACGGTCATCAACGACTTCCTCGGCGGCATGGGACCGATCCTCGTCCCCGGCACCCTGGAGATCGAACTGGTCAGCACGATCGCCGAAGGCGACCGCGTGGTCGCCGAATGGACCTCCAAGGCCAAGACGGTCCATGGCGGAACGTACGACAACCGCTGCATCGGCATCTACACCGTCCGCGATGGGAAGATCGCCTCCGTCGTCGAATACACCGATACCCGGCACGTGGCCGCGACCCTCTTCCCGGCCCTGTGACCGCAATCACCTTCCTTCGATGTCACGGTCACCGCTCGGGCGGTGTCTCAATGGCGTGACCGATCTGATCGGAGGTGGTGGCGTCGGCGAAGGTGCGGGTAGTGCGTTTGCCGTCTCACCGTCAACTCGCAGCCCCGAGGAAACTCCTGCGGAAGCGAATGGAGCGTCATCATGAAGGCCGTCATTGTGTGCGCCTCCGTGTCTCACGGCAACACGAAGAGGATCGCCGACGTCATGGGGCAGGTGCTGGAGGCCTCGGTCGTCGACCCTGAACAGGCCGACATGGCGGAGCTCTCCACCTGCGACCTCGTGGGATTCGGTTCGGGAATCTTCCTGGGGAAGTTCCATCCGCGGCTGGGCGAGTTCGTACGGTCGCTCCCGCAGGGGGAGCGGCGCAGGGCGTTCGTCTTCGCGACCAGTGGACTGCCCGAAGCGCGGCTCCGGCCCTTCACCCGGCCCCTGGTGCGAGTTCTCGAACGGAAGGGGTGGGATGTGAGTGACACCTTCTCGTGCCGCGGATTCGACACCTGGCTGCCGTTCAAGCTCGTCGGCGGCATCAACAAGGGGCGGCCCGGCGCCCCCGATCTGGAGGCGGCGCGCACGTTCGCCGAAGAACTGCGAGGCCGGATCGGTGCTGTGTCCTGACCGGCTAGAACGGGGTGGGGGGCGGGACTTGCCCGGCTTCCCGCCCCTCGCCGCTCTCACATAGCTGCTCTCACGCGCGGCCGATGCGCTCCACCTGCTGGATGTTCTCAAGGTCGACCGGGTCCTCGCTCGGTGCGGTCTCGAACCAGGCGTCGAGGATCTCGCCGAGCACAGAGGACGAAGTCAGCCGCAGGCTCAGGGCCAGGACGTTCGCGTCGTTCCAGCGGCGGGCGCCGCCGGCCGTGTAGGCGTCCGTGCACAGCGCGGCGCGTACGCCGGGCACCTTGTTGGCCGCGATGCTGGCGCCGGTACCGGTCCAGCAGCACACGATGGCCTGGTCGGCCCGCCCCTGCACCACGTCCCGGGCGGCGGCTTCGCTGCAGAACGCCCAGTCGTCCTTGTCGCCGGGCTTCAGCACGCCGTGCGGGATCACCTCGTGGCCGCGGCGCTCCAGTTCCTCGGTGAGCTGCCGGGCCACGCCCTTGTCCCAGTCGGCGGAAACGGAGATCCGCAGACTCGCCATGACCACACCTCCTGTTCTCGTCGCGATGCCTCCAGTACACCACTGCCACGACTGCGGCCCGCACACGCCTGACCGGGGCGGGAGGCATACGCCCGGCCGGTTGTCAGCCTTCGGCGTCCGGCCCCGGTCGCTCTCGGGTGCCGAGGACGCCGGCGGTGAAGTCGGCCAGCTGCCTGCGGAGTTCTTCCCGGGGCGTGCGCTGCTCGCCGGCCAGGTATTCGACGAGGTCGGCCCGGGTGGCGGCGAGCAGGACGTGGGCGGTGAAGCCGCTGTCCGCCGGGCCGGGGATCCTCCGGAGGAGGTCCCGGAGCAGGGCGTGCCATCGCTCGTAGTGTTCCGTGCGGTAGGGGCTGTCCGCGCCGGTCTGTTCCAGGGCCAGTGCGAGGTGGCGGTTGTCGAGCTTGAAGCACAGGATGGCGTCGAGCAGGGCCGGTACGCGCTGGAGCGGTGGGGTCGCGGGCCCCAGTGGGGGCGGGCCCTCTTCGACCGTGGTCCTGACCGGTTCGAGCCGCGCTTCGTACAGCGCGCGGATCAGCCCGGTGCGATCGCCGAAGGCGCGGAAGAGCGTTCCCTTGCCGACGCCTGCCGCCGTGGCGATGCCGGCCATGGTGACCTCTTCGGGGTGCTCGCACCGGGCGAAGAGGGCGTCGGCGGCCGCGAGTACGGCTGCGCGGTTGCGGATGGCGTCCTTGCGCGGCCTGCGTTCGGTCATGTGGTGCCTCTCGATTGAAATCCGGACCCGCGGTCCGTATTGTTCCTGAAGGAAGCGGACCACTGGTCCGCATCGTACGGGAGGGAGACACTCATGCCCACGATCCCCATCACTTCAACCCGCGGATCTCTACCGCCACAGCCTGCGCCTGCTGCTGGACAAGGACATTCCCGCCTGGCTCGACCTGTGGGCCGAGGACGGCGTCATGGAGTTCCCCTTCGCGCCATCGGGCCGGCCCGGGCGCCTGGAGGGAAGGGCGGCCGTCGCCGCGTACATGCGCGACTATCCCGACCACATCGACCTGCACGACTTCCCCGAGGTGCGGATCCACGAGACCACCGACCCCGGGACCATCGTGGTCGAGATGCGCGGCGTGGGCCGCTGGGTGAAGCGTGGCGGCCCCTTCGACATGACCTACATCGCCGTCGTATCCGTCCGGGACGGACGCTTCTCCTCCTACCGCGACTACTGGAACCCCCTCGCCGTCGACGAACCCGGCACGGACTTCACCCGGAGCAGCACCCGATGACCCCCACCGCTACCGCCATCAGCACCTCCACCTCCGTCTCCACCGGAACCACCGGAACCACCCTGGTCATCGGCGCCACGGGGACCACCGGCGGCCGGACCGCCGCGCAACTCGTCGCCGCCGGCCGCCGCGTCAAGGCCGCCGGGCGCCGCGCCACCCCGGTCCCGGGCGCGCAACCCGTCCGCTTCGACTGGTACGACCCCTCCACCTTCGGCGACGCCCTCGCCGGTGTTGACCGGATCTACGTCGTCCCGCCGGTGGGCGAACCGGACCCGGCGCCGGTCATGCTCCCCTTCCTCCGGCAGGCCGGCACCGCCGGAGTGCGCCGCGCGGTCCTGCTCAGCTCCTCGGCCATAGCCGCGGGAGGCCCGGCAGTGGGAGAAGTGCACCAGGCCCTGCCGGACCTCTTCGGCCAATGGGCGGTACTCCGGCCCTCCTGGTTCATGCAGAACTTCACCGGCACGCACATCCACGCCCGCAGCATCCGCGACGACGGCACTATCCTCACCGCCGCGGGAGCCGGCCGCGTCGGATTCGTCGACGCCGACGACATCGCCGCTGTCGCCGTACGCGCCCTGACCGACGACCGCGCACCTGATGCTGACCTGCTCCTGACGGGGCCGGAAGCACTCAGCCACGACGGCATCGCCACCATCATCACGGAGGTCACCGGCCGCCCCGTGGCCCACCGCGCTCTGACCCGCGAACAACTGCGTGACCGCCTGGCCGCACAGATGCCGCCGGCGTTCGCAGCCATGCTCGCCGATATGGACAGCGCCATCGCCGAGGGAGCCGAAGACCGCACCACCGACACAGTCCACCGCGTCACCGGCCGCCCCCCGAACAGCTTCCGGGCAGTGGCCGAACGGGAACTGCTTCGCACGCCCCGCCCTTGAGACAGCCTCTGTCCCCCGGTGGCTCAGCCTGGCGCGAGGGTCAGGCGCAGGAAGCGCGGGCGGTAAATGTCGGCGCGGTGGATGACGTCGGCCGGGGCGAGGCTGTTGACGTTGTAGGAGAGCACGATGTCACGGGGGCCGTGTTCGAGTTCGGGGTGCTCGTGGGGGTTGTAGGCGATGACGTTCCGGTTGCGGTACGTGCCTGCCGGTCCGGCTTCCGGCGCCGTGTACACCGTCCGGGGCCGGGTGAAGGGGCCGCCGGGGGAGCGTGACCAGGCGATCTGCGTCTCCGCGCTGAACGGGACGTCCGCGCGCTGGGTCACCAGCGCGTACCAGGAGCCGTGCCGCACCACGCTGAGTTCGTCCGAGGTGAGCAGCGCGCCGTCGGGGCCGGCCAGCCGGGCGGCGTCTCTCTCCCGGTCGGACCAGACGCCGCGCGTCGTCCAGTACTGCCAGGAACGCCGCAGGTCACGGCCGGTGACCCGGGCGAGCCGCAGGTGGCTGCGGCCTTCGCGGGTGCGCTCGGTCCCGTAGACGTACGTGTGCTTGCCCGCAGGCTCCAGCCACGCACCCCACGCGATGCGGGCGGAGGACGGCAGCGGGGTGACGGAGGCGGGTCTGCCGTAGGCGTTCGCGCGGAAGGCGGCCAGTGCGTTGCCCTGCCAGGCGATGTCCAGGGGACCGCTGCCCGTTCGCGTGTAGCGGGCGTAGACGACGCTCACGCCATGGCCGTCGGGGAGGCCCGCGCGTGCCCAGTACCAGGACGTGCGGTCGGGGCCGGCCATCGGAGGTGCGGGCTGACCGGTCTGATCCAGGGCGGTCGCAGTGTGCGGGCCGTGCGCGGTCCACAGGACGAAGCTGTTGTGCAGGAAGGGGGTCGTTCCGCCGTCGGCGACGGTGGGGGAGCGGGATCCGTCGGGCCGTACCGTGCCGAGGAAC
Organism: Streptosporangium nondiastaticum; assembly: GCF_003011965.1. Taxonomy (GTDB): domain Bacteria; phylum Actinomycetota; class Actinomycetes; order Streptomycetales; family Streptomycetaceae; genus Streptomyces; species Streptomyces nondiastaticus. The sequence continues at coordinate 73,042 of NZ_PXWG01000007.1, forward strand.
GTGTCGGAGAACACCCACAGTTCACCGGCCGGGGTCGGTACGGAGTACGTGCTGTCCCCGCCGGTCCAGTGCCGTGGTGAACGGTCATGGTCGGCATACGTTCCGAACGCCGCGCCGAGGGTGTCAGCGGTGCGTACCGCCACTACGCGGGGCGGTACGGGGGCCGGGGCGGACCCCGAAGGAAGGAAAGCGCAGAGTACGGAGAGCACGGCGGCTGCGGCGTATTTCCGCAGGGCGAAGATCTGCATGGCGCAGGGTTCAACGAGCTGTCCGGCCCGGAGTGTCCCCCCACCGCCGGTTCGCAGTCGTGATGGAGGGCGGCGTCTGTGCAGTGCGGTGGCCCGTTTGCCGGCGCTTGTCCGGCAAGATCCCGCCAGGGGCGACCCACCATGCACGGACATGGCCACGCGCACGGACCGCCAGGGTTCGCCCTCCCCCGGGCGGCGTCCCGCCTCGTCTCCTCACGCCGCGTGAGGTTCGAACCCGCCCGCGCGGGGAGTGCGGGGACCCCCGCATCCACACGCCCGGGGCACCGGCTTCCGACGCCGGGGTTCCGAGCCCACCATCAGGGCGAAGGCCGAAAACGAGAGAGGGAAACCCGTGAACTCGAGGAACTTCCGCCTCGCCCCGGCGGTGGCCGTGGCCACCGCGGGACTGCTGTTCGCCGGCGCGGCGGGGACGGCCGTCGCGGCTCCGTCGGACGAGTCCCCGACCCCGACGAGCAGTGCCGCGAGCGATGAGGCGCAGAGCAACTGGAAGCCCGGCGGCTGGTACGACGACGAGGCGTCCTGCAAGAAGGCCGGCGAGCAGGGCAAGCAGGACCACAAATGGCGTGAGTACCAGTGCAAGCGCGAGGAGAGGCACCCCGGCCGCTACGACTACCAGTGGCATCTGTACTACCACTAGGGCCACTGCCGCTGCCGCCGTCTCCCTGCCCCTGCGGGACTCCAGCGAGGAAGCCGTCCTCTTCCTGGAGCTGTCGCGCAGAGCGGACGAGGAGGCCACGGTCCGGCTCGCGGACGCCGTCAGGCTCGCGGTGCTGCGGGACTTCCGGATCCCCGTCCAGGAGGTGTACCTGGGGCGGCGCGGCTCGCTCCCCAGGACGACCAGCGGCAAGGTCCGCCGGCTCGACCTGCCGCGGCGCACCGCGAGCGCACCCTCGGCAGCAGCTTCCACCCGGCAGGGAGTCCTCTTGCGGACGGTGGACATCAGCTTGTGAGGACCCAGCTTGTGAGGACCAGCTTGTGAGGACCAGCTCGGGCCGGCTCGGGTCAGCCCGGGGGGATCAGCCCGTGAAGATCAGCGAAGCCCGTGTCCTGCTCACCGGCGCCAGCGGCGGCATCGGGCACGCCCTCGCCCATGCCCTGGCCGCCCGCGAGCCCGGCTCGCCGGGCCGGTCGACATCCTCGTCGCCAACGCGGCCCTGCCGGCCGGCGGCGAGGTGCTGGGCTGTTCCCCCGAGCAGATCGACCGCGCCCTCGACGTCAATCTGCGGGCGCCGGTCCTCCTGGCCCGGCTGCCGGCCCCGCGGATGGTCACGGCGGGACGGGGCCACCTGGCCATGATCGGTTCGCTCTCCGGCCGCGCGGCGTCCCCCGGCGCCTCGCACTACAACGCCGCCAAGTTCGGCCTGCGCGGCTTCGACCTCGGCCTGCGGCAGGACCTGCACCCTTCCGGCGTGGGCGTGTCCGTCATCCAGCCCGGATTCGTCCGCGACGCCGGGATGTTCGCCGGCACCGGGGCCGCCGCACCACGCGGGACGGGAACCGTCAGCCCCGAACGCGTGGCCATGAAGACGCTGCACGCCATCGAACGCAACCGGGCCGAGGTGAACGTCGCCCCGCTGCCCCTCAGGCTGGGCAGCGCCGTGGGCAGTCTCTTCCCCGCCCCGGCCGAGAACGTCCAGCGCCGGGCGATCAGCCCGGAAGCCCCGCACCGCATTGCCGATGCGCAGCGCCACAAGCGCTGAGCCTCGTGCCCATGAAACGAAAGGATGAAGCGAACGGATGACCGTTCACAGGTAATCGCCCCTCGGACGCCTTTTGTGCTTGGGGATGATCTGTGTACTGGGTAGGAAAGTTGGCCATGCACGCGGCACACGACCGCCTGGTCCGCACCCAGGCCGACCTCCGCATCCTCCCGCCCGACGCCGCCCGCGCTACGTCATGACCCCCGAAGCGGGCGACGCGGGGGCAGGCGTGAGCGCGTGCGGAGGGCGAGGGCTGCCGCCCGGCCCCGGCGGACCCGCGCTCGTGCAGCCCCTGCGGTTCCTCCACGACCCCTACGGTTTCCTCGCCGAGCAGCAAGCCCGGTTCGGCGACGTGTTCACTCTGCGCCTCAGCGGCTGGGGCGATTTCGTCCTCGTGAGTGCGCCCGACGACGTCCGCAAGGTCTTCACGGCCCCGCCGGAGGTGCTCTCCGCGGGGAGGGCCCGTCGGGTGCTCGACCTGATCTACGGCACGCGCTCGCTGCTCACCCGGGACGGCCCGGAACACGCCCGGCAGCGGCGGCAGCTCATGCCGCTGTTCCATCGCGACCAGCTCGTACGAGGCGGAGGTGCTCACGCGGCTGCTCCTGGACCTGGAGCAGGAGGAGGCGCGCCGCTTCGAGCGGTGCCTGCACCGCTTCATCGACGCGGCCCACCACCCCGCCGTCTTCAACCTGCCTCCTGCCCTGACCCGGTACGGCGCAGGACCGTGGCGGCGCTACCGCCGTACCAAGGCCGACCTCGACGGCCACGTGGACAGGGTGATCGCAGCCCGCCGGGCCCGCTCACCGGCACCCGCACCCGCACCGGCACTGGCGCCCGCGCCGGCCCGCCTCACGCCACGAGCCCGGAAGGGACCGAAGGAACCAGTCGCCGGGGGCGACAGCAGGAGCAACGACCCGATGATCACGCGACACGGGAGCTGACCGCATGACCAGGCAACAGGAGCTGAGGCCGGAACCGGGACCGGAACGGGAACAGGCGATGCGGCCTGCGGCCTGCGGACACGGCGCGGGCACCCGGCCCCGCATCAGCACAGGACGCACGGGTACGGGACGAGAGCTGGCCGCCCTCGTCGACGAACTCACCAGGAGCGTACGCACCCCATGACGACCACCGACTTCGGCGCGGTGCACAACAGCGTGCTCGAACTGACCGACCGGCTGCGGAAGACGGACGCGTACCCGCTGTTCCCCGTGGTCGCCCAGGCCGGGCCGACCCGCGCCCGGGTCCGTGCCGCAGGCTGCGCAACCGAACGGGACGTCACCGTCCTCGCCTCGGCCGACTACCTGGGGGTGCTCGGCACGCTGGCAGGGCCCGGGGACGTGGTGTTCCTGGACCGCTTCGACCACGGTTCGATCACCATGGGCGCCCGGCTGTCCGGGGCCGGCGTACGGATGTTCCGCCACAACGACGCGGCCCATCTCGAAGCGTTGCTGAGCTCCGGTGAAGCGAGGGAAGCGCGCCGGCGGCTCGTCGTCGTGGACGGACTCTTCGGCGCCGACGGCGACCTGCCTCCGTTGCGGGAGATCGCCGACCTCGCGCAGTTCCATCAGGCCCTGCTGATCGTGGACGAGGCGCACAGCGCGGGTGCCCTCGGGGCCCGGGGGTGCGCGGCTGCGGCTCGGCGTCACGGCTGCACACTCCGAAGCCGAGCTGCAACGGGCCGTTCAGATGATCGCCGCAGCAGTGGAAGAGGAGCAGTGAACGGTGAATGAGTTCCCTGGTATCTCCGGGATCTCCGGCGTCTCTGGTATCTCCGGTGTCTCCGCCTCTGGCGGTGCCTCCGGCGTGGCCCCCGTCGACCGTGCCGCCTTCCGCAGGAGTTCACCGCCACCGGTGCGGTGGCGCTCGCTGGGCCGGCTGACGCACCAGCACCCCTCCGGACCGCTCGTCATCTTCACCTCGTTCATCACCCTCCTGCTGCCGGCCGGGCTCACCGCCTCGGGGACGGTGACCGGGGTGGCGCTGGTGCTGGTCGGCTATGCGGCGTGGACGCTCACGGAGTACGGGGTGCATCGCGGGCTCTTCCACTGGGAGGCCGAGGCGGGGACGGCAATGGCCCGGCTGCACTGGACGCTTCACGGGCACCACCACGATCACCCCGACGACCGCCGGCGACTGGTCATTCCGCTCGCCGTCACCATCCCGGTGGCCCTGCTCCTCTGCGGCTTCTCCCGGCTCGTCCTCGGTACGCATTGGATGGCATTCATGGCGGGCTACGCCGTCGGCTACCTGCTGTACGACATGATCCATTACCACGTGCACCATCACCGCCCGCGCTCCAGGGCGGGGAGAGCCCTGCGCAGGTGGCACATGCTGCACCACTTCGCCGACGACAGCCGGCGCTTCGGCGTCAGCGCGCCGTGGTGGGACCTCGTCTTCGGGACAGCGGGTGGCCGGCGTGCCGTCGGCTCCCGAGACCGGCCCGTGAGCGGGAATCCCGCCGAGTGATACCGAGCGCCAGTGCCGCACACCGGCAGGGCAGCCCGTACCGACGTCCTCTTCCGGGATGACGCAGGCTGCCCCCTTCGGACGACCGAAGGATCAGCTTCCGGTCGGACGCTCCGGACTGCCGCCGTGCCGAAGAATGACGGCCCATCAGGGCTGTCCCGGCGGAGGGCACGGCCGCGCGAGGGACGTCACGGGGGAGGGGCGGCCTGATGAGAGGCAGAAGCAAGAGCAGGAGCAGGAGCCGGGCTCTGCGGAGGACGATCGCAGGGTGGGCAGCGGTCGCGGGAGCGCTGGTCGGGGCGACGCCCGCGGCAGCCGCGCTCCCTGCCCCCGTCCCGGCTCCGGCCCCGCACGCGTCGCCGCAGGCGTCGGAACGGCCCGGCACGGACACCCGCGCCCAGGTGCAGCAAGCACTGGACGCCATGGTGAAGGCGGGAGCCCCCGGGGTGCTGGCCCGCGTCGACGAGCCCACCGGTTCCTGGACCCTGACCAGCGGCACAGCCGACCTCACCACGCGCCAAGGCATCCCGCACGACGCCCGGTTCCGCATAGCCAGCCTCACCAAGGGCATCGTGGCCACCACGGTCCTGCGCCTGGCCGAAGCCGGGCAACTGGAGCTCGACCGGCCCGTCGCCACCTGGCTCCCCGGCGCGATCCACGACGCCGACCGCGTCACCGTGCGTCAGCTCCTCAACCACACCAGCGGGCTCGCCGACCACCTCGACCACCCCTCCTTCCGCGACCCGCAGTCCTACACCCGGCGCACCTGGCAGCCGCAGCACCTGGTGGAACTCGCGGACGGCCTTCCCCGGGCACACCCGCCCGGAGAACGATTCACCTACTCCAACGCCGGTTACATCCTGCTCGGCCTGCTCGTCGAAAAGGTGACGGGAAACCGGCTCGGCGACGAGATCGAGCAGCGCGTGCTCCGGCCCGCCGGGATGACGCGCACCCGGCTGCCGCTCACCGACCCGCACCTGCACGGCCCGCACGCCACCGGGTACCTCCTGCCCGACGGAGCGGACGGAACGGATCCCGGCGCGCTCAAGCCCTTCACCGAGATCAACCCGTCGTTCGCCTGGGCCGCCTACGGGCTCGTGTCCGACGCGCGGGACGTCAACCGCTTCTACCGGGCCCTGTTCGGCGGGCGGCTGATCGGCCCGGCATCCCTGGAGCAGATGCGCACCCCGGTGGACACCCGGCAGGCACCGGTCTTCCCCCACTACGGACTGGGCCTGGAAACGGCCGGACTGACCTGCGGCGAGAAGTGGGGCGGGACCGGTTCGATCCCCGGCTACGTGACCTTCGCCTTCGCCGGCCCCGAGGGGAAGCGGCGCATGACCATCTCGGTCAACGTGCAGCGCAATGACCCGAGGGCGGGAGAGATGCTGATCCACGGGGTCGACGCGCTCAACCGGTACTTCTGCGGGAAGCCCTACCCGGCCCGGCCCTCCGCAGGCAGCAGCCCGCAGACGCCCTGACCAGCGCGGGCGAGGAGCCTCACCGGGGCACGGGCTGTCCGCGCGGACCGGAGGTCGCACCGGCGGACTGGCGGCCCACCGGCGTCGCGCCGGCATCGCATCGGCACCGCACGCGGTGGGCCGCTTGGCCGAACACGGCCGTGTTCACTCCGGCGCACGAGTCCGGTACATCGGTTCTTCGTCACGCATGTCCTACCGTGACGACTGTGCCGCGTCACCGCGTCCACCGGCCCGCGAAAGGGAGCATTTTCGTGTCCGTGCCCGTCGCGCTCGACCACAAGGCCCGTACGTACAGCCTCGCGCACGCCTACTGGCTTGCGCGGGCGGCCGACCTCTCCTACAAGGACAAGGCCACCATCGAGAAGCAGGCCCACGACTGGGGTTTCGACCGGGTGCGCCACCACGAGACGCGGTTCACGCCGCCCTTCCCGCTGGAAGACACCCAGGCCTTCACGATGGCCGGCAACGACATGATCATCACGGCCTTCCGGGGCACGGAACCCGCGCAGATCCGCGACTGGCTCTCCGACGCCACGACCCCGCCCTGGCCCGGCCCGGCGAAGACGGGATACATCCACTACGGCTTCGGCAAGGCCCTGGAATCCGTCTTCCCCGAAGTGAGGGACACCCTCAAGGAATACCGGACGAACGATCAGACCGTGTGGATCACGGGCCACAGCCTGGGCGGTGCGCTCGCCATGCTCGCCGGAGCCCGGCTGTACCTGGAGGAACCGAAGCTGCTGGCCGACGGCGTCTACACGTACGGCCAGCCCCGTACCTGTGACCGGCTGCTGGCGGCCGCGTGCAACAAGGGCTTCCGGCAGCGGCTCTTCCGGTTCGTCAACAACAACGACATCGTGCCGCAGCTGCCGCCCGAGCCCGCGTACACCCACGTCGAGACCCTGCGGTACATCGACTCCGCCGGCAAGGTCCACGAGACCATGTCGCTCCTCGGCGGCCTCGCCGACCGGGCGAAGGGCATGACGGCCGACGCGTTCGCGCCCGCGAGCGACGGCGTGCGCGACCACTCGATCCTGAAGTACATCGCGGCGCTGGAGAAGAACCTGGCCTGACCGGCCGCCGCGCCCAGGTCGGCTTCGGTCTGTGGCGAGCGCGGCGCGGCCGTGCCGTCAGTGCCCGAACGGCGGCTCGAAGCACCCGGATTCCAGGTACGGGCCGTTCGTCTGCACTGCGTAGTTGGTCTTCTGCACAAAGGCCGTGACGCAGGCGTCGGGGTGGACCCTGAGGCCGATCCGGGTGCCCTCGGGGGTGACGTAGTGATCCGTCTCGAAATGCGGTCTCATTCCCTGTACGGAGAGCGTGCCTCCCAACTGCTCACCCTTCGGCCCTGTCCGCTCCTCCTCGTACCCGAGAGCGAGCATTGCCGCGCGTACGCTTTCGGGGTCCCATTTCTTCTGTTCCCAGAGCCGCTTGAGCACGGGCTCGATCCGGTCGGCCTCCCTCTTGGCGTCCTTCGCGCCGGCGGGGGACATGTCACGGGGGAAGCGGTGGGCGTTGTTCTCCCGGTAATGCGGGGCGCCGTCACCGGCGCCGGGTTCGACGTAAGGGGAAGCGCCGGCCGAAGGGGCGCCGGACGCCGGGGCGCTGCTGGAGGAGCCCGGGTCGGCTGTGGAACCCGGGCCGGTACGGGAGCCCGGAGCGGCACTGTTGCTCGGGCCGGAGCCGGACCCCGGGCCGCTGTGAGCGCCCGACGCCGTACTTGACGCCGCACTCGGCGCACCGGCCGCCGCCCCGCTGCCGCGCTGCTCGCCGCAGGCGGTCAGGGATATGGCCGTGCCGAAGATCAGGGCGCCCGCGGTGAGGCTTCTGCTTCGCCGGATCATTGAGGTCAGCATGAGAGCGACTCTGCCATGACGGGTCCGCCGCCTGCAGTCGGCGGGGTGGTGGCCGGCGGTAAGCGCCGCTTCGTGCTCTGCCGGCTCTCCTGACTCGTCCGCTGACTCTTCCGCCTCTCTCGGCTCTTCCGCCTCTCCCGGTGGGAAAATCCGTTGTCGCGTTCCACAGGGTCGGAGACGCTTACCCTGTGATCAACATCAGAACGCTGTCCCCCGACGACTGGCCGCTGTGGCGCGAACTCCGTCTCGCCGCACTCGCAGAGGCGCCGTACGCATTCAGCTCGCGCCTCGCCGACTGGCAGGGGGACGGCGACCGGGAGGAGCGCTGGCGCGCCCGGCTGGAACTTCCGGGTTCCCTCAACCTGATCGCCGAACTCGACGGCAGTCCCGCCGGCATGGTCAGCGGGACCCCCGGCCCGAACGCAGGCACCGTCGAGCTGATCTCCCTATGGGTCGCTGCGGACGCGCGGGGCCGCGGAGTGGGCGAGCACCTGGTGCGGGCAGTGGAGCAGTGGGCGACGGACATGGGCGCGGAACGCCTCCACCTCGCCGTCATGCCCGGCAACGAGTACGCCTTCGCGCTCTACCGCCGCCTCGGCCTGCACGACACCGGCCCGTACGGCGACCCTCTGCCCGACGGCCGCAGGGAACACGTCATGGTCAAACACCTGCCCGTGGACCGGGATGCCCACCGGGCCGACGTCCGGCGCGTCGCCGCCGAGCAGGCCGCCATATGGCACGAGCTTCTGGAGCGACTGAAATGACCCCCCGCTACCTCGACGTCCAGGACGTGCTGATCGTCGCCGGCCCGGCCTGCGGCGACACCGAACTCGTCGTCCGCGACGCCGGTTCGCTCGACTCCGCGGCCCACCGCCCGTCGGCCGAGATGTACGGGCAGGAGATCCACCCGGGCCTCCTCGAAAAGGCGGCCGCCCTGCTCCAGGCCGTCGCGATCAATCACCCGCTCATCGACGGCAACAAGCGCACCGCCTGGCTCTCCTGCGTGACGTTCCTGGCGCTGAACGGCATACGGTTGCGTCCGGACATCGATGCGGCGGAGAGCCTGGTGATCGGTGTGACCACCGGAGCGATCCGGGAGGTGTCCGACATCGCCGGCGCGCTGTGGGACCTGGCGGAGTGAGCGACTGCCGACGACTTGCAGACGGCCCGGGCAGGGCGATCGCCCGCTTCGGAGGGCGTCCCGGGCCTGGTTCGCAGGCTGAGCGAGCCTGATCTCTCAGCGCTCGCGAAAGCCGCCGAGGAAGCGCCGGAAGACGCCGCCTTCCGGGGTGAGCGGGGCGGACGGCGGGGGAGCGGTGGGCCGTTCGCGGGCGATCGGCTGGTCGTAGTCGGCCCGGGCGATCGCGTCGACGGTCTGGTCGAGGTCGAAGCTCCCGGAGTCCTCGATGGCGGGCACGAAGCCGACCAGGACTCCGTCCCGCATGACCTGCGCTTCGAGGCCGGCGGTGTCGTCGGTGTCCCAGACGGCCTCGCGGCCGTCGCGCAGCACCACGCGCACCCCGATCTGGTAGACGCCTTCGCGCGCCAGGTGAGCGTTCACGCCGCGCTGCCGCAATGCGTCCACGACATGCAGCGCCCGGTTCTCCTCCATACAGCCACGATAGCGCCGATACCATCCGCATTTATTGCATTGGCGCTATATGCATGCATAGACGCGGAACCGTCAGCCCTGGTAGGCGTCCTCCAGCCCCTGGATGTCGATCTTGCGCATGCCCATCATGGCCCGCATGACCCGCTCGGCCGCGGCCCGATCCGGATCGTTCAGCAGCTCGACGAGCCGGCGCGGGGTCACCTGCCAGGACAGGCCGAACCTGTCCTTGAGCCAGCCGCAGGGACCCTCTTCGCCGCCCTCGCCCAGGCGGGCCCAGAAGCGGTCGACCTCCTCCTGGTCCGCGCAGTCGACGCTGAAGGAGACGGCCTCGGTGAAGCTGAACTGCGGTCCGCCGTTGAGGGCGACGAAGCGCTGGCCCGCCAGTTCGAACTCGACGGTCATGACGGACCCCGGCGCGCCCGGGCCCGCCTCGCCGTAGCGCTGCACTGCGACGACGCGCGAGTCGTCGAAGACCGAGACGTAGTGGGCGGCGGCCTCCTCGGCCCGGCCGTCGAACCAGAGGAAGGGCTTGATCTTCTGATTGATGCGCACGCTGACGAGTAGACCCGACTCGGGACCGGAAAGCCCGTCCATCGGGCGCGCATGTCACGGCCCTGGCCGAGCGCCGGGGCACAGTGACCGTCCTTTGGGCCGTGGCGTACGCCGCTTTCGGCCTGTGGCCTGTGCGCTGTGCGGGATTCCGCTGTTCGGCGGCGTTCTGACGTCCCCAGCGCTGGATTGGGCGGTCGTGGCAGTGGGGGCGCTCGCGGCGCTGGCCTGCGCCGCGGTGGTGCGCTACGGGCCTCGCCCGGGGCTGCGGGCGCTGCTGTGGACGCGGACGAGTCCAACTCGCCGCCTGCGCCGGGACCGCGGCCTTCCTCCCGTACGTCGCGATGAAATCGCGCGGTCGGGGCGGCGCGCTGTGAGGTCGGCCGACCGTATGAGCCGGGAGAGGGCTTCGGCGTCGCCCCACACCGGACAGGCCATGCGTCGTTCTCCGGAAGCTCCGGCAGGGCTCCGTGTCATACCGATGATGACGCACGACCCCACTGACAACGGACCGACCGCGCCCGGACATGCGTGGGCCCGGCCCAGGACCGCATGACCCTGGGCCGGGCCGGAATCGCCTGTGGTCAGTTGAGCGCGTCGGCGAACATGCCGGGCTCGTACGAGCCGCCCCGCTGGTGCAGGATCACGGCGAGCCGGTTGGCCGCGTTGATCAGGGCGACCAGGGAGACCAGCGCGGCGATCTGGTCGTCGTCGTAGTGCTTGCGCACCCGGGCCCAGGTCTCGTCGGACACGCCGTCGTGGGCGTCGGCGAGCCGGGTGCCCTCTTCGGCGAGTGCCAGCGCGGCCTGCTCGGCCTCGGTGAACACGGTGGACTCGCGCCAGGCGGCGACCAGGTTGAGCCGGACCGCGGCCTCACCGGCGGCCGCGGCCTCCTTGGTGTGCATGTCGATGCACCAACCGCAGCCGTTGATCTGGCTGGCGCGCAGCGACACCAGCTCCTGCGTGGACTTCGGCAGCGCCGACTGCTGGATCACCATGCCGGCGTTGGCGAACCGCTTGGCGAACTTGTTGCCGAGCTCGTTCTCGAACAGGTTGAAACGGGCGTCCATGACTTCGTCCTCACTCGTGGTGTCGCACTGGCGAACAAGAGATGCCGGCCGCCCGCTCCTTGTGACGGGACGGAAGTGTGACCTGAGCCACCGCTCGCGGGTGTCACAAAGCCGCGGTGACCGGCGTCTTGTGCGCGTGACACCTTTGAAGGCGAACAGGCAGGAGCAGTCGGTGAACAGCGAGTACAGCGAGCGCACAGGGGACACGGACGGGGAGGCCGCTGACGGCGCACGCACCAGGGACCCCGCCACCGAGACGTTCGTCGCCCACCGCAACCTGCTGTTCACCGTCGCCTACGAGATGCTCGGCTCCGCCGCCGACGCGGAGGACGTCCTGCAGGAGACCTGGCTGCGCTGGGCGGGGGTCGACCTCGGCACGGTGCGGGACCAGCGCGCCTACCTGGTCCGGATCACCACGCGCCAGGCGCTGAGCCGGCTGCGCACGCTCGGCCGCCGCAAGGAGTCCTACGTCGGCACCTGGCTGCCCGAGCCGCTGCTGACCGCCCCGGACGTGGCCGAGGACGTCGAGCTGGCCGACAGCGTCTCGATGGCGATGATGCTGGTGCTGGAGACGCTCGCGCCGACCGAGCGGGCGGTGTTCGTGCTGCGCGAGGTGTTCGACTTCGGGTACGAGGAGATCGCCGAAGCCGTCGGCAAGAGCCCGGCCGCGGTCCGCCAGATCGCGCACCGGGCACGGGCCCACGTCGCGGCGCGCCGCCCGCGCGGGACCATTTCCCCCACCGAGACGCGGGACGCGCTCGACGCCTTCCAGCGGGCGATCGAAACGGGAGACCTCCAGAGCCTGCTCGGCGTCCTCGCGCCGGACGTCGTCCTCATGGGCGACGGCGGCGGAGTCAAGCAGGCCGTCCTGCGCCCCATCCTGGGGGCCGACAAGGTGGGCCGCCTGCTGATCGGCGGGCTGGGCAAGGTCGCTGCAGCGGCGTCGCTGGGGCCGACGCAGGTCAACGGCCACCCCGCGCTGATGCTCCGGCTGCACGGCGAGATCGACACCGTCCTCGCGGTGCGCATCGACGAGGGCCTCATCACCGGGCTCTACGCCGTGCGCAATCCCGAGAAGCTCTCGCACATGCAGCAGGAGACCACCCTGCACCGCTGAGCCGGGTCCCCCTCCCGGACCTCGCCGGACCTCGCCGGTCACGGGCCGTCAGTCAGCCGCCGGGACGGGGGCGGTGCCGGTCAGTGGCCGGTGGGGCGGGCCGGTACGTAGGCGAAGCCGTGGGGGCCGCTCCCGCTCCCGTTGTCGCTATCGCCGTCGCCCTCGCTGCCGATGGCGATCTCGCCGGTGGCCTTGCCGTCGGCCAGGCTGATGGTGGTGACCGTGGAGCCGCCGCCGTTGGACACGTAGGCGACTGCGGCGTCGGGGGAGGAGCCGATGGTCAGAGGCATGGGTCCGGCATCGACGCTGCCGAGGGGCTCGAAGGTCCCGGCAGCGAAGATGTGCACGCGCCCCGGCAGGAACCGCGGCGCGCCCGCGTCTCCCTGGGCGGGAACGAAGCGGACCTCGCCCACCAGGAGTGTTCCGTCGGAAGTGATGTGGACCGGGACCGCAGGGCCGGGGAGCGGAATGGTGTGCTGGAGCGTGTCCGTGGCGGTGTCGAACACGCTCAGGCACGGCGGTGCGGCAGGAGCGCCGCGGAGGGCGAGCATCGGCGTCGCGGCGACCACGTACCGGCCGTCGGGGGTGACCGCGACGCCTTCACTGCCGCCGACCGGGATGGTGCCCGTGAGCCGGCGGGCCTTCAGGTCGACGACCGAGATGAAGGGCGCTTCCTTGTTCGTCGCGTAACCCTTGGTGCCGTCGGGGGTGACGGCGAACCAGTGCGGGCCGGGGGCGCGGGTGCCGATGCGTTCGACGACGGCGCGCCGGTCCACGTCCACGACCAGGACGCCGCCCTCGCCGACGGGTCCGGCCTCGACGCTGACGTAGAGCAGCCCGCGTGCGCTGTCCAGCGCCAGCCCGTGAGGGGCGTGCTCCGGGGACACGTCGACGGTGTCGATGACGTGGTGCGTGCGGGCGTCGACTATCACGAGTTCGTGCGCGCGCGGTCCGTGATGCCCGTAGAAGCCGCTGCGGTAGGTGCTCACGCAGTAGAGCACCTGACGGTCGGCGTCGTACAGCACCTCGTGCGGCTTCGGCGGGAGCTCCACGGCGGCGATTTCCCGGTGGCCGGCCGCGTCGAGGAAGTGGAGCCTGTGGGTGTTCTGGCCGATGACAGCCAATACGTCGTTCATCGTTCTCCCTGATGTGGGCTTGAAGAGGCCCAAGTGAGGCCTCTGTTGAGGCCTGCCCGGCGATGCCTTCGACGTTAGGACCCGCCCCTGGGTTATCACCAGTGAAAGTATGGTCAGCAGTCATTCCACTCCGGATAATCCGTGCATGCCCCGACTCGATCTCAACCTGCTGGTGGCCCTCGATGCGTTGCTGGAAGAGGGCAGCGTCACCGGCGCGGCCGAGCGCCTCAACACCTCGCCTCCCGCGATGAGCCGCACCCTCGCCCGCCTGCGCCGGACTCTGCAGGACCCCGTCCTCGTCCGTGCCGGCCGCGGCCTGGTACCCACGCCCCGCGCGCTCGAACTGCGCGCCGAGGTCAACGCCTTCGTCAGCCACGGACGTACTCTTCTCGCACCGCACGGCGCGGTGGACCCCGGCGACCTGCGCGCCACCGTGGCGATCCAGGCCAACGACGCGCTGCTCACCTCGCTCGCCGCACCGCTGACCGCCAGGGTGCGCGGCCAGGCGCCCGGTATGACCCTGCGCTTCGTACCCGAGAGCCACGAGGGCACCTCGGCCATGCGCGACGGCACCGTCGACCTCGAACTGGGCATCCTCGACCACCTCGACCCCGAGACCCGCACCCGGCCCCTGGCCGACTCGGAGCTCGTCGGAGTCGTACGCGACGGCCATCCGTTCGTGGCTGATCCGCCGGACCCGCGCCGGTACGCCGCCGCCGACCACATCGGCGTCTCCCGGCGCGGCCGCGCCACCGGCCCCATCGACGACCGGCTACGGGAACTCGGCCTCCAGCGGCGCGTCCCGGTCACCGTCCCCGGTTACGCCGCTGCGCTGTTCATCGTCCGCGACACCGACTTGGTCGCCCTCGCCCCCGCCGGACTGGGCGGTCGCGCACCGCAGTTGCTGGGCCTGTCCACCTTCCCCATTCCGCTGGACCTTCCGCCGGTGAGCATCGGCATGGCCTGGCACCCTCGCAACGACCGTGATCCGGCCCACCGCTGGCTGCGCCGGCAGATTCGCGAGACCGTCCGGGAAGTCGCCGGCGACCAGGGCTGACAGGTGCGGGCGCGCCCTTCAGCGCCCGCCTTCCCCCGGCTTGGTGAGCCGTCGCGCCAGGGTGTGCACCACGCGTGCCCGACCTCCATTTGACCTTGAGTGCGCTCCAACACCTAGCGTCTTGGACAGATGGTTCGAGTGGTTCGAGCGGTTCGAGATCAGGAGACAGCAGCATGAGTGACGTTCCCACCCGCTACCTGGGCGGTCTGGCGGTTTCCGGGCAGGGCCTGGGATGTATGGGCATGAGCCACGGCTACGGTGCCACCGACGACGAACAGTCGATCGCGACACTGCACCACGCTCTCGACCTCGGGGTGACGTTCTGGGACACCTCCGACTACTACGGCGCCGGGCACAACGAAGAACTGATCGGACGCGCCATAGCCGGCCGCCGTGACGAGGTGGTGCTGGCCACGAAGTTCGGCTTCGCCAACCGCCTGGGCGAACCCACCCGGGTCCGCGGCGACGCCGCCTACGTACGGCAGGCGTGCGAGGCGTCGCTGCGCCGGCTCGGGGTCGATCACATCGACCTCTACTACCAGCACCGGGTCGATCCGCTGGTGCCGATCGAGGAGACCGTCGGCGCCATGGCCGAGCTGGTGCAGGCCGGGAAGGTCCGCCACCTCGGGCTGTCCGAGGCCGGCGCGCACACCATCCGGCGGGCGCACGCGGTGCACCCGATCGCCGCTCTGCAGAGCGAGTGGTCGCTGTGGACCCGCGACCTGGAGACGGAGATCGCCCCGGTCTGCCGTGAACTCGGCATCGGCCTGGTCCCGTTCTCCCCGCTCGGGCGCGGCTTCCTGACCGGCCAGTACCGCTCGGTCGAAGGGATGGCCGAGAACGACGTGCGGCGCAGCCAGCCGCGGTTCGCCGACGGCAACCTCGAACGGAACCTGGCGATCGTCGCGAAGCTGGACGAGCTGGCTGCGGCGAAGGGCGTCACCGCCGGTCAGCTCGCCCTGGCCTGGGTGCAGCACCGGGGCGACGACGTGGTGCCGATCCCCGGCACCCGGCGCCGGCGGTACCTGGAGGAGAACTTCGCGGCCCTGACCGTCGAACTGTCCTCCGACGAGCTCGACGCCATCGAGGCCGCTGCCCCGCACGAGCAGATCGCGGGCACGCGCTACGACGCGACCAGCCTCACCTTCGTGAACCACTGAGCCCGCCCGCCGCTGTCAGTCACAGGCAGTGCCACACCGTCGTGGCTTGTCGTGTGCGTGCGCTCTGCGTGAGCGGGGCCGGGTCTGCATGAGTGGAGCCTGCTCCGCATCCCGGAGGCCCGGGCCGGGTTCGGTGCTCGTGGTGACGCCGGCGAACGTCAGGCCGACCGGGGCATCCTCAGGGCGGCCGCTGTCCCGGCTGCCAGGAGGGCCGGCACCGCTACGGCTCCTGTCCGCCTCCTTACTCGGCCCGCTGCCGTCACCGTCGCATCAACTGGACTTGGCGTAGGCGTAGAAGTTCCCTTTCGGGCTCACCCCGGTGAAGCGGAACCCGCACTCCTGCAGGAGAGCCTTCCCGCGGGATTCGGCCAGGACCCGGAAAACGCATTGCTGATGAGCGACCACGCGTCTGTCCTGCCGAAGGCAGTAGTCCTTGACCAGCCGGTCACCCGAGAGGGCTTTGACCGTCTGCTCGTAGACCAGCCCGTTGGGCAGCACGTGCTCGTAGTCGTCGTGGGGACGCTGGACGGCGATGAGCAGGACCGCGCCGGGCCGCAGCGCGGCGTGCAGGCGGCGCAGCGCGTTGACATTGCCCTCGTGGTCGGGGAGGTGACTGCCCAGCGGGGTCTCCGCGCCGGTTCGGTAGTGAGCCCAGACGCCGCCTACGGAGAACGCGCCGTCGAACGAGGCGGGCAGGTCGAGTCGCTGGATGTCCTGGTTCAGCAGTTGTACGCGTTCGCCCAGGCGGGCGCGGGCCTGCGCCAGCATGCTTTCGGTGTGGTCCAGTCCGGTCAGATGCAGCCCGTCGGTCCTGCACCGGAGCAGCCGCTCGCACACCAGCCCTGTCCCCACACCGAGCTCCAGGACGTCCCGGCGGCCCTGCAGGAGGTCGGTCAGCTCGGCCGCGTACGCGTCGTAGTCGTAGTAGCCCGACGTCATGATCAGGTCGTAGTAGTCCGACAACCCTGTGTATGCGTTGACCACGCCGTGATGCTAACAAGGACATCGCCGACACCGTCTCCCAGGATCCGCAGCAGCCGCGGAGCTCCCAGCACTCCCGTCACTTTCAGCGGTCCGCCCGCCACCGCCGGCGCGTCGCACAGGCCGCGCTCCTCGCCGTCACCGCCGTGACCTTCCGCCAGGCCCGTACGGCGATGCCCAGGCCGGATCGCTCGCCCCCGGCCTGCCGGCCACGCCCACCGACGCGGACCTGCGCACCCTGAGGCTCCAGCTCGACCGGGCCGGCGGCTGCGGCACCAAGACGCAGGACGTCCGGGTCCGGCTCCACGGTGTGCGCCGGTTAGGGGCTGGTGGGGTGCAGCGGCCGGTGGTGATACCGGACGGCGTAGAAGGCCGTGTGATAGGGCGAGTCCTCGTCGACGGGGCCGAGGGCACGCAGTACCTCGTCGCCGCGCGGATCGTCGTGCACGAACAGCTCGATGGCTGCCGTGACCCGTACGGCCTCGGCCTCGTCGTGGAGACGAGCGGCAAGAGCGTCCCAGGGGGCCGGAGAATCCGTGGCGGCCCTGCCGAGCGCCCTGCAAGCGCTCTCGCGTACCTGCGCGTCCGTGTCCCGGGCGCAGGCCATGACGGCGGCCAGTGCTTCCGGGTCCCCCTGCGCGACCAGCCGGTGGAGGCCGGAGAGCGCCCATCTCCGGACCTCGCGGTCGGGGTGCCGGGTCAGCGCCGGCATCAGCTGCTCGGCTCGGCGGTCCATGGCCTCGGCGAGACCGGCGGCGAGTGCCCGCATCACCCGTGGATCTTCCTCGCGCGCTGCCCAGGGGAGGAAGAGGTCGACGAGCGGCGCGTCGTAAGGGTCGTCGTCGCTCTCGTCGAAGAGGTTGAGGAGGCGGATCACTTCGGCACCGCAGTACCGCTCCAGCGGGTTCGGACGGTCGCGCAGGGCGGTGGCCTCCGCCAGGACGGCGGGGGCGCGGCGCCCCTGGAGCGTGAGCGTCGTCGCCGTCCACACCGGCTGGCCGACGTCCGGCTCGGCCAGGGCACGGCCCATCAGCTCGGCGAAGGCCGGCGCGATTCCGTATCGGGGCTCGAGCTCGGTGAGGATCGCGGTGTGCCCGTTGCGGACCGTCAAGCCGCCGAGCGACAGCTCCCGGCAGACGCTTCCCCACCCGTCCAGGGCTGCTCGGCGCACGACCGGCTCCGATGAGCTGGCCCCGCTCCTGCGGCGCAGCTCGGCCTCGGTGCCCGTGAGGTGCCAGTGCCGGGCCAGCTCCAGGGCGTTGCGTCCCTGGGCGTCGGTCAGCTCCGGATCCGCTCCGCCGCTGACGAGCACGGACGCGATCACGGGATCGCCGCCGTCGACGGCACGCAGCAGAGGCGTACGGCCGTCAGGGGCGGTGCAGTTCAACCGGACCGGCGGGGTGGAAAGCATCAGTTCTTCGATGACGGGGAGATCGAAGGCATCCACGGCCAGACACAGGGCCGGAGTGCCCTGCTCATCAACGGTGTCGGGGTCGGCGCCCGCGGCCAGCAGTGCCGCCACCGCCTTGGCGTCCTTGCTCCGCACCGCAGCTATGAGCGGATCCTCACCCAAGCCCTCACCCTGCCCTTCAGCTCGTCGGACCCGAGTGTCGCATGTGCGGGGCCGCGTCCTCTGCCGGGCTGCTCGTAGGGCTTGCCGGGAAGGTGACGATTTGCTCGCGCAAGGCGGGTACGGCGGCGAAGGGGGGAGAGGGCGACACGTCCGCCGAACCGGCAAAGTCGGCCCACGATCGGATCATGTCCGCCCGGGCCGGGGTAACCACTCGAAGACCCATCAAGGAGGTTGACATGGCCGGATTCCTCGACCGGGCCAAGGCACAGGCCCAGGAAGCCCTCTCCCAGGGCAAGCAGAAGGTGGACGAAGTGCAGGCCCAACGGGCCGGGGGCGACCTGCTGAAGAAGCTCGGCGCTGCCTACTACGCGGAGAAGCGCGGATCGGGCACGCCGGATGCCACCCAGCAGGCCCTCAGCGCCCTCGAAGCCCACATCGCCACGCACGGGGACGGCTTCCTGCGCGGCTAGCGGCTCGTGGGCGTTCCCGGTGTCGGCCGGCCCCGAAGCCGGGGCCGGCCGACACCGATCCCGCGGCCACGTGCGGTCAGACAGAGGCATGCTCCATGTCGGGCCCGGCGGCACCGGGCCACCCGCCAGGACGGAGGGTCGGGGCAGGACGGCCTGCCTCGCCGGAAGGGGACGCCGGTGCGCAGCATTCACGTCTTCATCCCGCCGCCCGCCGTCGGTGACCGGGTGGGGCATGACGAGGGCGAGCGCCCCCGGGCAGCATCACTCACCTGACCGAGGACGACTTCTTCCGCAACCGCCGGCTCACGCGCCTCGGCGACACCCGTCACCTCGAAGCCTGACGATTCGCACCGTCAGGGGCTCGCGGCTGTTGCTCCGGTAGCGGCCCGGGTATCCGGTGCGCTCGGCGTGAGGGGCACGAAACCGCCGCCGTCGTCGTCACGCTGCCGGAGTCTCAGAGCTTCCGGAACGGCCCGGCCCCGCCGACTGCATCCCGGCGGGACCGGCAGACGGAGAACCGGCAGCCGCAGCCCGGCTGAACATGAACAAGCGCAGCCCCTTGCAAAGCTCCTGCACCCGGCGAGCCCCTCCGACGAGTGGTTTGGCCCCGACCCCCGCGGGCCGATCCGCGCGCGCCCTCAGAATGTCGGAACTGGGACCTGGGCAGCGCGACACCGACCGCGTAGGCGGCAGTTGCGGTGAGGGGGCGGAATGACCGGCGGAACGGTTCTGTTCGCGGTGGGGGAGCATCCTGGAGAAGGAGCGCACGGCGGTCAACTGCGCAGGATCGGGCGGGAGACCGAGGCCAAGGGTCTGGAAGTGCGCTGGGCCGCCACGGAGCCCGAAGCGCGCGCCGTGCTCCGGACCGAGGCGGGCCTCGCGGCCGCCGTCGTGGCCTGGGACCTCCCGCCGGGCCCCCACGGCGGCGACGAACCGGGCGGTGCCGCCGTGCTCCGCCGCATCGGCCGCCGCTTCAAGAACCTCCCCGTGCTCCTCGTCATGGAAGAGGACGCCGACCAGGACCTCGAGCGACTTCCCCTGTGGGTCGCCGAGACGGTCGTCGGCTACGTGTGGCCCCTGGAGGACACTCCGGCCTTCATCGCCGGACGGATCGCCTCCGCGGCACACGCCTACCGCGAAGCCGTGCTCCCGCCGTTCTTCAAAGCGCTGCGCCGCTTCGACGACGCCCACGAGTACTCGTGGCACACGCCCGCCCACGCCGGCGGGGTGGCCTTCCTCAAGTCGCCGGTGGGCCGGGCCTTCTTCGACCACTACGGGGAACAGCTCCTGCGCAGCGACCTGTCGATCTCGGTCGAGGAACTGGGTTCGCTGTTCGAGCACACCGGGCCGATCGGGGACGCGGAGCGGAACGCCGCCCGCGTCTTCGGTGCGGACCGTACGTACTTCGTGCTGCACGGCAACTCCACGGCCGACCGCATGGTGGGGCACTTCTGCGTCTCCCGGGACGAGATCGCGCTCGTGGACCGCAACTGCCACAAGTCCGTCCTGCACGGCCTGGTGATCTCCGGAGCCCGGCCCGTCTACCTGATCCCGACCCGCAACGGGTACGGGCTCGCCGGGCCGCTGCCGCCCGCAGTGACGGAGGCCGCGGCCGTACGCGACCGGATCGCCGGCAACCCCCTGGCAGGCGGCGCCGCGTCACTCCGCCCGGAGTACGCGATCGTCACCAACTCCACCTACGACGGCCTGTGCTACGACGCCGTCCAGGTCGCCCGCGACCTGGCCGCCAGCTCCCCGCGGGTGCACTTCGACGAGGCGTGGTACGCGTACGCGCGCTTCCACCCGCTCTACGCGGGCCGCTACGGCACGGCCGTCGGCCCCGACACGTTTCCCGGGCCGGAGCGGCCCACCGTCTTCGCCACCCAGTCCACGCACAAGCTCCTGGCCGCGCTGAGCCAGACCGCGATGGTCCACGTCAAGTCGTCCCCGCGGGCGCCGGTGGAACACGACCGGTTCAACGAGGCGTTCATGATGCACGGGACCACGTCACCGCTGTACCCCGCCCTCGCCTCCCTCGACGTGGCCACCGGCATGATGGACGGCCCGCAGGGCCGGTGGCTCATCGACGAGGCGGTCACCGAAGCGGTCCGCTTCCGCCAGACCATCGCCCGCACCGGGCGGCGCATCGCCACTGCCGGAGACCGGCCCGCGTGGTTCTTCGGCGTCTGGCAGCCCGACACGGTCACCGACCCCGGGACCGGCGAGCGGCACGCGTTCGCCGACGCCCCGCTGGACCTGCTGCGCTCCCGCCCCTCCTGCTGGCACCTGGAACCCGGCGCCGCCTGGCACGGGTTCCCCGGCCTCACGGCGGGCTACTGCATGCTCGACCCGGTCAAGGTGACCCTCACCTGCCCGGGCATCGACGCCACCGGCACCTGGGCCGACCACGGCATCCCCGCGCGGATCCTGACGGCCTACCTGGCCACCCGCAACATCGTCGTGGAGAAGACCGACAGCTACACCACGCTCGTCCTGTTCTCCATGGGCATCACCAAAGGCAAATGGGGCACGCTGCTCGACGCCCTGATGGACTTCAAGGCGCTCCACGACGACGGGGCCCTCCTCGACCACGTCCTGCCGGGCATCGTCGCCGCGTACCCCCGGCGCTACGCGGGTACGAGCCTGCGCGAGCTGTGCGGCGCCATGCACGACCACCTGCGCGGGGCCGACCTCGTCACGCTCCTGGACCGTGCCTTCCAGGAACTCCCCGAGCCCGTCGCCCCACCGCAGTGGTGCTACCAGCAGCTGATCCGCTCCGGCACCGAGCGGATCCGCATCGCCGGCGCCGCGGGCCGCACGGCCGCCGCGATGATCACGGTGACGCCGCCGGGCATCCCGGTCCTGATGCCCGGCGAGTCCGTAGGCCCCGACGACGGGCCGCTCCTGCGCTACCTGCGCGCGCTGGAGTCGTTCGACCGCGCCTTTCCCGGTTTCCGCAGCGAGACCCACGGAGTCACGGTGGACGACGAGACCGGCGACTACCGGATCGAGTGCGTCCTGCCGGACCGGGCGCCGGGGGCGCCGTAAACATGCCGGATCGGGGTGGCGCTTCCCCTCGCCCGACCGGCAGGATCAGCGGATGCCTCATCTCGGACTGGTGACCGTCGTCGTACGTGACTACGACGAAGCCATCGCCTTCTACCGCGACGCCCTCGGCTTCGACCTGCTCGAAGACACCCGGATCGACAGCGAGAAGCGGTGGGTGGTCGTGGCTCCGCCCGGGGCGCGGGAGACAGCGGTCCTGCTGGCCAGGGCCGCAACCGGCGATCAGGAGGCCCGTATCGGGGACCAGACCGGCGGTCGGGTCGGCTGGTTCCTGAACACGGACGCGTTCGAGCGCGACTACGAGCGGATGCGCGCGGCAGGGGTGACATTCGAAGAAGCGCCGCGGCGCGAGCCCTACGGCACGGTGGCCGTCTTCCGGGACCTGTACGGAAACCGCTGGGACCTGATCCAGCTGAACGCGAGGGCCCGGCAGGACGGAATGCTCTGAGCAGGGCCGGGGCCGGCCTGATCACGAGTGAGAGCGGTCACCTCCACGGTGGAGGTCAGACCGCTCCCAGGAAGCCCGGGTCGTCCCCGTCGAACTGCCGGGACGTGTCGCGGGCGATGCCCAGGAGCTCCGCCATGGGGACCGGTCGGCGGCTGGTCGCCGCCAGGCCGTTCCTGCCTTCGGCGGACCACAGCGGCGGGTAGAGAGACATGCCCTCCGTGCCGCGCAGTGCCTGCACTTCCTCGCGCCACCCGGGCCAGCGCAGCGCCTCGTAGAACTGGTCGAGCGCACCCGAGAGGATCCAGGACAGCCAGGCGCTGTGGCCCGCGCCGAGCGCTTCCCAGCGCAGGGAATCCGGAGCGAAGTACACGACCTCTCCCGGCGATCCGGGACGCCCCGCCTCAGCGGGATCCGCTCCGTTGACCGCGAAGACGCCGCCCAGCACGTCATGGGCGACGACCAGCCCGGGGCCGGGCCGCCAGGTGGGGTCGGACTCCCGCGGGAACCCGTTGACGTGCGCCAGGCCGGGCAGCCCCCACGGATCGCCCGAAGCCGGGCTGCCGAAGACGCGCAACCAGCCCTGATCGAGTACGAGGCCACCGCAGTGCAGCACGAAAGCACCCAGATAGGACTTTGCCGTGACCTGCAGCTGATGGAGCGTGGCACGCCCCTGATCAGCATCGACCGGGCACAGGCCGGTCGGCACACCGGAGGCGTCGAGCTCCTGCCGCAGCAGGGGCCAGGCGGGGTCATCCACGTCGATCAACTGAGAGAGGTCACGCATCCCGGGATGATCTCACTGTGATCCGGTGCCGTGGCGGACGGGGTGCGACGCGGTGCCCGCGGGAGTGGTCAGCGGCCTTCGCCGGGCGGAGTGCCGCAGCTCGGGCCGCCCGGGCCGTCGAACTGCACCGAGCTGAAGAAGTCACGGTACGAGGGGAAGAAGTTGCCCTTGCCGGTCGGGCCGGAAGAAGTGACGGTCGTGCAGCCGGAGTAGTTCGCGTCCGACCAGAGGTGGATGGTGGACGAAGTCCGGTTCCAGTCCGACTTGGCCCTGTTGTCCATGCCCAGCCTCGCGAGGTCCGGCGTGTTCTGCGTCAGCTTGATGACGTCGCCGGTGCCGTCGAGGCCTGAGAACATGCAGTAGGAGCCGGCGGGGCACCGGTCGTACCCGGCGGCCGCATGTGCCGTGGAGAGCGGCAGCAGGGCGGCAGCCGCGACGGCCAGCGGCACGAACAGGGCACGCGATGTGTTCCTCATCTACGGACACTCCTCGGGTGACGGAAATGAACGATGACCTGGCGGACAGCGGTTCAGGACGAGGATCTCAGAAGTCGGGCACGCCCTCGCCTTGCCGTAGCCGTAGCCGTAGCCGTAGCCGTAGCCGTAGCCGTAGCCGTAGGCCTGGCGTGCTGCTTCCCCGACCGTGCGGCGGCAGCGGTAGTGCACGAGAGCGGCCGGGACGAAGCCGATCCCGAAGCCCGCGAGCTGGGCGCGCCGAGAGAACTCGATGTCGTCTCCGCCACGCCGGTACGTTTCGTCGAATCCACCGACCGCCTGCCAGGTCGCCTAGCGGAACCCGCAGTTGCCGCCCTTCACGCCGCCACCACGTCGTCCGCGTCGCACAGCACGATCAGCTCTCCTCGCGCAGCCCTGCAGCCGGCCTTTCGTCAGGACGGCGGCCAGTCACGGCCCCATTCGGCATAGGGCTTCCTTTCGGCCGCCGGCTTCGAACGGTAGCTGTGGGGCGTCCCCAGCACCCGGTCCACAGCCTCCTCCGCGTAGGGGGCACCCAGGAATGCGAAGAGAAGACGGAGTGCGGGGGTCTTTTCGACCACGTCGTGATAGTCGATGAGGAAGCAGTGTTCGCGGTGCGCAGCGTATCGCCGGAAGGCCGCATCGGTCTGTGAGAGCGCCTTCAACGACCCTTCCGGATCCCTCCTCCACCAGTCGCTCCTCACCACGTCCTCCAGCTTCCGCGTGTTGAACACGAGAGCCGGCCGGGGAAACATCAGGGTCAGGAAGCCCAGATACTCTTCGAGTTCCTCAGGAGCGAGGTCGGCGTACCGGATCTCCTTGAATCCGTAGCACGTGCCATGGCTGGCGCCGCCACGCGGGCCGATCAGCTGATGGCGCACCAGGCGCCGGGCGTCACGGAGAAAGAGCTTCTCGTCCCAGCCCGGCCCGTACCACGGGGATGTCACTCGATGGCCGGCACGCTTCCGGGTACCCATGAGGCTTCGGTAGGCCTGGAACAAGCCGTAGCAGAAGTTGTAGTTCTCTCCTCGTACTTCGCAGCCGTCGATCGTGTTCAGCAGGCCCTGGAGAAGGGTGGAACCGCTCCGGCCGTAGGTGATGATGAGCAGCGACTCGTACTTCATGTGAACGGTGCTTGCCTCCCCCCGGAGCTTGGTCCCACGAGAGCCTGGCTCGCCGGGCCGACCGTAATGCGGCGGTCCGCCACGTGCCACTCGTTCGGGGGACGGCGTGCTTCCCGTGGCCCAAGGTGCGTTCCCGTACCGGGCGCTCGGCGCACAGCGCACGTGTTCACGCCCGGCGCGTCGTGAGGAGCGTGAGGAAGGGGTTTGCGCTGCATACGGAAAAGCGAGTGTCCACACGTTCTTGTGAATCGGCACGTCACGAGGGTTGGTGCGTGCCGCCCGGGCAGGCGCGTGGTGGGGCCGTTCGCCGCTCGGACTTGCGGTTATGGCCTGGAAGGTCCATCGGCACGCACCACGTGCGCTGCGGGCGACGTGGTCCGTCAAGAGGAGAGGAAGGGACATGGCGACAGACCCCTCGACAGGGCTGCAGGGCATCGATCCGGGTGTCTGGGAGCAGCTCGCCAAGGTCATCAACGAGCACAAGCAGGACAGCGAGCCCGCCACGACGACGGCCGAGGAACTGAAGCAGCACTACATCGCCGAGGCGCAGCGCTTCGAGGACCAGGGAGTGGCGCCTCCCGAGGTCGTGCAGCGCGTGTCCGGCGAGGCGGACAAGTGGGACCCCTGGGAGATCACGGTCATCGGCCCCGTCAGCGTCTACGGGGGCATCGAATTCTCCGGCGGCGAGAACTGGGTCGCGCGCGCCGAGGTGGGCATCAAGCTCTCCGGCAAGGTGATCTGGTCCGAGGGCTTCAACCTCAACTCCAGGATGAACAGCGTCAGCTGGGAGAAGAGCCTCGGGGTGGTCCGGGGCGAGCTCACCGTGGGCATCTACGGCGACAACAAGTGCCTGACCGTCAGCGGCGAGGGCTGTTACTGGTGGCTGAAGTGGCGCTGTGCCGGTTTCAGCAAGACCCTCGGCTGTTACGGCTGACACCGCGCGACGGACCGGCAGGCCGGACGCTTGGCCGCCGGCCTGCCGGGAGGGCTGCCCGGAAGGAGGGGGTGTCGTTCCGACGGCGGGAGGGCGGCAGCCGAGCCGCTTCGGGGGAGGAGGGATCGCGGCCCTGGCGCCACCGCCCTCGTCATTGCCGGAGGGCGTTCCTCGCGTGCACTCCGGCGAGCTTCGCGTCCGCCTTGGCCCGCTCCGCCTCGGCCCGGGCCCGCTCGGCGTCGTGGTCCGTAGCGGTGCCGGCGGCTTCCTTCGCCTTGCTCTTGAACTTCGCGGCTATGCGCTCCGTCATCTTCCCGGCACTCATGGACACCTCCTGGTCCTGAGATGCGCCGGATGTTCGGACACCATCGCGCCTTCCACTTACGGGCTCCGCTAAACGTGCCATTCGCGGCTTACCGCCCTGGGCGCGGTATGTTGCCGGCCCCCGGTCCGCGGCCCGCCCCTGCCCGGGCCGGGGACCGGCGGAGCGGGTCAGCCGACGTGGATGCGGGGGCGGCGGGTGGGATCGGGTTCCGCGCGGCGGAGCACCTCGCGGGCGACCGGGGCGACTTCGCCGTCGCCGAAGACGAGGAACCGCAGGAGGTGGCTGAGCGGGTGGCCCTCGGTCCAGTTGAAGTAGGCGTGGGGCACGTGGCCCGTCCGGTCACGCAGCTGGAGCAGGACCGCGGCGATGGTGTTGGGCACGCCGGCGCCCTGCACTCGCAGGATGCGGACCCCGTAGCGCTCTTCGCCGGTCACGGTGACCTCGGTGGCGAAGTCGGAGGAGTCGCGCACGGTCACTTCGAGGAAGAGGACGGGACCGCCGCTGGGGATGTGGGTCTCCTCTCGCTGCGTGTACTCCTTGGTGCGGTACTCGTCCGCGTCGCGTTCGTCCGGCTCGTTGGCGATGACGCGCAGGGGCCCGGAGCCGGCGGCGTCGTCGATGAGGCGGGCGGCGGTGTCGTCGAAGGTGACGTCGGCGGCGCGGAGTTCGAAGGCGCGGTGGATCCTGGAGGCCAGTGAGGTGAGCAGGATGCCCACGATGAACAGCGAGGCGATCTTCAGGCCGTCGGGCCGTTCGATGACGTTGGTGACCAGGGTGTAGGCGAAGACGAGGGTGATGAAGCCGAAGCCGGCAGCGGCGGCCCGGTGGTGCCGGTGGTGGGCGGCGATGGTGGCGGCGAAGGACGCGGAGAGCATGAGTACGAGCACGCCGGTGGCGTAGGCGCCGCCCTGTGCGTCGACGTCGGCGTCGAAGAGCACGGTGACGGTGAAGGCGGTCGCCATGAAGAGCAGCACCAGCGGCCGGACCGCACGCGTCCACTCGGGTGCCATTCCGTAGCGCGGGAGGTACCGGGGGACGAGGTTGAGCAGGCCGGCCAGGGCGGAGGCGCCGGCGAACCACAGGATGGCGATGGTCGACACGTCGTACACCGTGCCGAAGGCCTCACCCAGGTACTGGTGGGCGAGGTAGGCGAGGGCGCGGCCGTTGGCCTCGCCGCCCTTGCCGAACTCCTTCGCCGGTATGAGGAAGGTGGTGGCGAGGCTGCTGACCAGGAGGAATCCGCTCATCATGAGGGCAGCGGTGGTCAGTAGCCTGCGGGTGCCGCGGATCCGGCCGGCCGGCTTCGCGTACGTGTCGCCGGCGTCGCCTCGGACCTGCGGCATGACGGCGACGCCGGTCTCGAAGCCCGACATGCCCAGGGCGAGACGGGGGAAGACGAGCAGGGCCACGCCGATCATGGCCAGGGGGGAGGAGTGCTCGGCGGTCGCGGCGTGCCACCAGTCGTCGACGACGACCGGTTCGGCGGCGACCTTCCACACGGCGGTGGCCAGCACGATGACGTTCAGGACGAGGTACACCGACACCAGCACCACGGCCACGTCGATCGCCTCGCGGAAGCCCTTGAGGAAGACCGCGCCCAGAGCGGCGATGAGGACCAGGGTGATCCACATGTTGCTGCCGTGCATCCACGACGGGGCGAAAGGATTCTCCACGGCATGTGCCGACGCGTCCGCCGCCGACAGGGTGATGGTGATCATGAAGTCGGTGGCGGCGAAGCCGAGCAGCACCAGCACGAACAGCTTTCCCGCCCACCACGGCAACAGCCGCTCGAGCATGGCGATCGAGCCCTCGCCGTGCGGGCTCTCCGCCGCGACCCGCCGGTAGACGGGAAGCGCCCCGAGGAGCGTGAGCGCGATGAGCACGAGGGTCGCCAGCGGGGAGAGCGTGCCCGCGGCGAGCGCGGCGATTCCCGGCTGGTAGCCCAGCGTCGAGAAGTAGTCGACTCCGGTCAGGCACATCACCCGCCACCACCGGTGGCCCTTGTGCTCGGCCGGCGGGGTGCCGTGCGGGCCCGGATGGCGTGCCGACTGCTCGCTCAGGCCCTCCAGGAGCCAGGCCCGCCAGGGGCGGGCGGCGGCTGGTTCCGGTTCGGGCGCTTTGTCGACCTGTGTGGTGGTCATGCGGTGGTCCTCGTTCGATCAGTGGGGAAGAAAGGGCGAGTATCCATCAGGCCACCGCTTGCCCCTCCGACCGGGTTCCAGCCGGCACGAACCCGGGCTTGCTCTGCGCCCCCGACGATCCGACGATCAGGTGCGCAGAGCAAGAGACCGTCCTACGGCCGGTTCCTGCCGCGCATGGACTTGTGGATGATCTTCCATTCGCGGGTCTTCTCCGCCCGCAAGCGGGCGTCGGTGCGCGAGGCCATCCAGAGGGCCTCGCGCTGGAGCTTGCGCCAAGAGGCCAGCCGCCGTTCGGACAGCTCGCCTTCCTCAGCGGCCGCCAGCACCGCACAGCCCGGCTCCGCCTCGTGGGCGCAGTCGTGGAAGCGGCACTGGCCGGCGAGCTCCTCGAGCTCCGAGAACGCCTGGGACAGGCCCTCTTCGGCGTCGTAGAGGCCGATGCTGCGCAGCCCGGGAGTGTCGATGATCATGCCGCCGCCCGGCAGGAGCAGCAGCTCGCGGTGGGCCGTGGTGTGCCTGCCGCGTCCGTCGGCGGCCCGGATCTCCTGAGTGGCCATCCGGTCCGCCCCGGCGAGGGCGTTGACCAGGGTCGACTTCCCTGCGCCGGACTTGCCGAGCAGGACGGCCGTGCGGGCGGGCCGGATCCGCACCTCCTCCAGGCCCTCGCCGGTGAGCGAGGAGACGGCCCGGACCGTGGCGCCGGGTGCTGCGGCCTCCACCTCGGCGAGGTCCACCGAGGTGAGATCCGCCTTGGTGATCAGGACGACCGGTTGGGCTCCGCTCTCCCAGGCCAGGGCCAGGAACCGCTCGATCCGCCCGAGGTCGACGCGGGGCACGGCCGGCTCCGCGATGTAGACGACGTCCACATTGGCGGCCAGCACCTGGCCCTGTGCGACGCCCGGAGTGACGCCTGCTCGTACGATCGAGGACCTGCGGGGGAGGACCTCCTGGATCTGGTTGTCGCCGTCGATCGCGACCCAGTCACCCACGCAGGGCAGAGCGACCGGATCGGCGGCAGCGGCGCGCTTGAGCGCAGCGCTGTGTGCCGCGCGCAGTTCGCCGTCGGCGGTGAACACGTCGCACGTGCCACGGTCGACGCGCGTGACGCGCGCGGGAACGTGTCCCGGCTTCAGGGACGCGGCGAAGTCGCCGTCCCAGCCGAGAGCGGGAAGGTTGAAGTAAACAGAAGCCAACGGAGTGGCGCCCTTCGAGGAATCGGGCGGCCACCGGAGCTGTCTTCAGCTCAGACGGACACCCGGGGAGACAGGACTGCGGGGAGGCCTGCCACAGCGACGCTCATCATTTGGCCCTCCAGGGGTGTCCGGCGGATGGAGCTTCCGCCCGTGCAATCCGCGTATGCCGCGCCGTATTCCGCGTATGCCATGTATGCGCGTATGACGGCTTGGTCAGGAGGTTAGCGGGCCGGCCCGAGCGTGGCGACCGAATTATTCGAGGACGGGAACCCGGGCAGGCGTAGATCGCTTTCGGCCACCAGGGGTATGGACTCGGCCAAGCACGTGAGCTGCCCGGTCGGCACCTTCTTGGCGTGCACCTGCTGGGGCAAAATGCGCGATGTCACGATGTCATTGGCAATTGCGGGCCGCGTGGCTCCAAACCCACCTCGTTCCCCGCGGGACGGCTCTGGGACTCCTGGGGCCACCGCTACGGGGGAGGAACGGTCTTGGCGGTGCTGTCCTTGCCGGTACGGCACATACGAGCACTGCGAGGGACGGCCAAAGCGACCGCGGTGGGGTCGGGGCTGCAGCGCGCGCAGTCCTTCATGATCGTGGCCACCCTGCTCTACCGCGCGAGCCATCTGACGGTCGGCGTCCTCGCCGTCGCCCAGCACCGGCCGCGCCTCCCCCTGCAGTACGCGGGGCTCGCCGTGGCGCTGGCCGTGAGTGCGCTGGTCCACGGCACGGCCTGGCGGCGCGGCTGGTTCGAACGGCGCAGTGTCTGGGCCGACCTCCTCGTGACCGGATGCGTGCTGCCCCTGGTCCTCTGCGCCTGGGGCGGGGCGCGCGAGCCCGCCACGATCGGGTGGGCGATGCTCCTCGGAGGCTCGGCGAGCGCCGTCGCCTCCATCGCCCTCGACCGGCTCCACGCCCTCGCCGTGATCGGGCTGCTCGTGGTGACCCACTTCGCCGGCTACCAGGCGGTGGGCGCGAGCCCCGCCGTGATCGTCGGCCATCTCAACTCGCTGGTGGCCTCGGCCGCGATGACGTGGGTGTTCAAGTGGTACCTGTGCCGCCAGGGACGCCTGCTCGACGAGGCCAACGCCCGCGCGCTGGCCGCCGAAGCGCACAAGGCCCGCTACGCCGAACGCCTCGAACACCACCGGGCGCTGCACGACACCGTCCTCGCCACCCTCACCACTCTGGCGGCCGGCGGGGTCGACGCCAACGCTCCCGAGGTGAGGGAGCGCTGTGCCCGCGAGGCCGCCTACCTGCGCCGCCTGATCCAGCGGACCGCCGACGAGGTCCACCACCGGGAGATCGGCGCGGCCCTGGAAGAGGCGGTCGGCTCCGTCGAGGGCCTTCAGCTGCGGGTCACCGCCCAGTACCACGAGCTGCCGCAGGTGCCGCCCGAGGCGGCCGCCGCGATGGGCGACGCCGTGCGGGAGGCACTGAACAACGTACGGCGGCACGCGGGCACGGGACACGCCTACCTCACCGCGACCGGAGACCCGGACGGACACGGCGGAGTTGTCGTCACCGTGGTCGACCGGGGGCCCGGTTTCGACCCCGACCGGTACGAACCCGGCCTGGGACTGCGTCTCTCGGTCCACGACCGGATGGCGGAGGTCGGTGGCCGGGCGAGCGTGGACACCGCTCCCGGCGAGGGCGTACGGGTGGAGCTGAGATGGCCCGGGTGATCACCGTCGCGGTCGTCGACGACGACAGGATGCTGCTCGACGGCCTGCAGGCCTGGCTGGGCAAGGTGCCGGAGCTGCGGCTCGTGGCAACCGCGGCCACGGTGACGGAGCTCCTCGGCGCGCCACCGGACGGGCGCCTTCCGTACGGTTCCGGCGGAAGCGGAAGCGGAAGCGTAAGCAGAAGCGGGGTCGGGATCGGGAACGGCCTGAATGGCCTGAACGGCCCGGTGTACGTCCCGGCCGATGTCGTCCTCCTCGACCTCGTGCTGCGGGACGGTTCCGCTCCCGCCGACAACATCCGGCGGCTGCTGCGCACGGGAAGCCGCGTCCTGATGATCAGTACAGTGCCGGACCGCTCCCGGATCATCGAGGCGATCCGGGCGGGCGCCGACGGCTACCTGACCAAGGACCACGACCTGCCGACGCTGGTCGCCGCCGTCAAAGACCTCGCGGCGGGCCGGAGCGCCCACTCCGTGGAACTCGCCTTCGCCTGCGCGCACGACAACAGCCCCGCCCGCCCCCAGCTCTCGCCCCGGGAACGGCAGATCCTGCTCGACTACGCCTCCGGGCTGACCCTCAAGTCCGCGGCCCGGCGCGCGGGCATCACGGTGCACACGGCCAAGGACTACCTGGACCGGGTCAAGGCCAAGTACCAGCAGGCGGGCCGCCCCACGTACACGAAGCTCGACCTGGCCCGGCGGGTGCGGGAAGACAGCCTCGACGGGGGCTGACGCTCCGACGGGGGCTGACGTTTCGGCGGGGATGGCGCTTCGAAGGGGGCCGGCCACCCTGCGCAAGCCCCCCAAACGGACGGCTACAGGGGGTGCTCGCGCCGTTCGTATCGTCAGCTCCAGGCGGTGCCTCGGAAGGCCCGCGGGGGAGGGGACGACCCGGTGTTTGCATGCTGGCCGGCGCTGCCGGACGACGACTGTGCCGCTCTTGAAGGCTGTACGTCTTGTGACGGCTGTACTCCTTGCGCCGCCACCGGCCCGGACAGCGGGGACCACGGCCTGGACAGCAGCGGGGGCCGTGCCCCGGTGCGAGGGGGACTCATCGGCCGCGAACGCGAAATGGGACAGATCGCGGCCGCGCTGGCCGCTGCCCGGTCCGGGCGGGGCGGCGCGCTCGTCGTCACCGGCGAGCCCGGTGCAGGCAAGACCCGGCTCGCCGCCGAAGCCCTCGGCGCGGCCGCCGCGGCGGGCATGGTCACGATACGCGGGCGGGCCGGTACGGTCGGGCCGCCCGTCCCGTACCGGCCCATGGTCGAAGCACTGCTCCTGCTGGCCCGCACCGGCCTGCTGCCGGACCCGGACGAACTGGGCCACTACGGGCCGGTCCTGACCCGCCTGCTGAACGGCACCGAGGACGCGGGCCCCGGCGCCGCGTCGCACATCATGGTCGCCGAAACGA
The DNA here is from genome assembly GCF_003011965.1 of Streptosporangium nondiastaticum. Lineage (GTDB taxonomy): Bacteria > Actinomycetota > Actinomycetes > Streptomycetales > Streptomycetaceae > Streptomyces > Streptomyces nondiastaticus. The sequence goes on from NZ_PXWG01000007.1 coordinate 105,125, forward strand.
TGCTGCGCGTTCTCGCCGCCGTCGGAGGACGCCCGGCCGGGCAGCCGGGACAACGAGAGCAACAGGGGCAACCAGGACAACAGGGGCAACGTGGGTGGCGCGGCTGCCTGCTCGTCCTCGACGACCTGCACGACTCCGACGCCGGAACGCTCGCGGTCGTCGAGTACCTCCTCTACAACATCGGGCAGCAGTCGGCCGTCCTCCTGCTCATCGCGGGGTGCGCCCCCTGCACGGTGACCGGCCTGGCCGTGCGGGCACGCCAGTACGGGGCCGCGGAGGTGCTCGACCTGCCGCCCCTCGGCCGCTCCGACGTGCACCTGCTCGTCGCCGCCGAGCTGGGCATCGCCCCGGAAAGGGCCTGCCCCGGGCTCGTCGAGCGCGTGGTGGCCGGCAGCGCCGGGATCCCGTTCGTGGTCAAGGAACTCGTCCGCGACCCCGCCGCCCTCCACGGCACCCCGGTGCCGTCCGTGCCGGCCGCCGTCGCGGTCCGCGTCAGACGCCAGGCCGAGCGGCTCGGCCCGCTCGGCCTGCAGTTCCTCAGCATGGCGGCCCTGTTCGGCCGGCGCTTCCCCCTGCCCGTGCTGGAGCACGCGATCGGCCGCGACCACGGCGAACTGTCCGCGATCCTGCGCGCCGCGGTCGCCTCGTACCTGATCACGCCGGACGGCTCGGACACGCAGTGGTTCGCCTTCCGCTACGGGCTGGCGGCCGAGGCCCTGACGGCAGGCCTCGGGCCGGGGGAGCGCGCCGGACACGCACGGCTGCTGGCGCGCGCACTGACCGCCCTCCACCCCGGGCTGCCCGGAGCGTGGTGCGCGCACGCCGCCCGGCTGCACGAGCACGGTGGCGACACCGAGGAAGCCATCCGCCTGTACGGCGAAGCGGCGGCGCGGGCGATGAGCGAGGGCGGTGACGGCATGGCCGATCGGGCGGTGGCGCTGCTGACCCGGGCCCACCACCTCCTCGGACCCACGACGGCCCCCGACGTGCACGCCACGGTGCTGGAACAACTGCTGGACGCGGTCGCCCGTTCCGCACGATGCGACCGGCTGCCCGCACCGGGCACCGTCCTGGACGGTGACGGCAGCGTGCCCGGCATACCCGCCCGGCGGCAGGCCGGGATCCACGCCCGGCTGAGCGGCATCGCCACCCTGGCGGGCCGGCCCGCACAAGCTCTGCGACACGCCGACACCGCCCGCAAGCTGCTGGGAATCCACCACCCGTTCGATGACCACACCACCCTCGTGGACATGACCGCGGCGTACGCGGAACTGCACCGACCGGGCCCGTACCGGCTGCGCACCGCCACCCGGTTCGCCCGCCGGGCGCTGGACGCCGCCCGGCGCACCGGCCTGCCGGAGGCGGAGTGCGAGGCTCTGCTGCTGCTCGGGCAGCTCGCCCGGGAACAGGACGAGCCCACGGCGACCGCCCACTTCGAGCAGGCCCGCACGGTCGCCCTCGCACAACGGCTCCCCGCTCTCCTCGTGACCGCCGAGGTCCGCCTGGCCACCGTCGCGGCGAGCCATGACGGACAGCCGGGCCGGATCGAGCGGGCCCGGCGGGAGGCCTTGCGCATGGGCCTGCGGCCGCCCGCGTACGAAGCCGGCTTCGCCCTCGCGCTCGACCGGATCCGGCGCTGCGAGTTCGCAGAAGCCCAGGACCTGATCCGCGAGGAGGCGGCCGGTGCCGAACGCCGGGGACTGGGCCGGCACCTGGCCATGATGCGGCTCGCCGAGGCCGTGTGCCACGCCCACCAGGGCCGGCGCGCCCCGATGGAGGAGGCGCTGGAGCGACTGGCCCCGCTCATCGACGCCGCACCGGGCCTGCGAGCGATGTCGTACGGGCAGGCGCGGGCGTTCTGCTCGCTGCTGGAGGAGCGGCACGAGGCAGCCGTGCACGAGTTCGCGCAGGCGCTCGCCTACGACGTGGAGAACCCCGCGACCAGCGAGTTCGGCAAGCACGGCATCATCCTGCTGCTCGGCGTACTGGCCGGGCGCATGGGCCGGCAGCACTACGCCGCCGCCGTACGGGCGAGCGTCAGCCGCACCCGCTGGAACCGCCAGTTCGTGGGCTTGGCGGACGCCGTCCTGCTCGGTCGCGAGGGCCGCCCCGGCGAGGCGGCGGCCGCCGCGGGCACGGCGCTGGAAGCGTCCGAGCCCTACCCCATGGCGCGCCGGCTGTGTCTGCGCCTGGTGGCGCGGCACGCGCACGAGGACGGCTGGGGCGAGCCGGTCGAGTGGTTGCGCGAAGCGGAGGAGTACTTCCACGGGGCGGGCCTCCAGGTGGTCGCCGGCGCCGGCCGGGCCCTGCTGCGCGGGATGGGCGCTTCGGTCCGGCAACGGCGCACGGGCACGGAGCAGGTGCCGCCGGAGCTGCGCCGGTGCGGCATCACCGTCCGCGAGTTCGAGGTGGCCCGGCTCGTCGCCGAACGGATCGCCAACAAGGACATCGCCGGGCAGTTGCACATCTCGCCGCGCACCGTCGAGAAGCACGTCGCGAGCCTCCTCCAGAAGACCGGTCACCCGAACCGGAAGGCGTTCGCCACCGCCGCCCGCGACCTGGTCCCCTGAGACCGCGGCCTCTGAGCACCCGATCCCCTGCCGACCCGGTCTCCTAAGAGAGCGCGGCGGCCCCGGACAGGGTCACCACCCTGTCGAAGCGCCCGTCGAGGTCCTCGTCCCCGTGGTGGACGACGAGCAGGGCGCGCCCCCCGGTCCGCTCGCGCAGCATCCGGAAGACCAGCTCCTTGCCGGGCCCGTCGAGGTTGGCGAACGGCTCGTCGGCGAGGTACGCGTCGGCGTCCTCGCACAGGAGGGCCGCGACTCCCGTCCGCTGGCGCTGGCCGGAGGACAGCTCCGAGGGCAGCTGGTCCGCCAGCCCGTCCAGGCCCATCGCCGCGCGCAGCCGCTCGTCGGGGACCAGGTCGCGCACCGGCAGCGGGGGCAGGTTGACCGGAGTGGTCAGGCTCGCGACCCGGGGCGGCAGGGTGACCGATCCGGCGTCGGGCGCGAGCGTTCCGGAGATGATGTGCAGGAGCGTGGTCTTTCCGCAGCCGTTGGGGCCGCGGAGCAGAACGTGCTCGCCGGCGCGCAGCTCGAACGCGTCGATCACCACCTCGGCTCCGTCGCCGCGGCTGCCGGTGTCACTGCCGCTGCCGTCACTGCTGCCATCACCGTTCCCGTGTCCATTCCCGTATCCGACCCGGGCGCCACGGACCCGCACCAGCGGCCCTTCGGCGTGGTACGTAGTCTCCCGGGAGCCGCGAAGGGACTCGATCCGCTGGAGGACGGCGGCGCTCCGGCGGGCCTGCGGAATCGTGTTGACGAGGTCGAACACCCCGGTCACCGCCCGCCACAGCGAGTTCACGAAGGCGAGGAAGCTGCCGAACGACATCCGTCCGGAGAAGACGAAGAAGGCTCCGATGACCATCGAAGCGGTGTCCGACAGGTTCATGACCAGGTCGCTCAGGGTCCGCTGCCGCTGCGACAGGCGGAAGTTGACGAAGGTGATGCCGAGGAACCCGCGCAGCGCCTCCTTGTTCGCCGCGCGGGTGCCCGGCAGCAGCGACGGCAGACCGCGCAGCGCGGGGAAGGACTCCAGCGTCCGGGTCAGCACGTTGACGTACCGCGCCTCCGCCTCGCGCTCGGGCCCGGTGTTCTTCTCGATCCGCTTGCCCAGCCGGTTGCTCACCAGCACCAGCGGCGGCACGATCACCAGCAGGACGAGGCTGGCCTGCCAGGACAGGTACAGCAGCACCCCCAGGAAGACGACCGAGGTGACCGCCTGCCGCGCGATGCGGATGGAGACGTCGATCGCCGGCAGGACGCCCTGGGAGACGTCGTTGTGGATGCGGCTGACGTACGAGGCGTTGCCCGTCTCCGCCACCTTGCGGCCGTCCAGACCGAGCGTGCGGCCCAGCAGCTCCGTCTCCAGCACCAGCGTGAACGCGTTCTCGAACCGCTTGCGCCGGCAGGCGATCCCGTACGCCGAGACGTTGAGGGCCAGCCCGAGCAGGAGGTAGGCGAGCCCGAGGAAGAGGAACCGGCGGAGGTCGGCGGTCAGAATGGCCTGGTCGAACAGGGCCTTGAGCAGCAGCGGGTGCACCAGGGCTTCGATCCCGCCCGTGGCGGCCTCGCCGACGAGGATCAGCACGTACGGCGACCGGTGGCCCCGCAGGGTGCGCCACAGCTGCTTCACCGGGCGACCTCGTCCAGGAGGAAGTCGGCCGTGCTCCCGGTGTTCACGCGGTGGAGCACCCGCAGCACGCCCGCCGAGCCGGTCAGGTAGTCGGTGGAACAGCGCAGCAGCCCCTCACCGGGGAGGCCCAGAAGGGTCCGGCCGTCCTCGTGCGACAGCGCGAAGCGCTCGGCGGGCTCGAAGAGGAAGACCCTCCGGACGATGTCGAGCTGCCGCAGGGCCGTGTCGCGGTACGAGCGGTCGCCGGTGAACTCCGCCGCGTCCAGCAGGGCGTCGGCTATCCCGCTCATGCCGAAGGAGTACCCCGGCAGCACCGAGTACCGGACGTCCAGCCCGCGCAGGACGGTGCGCGCCGCGTCCAGGTCGCCGTAGCGCAGCAGCACCTGCGCCACGCCCGCGGACCCCACTTCGACGTACGGCTCCATGGTCCCTTCGTGCTCGAACATCACGGGGCCGCCGTCGTGGAGGGGCTTGGCATGGGCCATCTCCCAGGCGAGCGCCTCCCGCCCGAGCCGCAGGTAGTGCTCCTCTCCCGTGACCTGGTGCATGCGCAGCAGGAACATCGCCACGCCGGCCTGTCCGAAGCCCAGGCCGGTCAGCGGCCCCTCGGTGGCGAACTCGTTCAGCCAGTGGGCCCGCCCGCCGTCGCGCCGCGCCGTCTGGCACAGGATGCGCGCGCATTCCCGCGCCGCGGTCAGGTCGCGCGGGTCGCGGTGGCGGAGGAAGAAGCGCAGGTTGGTCATGCCCACGCCGGAGAGGCCGTAGTAGAAGGTGTAGTCGCCATGCTGCACCGCACGCCGGTTGGCCTGTGCCAGCAATTCCCTGGCCCGTGCCCCGAGGCCGAGCGTGTCGGCGGCCCAGGCGATGCCGGACAGGCCGTTCATGAGACCGTCCGGGTACTGCCCCACGTCGATGTGCTCCAGCTTGCCGGCCAGCCAGGTGTGCCATTCGGGCCGGACCGGGACGCCGGAGGAGTGCAGCGCCCACAGGACCCCGCTCGCCCCGAAGCCGAGGCTCAGCGGGTTGGTGACGTGCGCGAAGGGGTCCACGGGGAAGAGCGTGTCCCGGCCGGTGTCGGCGACGGCCTCGACGAACGCGGCCACCCCGGTCTCCGCGTCCACCAGGCCGAGCCGCTCCTCGGCGACGGGTCGCGCCGGTGGCGCCTCGACCCGGCGGAGCAGGTCCGCCTCGTCCTCCAGAGCCGTGAGCACGTCGGTGAGGCCGATCCGGTCCCGGGCCAGGTCGGTGATCAGCCGGTGTACCTCCTCCGGCCAGCCCAGGCCCTCGGTGACGAAGATCCGGTACAGGTCGAGGACGTCCTCGCGCAGGTACGACATCGCCGCGATCGGGAAGACGAAGTAGGCCATGGTGGAGGCCAGCGCGTACCGGTCGCCCTCCGGCCCGTGCGCCTTGAAGATGTTGCGCGAGAGACTGAAGCCCGGTGTGAACAGCTCGACGGGCTTGCTCAGGTCGGCTTCGCGGGCAGCGGCATCGGCAGCCGCATCGGCGTCGGTGCCGGCGTCGGTCTTGCGGTCATCGGCGTCGGTGCCGGTGGCGGTGTCGGCCAGCCGGCATGCCTCCAGATCGACGATCGTCACCTCGTGGGTGTCCGGGTCGATGAGCAGGTTCGCGGCGGTGAGGTCGGTGAGGATCACACCACGCTCGTGCGCCGCCCGGACCGCGCGCGCCAGCCCGCGGAAGACGGCGAGGAAGATCCGCAGGTACTCGCGCGACTGCTCGACGTCGAACCCCGGCCGCGCCAGCGGATTGCGTTCGAGCAGCACCGAGCGCATGTCGGTGCGGTCGATGAACTCCTCGGCGATGTAGTGGTGCTCCCAGTGGCGGAACTTCGCGACCGGAGCGGGGTACGTGCCGACGTCGGCCAGCCGGTTCAGGAACATCCACTCGCGGTCGAGGATGTCCACGGCGTCGTGGTCCTGGCGGGGATTGAGGTTGGTGTACGGGCGGGCCTCCTTGAGCACCACCTTCCGGTCGTCGTCCTCCGTGTCCTCGGCGGTGTACACGCCGCCGCTGTTGGAGAACTGGAGCGCTCCGGTCACCCGGAAGCGGCCGCCGAGCAGGCCGTCACCGTCCCCCGCCTCGTCCTCGTCGGCGGGCTTCCAGTCGTCGAACGGCCAGGGCACCCAGTCGGGCTGGGCGTACCCCGGGCGCCGGTCGTCCGCGACGGGACCGTCAGGCCCGAGGATCCGCGGCAGGCGCCGCCCGAGGACGTCGACGGTGTGGGTGTCGAGGAACTGGCCGTAGCGGAAGTAGAGCGCCTTGCTGTCCCGGTAGCGCATGTCCGACAGCACGTAGGCCCCCTCCACGCCCTCCAGGAGCTCGGCCAGGCCGGCCAGGCACGCCCTGAACTCGTCGTCGTCCCGCGGGTAGACGGTGACGAGCTTGCCGCCGCTGCCCCGGGAGACGGACTTGGAGTTGAGCATCTCGAAGACGTTGAGATCGAGAGCGATCTTGAAGTCGATCTCGCGTTCCGTCAGATATCCGATCACTGAGGCGGCGGCCTCGCGCACGTGGCGGTGGCCCGACGACACATGGATCTTCCAGCCCTGCGCCGGCAGCTCCGGGTTGTGCCGGTGGCTCCACCAGATGCCGCTGCGGACGAACCGCGCCCGTACCCTCTCGTCGAACCCGGCGAGGAAGTGGTCCGCGCTCGGCTCGTAGTAGACGTCGAGCGGGTCGAAGAACAGCGTGTTGTCCCACGCGAAGAGGAAGCGGTAGACCCATCGTTCGTTGCGCATGTCAGCCTCTGTGATCGTGCGGATCCTGCGAGGGGCCGCCGGTGACAGCGGCCGGTGGGAACGGCGGATCCGTGCGGGGGCGCATCGCACCCCCGCACGGATCCGTCAGGTCACTGCGAGGTCGGCGGACGCTCCTCCTCGGCCCCGCAGCAGCGGCTGCCGCTGCTCGTCAGGCTGACGACGGCGGCAGCACTCTGCGTGGTGCGGGCCTCCATGCTCTGGAGCTTGAGGACGCTGCTCATACGGAATACCTCCTGGGAGGGTCGGGTGCGCGGGATGCGCGGCTGACGTTCGGGATGTGCCGGCCGATCGGCAGGACTTACTCAACGCCATCCACGGGACGCGCACATGGGCGTTGGCCCCGCATAATCCCCGCCCGCACGCGGTGCGCAAATGGTGGTGGTCGCCGCGCTCGGGCCCGGCGGGTGTGGTGTGGTAGGGGGTCCAGGGGGCCCAAGGGGCACGTTCACACGTCGCGTCGCCGCACGGTGAACACGGCGATTCCGATCGTGATCAGCGGCCACAGGACGTACACGATCCACGAGCCGGGGACCGTGGCCGTGCAGCCCTGGGACCCGGGGTCCGGCTCCCAGGGCTCGACCAGGCGCTTCCACGCCGCCGACACCAGCGCGTGTTTGACGTCCGCCGACCAGCGGTTGCTCTCCGAGAACATCGTGGGCAGCATCAGCAGGACGAAGACGCTGGTGACCATGGTCGCCGCGGCGTGCCGGAGCAGAACACCGAGACCCAGGCCGACCAGCGCGCAGACCGGGGCCAGCAGCGCGGATGCGACCAGCGCCCGGAACACCCCGGGATGGGTGAGCGGAACACCGGCATGGTGCCTGTTCAGGGCCTGGGAGACCAGGAAAGAACCTGTGGAGGCGACCGTGCCGACCGCGGTCCACAGCGCGGCGGCGACAGCCGCCTTGGCCAGCACCACCGAGCCGCGGGCGGGGACGGCCATGGTGGTGGTGCGGATCAGGCCGCTGCCGTACTCGCTCACCACGGTAAGGGCGCCCATGCTGCCGGCGACGAGTATCAGCGTCCAGTAGCCGGCCGCCGGGTAGGCATTGAAGGGCAGGAACTCGGCGGGGCCGGAGGGCGCGGCGGTGTCCGACAGCGTGGCCACGGCGGCGGAACCGACCACGAACAGGAGAGTGAAGGCGATCACCCACGGGGTGGAGCGCAGGGACCGCGTCTTGATCCACTCGGCGGCGAGGAGGTCGCGGAAGCGGGCCGGCGGCCCGGCGACGGGGGTGGGGGTCCGGGGGTCGGAGGCGAGTGTGGTCATCGGGGCTGTCCTGCCAGGTGTTCGGCGCTGCCGGCGGTGAGTTCCATGAAGGCCGCCTCCAGTGAGGCGGTACGGGTGGTCAGCTCGTCCAGCCGGATCCCCTTCTCGAAGGCGAGCGCTCCGATCCGGTCCGCCGGGAGCCCGGTCACGGCGAGCCTCTCGGCGCCTGCCGTTCCCTCGGGCTCGACCGAGGCCCCCGCCGCGGTCAGCACGGCCGCCAGCTCGGCGGCCTGAGGCGTCCCCACCACGACACTGCGGCGGGTACCGCGAGCCGCGAAGTCCCGTGCCGGCTCCGCGGCGATGAGACGGCCGCGGCCGATGACGACCAACTGGTCGGCGGTGTTCTCCATCTCCGACATCAGATGACTGGAGAGGAAGACCGTCCGCCCCTCGGCGGCCAGGCGCCGGAAGAGCCGGCGCACCCAGAGCACGCCCTCCGGATCCATGCCGTTGACCGGCTCGTCGAACACGAGCACGGGCGGGTCGCCGAGCAGCGCACCGGCGATGCCCAGCCGTTGCTTCATGCCGAGGGAGAACCCGCCCATGCGGCGGTTCGCCGCCTCGGCCAGCCCCACTTCCTGCAACACCTCCTCGACCCGGCTTCGCGGGATGCCATTGCTGCGAGCCAGGGCGGACAGGTGGGCCGCGGCGCTGCGGCCGCCGTGGACCTGGTCGGCGTCGAGGAGGGCGCCCACATGCCGCAGGCCGCGCGGGTGGCGGCGGAAGGGGACGCCGCTGACGGTGGCGGTGCCGGCGGTGGGCGCGTCCAGGCCGAGGACCATCCGCAAGGTGGTGCTCTTGCCGGCTCCATTGGGGCCGAGAAATCCGGTGACCCGGCCGGGCCGCACGGTGAAGGACAGGTGGTCGACGGCGGTCTTGCTGCCGTATCGCTTGGTGAGCTGGCTGACTTCGATCACGGCACTCACACTGCCGGGAGGGCCTGCGTCCGGGCATGGGGCCGTGGACGGCAATGGCTCGGGCAGGGTTCGCCCGTGGGCGTACGCCCACGGGCTGATGCCGCGCGGATGACGCCCGGTTAGTCTCGCGGCGTGAACTCCGTAACGATCACTGAGTGGGGTACGTGTCCTGCGCACCACGGTTGCCTCTTCCTCGCAGGGGCGCACCGCCGATGACGAGAACAAAGGCCATGGCCTGGGCAGGAGGCGTCTCCTACCTCCTCTTGGCGGGTCTCCTGGTGGGGGCCGCGCCGCGGGCGTCGGGCACGGTCCACGGCGTCGGGGCATTGATGGCGGCGAGCCTGCTCGCCGGTGTGGCGCGGCGCAGGCCGCTGCCGGCTCTGGCCATGGCACTCTTCGGATCCACCGCCGTGGTGGCAGGCACTCCCAGCTCCCTTCACGAGAGCCCGGCGGTCTCGTACCAGGGCGAGTTCCTGTCGTACGTGGCGGTGGATCTCATCCTGGGCTTCATCGTCGCCACCTGCGTACGGCGGGCCGCTCTCGCCGCCGTGGCCGTGTCCTTCGCCGTGCAACTCGTGGTGGTCGGTGCCTTCGCACAAGGGGACAACCTGGCCGTCAGCGGGGTGATCGCGCTCCTGGCGATGTCCGCCTCCTGCATTGCCGGACTACTCATCCGTGAGCGCCGCGAGCACGCGGTGGCGCTGCGTTCGCAGGAGGTGGCCGAGGCCGTCACCGCCGAACGGCTGCGGATCGCACGGGAACTGCACGACATGGTCGCGCACAGCATCGGCATCATCGCCATCCAGGCCGGTGTGGGGAGCCGGGTCATCGAGACCCGGCCGGCAGAGGCCCGCGAGGCCCTGCGCGCCATCGAGACCACCAGCAGAGAGACCCTGTCGGGCCTCCGGCGGACGCTGGTGTCGCTCCGCCGGGCCGAACGAGGCGTGAGCGCCTCCGAGAAGTCGTCGCGGCTCGCACCCGCGCCGGGGCTGGCGGACCTCGGACGGCTGGCGGCGGCGACCGCGGACGCGGGCGTACGCGTCGACGTGTGCCGCACCGGGGACGAACGCCCGCTGCCTGCCGACATCGACCTGTCCGCGTACCGCATAGTGCAGGAGGCACTGACCAATGTGGTCCGCCACGCGGGCACCGGGCACTGCCGGGTGACCATCGACTACGGGAACGAGGACCTGTCCGTGGAGGTCGTCGACGACGGCCGTGGCAGCACCGGCAGCGGCTCGGGCCACGGCTTCGGCATCATCGGCATGCGGGAACGCGTAGGCCTGCTGGGCGGCCGGCTCAGTGCCGGCCGGCGTCCCGAGGGCGGCTTCCGGGTGGCGGCCCGGCTGCCGCTGCCCGCACGCGCCGGAGTTCCGGTGGAGACCCGGTGACCATCCGGATCCTGCTCGCCGACGACCAGCCGCTGGTGCGGTCCGGGCTGCGCGTGATCATGGCCGGCCACCCCGGCCTGGAAGTCGTCGGCGAGGCCGCCACCGGCTCCGAAGCGGTCCGGCTCGTCGCCGATCTCGGTCCCGACGTCGTGGTGATGGACATCCGCATGCCCGGCATGGACGGAATCGAGGCCACCCGCCTGATCACGGCCGGACCGGCGACCGCACGCGTCCTCATCCTCACCACCTTCGACGAGGACGAGCACGTCTACGGCGCGCTCCGGGCCGGTGCGAGCGGCTTCGTGGTCAAGGACATGGCGCTGGACGACATCCTCGCGGCGATCCGCGTCGTCGCCGCCGGCGACGCACTGATCGCGCCGAGTGTGACGCGCCGTCTCATCGCGGACTTCGCAGGGCGTCCCGTGGCCGCCGGTCCCGAACGGCCCGAGCGACCCCCACGGCCGGTCGAGGGCATCACCGAGCGGGAACGGGAAGTGCTGACCCTGGTCGGACGCGGCCGCTCGAACACCGAGATCGCGGAGGACCTCTTCATCACCGTGGCCACCGCGAAGTCGCACGTGTCACGCCTGCTCACCAAACTGGGCGCCCGGGACCGGGTCCAGCTCGTGATCACCGCCTACGAGACGGGGCTCGTCACGGTGCCGCGCTGACGGGACCCCCGCGGTCTCCCGTCGCTCCGAGTCCGCGCCAGGAACCGGTCAGCCGTCTTCGATGTCCGAGATGAGCTTGGTGCTCAGGTCGCTCTGGACCGCCAGCCGGGTGTGCCCGGCGTCCGGGCCGGTGCCCCAGGTGAGGGTGACCGTGGTGAACAGGTGCCCGGCACCGGAGTCGTGATAGCGGACCGCCCAGTGGGTGGGCACGTCCTGGGCGCGGAGGACACCGTCGGCGTGGTTGGCCTCCTCCCAGGCGGCCAGCCGCTGACGGAAATCCTCTGTGAGGTAGTGGGCGCGAAGCTCGCTTCCCAGGTCGTCGGTGCCGTCGTCGACGGCGTCGATGTAGGCGCCGTAGAAGTCGGCCACCCGGTCGACTGCGGAGTCCGGGCTTCCCTCCCGGACCGGGCTGCCCGCCTGGTCTTCCGCCTGATCGTCCGGCATGAATTCCCCCTTGAGAACAACGGTGTTCACGGCATGCTCTTGGTCGGAATCTGCCCCTGTTCCATGAGAAACAGTCCTTTTAAGTGATATGTAGCTGGACGTGATGGTGTGGCCTCGGGCGATCGGCGGCTCGGGCGAGCGCTTGCTCGGGCGAGCGGACGCCTCGGCCGCGCCGAGCCGCCTCGGTCCGGTGAGTGCTGGCGCAGCAGCGCCCGTCACGTCACGTCGAAGTTGGCCATCATCGCCATGTCCTCGTGTTCGAGGTTGTGGCAGTGCAGCATGTAACGGCCCTTGTAGCCCGCGAACCTCACGAGGACGTCGACCACTTCGTAGGGGCGGACGTCCACGGTGTCCTTCCATCCTCCGTCAGTGGCCCGTGGGGGCCTGCTGCCGCGGGCGAGGACCTGGAACTGGGCCAGGTGCGCATGGACAGGGTGGTGGAAGTCGCTGCTGAAGCGCCACCGTTCCACGCTGCCCAGGCGCGGGGAAGCCAGAACCTCAGCAGTGCTGAACGGCCTCCCATTGATCGTCCACATCTGCCGCTCGTCCGAGCCGTGCGTACGCCGGAAGTCGAAGCGGCGCACCGGCACCGATCCGGCCGGGCCCGGGGACAGCGTTTCGAACGAGGCGGACAGGCGGGACGGCACGCGGCTGTCGTCCTTCTCCTTGCGTACGACGTGGAAGCGCATGACGTCACGCATGCCGCCCTCGGCCGCGGAGTTGCGCAGCGTCACCTTGCTGCCGACGGGGAAGGCGGAGAAGTCGACGACGACGTCGAAGCGTTCGCCGGGCGCCATGTCGACGGCGTCCAGTGACCGGGGTGCCGCCAGCAGACCCCCGTCGCTGCCGATCTGGACGAACCGCCCCGGCTTGCCGTCGCCGGCAGCGAGCCGTAGCCCGTAGCGGCGGGCGTTGGAGGCGTTGAGCAGGCGGAAGCGGTAGCGGGCGGCGGAGACCTCCATGACGGGCCAGGGCGCACCGTTGACGAGCTGGACGTCTCCGAGCACGCCGTCCGGGAACGCGTCGTGCTCGTGGTGGGCTGGGTAGCGGAAGGAGCCGTCCTCGGCGAAGGAGCGGTCGCACAGCATCAGCGGCACGTCCCTGTCCCCGTCCGGCAGCGGCAGCCGGTCCTCCTCCTGGTCGCTGACGAGGAAGAAGCCCGCCAGCCCGCGCCAGACCTGCGGGGCGCTGAAGTCCATGCGGTGATCGTGGTACCAGAGGGTCGCGGCCGGCTGCGGCAGCGGGTACTCGTACGCGCGGTATCCCACAGCCGTCCGCCCCGGGTGGGCGCCGGCCCTGTCGTCGTGCGTCTGACCAGGTGCGCAGCGGGCGGGCAGCAGCAGGTCGGTGGGATAGCCGTCGGACTCGGGCGGGGTGACGCCGCCGTGCAGGTGGGTGACGGTGGGCACGGTGAGGCTGTTGCGCACCTGGACCACCGTCCGGCGCCCGGAGCGCGCGGCGAAGGTCGGCCCGGGGAAGACGCCGTCGTACCCCCACACCGTCGTCTTCCGTCCCGGAAGGATCTCCGCCTTCCCCTCCCGCTGCTCGACCTCGTAGAAGTCGGTGCCGTGCTCGCTGCGCACCGGGCGGGCCACCGGCGGCACCGGCAGCGGTACGTGAAACGGGCGGGGCAGCGGGCCCGCGCTGGCCAGCACCCGGCCGGTGGACGCCCCGGCGCTGCGGGACCAGCCGGCAGCGCCGACCGTGATCGCCGCTCCGGCTCCGGCCGTCAGCGCGAGGAGCCCGCGCCGGCTCAGCAAAGCAGGCATTACTCGGCCACCTCCTGCCGTGGCCGGGCCGCCGGCGGAGACGTGCCGGGGCGCTGGGTGAACGCCCCGTACGCCAGGGCTGTCGCACAGCCGAAGACGGCCATGCCCAGCGGTATGTGACCGGCCAGGACGCGCGCTTCGCCCAGCCCTTGCTGCGCACTTACCAGCAGGACCAGCACCGCACTCGCCGCGGCCGGCCACAGCGGTCCGCGCGCGGCGCGCCGGACCACCACTGCCGCTGCCGTCTGGATGACGGTCAGCGCGCTGAGCACGCCCGCGTTCGCCGCGTGCCAGGTCAGCAGGTCGAGATCTCCGGTGACGAACAGACCGGCCAGCGCCGCCTGCGCCAGTGTGTCGAGCAGCACCAGCACGGCCACGGCGCGCAGTACGTGCCACGGCCACCGGCGGATTTCGCAGCGCCCGGTCACCGGATCCCGTCCTCGGAGGCCAGGGCCTGCTCGTAGGCGTGGAAGCCGTCCTCGACGCCCAGGAAGACGTCGTTGAAGGTCAGGTAGCCCTCGGCGATGACAGGAGTGTCGCGCAGGGCCTCGATGAGGAAGTAGTACGACCCGAGGTCGCCGGTCTCCAGCACCGCGAAGTCCGAGATGCGTCCGTTGAACGCCTCCGCGTCGAAGAAGCGCGCCTTCACCCGGTCCGCGTAGGCGGCGAAGACCGGCTCGAGGTGCTGGGCGCGCATCGCGTTGCGCTGCTCACGCGACAGGGCGAGCCAGCGCGGCGTGACCGTGTACGTCAGGACGATGCCGTACGTCATGAGATCCCCCGAAGGATGTTGTTAACACCGTTTACTTTCGGCGCAAGCTAAAGTGATAGGCGTTAACTTTGTCAAGGGAAGGTGGGTGCACGACCGTGCCGAGCACATCGGGGACCGGGTCCACCGGCCGGCGCCACCGCGTCCGCGAAGAGGCGCTGGCCGAGATCCTGCGCACCGGGCGCCGGCTCCTGGTCGAGGAAGGGCCGTCCGCGGTCACCCTGCGGGCCATCGCGCGGGAGATGGGCATGACCGCACCCGCCCTCTACCGTTACTACGCCGGCCACCGCGACCTGATCCAGGCGCTGACCTCACACCTCTACGACGAACTGGCCGCAGCCCTGACCGAGGCGCGCGAACGTCATCCCGCTGACGAGCCGGGCCGGCGGCTGCGGGAAGTGTGCCGCGAACTGCGCCGCTGGGCCCTTGCCCACCCCCGCGAGTTCGGGCTGCTGTTCGCCAAGCCGGTCACGGACGCCGACACCGCGCCCGGCTCGGCGGCGCACGACCCCAGCTGGCGCTTCGGCGCCGTCCTCCTCGGCCTGATGGTCGAACTGTGGCGCCGCGGCGGCGTCCGGCCGCCCACCGGCCTGGATCCTTCGTGGATCGCCCAACTGGAGGAGGTGCGCGAGCACCTGGCCGGCGAGCCGGTGCCCCTGGAGGTCATCTACGTCTTCGTCGCCTGCTGGGCCCGCCTGTACGGGGCGGTGGCCGTGGAAGTCTTCGGCCACCTCGACTTCGCCCTCACCGACCCCGAGCCCCTCTTCGAGCAGACGCTCCGCGACATCATGGCGGCGTTGGGGGAGGGGGCGGCCCTGCCTAGCGAGCCTCGTTCCTGCGCATGATCAGGTGGCCCCGGCGGTACCGTTCCCCTTCGAGCGGCTCGCGCAGTATCCGGCCGGCTTCGGTGAACCCCGCCTCCTCGGCCAGCCCCGCAAGGTCGTTGATCGGCCAGCGGTAGGCCGTCGTCACCTTGTGGTCGAACGCCGTGACCGGCTCGCCCTCCGACTCGAAGAAAGCGAGCAGGAGGTAGCCGCCGGGCGCGAGTACCCGCCCGAACTCGGCGAAGTACGGCGGCAGATCCTGCGGTGGGGTGTGGATGACCGAGTACCAGGACAGGATGCCGCCCAGCTTGCCGTCGGCTATGTCCAAGGCGTCCATGGAACCGACCTCGAAGCGCAAGTCCGGGTAGGCCTCGCGAGCGATGTCGATCATCGCCGGCGACAGGTCGACTCCGAAGACGTCCAGGCCGAGGTCCCGCAGGTGCGCTGTCACTTGCCCGGGACCGCACCCCAGCTCGGCGACGGGCCCGGCACCGGCGGCCCGCGCGAACTCGGCGAACGCCGCGATCACCGCACGGTCCAGAGGGAGAGGGTCGAGCGCGTTACGGGCGAAATCGGCGTAAAGGGTTGCCATGGCGTCGTAGGCATCTGCTGTCGTGCGCAGGTGCGAGGAAGGTTCAGTCACGCGAGGACATTACGGGGTTGCTCCATCGGGCTGTCGAACGGCCGGCAGCGGGCCGGCGCAACTGATCGGTGCTTTGTTTTTCGGAGTAAATGCTTTGAAAAACCAAGTAACAGCGCTAGGCTGCCTGAGCATGACGGGAGTCGGTATGCGTGTTGTGGTCTTGTGCGGTGGAGAAAGCTCGGAGCGGGACGTCTCCCTGGCTTCCGGCTGGTCGGTGACCGGAGCGTTGCTGGAGCGAGGGCACGAAGTGGTGCTGGTCGACCCGGCCGCCGAGGTGCCGGTCCTTGCCGGGCCCCTGCACCCCGGCGAGGTGGTCGGCGGCGTCGCAGTGGGCAAGGAGCCGCCGCCCCTCGCGGAGCGGCACCAGCTGCGGCGGCGCATGCACGCGGCCCTGACCGGCGGTCCGGTGCTGGAGCTGCTGCGCGGCGCGGAGCTGGTGTTCCTTGCCCTGCACGGCGGCTGGGGCGAGGACGGGCATGTGCAGGCGCTCCTGGAGATGGCCGGTGTGCGCTTCACCGGTGCGGGGAGCGCGGCCTGTGCGGCGGCGTGGCACAAGGGCCGGGCACAGGCGGTACTCGGTGCGGCGGGCGTGCCGGTGGCCGAGCGGGTGCTGTGGCGGCCCGGTGCGGCGGATGAGGTGCCGGCCGGCGTGAAGCGGCTGGTGGAGGCCGGGCCGGTGGTGGTCAAGCCGGTCGCGGACGGTTCGAGCGTGTCGGTCCACCGCGCCGACTCGCTCGCGGGGCTGGCCCGGCTGGCGCAGGCCGCGGCCGAGGGGCCTTGCGGTGACGTCGAGCTGATGGTGGAGCCGTTCCTCGCCGGGCGGGAGTTCACCGTGCCCGTGGTCGGCGACCAGGTGCTTCCCGTGGTCGAGATCGAGCTGACGACACCGCTGTTCGACTACACGGCCAAGTATCAGTCCGGGGCGGTGAGCGAAGTGTGCCCGGCGCCGGTCCCGGACGCCTTCGCGTATCGCTTGCAGGAGTGGGCCCTCCGCGCCCACCAGGCTCTCGGGTTCGGCGGTGACGCGTACTCCCGTACCGACTTCCGCTGCGATGCCGGTGGTGAACCGGTCTGCCTCGAAGTGAACGCGCTCCCTGGGCTGACGACGACGAGCCTGTTGCCCCTCGCGGCGACCGGATCGGGCTGGGCCTACTCCGGCCTCGTCCAGCGCATCGTGGACCTGGCGACGCGCTGACCGCCGACCGCTGGCCGCCGCCGGCCGCCGCCCCCGGCCGTCGGGACGACCCGCGCCGGGACAGGCGGTCCGGTGGTCAGGCGGTCCCGGGCCGGGCAGTGGCGTGCCGGGCGGTCACGCGCCGCGCAGCGTCGTGGCAACCGGCCCGTCGCCGAGCACGTCGATCCGGCCCGCCTTGACGCCCTGTTCCACGGTGAGCGTCCCGTTGCCGAGCTCGCGGCACGTATCGGCGTCGAGGACGAGGCGGGCGTCCGGCGCCTCGGCGGGCCCGTCGCCGTACACCGGCCCCTCGCCCCCGAGCCGTACGTGGAAGACGCCCTCGTCCAGCGCCACGTCGACGACGGCCGGGCCCTCGGTCGCCGGAAGACGGCGCAGGAGAGGCAGGGCGAACCAGTGCGCCCGCACCGCGTCCGTGGGCCGGCGTTCGGCGAGATCGGGCGCGCCCCACTCGGCGAGCGCGGTGAGTACGGGCAGCAGGCCGGCGCCGCGCGGGGTGAGTTCGTACACCGTGGCGGCTCCCGGCGGCGGAAGCCTGCGGCGTGTCGCGAGGCCCTGGGTCTCCATGTCCTTGAGCCGGGTGGCGAGCATGTCCGTGGAGACGCCGGGCAGGTCGGCGTGGAGGTCGGTGTACCGGCGGGGCCCGGCCAGGAGCTCCCGGACGATCAGCAGGGTCCAGCGGTCCCCGACCGCGTCCAGGGCGCGGGCCGAGGCGCAGTACTGGTCGTAACTTCGACGGCGAGGCTGACGTGGCGGCATGACGCCCAGTCTAGACAAGATGTTGGACTTTCCAAGCTCAAGCTTGGTAAAACCAAGTAACAAGCAACACGGTTGAGGTGCGAACGAGGCCAGTGGGATCCCGGGAACCCGGGATCCGGCCACCAGGGAGGGCACGGCATGGAGTTCCGGCAGTCGAGCAAGCTCAGCGAGGTCTGCTACGAGATCCGGGGTCCGGTGATCGAGCACGCCAACGCGCTGGAGGAGGCGGGCCACAGCGTGCTGCGCCTCAACACCGGGAACCCGGCCCTGTTCGGCTTCGAGGCGCCCGAGGAGATCGTCCAGGACATGATCCGGATGCTGCCCCGGGCGCACGGCTACACCGACTCGCGCGGTGTGCTCTCCGCCCGCCGCGCCGTCGCCCAGCGCTATCAGGCGATCGGCCTGACCGACGTCACGGTGGACGACATCTTCCTCGGCAACGGCGTCTCCGAGCTGGTCTCCATGGCCGTACAGGCCTTGCTGGAGGACGGCGACGAGGTCCTCATCCCCGCCCCCGACTTCCCGCTCTGGACCGCCGTCACCACCCTCGCCGGCGGCAAGGCCGTCCACTACATCTGCGACGAGTCGGCCGACTGGTACCCGGACCTCGACGACATGGCATCCAAGATCACGGACCGGACCAAGGCCGTGGTCATCATCAACCCCAACAACCCGACCGGCGCGGTCTACCCCAAGGAGGTCGTCGAGGGCATCCTCGACCTCGCCCGCCGCCACCAGCTGATGGTCTTCGCGGACGAGATCTACGACCAGATCCTCTACGACGACGCCGTGCACCACTCCGCCGCGGCCCTCGCCCCCGACCTGGTCGTGCTCACCTTCTGCGGGCTGTCCAAGACGTACCGGGTGGCCGGCTTCCGCTCCGGCTGGCTCGTGGTGACCGGACCCAAGAAGCACGCGTCCAGCTACCTGGAGGGGCTGACCATGCTCGCCTCCATGCGGCTGTGCGCCAATGCCCCGGCCCAGTACGCCATTCAGGCCGCGCTCGGAGGCCGCCAGTCCATCAAGGAGCTGACTTCGCCGGGGGGCCGCCTCCTCGAACAGCGCGACCGCGCCTGGGAGAAGCTGAACGAGATCCCCGGCGTGTCGTGCGTGAAGCCGAAGGGCGCGCTGTACGCGTTCCCGCGCATCGACCCGAAGGTGCATCCGATCCACGATGACGAGAAGTTCGTCCTCGACCTGCTGCTCCGCGAGAAGATCCAGGTCGTCCAGGGCACGGGCTTCAACTGGCCCCGCCCCGACCACTTCCGGATCCTGACCCTGCCGTACGCCGACGACCTGGACGCGGCGATAAGCCGGATCGGGCGGTTCCTGAGCGGATACCGGCAGTAGCCTTCGAGCCCCGCCGGTGTGCGGGATAAGACGCGCGATTTGCAGTCTCCTCAACGGGCGGGTCGCTGGTGGGCCGGCGTGCGTGTCAGGGCGGCGTCAGGGATGTGGGGCGTTCCTTGTCCCCCGGCGCGGGGCTTCCTTGAATGGCTCTTGTGAACAGCCACCTGCGCCACCACGACCGGCCGCCTCATACGGCGCCGCCCGGCACCGCGCGCAGTTCCCGCACAGCGGGCTGAGCGCGCCCACAACTTCATCGATGCCCCGGCTGCGCCCGTCACGCAGCAGCCGGCAGCACACGGCACAGCGCGTTCCGGCTTCCGCCGCCCAGTCGCCGATGCCGCTTCACGCTCGTACGGCAGCTTCGCCCCACAGCGCTCGCTGCCGCTCTGTCCTTCCCGGAGTGGATTCCATGTCTTCTGCTGTCTCGCCCGCCTTCAGGACCGTTCTGGTCACCGGTGCCACGTCCGGCATCGGCTGGGAGACCGCCCGGCTGCTCGCCGGACGGGGCGACACGGTCATCGTGCATGCCCCCGACCAGGCTTCCGGCGATGACGCCGTCACCCGCCTGGTGGCGGCCGGCACCGACGTCCTGCGACTGCGTCTGGTCGTCGCCGACTTCTCCCGGCTGGACGAGGTGCGGGCCATGGCCGCGCGCGTCGCCGAGGAGCACCCCGTCCTCGACGTCCTGGTCAACAACGCAGCCGTCGCCGCGCCCGAGCGGCGCACCGTGACCGCCGACGGCAACGAGCTCTCCCTCCAGGTCAACTTCCTCGCTGCCTACCTCCTCACCCGTGAGCTCGCCGGCCCGCTCAGCGCCCGCCCCGGCAGCCGCGTCGTCAACGTCTCGTCCTCCATGCACCGCACGGCGTCCATCGCCTGGAGCGACCCGCACCGCGCGAAGCGCTACTCAAGCGGCGCCGCCTACGCCCAGTCCCAGCTCGCGCTGACCATCGCGGCGCGCGAGCAGGCGCCGTGGACCTCGGTCAGCGTGCATCCGGGTGTCTGTGACACCGGCTTGCTGCGGCTGTACGCGCACGAGGGCGACTCCGCCCTGCAGGGCGCCGAGTGCGTCGTGCGGCTCTGCGACCCCGCCACCGGGCTCGTGCCCGGTGCCTACTACGACCGCAGGGCTCTCTCCCCGGCGGCCCCTGTCGCGATGGAGGACCGCACGGTACGCCGCCTGTGCAAGCTTGCTGACCGCCTGGTCGGCGCGAAGTCCGCCTGAACCCGCCGCCTCCGCGCGTACGTGCGCGCGCCGCTACCGGATCACGGCTCCGAACGCCTTGCCGCCTGACGGGATGCCGTCCTTGCCCGGCTGATACACCGTCACCGGCTGGTCGGCGCCGCCGGCGTCGTACGAGGTGACGTTCTGCCACGGTACCGCGTACGCCGCGCCCTGGGCGTTCGGGCCGGTCGGCATGCCCACGTAGATGTGGGTCGGGGAGGCGCCGATGGCCCGGCCCATGTGCTGGTCGGCGCCCGGCGTGCCGGGGACGCCGTTGTGCCCGGCGTACAGGACGTCGTTGTGCGGACCGGGAGCGCCGAGCAGAGTCATGGTCTGCACCGCACCCGCGGCGGTCACGGAACCCTGGGATTCGCCGGGCACGCCCACGAGGAGCTGGAGCGTCTGCCAGGTGGGCGCGGTCCTGGGGGAGAGGTTGACCGCCTGGACGGTCTCGCCGAACCGGTCGCCGGTCTCGATGCCGCCGATGACGCCGGGCTGGTCCTGGTGAATCACCTGGTACTGGGTCCAGGCGCCGGAGGCGGGGACCTTGAAGGTGGTCACACTGCCGGCGTTCTTCACGTCCGTCCCGGCGGCCTTGTCGATGTCCTCGCCCGGTGCGCCGATGGCGATGTTGTTCGCGTCGGCGGACACGGACCAGCCGACCTTGTCGCCGGCCTCCAGGCCGCCGGACGCCGCCGAGCAGTCGGCCAAGGACGCGCAGGCCTCGGCCGACAAGGCGAAGCAGGCTGCCGTCACCGCCCGCACGGCCGCGCGCTCGGCGAACTACTCCGCCAATCGTGCCGTCGACGCCGCCCGCCGCGCGGTGGCCTCCGCCAACTCCGCCCAGGCCTCGGCCGCTTCGGCCCGTGCCTCGGCGGTCCAGGCGGGCAAGGACGCGCGGACGGCGGCCGCGGCCGCGAGCCAGGCGCACCAGATCGCCGCGGCCAAGCGGAAGGCCGAGATCGCGGAGGCGGCCAGGAAGGCGGCCGAGGAGGCGCGCAGGGCCAAGGAGGCCGGGAAGAACCCGGCGGACTCGCCCGACAACGACAGCGTCAAGGGTGGCCTTCCCTGGTGGAAGGAAGGCGCGCGGTGGGCGGCCAACGCCACCAACTGGCTCAGCATCGGCACCGGCTTCGCCTCCGCCCTCCTCGGCATCGGCGTCCTGGCGGTCGGCATGTTCTTCCCGCCCGCCGTGCCGTTCGTGGAGGCCGCCGCGTCCGGATTCGCGTACGCCTCGCTCGCGTTCGCAGGGCTCAACACCCTGTTCACGGGGATCGGCTACGGGTGGACGAGCAGCGAGTTCAAGTCGTCCCTCGCCGGCACGGCGCTGGGCGTGCTGACCTTCGGCCAGTCCAAGTGGATCGGTGCGCTCGGCGGCACCAAGGTCGTCACGAAGGTCACGCAGTTCGGCCACGACCTGATCTCGCCGGTGACCGGCCTGCTGGGATCCGTCGGATTCTGACGGACGGAACGCGGGAGCAGCCGTACGCACGAAGGGCCGGTGGCACGCGACTGTGCCACCGGCCTTCTCCCCGCCCCGGCGAGACCGGTCCGGCGGGCGGTCAGGCGCGCAGGGTACTACTCCGCCCCCGGTCGCGGATCAGCGGGCCGTAGCGCGCGGGGCGGC
>NZ_PXWG01000080.1 GCF_003011965.1 Streptosporangium nondiastaticum
GGTGCTGCGGCCGATGCCGGGCGGGCCGTGCACGCCGGCGACGGCGGGCCGGCCCCGGCGCAGGTTGAGGAGCGCGGCGGTGAGCAGGGCCTCTTCGCGTTCGCGCCCGGCGAGCGGCGAGGGCTCGGCGGGGGCGTCCCCGGGGGTGCGGCGGCCGGGCCGGGGGGCGCTGGTCGGTGGCATGGCCGTCGTCCCGGTCACCGGCCCGTCGCCAGGAGTCCGGAGGGGCGGAGGCCGCCGGGGAGTTCGGAGCGGCCCCGTACGTCGAGCTTCCGGTAGACGTTGGTGAGGTGCATCTCGACGGTGCGGGTGGTGATGAACAGTGCCTCGGCGATCTTCTTGTTGCTGACTCCGTCGCGGGCCAGGGCGGCCACGCGGCGTTCGCTGCCGGTGAGGGAGTCGAGCGGATTGGCGGCGAGCTGCGGCATCCGGCCGCCCGCGGTGACCAGCAGCCGGCGCGCGATGGCGGCGAGCTGGTGGTATCCGCAGTGGGTGGCCCTTTCGATGACGCGGCGCAGGTGGCGGCGGGCGCCGTCGGCGTCGCCGTGGCGCAGCAGTTCGTGGCCGAGCTGGTATTCGGCCTTGGCGAGCTCCAGGCGGGCCGGGGAGGCGGCCAGGGCGTCCACGGAGTCGCGGAGCAGCCGCAGCCGGGCCCGGCCGTCGGCGACGCAGGCGGTGGCGAGCATGCCCAGGCCGAGGGCGCGGGGGGTGCCCCAGCGCTGCAGGCCGGGCCGGGCCTGTTCGATGATCTCGGCGGCCTCGTCGGTCCGGCCGAGGCGGGCGAGGGTGGTGGTGGCGGGCAGCCACCAGGGGGCCAGGAGCGGGTTGGCGACGCCGGCTTCCGCCAGGCTGCGGCCGCACCTGCGCCACACGGCCACGGCGCCTTCCAGGTCGCCGTGTTCGCGCAGGGCCCGGCCCCGGACGTAGAGGTAGTGGTGCCATTCGTAGAGGCGGCGTTCGAGCGCGGCGTCGGTGCGTACGAGGCGGTCCAGGACGAGGCCCGCCTCGGCGGTGCGGCCGGCGGAGAGCAGGGCGCTGCCCAGGGCTATGTGCGCGAGGGGCGCGGGGTCGCCCTGGCCGGACCGTTCGGCGAGCGCGACGGCGGCCCGGGCCTGCCGCAGGGCGCCGGTGATGTCGCCGGCGTTGTGGAGGATGAGGGAGCGGCCGGCCAGCGCCGGGACGCGTACGCGCGCGGCCTGGCGGGCGGAGCCGCCCGAGCAGGAGCGCTCCAGGCCGGCGAGTGCCTCGTCGACGGCGTCGGCCTGGCTGAGGACGGTGGAGGGTCCGAGGACCCACCAGCCCGCCGGGGCGGCCTCCTCCACGCGCAGGGCCTTGCGTGCGAGTGCGGCGGCTTCTCCGGCCGGGCGGCCCTCCAGGCAGGTCATGACGCTCATGGCGGCGAGCAGCTGGCGTTCGGCGGGGCTGTCGCCGCGGGGCAGGGACCAGGTGAGGGACCGTTCGCGGGCGACGGACACGGCCGACGTGTCGTTGACGGCGGTGACCAGGAGGGCCGAGGCGATGGTGGTGCGCAGTTCGCGGTCGGCGGGCCCGGGGTCTGCGCCCAGGCCGGCGTCGAGGTCGTCGAGGACGCGGCCGAGGGTGCGCACGGCGTCGGTCGCCTGGCGGGTGCCGACGGCCGAGAGGCCGTAGTCCGTGGCGATGGTGGCCTTCTCGCGGGCGTCGCCGGCGGCGGCGAGGGCCTTGTGGAGGTGCCACAGGGCGGCGGCCGGTGCGGTGGGGGCGCAGGCCCGCGCCAGTTCGCGGTGGACGTCCTTGCGTTCGGCGGCGGTGAGCCGTGCCGTCAGGGCGCGCCGCAGGCAGCCGACCACGTCCGGACCGGCGGCCCGGCCGGGTGAGGCGGCTATGGCGTCGCGGAGGACGCCGAGCATCCAGGGTTCGTCGATGCGGTCCAGGTGGAGGAGCTGGGCGACGACGTCGGCGGCGGGCCGGCCGGCGTCGTTGAGCAGCCGGGCGGCGCGGGCCCGCAGTTCGCGCACGGCACCGGCGGGCAGGCCGGCCAGGACGGCCCGGCGAAGGGGGTCGCGCATCACCGCTCCCCGCGCTCCGGGGGTGGCGGCCTCGAACCGGCGCAGCACCGTCAGGGCGGTTTCCGCGCGCCGGGCCGGTATGCCCGCGAGCGCGCCCAGCAGGTCGGGGTCGGCGCGGCCGAGGACGGCCAGGGCCGTGGCGACCTGGCGTACGGGGCCGGGCTGGACGGCCAGGAAGTCGGGGATCAGCGAGGCGAGGATGCCGCCGTAGACCGTGCGCAGCCGGCGCAGGCCGCTGCGGTCGGGGCGGATCCCGGCGGTGCGGAGCCCGGCGAGGAGCCGTCCGAGGAGCTGCGGGTTGCCGCCGCAGATCTCCGCGCAGCGCCGCGCGAAGAGCGGGTCCACGGGCCCGCCGAGCGCGCGGTCGATCATCCGGCCGGTGCCGGACTCGCTCACCGGTCCCAGCTCCAGGAGGGTGCAGCGGTCCTGGGCCAGCAGTTCGGCGAGGACGCCCGTGCCGGGGCCGTCGGTCTCCGTGCGCTGGGCGAGGAGCACGAGGAGGGGCTGTGCGGCGACGCGGCGCAGGGCGAAGTCGAGGCAGCGCAGGGACGCTTCGTCGCACCACTGGGCGTCGTCGACGACGATGGCGAGCGGGCCCGCGGCCAGCCGGCGGACGAGGTGGGCGTGGAAGCGGCGGCGGCCGGCGTACGGGTCGGGCGGGGGTGCCGTGGGGTCCGCGGCCCCGGGCGCGGCGGGGCGGGCCGGTGGCGTGCTGCCGGTGAGGGTGCGGACGGTGAAGCCGTCGGCGCGCAGGTGGACGGCGGCGGCGGTCAGCAGGCTGGTCCTGCCGATTCCGGCCGGGCCCCGGACGAGCACGGCCTGTGCGGCTCCGGCGCGGGCCCGGCCCGCACGGCGCAGCACGCTGTTGAGTTCTGCCGAGCGGCCGGCGAGGGTCCGGGAAGACTCATGACGTGTCTCGGGGATGACCGCCACAGTGTTCCTTTCATGAAGCCTGACGCGACCTCAGGGGACGATCGGCGCGTCGGCGGCCGGCCCTGGGGAGGGGCCGGCCTGCAAGATCCAGTCGACATGACAGTAGAAAACGGAAGTGAACATTTCCACCTGTCTTTGAGTCAGAACGCGGACCTTATGGCCGAATTGTCACCTAGGGCGCGAACGAGCGCAGCCCGCGGGCCCCCGGAGGGCGTTCACTTCACGAAGTCGTCCACGACCTCCGGCGGCCAGGTGCCGACCTTGAGTACGCCCATGGAGTAGGCGCGGGAGACCAGCGCGGCGCGGTTGGGCACCTTCAGTTTCCGTAGCAGACAGGTCACGTGGTACTCGACGCCCTGCCGGCTCAGGTAGAGGCGCGAGGCGAGGGGGACGGTGGAGACGCCGGCGGCGATGCCCTCGAGGATGCGCGCGTCCATCGCGGAGAGGATCTTCTTGCGGTTGGTCACCACGCGCGTCCCTTCGGCGTCCCGGGCCGTGGGCATCATGACCAGGATCGCGGTCGTGTCGGGCAGGCCGCCGCGCACCGCGACCGCGGTGAGGGGAACGGTGAACGCCGACTCCTCGCCCGGCCCCACCGCGATGACGGGGGTGACGAAGCGCTGGTGCTTTCCTTCCAGCAGGTGAGAGAACTGGCGCATCAGCGGCTGCTGGACGCTCGGGTGAACCACGTCGCGGAAACTCCGGCCGCATATTTCCTCGGACGAGCCGTTGAACTGCCGGAAGAACTCCTGATTCGCCTGCTGGATCGTCAGGGACTTATCAAGGCTCGCCATGCACAGGCCCGGTGCTGCAGGTGCTGCATTCGACAAGGGAGGAATCCCCTTCAGGAAACTTCATGGAGGTGAAATCAATTGGGAGGCTAGTGAGAAACCGGACCGGCGGTCAACGACCGCCCGGCCGGGCGGGCTTAAGACTGCGGCTCCGCGGCGAAGGTTCGGTACCGAGCCGCAGGCTTCTACGGGGGTTCGGTACGGTCGAAGTCGCGCCAGTGCGCCCGCCGCCTTCGCGCCACGCCCGGGGCGGCTTTTCGCCCTCCATGAACGGGTGATTACCCGGCTGTCACACGCCTGTAAAAAACCACCGGTAACCACTCTCGCACGGGAACCCCGGACCGGTCCGGGCTTTCCGCGGAAACGGACGTGGGGCCCGCGACCGCTCGTACGGTCGCGGGCCCCACGCCTGCCGGCCGGTGCCGCTCAGCCCTCGGAGATCTCGATCGCCTGCACCGGACAGGCCATCGGCACGTCGAGGACGCGCGGGTCCCCGGACCCGTCCTCGTGCCCCGGCACCAGGGCCACCAGCGCGTCGTCGTCCTGCGTGAAGACGCCCGGTGCGGTCATGACGCACTGACCGGAGCCGATGCACCGGTCGCGGTCGATGGTGATGCGCATGGCGCGGTCCGCCTCCCCTGCTTCCGTTCCCACCGCTCCTTCCGCCCGCGCGCTCACCAGGTGACGGGGAGCTCGACCGGGCCCTGGGCGTCGTGACCGGCCTTGATGGGCACCTCGTCCAGCGGGACGGCCAGCCGCAGGCCCGGGATGCGGGCGAAGAGCGTGCCGAGCGCGATCTCGATCTCGGCGCGGGCGAGGTTCTGCCCGAGGCACTGGTGGATGCCGTGGCCGAAGCCGACGTGGTGCTTGGCGCTCCGCCGGATGTCGAACGTGTCGGGGTCCTCGTACGCCTTGGCGTCGCGGTTCATCAGCGAGATGGAGACGACCAGCGCGTCCCCGGCCTTGAGGGTCTCGCCGCCGACCTCGATGTCCTCCTTGACCATCCGCACCATGAAGTCGGAGACCGAGGTGAACCGCAGCAGCTCCTCGACCACGCCCGAGATCGCGGCGGGGTCGCGCAGCAGCACGTCGAGCTGCTCGGGGTGCTGCAGGAGCGTCAGGGCGCCGAGGGCGATCGCGTTGACGCTGGTCTCGTGGCCGGCCACCAGCAGGACCAGCGCGATCATGACCACCTCGTTGTGGTCCAGCGCGCCCTCCTCCAGCTGGCGCGCGATCAGCTCGTCCAGCAGGCCGTCGCCAGGGTCGGCCTGCTTCTTCGCCACCAGCTCGAACAGGTACCCGTACAGCGCGGCGAAGGCCGCGTCGGCCTCCGCCGACGTCGCGGCGCCCACGAAGTCGCGGGAGCGCTCCTCGAAGAAGTCGTGGTCACCGTACGGGACGCCGAGCAGCTCGCAGATCGCCATCGACGGCACGGGCAGGGCGAACGCCGACACCAGGTCCGCGACCGGGCCCTTGGCCAGCATGTCGTCCAGGAGCCGGTCCACGAGGCTCTGGATCATCGGGCGGATGGCGTTCATGCGCTTGACGCCGAAGCTGGGGATCAGCATGCGCCGCTGCCGGGCGTGCAGCGGGTCGTCGACGCCGATCAGCGGGAACGCGAGCCCGCCGCGGTCCTCGGTGCGCTGGACGACGACGGGGAACTCCGGGTGTCCCCAGTCGGAGGACAGCCGGGGGTCGGCGAGCAGCGCCCGTCCCTCGGCGTGCCCGGTCACCAGCCACGCCTCCCGGCCGTCGACGAGCGTGACCCGGCTCAGCGGGCTGTCGCCCCGCCAGTCCGCGTAGGCCTGCGGCGGCTGGTACGGGCACTTCCGGTCCAGGGGGAAGGACGGGGCCGGCGACCCGGTGGGACGGATTTCGGTCTCGGTCATGTCGCGCCTTTCAAAACGATCGGCAGTGCCGTCATCAATAAGGGAACGGATACGAGGGCGTGGAATTGACGGGGAGGCGGGAGGGCTTCAGAAAGGGTTGCGCAAAAGGGAATTCAGTCCGCCGGCAGGAGAGGCGTTGAGGCATTCGGGAAAATGCATTCGGGAACGGTCCTCATGACGGTGAGGCGTTGGCCGTGGGGGTGGCCAACGCCGGAGCGGCGGCAGCCGCCGTGAGGGTCGCGGCAGCACGGACACCGGCATGCGGAATCTCCATGTCCGGAGGCTATGCGCCCTGCAGTAGGGCAACCCCTAGTGTTCGGCTCCGCGCTGCGGGAACGCGGTGAGCAGCGCCCGCGGGAACGCGGGCGCTGCTCACCTGTGGGGGGTTCACCGTGGCGTGGGGGTCACCAGGTGACGGGCAGCTCGTGCACGCCGTAGAAGACCATGTCGGTGCGGAAGCGGAGCTCCTCGACCGGCTTGGCCAGGCGCAGGGTCGGGAAGCGGCGGAACAGGGACTCGAAGACGATCTGCAGCTCGATGCGGGCGAGCTGCTGGCCTATGCACTGGTGGGCGCCGAAGCCGAAGGCCAGGTGCGGCGCGGGGCGGCGGGTGATGTCGAAGCGCTCCGGCTCCTCCACGAAGGCGGGGTCGAAGTCGGCGGCCAGGACGTGCGCGACGACCTGCTCGCCCTTGGCGATGCGCACGCCGCCGAGCTCCACGTCCTCGGTGGCGACGCGCTCGCCGCCGAACTGGCCGATGGTGAGGTAGCGCAGCAGCTCCTCGACGGCGTTGCCGACCAGCGACGGGTCCTCGCGGAGCAGGGCCAGCTGGTCGGGGCGGTCCAGGAGGAGCGCCGCGCCGAGGCCGATCATGCAGGCGGTGGTGTCGTGGGCCGCGATCAGCAGGGTGCCGGCCGCGTTCATGAGGAACATGTCGTCGACGACGCCGTCGGGGTCCTCGGTGGTGATGAGCGCCGAGATCAGGTCGTCGCCGGGGTTGGCCTTGCGCTCCTGGACGAGCTGGTAGAGCAGCCCGCCCAGGCGCATGCCTGCGGCCTCGGTGGCGGCGACGTCCTGGTCGACGCGCATCATCGCCTCGGCGATCTCCTGGAACTCCGGCCGCCGCTCGACGGGGACGCCGAACAGGTCGGAGATCACCATGGACGGCACCGGGTTGGCGAAGGCCTTCACGAGGTCGACCGGGCCGCCCTGGGCCTCGATGGCGTCGAGGTGCTCGTCGACGATGCGCTGGATGTTCGGCCGGAGCGCCTGCATGCGCCGGACGGTGAACTCCTTGGCGAGCAGCTTGCGGTCGGCGCCGTGGTCGGGCTCGTCCTGCCAGAGCAGGCTGCCGCGGCCGGGCTTCTGGGTGACGACGCCGTCCTGGGTGTGCAGCGCGTGGGGCACCTGGACGCTGAACGCCGGGTCGCGCAGCAGGGCGCGCACCTGCTCGTAGCCGGTCACCAGCCACGCCTCGTGGCCGCTGGTGAAGGTGGCCCGGGTCACCGGGGCCTCGGCCCGGATGCCGGCGAGGCCGTCCGGCGGCAGGAACGGGCAGGTGCGGGCCTTGGGTACGGCGGGCGCGCCGGCGGTGGGCTGGGACATGACTCTCCTTGCGCTTGCTGGGTGGAGGAGGAGGGGTGAGCGGCCGGGGCCGGACGGGAGGGGTCAGGCGGCGGGGAGTGCGAGGGTCGTCTCGCCGCGCCGGGGCGCGTTCACGAGGACGGCCATGTTCCCGGAGGGGTGCACGTTGTCGTGCATCATCTGGTGCATGCGGCCGATGTCCTCGAAGCCCTCGCAGGCGGACAGGCAGGGGTCGAGCATGCCGGCGCCGACGAGGCTGATGACCTCGCGGCACTCGCGGGTGTTGGCGTAGTGCGAGCCCTGGAGGCGCTTGGAGCGCATCCACAGGTGGCGCAGGTCGACGTCGCCGTTGTAGCCGGAGGTGCCGCCGCAGATGACGACCATGCCGGCGTTGTCGCACAGGTACATCGAGGTCGGCAGGGTGTCCTGGCCGCTGTGCTCCAGCACGATCCGCGGGGACTTGCGCTCGCCGAGGATCTCCCAGATCTTCTTGCCGACGCCGCGGGCGCCGCGCAGGAACTTCGCCGACCCTTCGGCGTCCCCGACGTCGGGCAGCCGGCCCCAGTGGTCGAAGTCGCGGCGGTTGATGGTGCCCTCCGCCCCGAGGTTGCGGCAGTACGCGGCGCGGTCCTCGTCGGAGACCACGGCGATCGGGATGCCGCCGGCCAGCCGGACGATCTGGATGGCCATCGAGCCGAGGCCGCCCGCCCCGCCCCAGATGAGGACGGGGTCGCCGGGGCGGACGGTGTTGCCTTGCCAGCCCAGGAGCTGCCGGTAGGCGGTGGGGCCGGTGAGCAGGAAGGCCGCCGACTTCTCCCACGACAGGTGGGCGGGCTTGGGGTGGCACTGGTACTCGTCGACGCGGCAGAACTGGGCGAAGGAGCCGAAGTTGGTCTCGTAGCCCCAGGCCTTGATGCTCTCGGAGACCAGGGGGTCGGTGCCCATCCGGATGTCCTCGGCGGTCTCGTCCCACTGGCCGCTGGTGAGCAGCACGTGGTCGCCGACCTTGACGTTGCGGACGCCTTCGCCGACGGCCCAGACGACGCCGGAGGCCTCGGAGCCGCCGATGTGGAAGTCCTCGGTCTCGCCCTGGCGCTGCCGCATCCCGATGACGTCGACCGGCGTGCCGAGCGAGGACCACACGTTGTTGTAGTTGATGCCGGCGGCCATCACGTAGACCAGCACCTGGCCCCGGCCCACGGCGGGGGTGTCGACGACCTCGGTGCGGAACGCCTGCTTCGGCTCGCCGAAGCGGTCCTGGCGGATCACCGACGCGTACATCTGCGGCGGGACCACGCCGAGCGGCGGGGTCTCACCGATCTCGTAGAGCGCCTTCGTCATGTCTCTCTCCCACATCTGCTGTGTGCTGCGCTGCTGTTGGTGTCCGTGATCCGCCGGGCGGGCGAGCCCTCGATCACTTCTGACGGGGCGTGTCGATGTCGATGCCAGCCAGCCAGGAACGCACCGCTTCGGCGGTGGTGGCGGCGTGGTCCTCCATCATCGAGTAGTGGTTTCCGGCCACTTCGACGGTCGTGCCCACGTGCTCGGGCGGTGCCGCGCGGCCGTCGCCGTCCGCGGCGCCGGCCAGCATGGGCTCGCTCGCCCGGACGAGCAGGGTCGGCGCGGCGATCTCCGGCGCGGCCCAGTCGTCGAACAGGTGCATGTAGCGGCCCATGGCGGTGAGCTGTTCGCCGCCGGACCTCATGAAGTCCAGGCGCTGCGACTGCGCTTGGGCCATGGCGTTGAGCACCTGGTGGTCGAAGGGGATCTCGCGGCTGAAGCTGTCGACCATCACCACGGCCGCGGGCCGCTCGCCCATGGCTTCCAGGTGGGCGGCCACGCCGTGGGCGATCCAGCCGCCCGAGGAGTAGCCGAGCAGGACGACGGGCTTGCCGCCGGCGCATTCGCGCACGGTCCGCGCGTGCAGGCCGAGTACGGCGTCCACGTCGGACGGGACGGGCTCGCCCTTCTCGTAGCCGGGGTGGGTCAGTGCCCACATGTCCAGCCGGTCGCGGAAGGGTGCGGCGAACCGGGCGTACTGGTGCGCTCCGGCCGGTACGACGTACGGCGAGAAGCACATCAGGGCGAAGGGGCCGTCGCCTTGCGAGAACCGCACCGGGGCGGGCGGCTCGGCCAGTTCACCGGGCTGTTCGAAGGAGGGCCGGAAGCGGGCCGCCTCCATCAGCATCCCCATGGCCTCGGCGGCCGTGCCGTTCTCGCTCGCGTGCTGGTAGAGCTGCACCAGCATGTCGGCGGGCCGGTCTTCTTCCGCGGCGTCGCGGGCGGCGCCCGACAGCTGCGTGAGCAGGTGCTTGGCGAGCTTCGCGGGCGTGGGGTGGTCGAAGGCCAGTCCGGCGGGCAGCCTGAGCCCGGTGGCCGCGGACAGGCGCCGGCGCAGGTCGATCGCGGTGAGCGAGTCGAAGCCGAGCTCCAGGAACTGTGCGGTGGGCGGCACGTCCTCGGCGGAGGCGTGGCCGAGGACGACGGCGCTCTGGGAGCGGATGTGCTCCAGCAGCCGCTCCTCCCGCTCGGCGGGTGCGAGCCCGGCGAGTTCGGCGGCCAGGCCCGCTTCGGCACCGGTCTCCTCGTCGGCGGCCTCTTCGGCCTCCAGGAGCCTTTGTACGTCCGGCAGGTCGGCCAGCAGCGGGCTGGGGCGTCCCACGGTGAAGGCGGGCAGGAACTTCTCCCAGTCGATCGGGGCGACGGTCAGGGCCGCCTCGTCGTGCTCGACGGCCTGGTGCAGGGCGGAGATGGCGAGCTCGGGGGCCATGAAGCCCAGGCCCCGCTTCTCGCCGCGCTCCTGGACGGCGTCGTCGACCATGCCGCCGCCGGCCCAGCCGCCCCAGGCGACGGAGGTCGCGGTCAGGCCGCGGGCCCGCCGGCGCAGTGCCAGGGCGTCGAGGTAGGCGTTGGCGGAGGCGTAGGAGGCCTGGCCGCCGCTGCCCCAGACGCCGGCGCCGGAGGCGAAGAGGACGAAGGCGTCCAGCTCGCGGCCGTCGAGCAGTTCGTCGAGGTGGGCGGCGCCGGTGACCTTGGAGGCCGCGGCCTCGGCGAACTCGTCGAGGCCGGCGTGGGTCAGCACGGACGAGCGTGCCGTGCCGGCGGCGTGCAGCACCGCGGTGAGCGGGTGCCGGTCCTCGATGCCGGCGAGCAGCCGCGCGACGGCGTCGCGGTCGGCGATGTCGCAGGCGGCGATGGTGACTTCGGCTCCGAGGGCGGTCAGCTCCTCGTGCAGTTCCCGCGCCCCGGGGGCGTCGGGCCCGCTCCTGCTGGTGAGCACGAGGTGCCGGGCTCCCGCGCCGGCCAGCCAGCGGGCGAGGTGGCGGCCGACGCCGCCGGTCCCGCCGGTGACCAGGACGGTGCCGCGGGGCCGCCACGGCGTGGCGGGCTCGGCGTCCGCGGGCCGCGCCCGGACCATGCGGCGGCCGAAGACGCCGTCGGCGCGGACGGCGAGCTGGTCCTCGTCGTGCTGGGCCAGCACTCCGGCCAGGCGGCGCAGGGCGTGCTCGTCGAGCTCCTCGGGCAGGTCGACCAGGCCTCCCCAGCGGCGGGGCAGTTCCAGCGCGGCGACGATGCCGAGGCCCCACAGCTGTGCCTGGTCGGCGTCGCGCAGCGGGTCGGAGGGGCCGGTGGAGACGGCCCCGCGGGTCGCGCACCACAGGGGTGCCTGGACGTCCAGGTCGCCCAGCGCCTGGACCAGGGTCACGGTCGCGGCGAGGCTCGCGGACAGCGTCGGGTGGCCGGGGTGGCGGCCGGGGGCGAGGCCGAGCATCGAGAGGACTCCGGCGGGCTGTTCGGTGCCGAGTTCCTCCGCGAGCCGGTTCGCCACGTCCGCGCGGTCGCAGTCGACGGGGAGTTCGACGACCCGCACCTTGGCGCCGTGGGCGCCGAGCACGCCGACGACGCAGGGCGCCCATTCCTCGTCGGCCAGGCCGGCGGGGAGGACGGCGAGCCACAGGCCGTCGAGGCCGGGAGCCGGGTGGTCGGTCAGCTGCCGGAAGGAGACGCGGTAGCGCCAGCCGTCCACCGTGGACTTCTCGCGGCTGCGCCGGCGCCACGCGGACAGCACGGGCAGCGCCGGGCCGATGAGGGCGGCGTCGTCCGCCCCGAGCTCACCGGTGAGCCCGGGCAGGTCGGTGTTCTCCACCAGCTCCCAGAAGCGGGCCTCGACCGGGTCGGCGCCCGCGGGTGCCTGGTCCGCGTCCTCCAGCCAGTACCGCTGGCGTTGGAACGCGTACGTGGGCAGGTCCACGCGGGGTGCGGGATGCCCGGCGAAGGGGACCTCCCAGTCCACGTGCACGCCGTTGACGTGCAGTTCGGACACGGAGCGCAGGAAGCGGTCCATGCCGCCCTGGTCCCTGCGCAGCGAGGCCCCTGCCACGGCGTCGGCACCGGCCTCGTCGGCGATGTCCTGCACGGCGCCGGTGAGCAGCGGGTGCGGGCTGC
Source organism: Streptosporangium nondiastaticum (assembly GCF_003011965.1). GTDB lineage: Bacteria > Actinomycetota > Actinomycetes > Streptomycetales > Streptomycetaceae > Streptomyces > Streptomyces nondiastaticus. The sequence goes on from NZ_PXWG01000080.1 coordinate 11,691, forward strand.
ACTCGACGAACACGCCGTGGCCGTCCTCCAGCAGGGTCCGTACGGTCGGCTCGAACTCCACCGTGCGGCGGGCGTTGCGGTACCAGTACTCGGCGTCCAGGCCGGCGGTGTCCAGCACCGTGCCGGTCACCGTGGAGTAGAAGGGGACGTCCGCCGTGCGCGGCGCGACCGGGGCCAGCAGCTCCAGCATCTCGTCGCGCAGGTCCTCGACCTGGGCGGAGTGGCCGGCGCCGGTGGCGCCGCGGACCTTGCGCACGCGCACGCCCTCGGCCTCGAGCTCCGCCAGGAGTTCGTCGACCGCGCCGGGCTCCCCGGAGACGGTCAGGGCGGCGGGCCCGTTGACGGCGGCGACCGACAGCCGGTCGCCGTACTTCTCCAGCCGCGCGCGGGCCCGGTCGGCGGGCATGGCGACCGCCAGCATCGCGCCCTTGCCGATCAGCTTGGTCAGCGCGCGGCTGCGCAGGGCCACGATCCGGGCCGCGTCGTCCAGGGTCAGGGCGCCCGCGACGTACGCGGCGGCGACCTCGCCCTGCGAGTGGCCGACGACGGCGGCCGGCGTCACGCCGTGGGAGCGCCACAGGGCGGCCAGCGACACCATCACCGTGAACAGCGCGGGCTGGGCGACCTCCACCTCGGCCATGCCCGGCGCGCCCGGCTCGGCGCGCAGGACGTCGAGCAGCGGCCACTCCAGGTAGGGGGCGAACGCCTCGGCACAGGCCTTCGCCTGCCCGGCGAAGACCGGGGAGGTCTCCAGCAGTTCCTTCGCCATCTCCGTCCACTGCGAGCCGTGGCCGGGGAAGACGAAGGCGACCTTGCCGGAGGCGGTGGCGGCGCCCTGGACCACGTGGTCCGCGGGTTCGCCGTCGGCGAGCGCCGCGAGTCCGGCCCGCAGCTCGTGCCGGTCGCGGCCGACGACCACGGCCCGCTGCTCCAGCTGCGTCCGCGTGGTGACGAGGGCGCGGCCGACGCCGGGCAGGGAGAGGCCTTCGGTGCGGTCGAGGTGGTTCAGCAGCCGGCGGGCCTGCTCGCGCAGGGAGCGCGCGGTCTTCGCGGACAGCGCCCACGGGAAGGCGTCCGCGGCCCGGGCGGCGGTGGCGTCCGGGGTCACGGGGGCCTGCTCGTCCTCGGTGGCGGTCGTGCTCTCCGGGGCCTGCTCGATGATGGTGTGGACGTTGGTGCCGCTCATGCCGAACGAGGAGACGGCCGCGCGCCGGGGCCTGCCCCGGTCGGGCCAGGCGGTCTGCTCGGTCAGCAGGCGTACGGTGCCGCCGGACCAGTCGACATCCGGGGTCGGCTCCTCGACGTGCAGGGTCTGCGGCAGGACGCCGTTGCGGATGGCCATGACCATCTTGATGACGCCGCCGACGCCCGCGGCCGCCTGGGAGTGGCCGATGTTGGACTTCAGCGAGCCGAGCCACAGCGGCCGGTCGCCGGCGCGCTCCTTGCCGTAGGTGGCCAGCAGCGCCTGTGCCTCGATGGGGTCGCCGAGCCGGGTGCCGGTGCCGTGGGCCTCCACGGCGTCGACCTCGTCCGGGGCGAGCCGGGCGTTGGCCAGGGCCTGCCGGATCACCTGCTGCTGGGCCTTGCCGCTGGGGGCGGTCAGGCCGTTGGAGGCACCGTCCTGGTTGACCGCGCTGCCGCGGACGACGGCCAGGACCTCGTGCCCGTTGCGGCGCGCGTCGGACAGCCGCTCGACCAGGACCAGGCCCACGCCCTCGGCGAAGCCGGTGCCGTCGGCGGACGAGGAGAACGCCTTGCAGCGGCCGTCGGCGGACAGCGCGCGCTGCCGGCTCGACATCGTGAACGCGGACGGTCCGGCCATCACCATCACGCCGCCGGCCAGGGCCATCGAGCACTCGCCGTTGCGCAGCGCCTGCACCGCGAGGTGGAGTGCGGTCAGCGAGGACGAGCAGGCGGTGTCGACGGTGACGGACGGGCCCTGCAGGCCGAAGGTGTAGGAGAGCCGGCCGGTGATCACGCTGGCGGCGTTGCCGCTGGGGATGTAGCCCTCGACGCCGTCGGGCACCTTGAGCGGGCGGGCGGTGTAGTCCTGGTAGCCGGAGCCGACGAACACGCCCGTGTCGGTGGAGCGCACCGCGTGCGGGGCGATCCCGGCGCGTTCGAAGGCCTCCCAGGCGGTCTCCAGCAGCAGGCGCTGCTGGGGGTCCATGGCGACGGCCTCGCGCGGGCTGATCCCGAAGACGGCGGGGTCGAACTCGTCGGCGTCGTGGAGGAATCCGCCGTGGGTGGTGTACGTGGTGCCCTGGTGGTCGGGGTCGGGGTGGTAGAGCGCCTCGACGTCCCAGCCGCGGTTGCCGGGGAAGCGGGAGATCGCGTCGCGGCCGGAGGCGACCAGCTCCCACAGGTCCTCGGGGGAGCGCACGCCGCCGGGGTAGCGGCAGGCCATCCCGACGATGGCGATGGGCTCGTCCAGGATCGCGGCGGCGGCCGAGGCCGTGGCCTGCGGGTCCTGGCCGCCGGTGAGTTCGGCGAGCAGGTGGGCGGCGAGGTCCGCGGCCGTGGGGTGGTCGAAGACCAGGGTCGTGGGCAGGGCGAGGCCGGTCGCCTCGTTGACGCGGTTGCGGAGCTCCACGGCGGTCAGGGAGTCGAAGCCGAGGTCCCGGAAGGGCCGGTCGGCCTCGACCGCGCCCGCCCCGCGGTGGCCGAGGACGGCGGCGGCGTGCGTGCGCACGAGGTCCACGAGGGCGCGTTCCCGGTCCTCGTGCGACAGCCCGGCCAGGCTTTCGGCGAGCGCACCCGTGCCGCGGCCCGCCTCGGCGGTGTCTTCGGCGAGCGTGGCGCGCACCTCGGGGAGGTCGCCGAGCAGCGGGCTGGGGCGGCCGAGGGTGAACGGCACGATGAAGCGCGACCAGTCCACGTCGGCGACGGTCAGCAGGGTCTCGTCGCGGTCGAGGGCGCGCTGCAGGGCGGTGATCGCCGATGCGGGCGTCATCGCGCGGAGTCCGCGGCGGCGCAGCCGCTCCTCGTCGTCCCCGTCCTCGACCATGCCCCCGTCGGCCCAGGGGCCCCAGGAGACGGCGGTCGCGGTGAGGCCGCGGTCGCGGCGCTGCCGTGCGAGGCCGTCGAGGAAGGCGTTGCCGGCCGCGTAGGCGGCCTGGCCGCCGCTGCCCCAGACGCCGGAGATGGAGGAGAAGAGGACGAAGGCGTCCAGCTCCTGGTCGCCCAGCAGCTCGTCCAGGTGGGCCGCGCCGCCGGCCTTCGCGGCGAGGGCGGCGGCGAAGGCGGCCGGGGTGGTGTCGTCCAGCATGCCGGCGTCGGCGACTCCGGCCGTGTGCACGACGGCGGTGAAGGTGTGCTCGGCGAGCAGGGCCGCGACGGCGTCGCGGTCGGCCACGTCGCACGCGGCGAGCGTGACGCGGGCGCCGAGGGCCTCCAGTTCGGCTTGCAGCGCGGCGGCGCCCGGGGCGTCCGCGCCCCGGCGACTGGTGAGGACGAGGTGCTCAGCGCCGTTGCGCGCCAGCCAGCGGGCGACGTGGCCGCCCAGCGCTCCGGTGCCGCCGGTGATCAGAACGGTGCCGCGGGGCTGCCAGTGGGCGGTGGCCGGGCGGGCCGGTGCGTGGGCGAGGCGCCGGGCGAAGACGCCGGAGGCGCGGACGGCGAGCTGGTCCTCCTCCCACTTGCCGGCCCGTACCTGTCCCAGGACATCGGCGAGGCGCGCGGCGGCCCGCTCGTCGAGGGTCTCCGGCAGGTCGATCAGGCCGCCCCAGCGGCGGGGCAGTTCGAGGGCGGCGGTCCGGCCCAGGCCCCAGACCTGGGCGTGCCGCGCGTCGCGTACGGAGTCGGAGCCGCTCACGGCCACCGCGCCCGAGGTGAGGCACCACAGCGGGGCGTCGACGCCCGCGTCGCCCAGGGCCTGGACGAGCAGCAGGGTGGGCAGCACGGGGGCGCCGGTGAGGAGCAGGGACAGCACGCCGTCGACCGGTCCGCGCACGGCCAGTTCCCCGGCCAGCCCGGCTCGGTCGCTCGCCGCGCCGACGACCAGGGTCCTCAGTTCGGCGCCGCGCGCGGTGAGCGCGGCGCGGACCGCGGCGATCTGCCCGGTCTCCTCCTCCGGCACGGCCAGCAGCCAGGTGCCGCCGGGGCCGGCCGGAGCGGGCTCGCTCAGGCGCTTCCACGCCTCGCGGTAGCGCCGGTCGTCGGCGGCGGACCGCTCCTTGCGCTGCCGCCGCCACGACGACAGCCTCGGCAGCACGTCGCTGAACGCGTCCTCGGCGGCGATGTCCAGGGTCTCGGCGAGGGCCTGCAGATCCTCGCGCTCCACGGTCTCCCAGAACTCCGCGTCCACCGGGTCCGCCGCCGCGTCGGCGGCGGCGTGCTCCGGCGTCTCCACCCAGTACCGCTCGTGCTGGAACGCGTACGTCGGCAGATCGGTCTTCCGCGCGCCGGAGAAGAAGACGCTCCAGTCCACCGCGACACCGTGGGTGTGCAGGTCCGCGAGGGCCGTGACGAGGGCCTGCCGCTCGGGGCGGTCCGCGCGCAGCACCGGCACCGTGACGGCGCCGTCGACGCAGCCCTGTGCCATGCCGCTCAGGACGCCGCCGGGGCCGATCTCGACGAAGGTGGTGACGCCCAGGTCGCTGAGGGTCCGGACGCCGTCGGCGAAGCGCACGGCCTCGCGGACGTGGCGGACCCAGTACTCGGCGGTGTACGCCTCGACGAGCTCACCCGTGACGTTGGAGACGACCGGGAGCTGGGGCTCCTCGAAGGTCAGCCCGCGCACGACCTGCGCGAACTCCTCCAGCATCGGGTCCATCAGGGGCGAGTGGAACGCGTGGCTGACCTTCAGCCGGGACGTCTTGCGGCCCTGCTGCTTGAAGAGCTCGGCGATCGCCAGGGCCGCGGTCTCGTCGCCGGAGACCACCACCGACGAGGGGCCGTTGATCGCGGCGAGGCTCACGCCGTCGGTGAGGTGCGGCAGGACCTCCTCTTCGGTGGCCTGCACGGCGACCATCGCCCCGCCGGCCGGCAGCGCCTGCATCAGCGCGGCGCGGGCGGAGACCAGCTTCGCGGCGTCGTCGAGCGACAGCGCGCCGGCCACGTGCGCGGCGGCGATCTCGCCCACGGAGTGGCCGACCACGAAGTCCGGCCGGACCCCCCAGGATGCGAGGAGGCGGTACAGCGCCACCTCTGTCGCGAAGAGGGCGGGCTGGGTGCACCCCGTCTGGTGAAGCGTTTCCGCATCGACGTCGACCGGCGCGTCCAGACGCGCGCACACCTCGTCGTACGCGTCGGCGAACACGGGGAACGCCTCGTACAGCTCACGGCCCATGCCGATGCGCTGCGAACCCTGGCCCGAGAACAGGAACCCGGTCTTACCGCCGGCGGGGCGGCCCAGCAGCACACCGGGCGACGGGGTGCCGGAGGCCAGGTCGCGCAGGCCGTGGAGGAGTTCCTCACGGGTCTCCCCCACCACCGCGGCCCGGTGACGCAGGGCCGCCCGGGTCGTGGCCAGCGACAATCCGACGTCCGCCGGCGATGCGTCACCGCCGGCGACGGACAGCAGCCGGGCCGCCTGGGCCCGCAGCGCCTCATCGCTCTTGGCGGAGAGCACCCAGGCCAGGGGACCGTCGGCGGGTGCCCCTGCGGGCTCCTCGTCGAGGGCCGGGGCCTGCTCGATGATGGTGTGGGCGTTGGTGCCGCTGACGCCGAAGGACGACACGGCGGCACGGCGCGGGTGGTCCGACTCCGGCCAGTCCATGGCCTCGGTCAGCAGCCGGACGTCGCCCGCGGACCAGTCCACGTGCGGCGTCGGCTCGTCGACGTGCAGCGTCTGCGGGAGCACGCCGTGGCGCATCGCCATGACCATCTTGATGATGCCGCCGACACCGGCCGCGGCCTGCGAGTGACCGATGTTCGACTTCAGCGAGCCCAGCCACAGCGGCCGGCCCTCCGGCCGCTCCCGGCCGTACGTCGCGAGCAGCGCCTGCGCCTCGATGGGGTCACCGAGCCGCGTGCCCGTGCCGTGCGCCTCCACGACGTCGACCTGGGCCGGGGACAGGCCGGCCGAGGCCAGGGCCTGGCGGATGACCCGCTGCTGCGCGGGGCCGTTGGGCGCCGTCAGGCCGTTGGACGCGCCGTCCTGGTTCACGGCGCTGCCGCGGACGACGGCCAGCACCTGGTGGCTGTTGCGGCGGGCGTCGGACAGCCGCTCCACCAGGATCATGCCGACGCCCTCGGCCCAGCCGGTGCCGTCGGCCCCGGCGGCGAACGGCTTGCACCGCCCGTCCGGGGCCAGCCCGCGCTGGCGGCTGAACTCCACGAACGCGGTGGGCGTGGTCATCACCTGCACACCGCCGGCCAGCGCCAGCGAGCACTCGCCGCTGCGCAGCGCCTGGATCGCCCAGTGCAGGGCCACCAGCGACGACGAGCACGCCGTGTCGACCGTGACCGCCGGGCCCTCCAGGCCGAAGGTGTAGGCGATGCGCCCGGACATCACGCTGGCGGAGTTGCCGGTGCCGACGTGGCCGTCGGACGCGTCGCCGGCCACCCCGAGCAGCAGGTTGACGTAGTCCTGGTAGCCGGAGCCGACGAACACGCCGGTGCGGCTGCCCCGCACCGACTCCGCGTCGATGCCGGCCCGCTCGAACGTCTCCCACGTGGTCTCCAGCAGCAGCCGCTGCTGCGGGTCCATCGCCACGGCCTCGCGCGGGCTGATCCCGAAGAACCCGGGGTCGAACTCCCCCGCCTCGTACAGGAATCCGCCGTGCCGCGCGTACGTCTTCCCCGGCGTCTCCGGGTCCGGGTCGTAGACGTCCTCCACGTCCCAGCCGCGGTCCGCCGGGAACTCCCCGACCGCGTCGCCGCCGGAGGCCACCAGCTCCCACAGGTCCTCCGGCGACCGCACCCCGCCGGGATACCGGCACGCCATGCCGACGATCGCGATGGGTTCCTGGTCCTTCTCCTCGACCTCGCGAAGGCGCTCCCGGACCTGGCGAAGGTCCCCGGTGACGCGCTTGAGATACTCGAGAAGCCTGTCTTCGTTGCTGCTCATCCGCCCCATCCGTCCTCGGCTGTCGTTAAAGGTAGAGCGCCAAGAACTAGGAATTTTCTAGATCTTGATCGATCAGATCGAAGATGTCGTCGATCGTCGCGTCCTGCAGTTGCCGCTGTGCGTCAGCGGATTCCGCGCCGTGTTCCCCGGTGGAGCTGACCAGGGACAGGAGCTCCTGCAGCCGCCTGCGCACCCCTGCGCGGACCGTCTCCTCGGCGGAGGCCGCGGCCCCGATCGCCGACTCCAGCCGGTCCAGCTCGCTGAAGACGGACACCTCGTCCGGGCCCGCGTCGCCGGCGAGTTCGCTCCGCAGGTGCCGGGCGATCGCCTCCGGCGTCGGGTGGTCGAAGACCAGCGTCGCGGGCAGGGCCAGGCCGGTGTCGGCCGTGAGCAGGTTGCGCAGCTCGACCGCCGTGAGGGAGTCGAAGCCGAGGTCCCGGAACGCCAGGTCCGGTTCCACCGCCGCGGATCCGCTGTGGCCGAGGACGGCCGCCGCGTGCGCGCACACCGTGTCCACGAGCAGGCGGTGCTGTTCGCCCTCGGACAGGGAGGACAGCTTCTCCTTCAGCGCGGACGCCTCCGCGGCCGGCCGGGCGGGCTCCTCGGCCAGGGCGTCCCTGACCTCGGGCAGCTCGCTCAGCAGCACGCTCGGCCTGCTGACGGTGAACGGGACGACGAACCGCTCCCAGTCCACGTCCGCGACGGTGACCGCCGTGTCCCCGTCACTGAGTGCACCGTGCAGGGCGGAGATCGCCCGGTCCGGCCGCAGCACCGTCAGGCCGCGCTGCCGCAGCCGCTCCTCGTCGCCGGCGTCGGCGACCATGCCGCCCTCGCCCCACGGGCCCCAGGCGATCGCGGTCGCGGCGAGGCCGCGGGCCCGCCGGTGCTGCGCCAGGCCGTCGAGGAAGGCGTTCGCGGCCGAGTACGCGGCCTGCCCGCCGCCGCCCCACACGCCGGAGATGGACGAGAAGAGGACGAAGGCGTCCAGCTCCCGGTCGCCGAGCAGTTCGTGGAGGTGCACGGCCCCGAGGGCCTTCGCGGCGACCGTCGCCGCGAAGTCGCCGAGGTTCGTGTCGGCGAGCATGCCCGCCTCGGCGGTGCCGGCCGTGTGGACGACGGCGTTCACCGGGTGCTCGGCGAGCAGCGCGGCCAGCGCCTCGCGGTCGGCCACGTCACAGGCCGCGACCGTCACCCGGGCGCCCAGCTCCTCCAGTTCGGCCTTGAGTGCGGCCGCGCCGGGGGCGTCGAGGCCGCGCCGGCCGGCGAGCACCAGGTGCTCGGCACCGGCGCCGGCGAGCCAGCGGGCGACGTGCCCGCCCAGCGCACCCGTGCCACCGGTGATCAGCACCGTTCCGCGCGGCGACCACGTACGGCCGCTCCGGGCTGCGGGCAGGTGCGACAGGCGCCGTCCGAACACCCCGCGGTCGCGGATCGCGACCTGGTCCTCGGCGGACTGGCCGAGCACCGCGGCGAGGCGGCCGGCGACCCGGCCGTCGATCGTGTCCGGGAGGTCGACGAGCCCTCCCCAGCGCTGCGCGTGCTCCAGCGCCGCCACCCGGCCCAGGCCCCAGACCTGGGACTGGTACGGGTCCGCCGGCTCGTCGCCGGGGGTGACGCCCATCGCGTTCCGGGTCGCGCACCACAGCGGGGCGTCGACGCCCGCGTCGCCCAGGGCCTGGACGAGCAGGACGGACAGTGCGACGCCGGTGGTCAGTGCGGCGGCCGCGGGAGCGGGCTCGCTGTCGATGGCGAGCAGGGACAGGACGCCCGCCACGGCCTCGTCACCAGCCGCGCCGGCGAGCTGCGCCGCCAGGGCCTTCCGGTCGGCGGCCGGCTCGACCGGGACCGGCAGCGGTGAGAGGCCACGGCCGGTCAGCCCGCGCAGGCAGGCGGTCACCCAGTCGTCGCCGAGTTGCGCAGCGCTGACCGGAACCAGCCATACACCGTTCCGGGCCGGGCCCGCCGGGGCGGGGTCGGGGATCCCTTTCCAGGTGACGCCGTAGCGCCATGCGTCCACGGTGGACTGCTCCTTGCGCTGCCGGCGCCACGACGACAGCCTCGGCAGCACGTCGCTGAACGCTTCGTCGGCCCGGATGTCGAGGGTGCCGGCGAGGGCCTGCAGGTCCTCGCGCTCCACGGTCTCCCAGAACTCCGCGTCCACCGGGTCCGCGACCGCGGCAGCGGCAGTGGTTTCCGGTGCGTCCAGCCAGTAGCGCTCGTGCTGGAACGCGTACGTCGGCAGGTCGGTCTTCCGCGCACCGGGGAAGCCGGAGAAGAACGCGCTCCAGTCCACGGGGACGCCGTGCGCGTGCAGGTGCGCAAGGGCCGTGACGAGGGCCTGCCGCTCGGGGCGGTCCGCGCGCAGGACGGGCACGGTGACGGCCTCGTCCACGCTGCCCTGCGCCATGCCGCTCAGGACGCCGCCGGGGCCGATCTCCACGAAGGTGGTGACGCCCAGGTCGTGCAGAGTGTGCAGGCCGTCGGCGAAGCGGACGGCTTCGCGGACGTGCTGGACCCAGTACTCAGGGGTGTAGGGCTCGGCCAAGCGGCCGGTCAGGTTGGAGACGACCGGGATCCGCGGCTCGTTGAAGGTCAGGCCGCGGACGACGTCAGCGAAGTCCTCCAGCATGGGGTCCATGAGCGGCGAGTGGAAGGCGTGGCTGACCTTCAGGCGGGACGTCTTACGGCCCTGCTGCGTGAAGAGCTCGGCGATCTTCAGCACGGCCTCTTTGTCCCCGGAGATCACCACGGACTGCGGACCGTTGATCGCCGCGATGCCGACGCCGTCGGTCAGGTGCGGCAGCACCTCGTCCTCGGTCGCCTGGACCGCCACCATCGCGCCACCAGCAGGCAGGGCCTGCATCAGCGCGGCACGGGCGGACACCAGCTTCGCGGCGTCGTCGAGCGACAGCACACCCGCCACATGAGCGGCAGCGATCTCGCCGACCGAATGACCGGCCACGTAGTCCGGTCGCACGCCCCAGGATTCGAGGAGTCGGAACAGCGCCACCTCGATGGCGAAGAGGGCGGGCTGGGTGCACCCGGTCTGGTGCAGGGTCTCGCCATCGACGTCGACCGGCGCGTCCAGACGCGCGCACACCTCGTCGTACGCGTCGGCGAACACGGGGAACGCCTCGTACAGCTCACGGCCCATGCCGATGCGCTGCGAGCCCTGACCGGAGAACAGGAACCCGGACTTGCCTCCCGGCCGGCCCTGGACGACTCCCGGCGACGGCATTCCGGCGGCCAGGTAGCCCAGTCCGCGGCGGAAGTCGTCACAGGTCTCGCCGATGACCGCGGCCCTGTGGCGCAGGGTGCTGCGGGTGGTGGCGAGGGAGAAGCCGACATCGGCGGGGGACATGCCGTCCTCCACGAAGGACAGCAGCTGCCGCGCCTGATCGCGCAGTGCCGCGCTGCTCTTGGCGGAGAGCACCCACGGCAGCAGGGCCGGACCCTGGGCCTCTGCGGGCTCCTCGTCGAGGGCCGGGGCCTGCTCGATGATGGTGTGGGCGTTGGTGCCGCTGACACCGAAGGACGAGATCGCGGCGCGGCGCGGGCGGTCCGACTCCGGCCAGTCCATGGCCTCGGTCAGCAGCCGGACGTCACCGGCCGACCAGTCCACGTGCGGCGTGGGTTCGTCCGCGTGCAGGGTCTGCGGCAGGACGCCGTGGCGCATCGCCATGACCATCTTGATGATGCCGCCGACGCCGGCCGCGGCCTGGGCGTGACCGATGTTGGACTTCAGCGAGCCCAGCCACAGCGGCTGACCCTCCGGCCGCTCCTGCCCGTACGTCGCGAGGAGTGCCTGCGCCTCGATCGGGTCGCCCAGCTTGGTGCCCGTGCCGTGGGCCTCCACCGCGTCGATGTCGGCGGCGGTGAGGCCGGCGGCGGTGAGCGCCTGGCGGATGACCCGCTGCTGCGCGGGGCCGTTCGGGGCGGTGAGGCCGTTGGAGGCGCCGTCCTGGTTGATGGCGCTGCCGCGGACGACGGCCAGGACCTGGTGGCCGTTGCGGCGGGCGTCGGAGAGGCGCTCCACCAGGAGCATGCCGACGCCCTCCGCCCAGCCGGTGCCGTCCGCGCCGGCGCCGAACGCCTTGCAGCGGCCGTCGGGGGCCAGGCCGCGCTGGCGGCTGAACTCCACGAAGGCCCGCGGGGTGGACATCACCATGACGCCGCCCGCCAGCGCCATGGAGCATTCGCCGCTGCGCAGCGCCTGAACCGCCCAGTGCAGGGCCACCAGCGACGACGAGCACGCCGTGTCGACGGTGACGGCCGGTCCTTCCAGGCCGAGGGTGTAGGCGATGCGGCCGGACATGATGCTGGCGGAGTTGCCCGTGCCGAAGAAGCCCTCGGAGTCGTCGACCGCGTTGAACGCCTGGGCGGCGTAGTCCTGGTAGCCGGAGCCGACGAAGACTCCGGTGCGGCTGCCTCGCACCGACTCCGCGTCGATGCCGGCCCGCTCGAACGTCTCCCAGGTGGTCTCCAGCAACAGGCGCTGCTGCGGGTCCATGGCGACGGCCTCGCGCGGGCTGATCCCGAAGAACGCGGGGTCGAACTCGGCGGCCTCGTACAGGAATCCGCCGCGGCGGGTGTACGTCTTGCCGGACGCGTCCGGGTCCGGGTCGTAGATGCCGTCGACGTCCCAGCCGCGGTCCGCCGGGAAGTCTCCGACGGCGTCGCCGCCGGAGACCACGAGCCGCCAGAGGTCCTCGGGCGAGCGCACCCCGCCCGGGTAGCGGCACGCCATGCCGACGATCGCGATGGGGTCGTCGTCCTCGGCTGCGGCGGTGGCCGTCTCCATCGCGGCCGCGGCGGTGCGGCCGGTGAGCTCGGTGTGCAGCTGCCGGGCCAGGGCCTGGGCGTTGGGGTAGTCGAAGACCAGGGTGGGCGGCAGGGCGAGGCCGGTCTCGGCGTTGAGCTTGTTGCGGAGTTCGACGGCGGTCAGGGAGTCGAAGCCGAGGTCCTTGAAGGCCCGGTCGGCTTCGACCTCGCCGGCGCCGCTGTGGCCGAGGACGGCCGCCGCGTGCGTGCGGACGAGCTCGACCAGCAGCGCGTGCTGCTCGCTCTCGGGCATTCCGGCGAGGCGGGCGGCCAGCGGCGAGTCGGCGGCCGTGCCGGGCTCGCCGGCGGGGACGGCGGCGGTCAGGATCCGCCCGGCCTCCGGGAGGTCGCCGAGCAGGGCGCTCGGGCGGCCCATGGTGAACGGGGGCAGGAACCGCTCCCAGTCGATGTCGGCCACGGTCGTGGTCGGCTCGCCGGAGTCGACGGCCTGGCGGAGGCCGGCCACGGCGAGCGCGGCGGGCATCGGGATCAGGCCGCGGCGGCGCAGGCGTTCGTCCGCGCCGTCGCTCTCGGCCATGCCGCCGCCGGCCCAGGGGCCCCAGGCGACGGCGGTCGCGGGCAGGCCCTGGGCGCGCCGTCGTTCGGCGAGCCCGTCGAGGAGGGCGTTGCCCGCGGCGTAGGCGGCCTGGTGGCCGCTGCCCCACACGCCGGCGATGGAGGAGAAGAGGACGAAGGCGTCCAGCTCCTGCTCCGCCAGCAGTTCGTGGAGGTGCAGGGCGCCGGCGGCCTTCGCGGCCAGCAGGGCGGCGAAGGAGCCCGGCGTCATGCCGTCCAGCGGCTCCAGGTGGTCCACGCCCGCCGTGTGGACGACGGCGTTCACGGGGTGCTGGGCGAGCAGTGCGGCCAGCGCCTCGCGGTCGGCCACGTCGCAGGCGGCGACGGTCACGCGGGCGCCTGCCGCTTCCAGTTCTGCCTGGAGGGCGGGCGCGCCGGGGGCGTCGAGGCCGCGCCGGCCGGCGAGCACCAGGTGCTCGGCGCCGGCGCCGGCGAGCCAGCGGGCGACGTGCCCGCCCAGCGCACCCGTACCACCGGTGATCAGCACCGTGCCGCGCGGCGACCAGCCCTGTCCGGCCCGGCCGTTGCGGCGGGCGGCGGCGTGGGACAGCCTGCGGCCGAACACGCCGCGGGCGCGGATCGCGACCTGGTCCTCGGCCGACTGGCCGAGCACCGCGGCGAGGCGGCCGGCGACCCGGTCGTCGATCGTGTCCGGGAGGTCGACGAGACCGCCCCAGCGCTGCGCGTGCTCCAGCGCGGCGACCCGGCCGAGGCCCCAGACGGCGTTCTGGGCGGCGCTCGGCGCCGCGTCGGAACGGCTGGTGGACATCGCCGACCTGGTCAGCGCCCACAGCGGGGCGTCGATGCCGGCGTCGCCCAGGGCCTGGACGAGGGTGAGGGACAGCGCGGTGCCGACGGTGAGGGCCGGGTGTTCAGGGTGCGGCCGCTCGTCGGTGCCGAGCAGGGAGAGCACGCCGTGGACCGAGGTCTCCCGGACGGCGTCGCCGAGCTGCTGCCGCAGCGCGCCGCGGTCGGTGGCCGGGTCGACGACGAGCGGGATCAGGCGGGCGCCGCGGGCCGTGAGGCCTTCGGCGACGGCGGCGGTCCACTCGGTCTCCTCGGTGACCAGGAACAGCCGGTCGCCGGGCAGTTCGTGCGCCTGGAGACCGCTCAGCGGCTTCCAGGCCGTGCGGTAGGACCAGCCTTCGGCCGCGGACTCCCGGCGCTGCTGCCGGCGCCACGCGGACAGCCGGGGCAGCACCGCGTCCAGCTGCTCGGCGGGCAGGTCGAGGGCGGCGGCGAGGGTCTGTGCGTCCTCGCGCTCCACCGTCTCCCAGAAGCCCGCCTCCACGGCGTCGGTCACCGCGGGGGCGGCGGTGGGCGCGACGGTCTCCAGCCAGTAGCGCTGGTGCTGGAAGGCGTAGGTCGGCAGGTCCGCGCGGCGGGCGCCGCGGCCGGCGAAGAACGCGTGCCAGTCGACGGGCACGCCGTGCACGTGGAGCTGCGCGACGGCGCCGGTGATCGCCTCGGGCTCGGGGCCGCCGGCCCGTACGGCGGGAACGGTGACCGCGCCGTCCAGGCAGGCCTGGGCCATGCCGCTGAGGACACTGCCGGGGCCGGCCTCCACGAACGTGGTGACGCCCAGGTCGCCCAGGGTGCGGATGCCGTCGGCGAAGCGCACGGCCTCGCGGACGTGCCGCACCCAGTAGTCCGCCGTGTACGCGTCGACGAGCTCGCCGGTCAGGTTGGAGACGACCGGGATCCTCGGCTCGCTGAAGGTCAGGCCGCGGACGATCTGCGCGAAGTCGTCCAGCATCGGGTCCATCAGCGGCGAGTGGAACGCGTGGCTGACCGTCAGGCGGGACGTCTTGCGGCCCTGCTGCTTGAAGACCTCGGCGATCTCCAGCACGGCATCCTCAGCACCGGAAATCACCACGGACCGCGGCCCGTTGACGGCCGCGACGCTCACCCGGCCGGTGAGGTGCGGCAGGACCTCGTCCTCGGTGGCCTGGACCGCCACCATCGCGCCGCCTTCCGGCAGCGCCTGCATCAGCCGGGCGCGGGCCGTCACGAGCGTGGCCGCGTCCTCCAGGGACAGGGCCCCGGCGACGTGCGCCGCGGCGATCTCGCCGACGGAGTGCCCGGCCAGGTAGTCCGGCCGCACGCCCCACGACTCCAGGAGGCGGTGGACGGCGACCTCGTGCGCGAACAGCGCGGGCTGGGTGAAGGCGGTGCGGTTCAGCTCGGCGCCGTCCTCGTGACCGTTCTCGCCGAAGGCCACGTCCCGCAGCGGCCGGTCGAGGTGCCGGTCGAGGTGGGCGCACACCTGGTCGTACGCCTCCGCGAAGACCGGGAACGCGTCGTACAGTTCGCGGCCCATGCCGGGCCGCTGCGAGCCCTGCCCGGAGAAGAGGAACCCGACCTGGCCGGCGTCGGCGCGGCCGGCGACGACGCCGGGGGCGGGCGCCCCCGAGGCCAGGGCCCGCAGGCCCTCGGCGATCCGGTCGCGGTCGGCGCCGGTCACGGCGGCACGGTGCTCCAGAGCGGCCCGGGTGGTGGCGAGGGAGAAGCCGATGTCGGCGAGGGAGGGTCCGGTGCCGTCCGCGGTGAGGGACAGCAGGCGCTCGGCCTGGGCCCGCAGCGCGGCCTCGGACTTGCCGGACAGCACCCACGGCACGGTCGCCGAGGCGACCTCGACCGGTGCGACGGCGGCCGGGGCCACGGCCGGGGCCTGCTCGATGATCGTGTGCGCGTTGGTGCCGCTGACGCCGAAGGAGGAGATGCCCGCGCGGCGCGGACGGCCGGACGCCGGCCAGTCGACGGCCTCCGTCAGCAGGCGCACCGTGCCCGCGGACCAGTCCACGTGCGGCGTCGGCTCGTCCGCGTGCAGCGTCCTCGGCAGCACGCCGTGCCGCATCGCCATCACCATCTTGATGACGCCTGCGACGCCGGACGCCGCCTGGGCGTGACCGATGTTGGACTTCAGCGAGCCCAGCCACAGCGGCTCGTCCTCGGAGCGGTCCTGACCGTACGTCGCGAGCAGGGCCTGCGCCTCGATGGGGTCGCCGAGCGCGGTGCCCGTGCCGTGCGCCTCCACGACGTCGACGTCGGTCTCGGTGAGCCCGGCGGAGGCCAGGGCCTGGCGGATCACGCGCTGCTGCGCCGGGCCGTTGGGCGCGGTGAGGCCGTTGGACGCGCCGTCCTGGTTCACGGCGCTACCGCGTACGACCGCGAGGACCTCGTGGCCGTTGCGCACGGCGTCGGAGAGGCGCTCGACGAGCACCACGCCCACGCCCTCCGCCCAGCCGGTGCCGTCCGCGCCGGCGCCGAAGGCCTTGCAGCGGCCGTCGGCGGACAGCCCGCGCTGCCGGCTGAACTCCACGAACGCGGCCGGTACGGCCATGACGTTGACACCGCCCGCGACGGCCATCGTGCTCTCGCCGTTGCGCAGCGACTGGATGGCCAGGTGCAGGGCGACCAGCGACGACGAGCACGCCGTGTCGACGGTGACGGCCGGGCCCTCCAGGCCGAACGAGTAGGCCACGCGCCCGGAGACGACGCTCGCGGCGCTGCCGGTGAGGAGGTGGCCCTCGACGCCCTCGGGGACCTGCGGGAGGCCGGCGCCGTAGCCCTGGAAGGACATGCCGACGTAGACGCCGGTGCGGCTGCCCTTCAGCGAGGCCGGGTCGATGCCGGCCCGCTCGAAGGCCTCCCACGAGGCCTCCAGCAGCAGGCGCTGCTGCGGGTCCATGGCGAGGGCCTCGCGCGGCGAGATCCCGAACAGGGCGGCGTCGAAGTCGCCCGCGTCGTAGAGGAAGCCGCCGTCGCGCGCGTACGTCTTGCCCGGGGTGCCCGGGTCGGGGTCGTAGAGGTTCTCGGTGTCCCAGCCGCGGTCCTCGGGGAAGCCGGAGATCGCGTCGCCGCCGGACATCACGAGCTGCCACAGGTCCTCGGGCGAGCCGACGCCGCCGGGCAGGCGGCAGCTCATCGCCACGATCGCGATGGGCTCGTCGTCGGCGCCGGCCGCGTGCTGCGCCTGCGGCTCGGTGGTCTGCGCGCCGAGCAGTTCGGCGCGCAGGAACCGGGCGAGGGCCGTGGCGTTCGGGTAGTCGAAGACCAGGGTGGTGGGCAGCTTCAGGCCGGTGTCGGCCGTGAGCTTGTTGCGGAGTTCGACGGCGGTGAGCGAGTCGAAGCCGAGGTCGTTGAACGCCCGGCCGGGCTCCACGGCCGCGGCGCCGCCGTGACCGAGCACGGCGGCCGCGTGAGTGCGCACGAGGTCCACGAGCGTGCGGTCCTGCTCGGCCGCCGGCAGCCCGGCCAGCTTCGCGGCGAGCGCGTTGCCGGCCTCGGCGCCGCCGGAGGCGGGGGCCTCCAGGGCACGGGCGGCCTCGGGCACGTCGGAGAGGAGGGCGCTGGGGCGGGTGACGGTGAACGGTCCGATGAACCGCTCCCAGTCGAAGTCCGCGACGGTCAGAGTGGTCTCGCCGTCGGCCAGCGCCTGCTGCAGCGCGGAGATCGCGAGGGCGGGCTGCATGGGCGGCAGGCCGCGGCGGCGCAGCATCTCCTCGCCGTCGCCGACGCCGGCCATGCCGCCCTCGGCCCAGCCGCCCCAGGAGACGGCGAGCGCGGTGCGGCCGCGGGCCCGCCGGTGCTCGGCGAGGGCGTCGAGGTAGGCGTTGGCGGCCGAGTAGGCGCCCTGGCTGGCGCCGCCCCAGATGCCGGCGCCCGAGGAGAACATGACGAACGCGTCGAGCTCCTGACCGGCCAGCAGCTCGTCCAGGTGCGTCGCACCGGCCGCCTTCGCCGACACGGTGCCGGCGAACCCGGCCGGGTCGGAGTCCTCGATCATGACGTGGTCGCCGACGCCTGCGGCGTGGACGACGGCGTTGACGGGGTGCTCGGCCAGCAGCGCCCGCAGGGCGTCCCGGTCGGCCGCGTCACAGGCCACGACGGTCGCGGTCGCGCCGAAGCTGCAGCTGCTGACCTGGTTCCTGCAGGTCATGCCGGTGTTCTTCTTCGTCGGCGGCTTCTCGCACGCCCTCTCGTACCGCCCCCTCACCC
>NZ_PXWG01000081.1 GCF_003011965.1 Streptosporangium nondiastaticum
GGCGCGGCCCCCACTCCCGGCGCCGGCTCCCCCCACGGCACCTCCTCCGGGCGCAACCGGCCGCCGGGCCCGCCCGGAGCGCACAGCGGCCCCGCCGGACCGGGGAACGCCTCCCGGCCGGACGTCCCCGAAGTGAAGCTCCCCGGCCCCGCCACCTCCTGGCCCGCCTTCCCCGGGCTGACCGCGCCCCCGCGCTCCGCCGCCCCCGGCCCGGCCCCGGCTCCGGCTCCGGCCGTGCCACCGGGCACCCGCCCCGGAGCGGGCAACGGTGCCGTCCACGGCTCCGGCAACGCAGCCCCGCCCTCACCTCCCCTCTCGCCCCCGCCCCCGCGCGCGCCGGAGAGCCCGGCGAAGAGCTCTGAGAGCAGCCCTTCCGCGACCGCCCCCGGCAGCGAATCCGCCGGCAACCCCGCCGCCTGGGGAGCCGCGGGGCGGCAGC
This sequence comes from Streptosporangium nondiastaticum, assembly GCF_003011965.1. Taxonomy (GTDB): domain Bacteria; phylum Actinomycetota; class Actinomycetes; order Streptomycetales; family Streptomycetaceae; genus Streptomyces; species Streptomyces nondiastaticus. Next base: position 440 of record NZ_PXWG01000081.1, read on the forward strand.
CCGCCGGAGCCCTCGCCGTCGAGCGCGCCCGCCAGGCCCGGATGGTCGTCGTCGGCGCCGTCACCGAGCGCTGGGCCCCGGAGCAGGCCTGGCCCGTACAGGAGAGCTGGCAGCTCGCGCCCCCCGTCGGCCCCGCGGCCGACCTCTGGGCCCTCGGCGCCCTGCTCTTCCGCGTCGTGCAGGGGCACGCCCCGTACCCGGAGGACAGCACGGCCGAACTGGTCCGGCTCGTGTGCGTGGAGCCCCCCGCCTACGCGGAGGAGTGCGGCGCCCTGCGCCCCGTGGTCGAGTCGCTGATGCGCAAGGATCCGTCCGAGCGCCCGGAGTTCGAGGAACTCCGTGGTTGGCTGCGCTCCCTGATCCGCTCCGCGCCGGAACCGGAACCGGGCGGCCGCACCCTCACCGTGCCCGACACCACCCCGGACACCCCCGCCGACCAGCACCGGCTTCCGGTCGTCCGCCGCAAGGGCGAGCTGGTCCGGCGCCGGCGCGGCCGCCCCATCACCGCCGTGGACACCGCGTCGGCCGCGCACGGCCGCCACAAGAAGACGGCCAAGGACACCGCCAAGGACACCGCCCGGGGTACGGCCAGGGGCACAGCCAGGGATTCGGCCAGGAACTCGGCCAGGGACACGACCAAAGGCAACGTCCCCGCCGCCCGCTCCGGCACGCCCCGCACCAGGCACCTACAGGAGCAGCGCGGCCGCCCGGCCCGCTCGGCGTTCAGCCTCGGCCGGCTGCTGCTCGGCCTGGTCCTGCTCCTCCTCATCGGGGCCGCGCTGTACGCGATGCTGTTCATGCCGCGGGCCGAGGACAGCGCCGGCCAGGCCCGCGCGGACCGTACGGGGTCGGCCGGTGCGCGCAGTGCCGCGCCCCGGGCCCCGAGCACCGCCGGCGAACCGGGCGGGACCGGAGCCGCGGGTGGGACGGGCGCCTCGGATGCGGCGACGGCGGAGGAGCGGATCGCCGAGCCGGACGGCGCTGCCAAGGGCTTCACCCTGCGCAAGGACCCCAAGGGCTTCGCCGTCGCCGTCGCCAAGGACTGGCAGCGCCGCGGGGAGAACGACCGCGGGCAGGTCGTCTACGCGGGCGGCGAGTACGAGCTCGTGGTGGTCCCCGGCCGTGACGAGGTCGCGGAGTTCGGCAGCGACCCGATGGCGTACCAGCAGAGCAAGGAGCCCGAGCTGGAGGCCTACCGCTCCTCCTCGTGGTCCGGCGCCAGCGGCCTGCGCCGTATCGACGTCGGCGGGACGGCGTCGGCCGAGGGCACCTTCAACTGGAACGACAGCAGCGGACGGCAGGTCTACGTACGCAACTCCGCCACCATCGTGAAGGGCCGCTACCACCTCCTGCAGGTGATCGGGCCGATGAACGAGCAGCGCTCGGTGGACCGCTTCTTCGAGCAGGCGGCGGCCACTTACCGGGCGGGCGGCTGAGCGGGCCGGGCGAAGCGCTCGCGCAGCTCGTGCTTGAGCACCTTGTGCAGGGTGTCGTCCCGCGGGAGCCGTCCGACCAGCTCCAGCTGCTCGGGCATCTTGTGTACGGACAGTCCGGCGTCCGCCAGGTGGGAGGTCACTTCCCCGAGGGTGAGCCGCGGTGCTCCGGGGACCTGCTGGACGACGGCGCAGACCCGCTCCCCGCGCACGGGATCGGGCAGCCCGATCACGGCCGCGTCGTCGATGAGCGGATGGCTCCGCAGGACCTGTTCGACCTCCTGCGCGGAGATGTTCTCGCCTTTGCGGATGATGACGTCCTTGGCGCGGCCGGTGATGACGAGGTGGCCGTCGGCGGTGAGGTGTCCCAGGTCGCTGGTGAGCAGGAAGCCGTCGGCGTCGAAAGCCTCGGCGGTCTGGGCCGGGTCGAGGTAGCCCCGGCAGACGGCCTCGCCGCGCAGCCGGATCGCGCCCTCGGTGCCGGGCGGCACGGGTGCCCCGCCGGTGTCGGTCACCCGGATCTCCATGCCCGCGGGCGGCCGGCCCTCCGTGCCGGCCAGGTGCTCCACCGTGTCCTCCGGATCCCCCATCGTGATCATCGGGGCTTCGGTCATGCCGTAGCCGTGCACCAGCGGGCACCCCAGCTCGCGGACGACGTCGTGGTGCAGCTCCGGCGGCCTGGGCGCGCCGCCGCCCGCCATGAGCCGGAGCGTGGGGAGGAGCCGGCGCCCGGGCTGCCGGCGCTGCTCGGCGAGGAACATCGCGTAGAAGGCGGTCGAGCCGCCCGCGACGGTGACGCCGTTGCGGCGGTAGGCGCCGAGCGAGCCGGGCAGGGAGAAGTGCTCTACGAGCAGGGCGGGGAAGCCCCGCAGGAGCAGCATGACGGTGTAGTCGGGCCCCGCGACGTGCGCGTAGGGGAAGGCCATCGATCCGACGTCGTCCGGGGTGAGGCGCAGGGCGGCGGCCAGGCAGCTGCCGGCGGCGATGAGCCCGCGGTCGGTGTGCAGGGCGCCCTTCGGTGCGGAGGTGGTGCCGGAGGTCCAGTAGATCCAGCGGACGCCGGTGCCGTCGGCGGGCGGTGGCGGGAGGTCCGCGGGGTCTCCTTCGGGCAGGGCGTCGTAGGCGGTGATGACGAGGGGCGGCGCGGGGAGGGCGAGGGCGAGCCGGTACGCCATGAGGCTGTGGTCGAAGCCCCGCCACATGCCGGGGACGGCGAAGAACCCGGCCTCGGTGGCCCGCAGGGCGTGGCCCGCCTCGCGGTCGCGGTAGTAGGGGATGAGCGGCGTCTGGACGGCGCCCAGGCGGGCCAGGGCGAAGGTCAGGACGACGGTCTCGATGCGGGTGGGCAGCTGCCAGGCCACCCGGCTGCCGGGGCGCACCCCGAGCCCGTAGAGCCCGGCGGCGGTGCGCTCGGCGCGCGCCCGCAGCTCGCCGAAGGTCATCATGCGGTCTGCGGCCCCGGCCGGGGCGGGGGCGGGGGCGGGGCCGGCCCCGGGGGCCGGCTCGTCGGCCTGGATGAGGGCGGGGGCGCCGGGGGTCAGGTCCGCACGGCGGTCGAGCAGTTCCCACAGGGTGCGGGAGGCGGACAGGTCGTCGGCGGTGCCGGTCATGGCAGGCCCTCCACAAGATCTGACGAAGCGTCAGGGAGTGCGGCGAAGCGTAGGCCGTCACGCCTTGCCGGTCCAGAGGGTGCGGGCTAGCCTCAAAACTGACAGACCGTCAGTTCTACTGCCGGACCCGGGAAGGCCCTGATGGAACTGCCCCGCATCGTCAGCGTCGACGACCACGTCATCGAACCCGCCCACCTCTTCGAGCGCTGGCTGCCCGCCCGCTACCGCGACCGCGGTCCCCGCCCCCTGACCACCGGCATCGGCCGGCTGGAGTACACCGGCGGCAGGTACACCGTCGCTATGGACCCCGACGGGCCGCCCGCGGACTGGTGGATCTACGAGGACCTGTCGGTCCCCTACAAGCGCGTCATCGCCGCCGTCGGCTTCGACCGCGACGAGATGACCCTGGAGGGCATCACCCGCGCCGAGATGCGCCCCGGCTGCTGGGACCCTGCGGAGCGCCTGAAGGACATGGACCTCAATCACGTCGAGGCGTCGCTGTGCTTCCCGACCTTCCCCCGCTTCTGCGGGCAGACCTTCGCCGAGGCGCACGACAAGGAGGTCGCCCTCGCGTGCGTGCGCGCCTACAACGACTGGATGGTCGAGGAATGGTGCGGCGACAGCGGCGGGCGCCTCATCCCCCTGTGCCTCATCCCGCTGTGGGACGTGGACCTCGCCGTCGCGGAGATCCACCGCAACGCCGCCCGCGGCGTACGGGCCGTGACCTTCAGCGAGCTCCCCACCTGCCTCGGCCTCCCCAGCATCCACACCGGCTACTGGGACCCCTTCTTCGCGGCCTGCCAGGACACCGGCACCGTCGTCAACATGCACATCGGCTCCTCCTCGCAGATGCCCGCCGCATCCCCCGACGCCCCGGTCGCCGTCCAGGCCACCCTGTCCTTCAACAACGCCATGGCGTCGCTGGCCGACTTCCTCTTCAGCGGCGTCCTCGTCCGCCACCCCCGGCTCACCCTCGCCTACAGCGAAGGCCAGATGGGCTGGATCCCCTACGCCCTGGAACGTGCCGACGACGTCTGGCGGGAGCACCGCGCCTGGGGCGGCGTGCGCGACCTCGTCCCCGAGCCGCCGTCCACCTACTACTACCGGCAGGTCTTCTGCTGCTTCTTCCGCGACAAGCACGGCATCGAAGCGCTCGACACGGTCGGCCGCGACAACGCCACCTTCGAGACCGACTACCCCCACGTCGACTCGACCTTCCCCCACACCAGGCAGGTCGCCCTCGACCACGTGCGGGGGCTGGACGACGAGACCGTCCGCAAACTGATGCGCGGCAACGCCATCCGGATGCTCGGCCTGGACCTCGACCCCATGGGCGGGTGAGCCGCAGTGGACCTCACCTTCACCAAGGAAGAGGAGGACTTCCGCGACCGGCTCCGCACCTGGCTGCAGGACACCCTGCCCCGGCTTCCCCCCGAACCCCCCGCCGACGACTGGCCCGCGCGCCGCGCCCACGACTGCGCCTGGCAGCGCGCCCTCCACGACGCCGGATACGCCGGCCTGCACTGGCCCGCCCACGCCGGTGGCCAAGGCGCCACCCCCACCGAGTACTTGATCTTCATCGAGGAGACCGAACGCGCCGGAGCCCCCTACGTCGGCGCCAACTTCGTCGGCCTCCTCCACGCCGGCCCCACCATCGCCGCGGAAGGGACCGCCGCCCAGCGCGCCCGCTGGCTGCCGCCGATCCTGCGCGGCGACGAGATCTGGTGCCAGGGCTTCTCCGAACCCGAAGCCGGCTCCGACCTGGCCTCGCTGCGCACCCGCGCCGTCCGCGACGGCGACTCCTACATCGTCACCGGCAGCAAGATCTGGACCTCCCACGCCGAGGTCGCCGACTGGTGCGAACTCCTCGTTCGCACCGACCCCTCAGCCCCCCGGCACCGCGGCATCTCCTGGCTCGCCTTGCCCATGAACGCCCCCGGCGTCACCGTGCGCCCGCTGCGCACCCTCGCCGGCACCACCGAGTTCGCCGAGGTGTTCCTCGACGAGGTGCGCGTGCCCGTCACCTACCGCGTCGGCCTTGAGAACGACGGCTGGCGCGTCACCATGGTCACCCTCTCCTACGAGCGCGGCACCGCCTTCGCAGGCGAGGTCGTCGCCTGCCGCCGCACCCTCACCAGCCTTGCCCGCACCGCCCGCGCCAACGGCCGCTGGGACGACCCCGTCCTGCGCCGCCGCCTCGGCCGCCTCCACGCCGAATTCACGGCCCTGTGGCGGCTCGTCCAGTGGAACACCTGCGAGGCCGCCCACGCCGCACGCACTGGGGGCGACGGAGCCCCGGGGGCCGGCGCGTCCGTCTTCAAACTCCGCTACTCCCAGGCCCGCCAGGAGCTCTACGAAGCGGCCGCCGAGGTGCTCGGACCGGAGTCCCTGGACACCCGCCACGAGTGGACGGCACAGCGACTCTCCTCGCTCTCCTACACGATCGCCGCAGGAACCTCCCAGATCCAGCGGAACATCATCGCCGAGCGCATCCTCGGCCTCCCCAGAGGGCGATGACCATGGACTTCCGCCTCACCGACGACCAGCGCGCCCTGCGCGCCGGAATGCGAGGTCTCCTCGCCGCCCGGTACCCCCGCGAGCGGCTGCGTTCCCTGGCCGACTCCCCGGGTGGCCCGCCCGCGCCGGACCGCGGCCTCTGGCAGGCCCTGGGGGAGGCGGGCTTCTTCGCCCTGCGCCTCACGGAGCAGGACGGCGGCGCGGGGCTGGGACTCCCCGAGGCGGTGCTGCTCTTCGAGGAAGCCGGACGGGCCCTGCTGCCCGGGCCGCTGGTCGCCACCCACCTCGCCGCTGGGCTCGTGCCGGGAGCGGCTGAGGGGGCCTGCACCGTCACGGCCCTGGACCGGCCGGGGCCGGCTGAGCACCTCGCCTCTGCGGAGGCGGTCCTGCTCCTCGACGGACGGGCCGCCCGGGTCCTGCGGGTAAGCCCCGGCGGCGCCCCGCGGGCACTGCGGGCGCGGCCCGCCCGGTCAGTGGACTCCACGACGCCCCTGCATCTCGTCCGGCAACTGCCCCGGCCGCCGGACGGGAGCGCCACCACCGTGCCCGCCGATGCTTCCCGGCTGTGCCGGGAAGCGGCGCTGCTGACCGCCGCCCAGCAGCTCGGGAGCGCCTTCCGGACCGTCGAACTGGCGGTCTCCTACGCCCGGAACCGCTCCCAGTTCGGACGCCCGGTCGGTGCGTTCCAGGCCGTGCAGCACTTGTGTGCGGAGATGCTCGTCCGGGCCGAGCTCGCGCGCGCCGCGGTCTATGCCGCGTCGCTCGCGACCGGACCGGAGGGAGCGGCTGAAATCGCCGCCGCCAAACTGCTCGCTGACAGTGCAGCCGTACGCAACGCTCGTGACTGTCTGCAAGTACACGGTGGCCAGGGGTTTACCTGGGAGGCGGACGTCCATCTGCACCTGAAACGTGGATGGCTGAGGGAAGGTCAATGGCAGTCGGCGGCCGAATCCGAGGAATTGCTTGCGAATACCCTTCTCCATGAGGCTTCACACCTCCCGGACGGCCCTCACGCGAGTGATGCAACGGATGTTCTGGACGCAGAGAATGTCACGGCGTAATCGTCATGGACGAAATTCCGGGTATGTCATGCCGAACCGCTCACAGCATGTCGATATCAGGCTGTGTCCCGGACGTTATTCGTCACAGGCCGGAGTCGGGTCCCGGCTCGGGTACTCTCCCTTGGATGCGAGAGGTTCAGAAGCGCGGTGAGGCGTATGCGGCCCATGTGGCAGCGCCGGGCGTGCACATGTCTGATGCTCGTCCCGGAACGGGTCGCAAAGACCCCCGGTGTTCGAGTCTCCTCAGCGCGCGTCGCACAGTATGCAGCAGCCCTACTCCTTTGCGCCGGAATATGCCCGAAGCGCTTGTTGGGGTGACTGTGCGTCAACCATGCTGTCTTGGAAGGCGATCACGTTCCGTGGTCCCTCGGAGACGCGAGGCGTTGTGTCCGCCGGTACGGATGGTGTGAGCGGTGCAGGTGCTTCAGATGCAGATGGAGGTCCGGGCCGACCCCGCGGAAGTGGGGCGGGCCCGCAAGTGGGCGAGGTCGCGACTGGCCGGCTCGGGGATAGGCGTCGATGAGCCGCTGGCCGAGACGCTGATCCTGCTGATCTCCGAGCTCGTCACCAACGCCGTCGTCCACACCGGCTGCCCGGCCGTCCTGCGCATGCTCTTCCCGGGTGCCGGCGCCGGGATGTCCGGCGTGAGCGGGGGCACCGTTCGCGTCGAGGTCGCCGACATCAGCGCCCGCCCGCCCCGCCGCAGATGCGCGGGAGGCGAGGACACCGGCGGTCGCGGCCTGGAGCTGGTCGACGGTCTCGCGGACCGCTGGGGCTGGCAGGCCGAGGGCAGCGGCAAGCGCATCTGGTGCGAGGTCGACCGCGGCGGCTCCTCGTGGACCGGCGCTTTCGATGCGCCGCGCGCCGTCATAAATCGGGCTTAATCGACAAAGTCCAGACCAGGTGTTGACGTGAAGTGTCCACGTGATCACCCTTGGACGCAGCGATTCGTTGCGAGGGGACGTCGAGAGGCCCGCCTTCACCGGGCTGCTCGGCGAGTACGGGTCGCGATCCGGCGCAAGAACAGGGCTCCAGCGCCGGAGCCGGCGGCGACGCGCGGTGCCGTGCTCGGGGTGCGCATCTGCACGTCGCCGCCCGCCCACGTCTCCGGGCTCGCTCACAGCACGGCGACCGGCGCCACGGGCGCGCCCACCGCCCCCTCGAAGGGCTCGGGTGTCGCCGCCAGCAGGAAGGCGTAGCGCCCCTCCTCCGCACAGGCCGCGGAGAGGTCCTCCAGATTCCAGTTCTGGCCCTGCATCATCCCCATCTCGACCAGGTGGAGCGCGTGCACCGGCAGCCAGAGCCCGTCGATCTCCGGCGGGAAGACCTCGAAGCAGAGCGTGTCATTGGCGACGGCCGCGACGTCGCGCGCATGGAACCACTCGGGTGTCCGGACCGACAGCCCGGGTGACGCACTGCCGTACGCACGCCGGTCGCCCGCAAGATAGCGCTGCATGTGCCCGGTGCGGACCACCACGACGTCCCCCGGTCCCACGGAGACCGCCCCCATGTCCTCCGCCGCCTCCAGGTCCTCCGGGGTGACGGCACGCCCGGGGGCCAGGCGGTCCACGCCCCGGGCGCGGGCCACGTCGAGCAGCACCCCGCGCGAGACGACGTGCCGCGCCTTCTCGACGCCGCTGAAGACGGCGCGCGCATGGGCGGTGATCGAGTCCGCCGGCCGGCCGTTGTAGATCCTGCCGCCGTGGGAGACGTGTGGCAGCGCATCCCAGTGCGTCCCCGCCTGGAGGCCCATGGTCACGGTGTCGTCGCTCGTGGCCACGGATCCCGGAGCGAACTCCTCCCGGTTGACCGAGGTCATGGTGTGCAGGGGGTTGACCCTGCCGGGGATCAGGCCCGTCTGGATCCCGCGCTGCCGCAGGGGCACGGCCAGAGCCACCCTCCGGCCGGTGCGCACGGTTGCTACCGCTTCGCGCACAACGGCGTCCGTGATGAGGTTCAGGGTGCCGATCTCATCACTCTCGCCCCAACGGCCCCAGTTGTTGACCCGCTTGGCGATCTCGTGGAACTCCGGTGGCAGTGGCATGGATGTCCTCCCCGGATCGGTCCCTGTGCGGGGCTTGTGCCTTCGTCTGCCCTGCCCAAAAATCTAACGGTCCGTCAGATAGAGCGGGAAGGGGCGTGCGCCGTGGGGAGCTTCTTGGCGGGAAAGGTGATCGCCGTGACGGGGGCGGGCCGCGGCATCGGTCGCGCGGTCGCCCTCGCCTGTGCGGCCGAGGGCGCAAAGGTCGTGGTCAACGACTACGGCGTCACCATCGACGGCGGCGAGCCCACGAGCGAGGTGGCCACCGGCGTCGTCAAGGAGATCGAGGCGGCGGGCGGCGAGGCCGCCGCCGTCGCGGACGACGTGTCGGCCATGGCCGGCGGGCAGCGGATCGTCGACACGGCCCTAGCCCGCTACGGGCGCATCGACGGCGCCGTGTGCGCCGCGGGCATCCTGCGCGAGCGGATGCTCTTCAACATGACGGAAGAGGAGTGGGACCCCGTCATCGCCACGCACCTCAAAGGCACCTTCACCGTCTTCCGCGCTGCCTCCGCCGTCATGCGCCGCCAGGGGCACGGCACCCTCATCGGCTTCACCAGCGGCAACCACCAGGGCAGCGTCGCCCAGGCCAACTACTCCGCCGCCAAGGGCGGCATCATCTCCCTCGTCCGCAGTGCCGCCCTGGGCCTGCACAAGTACGGCATCACCGCCAACTGCGTCGCCCCCGTGGCCCGCACCCGCATGTCCGCCAACGTGCCCATGGAACTCAAGGAGATCGGCGCTCCCGAGGACGTCGCGGCACTCGTCGTCTACCTGCTCGGCGAACAGGCCCGCGACGAAGGCATCACCGGGCAGGTCTACACCGTGGCCGGCCCCAGGATCGCCGTATGGGCCCAGCCCCGCGAACTGCGCGCCGTCTGCGCCGAAGGCCCCTGGACACCGGACAGGATCGCCGACCTGCTGCCCCGTACCGTCGGCACCGATCCCATGCCGATGCTCGCCCACCTGGAGGCGATGGCCGAGGCGGCCGCCGCCAAAACCCGCCCCAACGCATGACGGGGAGCCACTCATGGACTTCTCCTTCGGGCCGGACGACGAAGCCCTCCGGCAGGAAGCACGGGCATGGCTCACCGGCCACCTCGCCGTGGAGCCGCCACCCGCCGCAGGCCGCGCCTGGGAGCGGGAACTGGGCGCCGCCGGCTGGATCGGCCTCGGCTGGGACTGCGCGCCCGGCACCTACGGCAACCGCACCGCACCCCTGACCGGGCAGGTCGTCTGGGCCGAGGAGTACTCCCGCGCCCGAGCCCCCGCCCGCCTCGGTCACATGGGCGAGCACCTTCTCGCCCCCACCCTCATCGCCCACGGAGACCCCGCCCAGCGCTCCCGCTTCCTCCCCGCCATCGCCCGCGGCGAGGAGATCTGGTGCCAGGGCTACAGCGAACCCGGCGCGGGGTCCGACCTCGCCGCCGTACGCACCGCTGCCGTCAGGGACTCCGGTAGCCGCACCTACCGCATCACCGGCCAGAAGCTGTGGACCTCCTTCGCCCACGAGGCCGACTGGTGCTTCCTGCTCGCCCGCACCACCGAGGGCTCCCGCCGGCACCACGGGCTCTCCCTCCTGCTCGTGCCGATGGACCAGCCCGGCCGGATCGAGGTCCGCCCGATCCGGCAGCTCACCGGCGGCGCCGACTTCAACGAGGTCTTCTTCGACGGAGCCGAGGCCCGCACCGACCACGTGCTCGGCGGTGAAGGCCACGGCTGGCGGGTCGCCATGGACCTCCTCGGCCGGGAGCGGGGGCCGGCCACCCTCGCGCAGCAGATCGGCTTCGCCGAAGAGCTCGCCCGCATCGTCCGCCTCGCCCGGGAGACCGGAGCCGCAGCGGAGCCGGCGGTGCGCGACCGGCTCGTACGGCAGTGGGCAGAGCTGCGGACCATGCGCTGGACCGCCCTGCGAGCCCTGAGCGGCACGGATCTCCCCGGCGCCCCCAGCGTCGCCAAACTGCTCTGGGGCGGCTGGCACCAGCGCCTCGGCGAACTGGCCGTGCAGGCGCAGGGCCCGCCCGCCGCCGTCGGGCCGCACGACTGGAGCGAGGAGCACCCTTACGAACTCGACGCCCTGCAGCGCCTGTTCCTCTTCTCCCGGGCCGACACGATCTACGGCGGTTCGGCCGAGATGCAGCGCACCATCATCGCCGAGCGCGTGCTCGGCCTGCCGAAGGAGCCTCGTCCATGACGGCGGACGACATGACCAGGGGCGACGCGACCGCGGGTGCCATGGCCGCGGACGACGTGACGGCGTACGGCGCGAAGGCGTACGGGAACTGGATCGGCGGGGCATGGCGTACGCCGGAAAAGGGTCACTATCCAGTTGTCAATCCGGCGACCGAACAGGTCGTCGGGGCGGCGCCGGAGGCGACCCCCGCCGAGGTCGCCGCCGCCGTGACCGCCGCTCAGGCCGCGCAGGACGGCTGGTCCCGTACGGACCCGCGCGAGCGCGCGGCCGTACTGGACCGGACAGCGGAACTGATCAGTGAGCGCGCAGCGGAGCTCCTGCCCCTGCTCCAGGCCGAGACGGGCGCGACGGCGCGCGTCACCTCGGCCCTGCAACTGCCCGTGGCGGTGGACCGCTTCCGCCGCTACGCCCGGGGAGCGATCGAGCCGGCGGTCCTCCCGCTCGCACCACACCCCGTCCAGGGCAGTCCGCTCGCACCCGGCGGCCTGATGGGCGCCGCCGCGGTCCGACGCCCCGTGGGCGTCGTCGCCTGCATCACCTCCTACAACTTCCCGCTCGTCAACCTCGTAGGCAAGCTCGCGCCCGCCCTGGCCATGGGAAACGCCGTCGTCGCCAAACCGGCGCCGCAGGATCCCCTGTGCTGTCTGTCGCTGGGCCCGATCCTCCGGGAGGCCGGCCTCCCGGACGGCGTCTTCAACATCGTCACGGGCTCGGGTCCGGGCGCGGGGCGGGCGCTGGTGGCCCATCCCGGCATCGACATGATCAGCTTCACCGGATCCACCACCGTCGGAAAACAGATCGCCGAAGCCGCGGGGAGGTCGATGAAGCGCACCCTTCTCGAGCTCGGCGGCAAGGGCGCGGCCATCGTACTGGGGGATGCCGACCAGAGCGTGCTCAAGTCGGCGATAGGGGCGGTCGGTTCGGTCTGGTCATTCCACAGCGGACAGATCTGCACGGCACCGACCCGGGTGCTCGTGCAGCGCGCGCTGTACGAGGAGGTCGTCGCCGGTCTCCAACGTTACGCGCGGACGCTGATCGTCGGGGACCCTGTGGATAACTCGACGGTGGTGGGCCCGCTGATCTCCGCCGCCCAGCGCGACCGGGTGGAGGCGTACATCGCGCGGGCACGGGCGGAAGGCGCCCGCATCGTCGCCGGCGGCACCCGCCCGGACATCAAACCCGGCTTCTACGTCGCCCCCACCTTGATCACCGGTGTCGACCCGCAAAGCGCCGTCGCCCGCGACGAGTTGTTCGGACCCGTCGTCGTCGCCCTTCCCTTCGAGGACGACGAGGACGCCGTGCGCATCGCCAACAGCACGTCCTACGGCCTCCACGACTACGTGTTCAGCGCCGATACGGCCCGGGCCTGGGCCGTTGCCGCACGGCTCCGCAGCGGCAACGTCGGCATCAACACCATGCAGCGGCACCCCGAGACGCCCTTCGGCGGCTTCAAGGAGAGCGGCGTCGGCCGGGACGGCGGTTCTTTCGGACTGCACGCCTACAGCGAACTCCAGTCGGTCGTCTGGGCCTCCTGAGCGCCTCGCGACCCCATCCGCCTGAGCCCCCAGGAACCCCGTCCGCAGCACCCGGCCCGCCCCGTTCCCTCCGACTCCGAGAGGACCCCAGCCGTGCGAGGCGTCATCTTCGACGGAAAACAGCCCCTGGTCGCCGACGATCTGGAGGTCCGGGAGCCCGGACCCGGCGAGGTCCTGGTCTCCGTCGCGGCCGCCGGGCTCTGCCACAGCGACCTCTCGGTCGTCGACGGCACCATCCCGTACCCCGTCCCCGTGGTCCTCGGGCACGAGGGCGCGGGCGTGGTCCGGGCGACCGGCCCCGGCGTCGAGCACGTCGCGCCCGGCGATCACGTGGCGCTGTCGACGCTCGCCGCCTGCGGTGTCTGCGGCGAGTGCGGCCGGGGCCGCCCGACGATGTGCCGCGAGTCGATCGGCAAGCCCACCCGGCCCTTCACCCGGAAGGGTGAGCGGCTTTTCCACTTCGCCGCCAGCTCCGTCTTCGCCGAACGCACCGTCGTCAAAGCCGTCCAGGCGGTGAGGATTCCTGAGAGCATGCCGCTGACCTCGGCGGCGCTGATCGGCTGCAGCGTCCTGACCGGGGTCGGCGCCGTACTCAACCGTGCCCGTGTCCGCCCCGGCGAATCGGTCGTCGTCATCGGCGCCGGCGGCATCGGGCTCAACGTCCTGCAGGGCGCCCGCATCGCCGGGGCGTCCGTCGCCGTGGCCGTCGACTCCGATCCGCGCAAGGAAGCCGCAGCCCGGCAGTTCGGCGCGACCCACTTCGTCGACGCCTCCGCGCCCCCCGGCAGTCCCGCCGCCGTGCGGGAGATCCTCCCGGACGGCGCCGACCACGCCTTCGAATGCGTCGGCGACACCGGGCTCGTCCGGCAGGCGGTCGACCTCCTCGGCAGGCACGGGCAGGCGGTGCTGCTCGGCGTACCGCCCGCCGGGGCCGAGGCGTCCTTCCGCGTGGACTCCCTCTTCCTCGACAAAGCGATCCTGGGCTGCCGCTACGGCTCCTCGAGCCCCCAGAGCGACATCCCCCGCTACGCAGGGCTCTACCGGGAAGGACGCCTCCTCTTGGACGAACTCGTCACCAGGACCTACCCCGTCGAGGACTTCGCGCGCGCCGCGGACGACACCCTCCACGGACGCGTCTCCCGCGCCGTCCTCACCTTCCGCTGACCGGCCGCCGCCCAGGCCGCCGCTGAGGTCACAGCCCGGTCAGCGGCGGGAGGCGACCGTCACCGCACGGAACGTACGGCGGTAAGCCGTCGGGGACACGCCGAGCGCCGCCTGCAGGTGCTGCCGCATCGAGGCGGCCGTGCCGAACCCGGCGCTCCGCGCCACCTGGTCCACGGACAGGTCGCTGTCCTCCAGCAAGTGCCGCGCGCGCTCGACGCGCTGCTGGGTAAGCCACTGGCCCGGACTGATGCCGACCTCCTCGCGAAAGCGGCGCGTGAACGTCCGGACGCTCATGGCTTCCTGCTCGGCCATGTCGCGCAGCTGGATCGGCTGCTCCAGCCGCCCCAGGGCCCAGGCGCGCGCCCCCGTGGTCGTCGCGAGCTGGGGCTCGGGCACCGGCCGCTGGATGTACTGCGCCTGGCCGCCGTCGCGGTGCGGCGGGACGACGCTGCGCCGGGCCACCTCGTTCGCGACGGCGGTGCCGTGGTCGCGCCGCACGATGTGCAGGCAGAGGTCGATGCCGGAGGCCACCCCGGCCGAGGTCAGCACGTCGCCGTCGTCCACGAAGAGCACGTCGGCGTCCACGCGCACGGAGGGGAACATCCGCTGGAAGCGTTCCGTGCTGGACCAGTGCGTGGTGGCGGGCCGCCCGTCGAGAAGCCCTGCGGCCGCGAGGATGTACGAGCCGGTGCAGATCGACACCATGCGCGTGCCGGGGCGTATGCGGGCCAGGGCACCGGCCAGTTCGTCGCCGAGCCGCCCCTCGTCGTACGGCGGCCCGAACTCGTACGAGGCGGGGACGACGACCGTGTCGGCCTCGGCCAGGGCCTCCGGGCCCAGGTCGACGTTGATGGAGAAGTCCGCGTCGGTGGGGACGGGGCCGGCGGCCAGCGCGCAGGTGACCACCTCGTACAGCGGCGCTCCGGCAGAGGTCGTGGCCTTGCCGAAGATCCGGTACGGGATGGAGAGCTCGAAGGGGATCACTCCGGCCAGGGCGAGGACGGCGACCCGGTGCGGCGGGGCATCGGGATGCTGCTCGGAGCGGGTGATCCTGCCGGCCCGCGTGGTCTGCTGCGTCATGTCCTGTTCGCCCCCCAAGCGTTCCGTCCGCCCGCTCATGACGTTCCCCCCGTCTCTCCGGCGCGTGCAAGAGCCGTGTTCGTCACCTTACGGCCTGCCACTGACAAGCCCGCCCGGGCCGTGGGCCCGCCGCGGCCGGTGTACTTGTCGACAGACAACCCGCGTGGCCCGATCCTTGCGGATGCTGTCCCTTCGGCCACTCGTCCGGTGGGAAGCCGCTCCCGATGCTGAGGGCGTGACCCAGACAACCGGACGTCCCACCCACCCGGAGAGCGCCTCGGCAGGCCCCGGCCCCGCCGTCACGAGCCCCGCGCGGCACCGCATCCACCGCGCGTGGTCGGTGGCCGCCGTCACCTTCGTGACGATCATCGGCGCGGCGGGGTTCGCCTCGCTGCCCGGCCTGCTGATCGAGCCGCTCCACGGGGAGTTCGGCTGGTCGCGCGGCACGATCGGGTTCGCCGCCTCCGTCAACCTCGCCCTGTACGGGCTCACGGCGCCGTTCGCCGCCGCCCTGATGGACCGCTTCGGCATCCGCAAGGTCGTCGCCTGCGCCCTGACCGTGATCGCGGCCGGCGCCGGGCTGACGGTCTTCATGACGGCCGCCTGGCAGCTCGTGCTGTGCTGGGGCGTGCTCGTAGGACTCGGCAGCGGCTCGATGGCCCTGGCCTTCGCGGCGACCGTCACCAACCGCTGGTTCAGCGCACGGCGCGGCCTCGTCACCGGCATCCTCACGGCGGCCGGAGCCTCCGGGCAGCTGGTCTTCCTCCCCCTGCTCTCCTGGATCGTCGAACACCACGACTGGCGGCCCGCGGCCGTGACCGTGTCCGTCGCCGCCCTCGTCGTCGTCCCGTTCGTGTGGCTGCTCCTGCGTGACCACCCCGCGGACGTGGGCCTCGCCCCCTACGGCAGCGACATCCCCGTACCGAAGCCGGCCCCCGCGCCCGGCGCCGCACGACGTGCGGTCAGGGCGCTGCGCGACGCCGTCCGCACCGGCCCCTTCTGGCTCCTCGCGGGCACCTTCGCGATCTGCGGCGCGACCACGAACGGCCTGGTGAAGACCCATTTCGTGCCGGCAGCACACGACCACGGCATGCCGATGACGGCGGCCGCGGGCCTGCTGGCCGTGGTCGGTGTCTTCGACGTCGTCGGGACCATCGCCTCCGGCTGGTTCACCGACCGCTTCGAGGCGCGCAGGCTGCTTGCCGTCTACTACGGGCTGCGCGGCATCTCCCTGATGTTCCTGCCGATGCTGCTGGCGCCCTCCGTGCACCCTCCGATGGTGTTCTTCATCGTCTTCTACGGGCTCGACTGGGTCGCCACCGTGCCGCCCACCATCGCCCTGTGCCGCGAGCACTACGGCGAGGACAGCGCGATCGTCTTCGGCTGGGTGCTCGCCTCCCACCAGGTCGGTGCTGCCGTGGTGGCCTTCCTCGGCGGGGTGGCCCGTGACGCCTTCGGTTCGTACGACGTCGTCTGGTACGCCTCGGGCGCGCTGTGCGCCGTGGCGGCGCTCATGGCTCTGGTCATCCGCAGGCGCCCGCGGGCCGCGGCCGGGCTGCCGGACGCTGCGGAGGTGTGATCCCGGCTGCGATCGGCACCGGCGGTCTTGCGCGGGCCTGCGCCCGGATGTGTTGTTTGTTCGTGCCGCGCCCGGATGCTTCCGGCGCCCGGGTCCGGCTCATCTGCATCGGGGCAAGTCGGGGCAAGGTGGATCATTCGGTCGGCGAAAGCAACCTCTCAGCCGCTGGGGGAATCCTTCTTGAAGAGAGGGGCAGCGATGACACAGCAGGCTGAGCCGGGCGCGATACCGGAAGCGGTGCCGGCCGACGGGAAGGCGGAGTCCGGGGACGGGGCCGACGCCGTGTCCCGGACCGGGGCGGCGGCGGGGTCCGGTTCCGGCTCCGAGGAGGCACACCGGGCGCAGGGGCGGGTGATGCACCCGGACGGCTTCGGGGCGGCGTTCTGCGCGTCGATGGCAGCGCTGTGCGCGGAGGCCGCGGTCGCGGGGACCCTCGGCGTTCTCGTGATGCTCTCGCGCGAGCACGAAGGCCTGCCCCACGGCCTCATGATGATCGCCGCCGTCGTGTTCGTCCTCGCGCTGCTCGGTGTCCTCGTCAGCGGCTTCGTCACGGCTGCAGTCGTCATGCCGGCCCTGGCGCTCGCCCGGCGCGTCACCCGGCGCCCGGGGCGCCGCGACGGCCCGCTGTGGAACGCGGCAGCGGTGCCTGTCGTGTCGGCCGCCGCGGTGGCCGTGTTCGGCGGGGTGTCTGCGCTCGGCAGCCTCTCTCCGGCGTCGCCCGTGAAGTACCTCCTGTGGTGGGCCTCCCTCACGGCCGCCCTGCTGCCCGCCACCCTGATCGCCGGAGTCGCCGGCCGGCGCGTCCGCGAGGGGCGGGCCACGCGCATGGCCCGGAGGGTGTCGCGCGACGGGGCGCTCGCCTGGCTCGCCGTCGGCGCGGTGGGCGCCGCGGTCTACGGCACCGGCCTGGTCAGCGTCTACCAGCCGCCCCGGTTCGAAACGGAGCAACTGGCGGGCACCTGGACCGACGGCCGCGGGGGGACGGTGAGGCTGGCCGAGGACGGTGCGGCGGTGGCCGACGGGCTCGACAACTACGTGTGGGACGGCACGGGCAAGGACCGGCCGAAGGACTGCGACGGCGCGGGCACGTGGAAGCCCGTCAAGGACGGCGGGAAGGTCGAGGGCATGTCCCTGCGCATCGGCTCGTGCGAGCTCAAGCGCAACTGGAGCGTCAGCGGCACCGTCAAGGAGCCGCGGCTGTACCACGAGATCGGCAAGCCGGGCTCAGGCAAGCGCTACGTACTGACGAAGATCGTCAAGCACAAGAAGTAGCGGTGAAGCGAGGAGCGGGCAGGGGTGGGCGTCATGCGTCGAAGGCGGTGAACCTTCCGAACGTGCTCCTGTGAAAGATCAGCGGGCCGTCCGCGCCCGTGCCCTCGTCATTTCCGTCACTCTCCTCCGCGCCCAGGGCCTCGACGTGCCCCACCACGATGAGATGGTCGCCGCCGGTGTGTACGGCGTGGATCTCGCAGTCGACCCATGCGGGCACGCCCGCGAGCAAGGGCGAGCCCGTCACGGGCGCAGGGCTGTGCCGCACGCCCGCGAACTTGTCGGCGGCCTGCGCGCCGCTCACCGCGAAGGCGCGGCAGAGGGCGCCCTGTCCGGCGCCCAGGATGTTGACGCAGAAGACACCGGCGCGTGCGATGCGCGGCCATGTCGTGGACGTGCGGCCCACCATGAAGACCACGAGCGGCGGGTCGAGGGAGAGCGAGGCGAAGGACTGGCACGCGAAGCCGGCGGGAGGCTCGCCGCCGGCTCCGGGCGCAGTGATCACGGTGACGCCGCTGGCGAACCGGCCGAGGACGCGGCGCAGTTCCCGCGGCGCGGGCGGAGGCTGTTCGTCCGCGCGGACGGCCCGCAGTGCCGGCCGGGGCATCGGATCGGGCGGCCGCGCATCGGGAGCCGGCGGGTGGGCGGGCCGCAGATAGCGGACGGCGAGGGCGGCCATGCCTGCGTGTCCCATCATGGATCCATTGAAGTTGATGGAGCGTCAGCTTTGAAGAGTCTCGCGCTACGCCGCTATGCCGCTACGGTCTTCGGTGTTCTAGCGTCCGCGGTAGACGGGACTGCGGTGTTCGAGGAAGCTGTTGACGCCCTCCTGCGCGTCCTCCGTCGTCATGTTGATCTCCTGGGCAGCGGCCTCCGCCGCGAACGCCGCCGTACGGTCGCTGTCCAGCGAGGAGTTGACCAGCTGCTTGGTGAGGGCGAGCGCCCGCGTCGGGCCGGTGGCCAGGCGCTCGGCCCACGACCTGGCCGTTGCGGCCAGCCCCGCCCCGGCCACGACGCGGTTGACCAGTCCCATCCGCTCCGCCTCGGCGGCGGTGAGGGCGTCCCCGAAGAACATCAGCTCCTTCGCCCGCTGCGGTCCCACCAGCCGCGGCAGGAGGTACGCGCCGCCGCCGTCGGCGACCAGGCCGCGGCGGACGAACACCTCGACGAACGTGGCGGATTCGGCGGCCAGGACGAGGTCGCAGGCCAGCGCGAGGTGGGCGCCCAGGCCGGCGGCGGTGCCGTTCACGGCGGCGATCACGGGTTTCTCGCAGTCCAGCACGGCGGCGATCAGCCGCTGCGCGCCCCGGCGGATCGTACGGGCCACGTCGCCGGGCAGCCGGCCCGAGGCGACTGAGGCTGCTGATACGCCCGGGACGGCCGGGTCCATTGCGCTCGAAGGGGTGGCGCGCAGGTCGGCCCCGGCACAGAACGCGGCGCCCGTGGCAGTGATGACGACGGCTCTGACACCCGGGTCGGCGGAGGCCCGAAGTAACTCGGAAATCAGGCATTCGCGCTGCTCAGGGGCGATGGCGTTCATGACTTCGGGCCGGTTGAGCGTGATCCACGAGACCCCGTTGTCAGTGGTGTGGAGTATCACTGAGTCATCGGGGCCGCTGTGGTCGAGCGGGTTGTCCCGCGGTTTGTCACGGGGGGAGAGGGACATGGGGGTTCTCCTGCTTCTACGCGCTGCCGCGCGCTGTTCAGTGGCAGAAGGCGAGCGCGTCCAGGGCCACGGCGCCCTGGCCTCGCTCGAGCACCACCAGAGGGTTGATGTCGAGCTCGGCAAGTGCCCCGCCCAGCTCCAGGGACATGCGCTGGACGCGCAGGACGGTCTCCACGAGCGCGTCCACGTCGGCCGGGGGCGCCCCCCGGACGCCGTCGAGCAGGGCGCGCCCGCGCAGTTCTCCGAGCATCGCGCGTGCGTGGTGCTCCCCGAAAGGCGGCACGGCGACGGCGGTGTCGTGCAGGACCTCCACCAGCGCCCCGCCCAGGCCGACGGTCACCGTCGGGCCGAACAGGCTGTCGGGGGAGATGCCGACGACCATCTCCACCCCCCGCCCCACGAGCTGGCAGACGAGGATGCCGTCCAGCGGCAGCCCCTCGTAGCGGGCGATGTCGGTGAGCTCGCGGTAGGCGTCGCGGACCTGGCTGGCCGAGGTCAGTCCGATCTTGACCAGGCCCAGTTCGGTCTTGTGGGCGAGCTGCGGGCCCGACGCCTTCATCACCACGGGATAGCCCACGAGCCCGGCGGCCCGCACGGCGGCGGCCGCGCTGGTCACCAGCTGCTCGCGCGGCACGCGTATGCCGTACGCGCGCAGCAGTTGCTTGGCCGCGTGCTCGCTGAGCTGTTCGCCCGGGCGCATGAGCTCCTGCGCCTTGCGGGCCGAGGGGGACGGGGTGCGGGGCGCGGTGTCGAAGGGGGAGCGGTACGCGTCGGTGAAGCGGTGGTGGGCGAGGTAGGCGCGTACGGCGGTGATGCAGTTGGAGAAGGTGCGGAAGGTGGCCACGCGCGAGGAGCCGAGCAGGGTGGTGCGATAGGCGTCCTCGGTGCCGACCGGGGAGCCCCAGACGACGCAGACCAGCTTGTCCGTCCGCTCCGCCGCGGCGACGAGGTCGCGGACGAGCCGGTCGCTCAGGGGAGGGAAGGGGCCGGGCACGGGGCAGATGAGGACGCCCACGGAGGGGTCGTCCAGCAGCGCGTCGATGATCTTGCGCCCGCGCTCGTCGCCGACGGGGTGGCCGCCGCAGTCGACGGGGTTGGCGACGCTCAGGTACTCCGGTATCCACTGGTGGAGCTCGTCCTGCTTCGCGGCGGAGAGGGCCGGGAGTGCGAGGCCGGCGGCCGTGGCCAGGTCGGCGAAGTGGGCGCCGGTGCCGCCCGAGATCGAATAGACGGCGACACCCGGGGCCTTGGGCGGCCGGGCGCGGGCGAGCAGGGCCGCGGTGTCCTGCAACTCGTCCAGGCTGTCGACGCGGATCACGCCGAACTGCCGCATGGCGGCGTCCACCACGTCGTCCGCGCCGGTCAGCTTGCCGGTGTGGGAGGCGGCGGTGCGGGCGCCGGCCTCGGTGCGGCCGACCTTGACGGCGACGACGGGCACCTTGTGCCGGGCGGCCCGGTCCGCGGCGAGCAGGAACGAGCGGCCGTCCTTGAGCCCTTCCACATACGCGGCGATCGCTCCGACCTCGGGCCGGGTGGCGAAGTAGGAGATGAAGTCCGCGCACTCCAGGTCGGCTTCGTTGCCGGTCGGTGCCCAGTGGGAGAGCCGGATGCCGAGTTCCTGGAGGGCGAAGACCGGGCGGCCCTGGTGGCCTGACTGGGTGATCAGCGCGATGGCGGGGCCGTCGAGGTCATCGCGGAAGTGCTCGAAGGCGTTGAGGTTGGTGTTCGGGCCGAGGAGGCGGACGCCGGAGCGCCGGGCGGCGTCGGCGAGGGCGGCCTGGGCGGCGGCGCCCGCCGGTCCGGTCTCGGCGAATCCGCCGGCGAAGGCCACGGCGAAGGCGGCCTTGGCGCCGTCGAGCTCCTCCAGCACGGGGAGCGGGTCGCCGACGAGGAGGACGGCGAGGTCGACGCGTTCGGGCAGGTCGCGGACGGAGGGGTGGCAGGGGATGCCGAAGACGGAGGTGCGGGTGGGGTGCACGGGGTGCAGGCGTGCGCCGACGCGTTCGGACCAGGCGAGGAGCTGCCTGGTGATCCCGGTGTTGGGGCGGCCCTCGGCGTCCGAGGCGCCGACGACCGCGACGGTCTCGGGGCGGAAGAGCCGGTCCAGGTCGGGGATGTCCGAGCGCAGCGGCCTGCCGCTGACGTCGACGTCCTCGGCGCCGTCGGCCTGGCCGTGGACGGCGGGGCCCGGACGCTCGCCGCAGGCCACCACGCGGGCCGGTCGGGAGGTGGTGGTGAGGGTGCCGTGAGTCGATCCAAGCATCGTGTCTCGTCCACTCCTGCTAAATGGCCGACAAGCTGACGTATAGTCAGGCTACAGACCTGACGTTCTGTCAGGAATGGCGCTACGGGCAAACAAACGGAGGGCCGGGGCAGGGCTGATTCCCGGAAAGGGGCCCGGAAATGCAAGGAGGTTGAGGCGTTGCACGCGAATCGGCCGCCTGTGCCGGCCGTCCCGCGATCCGACGTTCCGGAAGCCGACGTCTTCACTCTTCCCTACTGGGAGGCGGCGGACCGGGGCCTGCTGCTCATACGGCGGTGCCGCGCGGCCGGCTGCGGGCAGGCGCACCACTATCCCCGGGAGTTCTGCCCGCGCTGCTGGAGCGAGGACGTCGTCTGGGAGGCGGCGAGCGGCCGGGCCGAGCTCTACACCTGGTCAGTGGTCCACGTGAACGACCTGCCGCCCTTCGGCGGGCGGCTGCCCTACACGGCGGCTGTGGTGGACCTCGCCGAAGGTCCGCGGATGATGACCGAAATAGTCGGCTGCGAGGAGGGCGAACTGCGCATCGGTATGCCGCTCACCGTCACCTTTCGGAGGCTGGAAGGGGCGCTGCCGGCAGGGCGGCCGCCCCTCTCCGTGCCGGTCTTCACACCCGCGCAGGCATCCGCTCAGGGCCAGAGCAGCTCGGTCGACCAGCCGCCTTCCGCGGAGGGGCTGCGGCGGTAGTTCAGGCGCACGTGGCGGCGCCGGGCGTCGCCCTGGAAGAACTCGACCTCCTGCGCCTCCAGGACGTAGAGCGTCCAGCCGGCGACCGGAGCGTCCGGCTCGCGGAGGGCTCGTTCCCAGGCCGCGTCCGAGGCCCGCTCCAGCTCCTCGTATGAGGAGAGCACCTCGCTCTGCCTGCCCACGAGCGCTGCCGCCAGGGCGCCCGTGGAGCGCTTGGCCAGGTCCGCCCGGCTCTCCTCGGCGCCCGCGGCCGTCACCGTGCCCTGGACGCGGACCTGGCGGCCCACCGAGGGCCAGTAGAAGCCCAGCGCCGCCTCCGGCCGTGCGGCCAGCTCGCGGCCCTTGCGGCTCGTGCGGTGGGTGGCGAAGTGCCAGCCGCTTGCGTCGGCGTCGTGGAGCATCAGGGTCCGCACGGAGGGGCGGCCGGCCGCGTCGGCGGTGGCGAGCGTCATCGTGTGCGGCTCCGGGGAGCCGGCGGCGGCCGCCTCGGTCAGCCACTGCTGGAAGAGGGGCAGCGGATCGGCGGGGGCGGTGGCGGGGTCGAAGTGCGGCAGCTCCGTGTCCCATACGGGGAGGGAGCGCAGGAGGGTGCGGAAGTCCTGCTGACGGGTGTCGCGGGATGCGTCTGCGTCGCTCATGGGGCCATCCAACCCGGTGGGGTGAGGGGCCCGCGCGCCGGGCGCGCTCAGCCGCTCTCAGCCGCTCTCAGTCCCGCGCAAGGACCAGCGTCCCCGCGGAGCAGAACCAGCCGCCCGTGCCCGAGGCCACGGCGATCCTCGGGAGCTCCCCGTCCCGTCTGTGGACCTGGCGGCCCGCCTCGGCCTCGCCCCGCAGCTGTCGTACGGCCTCGACCAGAAGGAACAGGCCCCGCATTCCGGGGTGGCAGGCGGAGAGGCCGCCGCCGTCGGTGTTGACCGGAAGCCCGCCGCCGATGGTCAGCCTGCCGTGCTCCACGAAAGCGCCGCCCTCGCCCTTGGCGCAGAAGCCGAGGTCCTCCAGAGTCACCAGCGTCATATAGGTGAACGCGTCGTACAGCTCGGCCACGTCCACCTCCGCGGGGGTGACCCCCGCGCGCTCGAAGGCCAGGCGCCCGGAGCGTGCGGCGGGGGAGACGGTGAAGTCCTCCCACTCCGACATCGCCGTGTGGGACACGGCCGTACCGGCACCCAGCACCCACACCGGCGGGCGGGCGGCGTCCGCGGCGTAGTCCTCGCCCGCGAGGAGCACGGCGCACCCGCCGTCGGACCGGATGCAGCACTGGAGCTTGGTGAACGGATCGGCGATCAGCGGGCCGTCCAGGACGTCGTCGACGGTGATCGGGTCGCGGTACATGGCGTGCGGGTTGTGAAAGGCGTTGGCGCGGGTTTGAACGGCGATGTCGGCAAACTGTTCAAGCGTGGTGCCGTACTCGTGCATGTGGCGGCGTGCGGCCATGGCGTACTTGGCGATGAGCGTGTGCCCGTACGGCGCCTCGAACTGCAGCGGGCCGCGCGCGCCCAAGGAGAGGGCGGCGGTGCGGCGGCCGGCCTTGAGGTCGGCGCGGGCGGTGGAGCCGTAGACCAGGAGGACGACGTTCGCGTGGCCCGCGGCGATGGCGTCGGCGGCGTGGGCCGCCATGACCTCCCAGGTGGCGCCGCCGACCGAGGTCGAGTCGGCCCACATGGGACGCAGCCCCAGGTGGTCGGCGATCTCCATGGGGGCCAGGGTGCCCAGCCCGGCGGAGGCGAGGCCGTCGACGGAGGCCCTGGCGAGCCCGGAGTCGGCGAGGGCGCGCCGGGCCGCCTGCGCGTGCAGGTCGTAGGGCGTGGCGGAGTCGACCCGCCCGCAGTCCGAGAGTGCGACGCCGACGACGACGACCCTGCGTGTGCCTCGGACGGCGGCGCGAGCGGCAGCGTGCGCGGCAGTGCGGACGGCAGTCATGAACTGACGCTACATCAGATGAGGTCTGGGAAAGTCGTGTTCGCCCACCTAGTATGACGGCCCGTCAGATCCCGGGAGGGTGTTGCCCATGGACGCCGCATTCACCGAGGAGCAGGGCGAGATCCGGCGCACCCTGCGCGAGCTGCTGCTCAAGCGCTGCGGATCGGAGGAGCTGCGCGCCGCTGTCCGTACCCGCGCCGGCTACGACGAGCCGCTGTGGCGGCAGCTGGCCGAGCAGCTGGGGCTGCCCGGGCTGGCCGTCGAGCGGCACTACGGAGGCGTGGGCTGCGGCCCCACGGAGCTCGCACTGGCCTGCGAGGAGACGGGCCGGGTGCTGCTGCCGTCCCCGCTCCTCGCCACGGCGGGCCTCGTGGCCCCTCTGGTCGCCGCTCTGGGCACGCGCGTGCAGCGGGCGGAGCTCCTGCCCCGTATCGCCTCCGGCGAGCTGACAGGGGCCCTCGCGCTGCCCTGCGCCTCGCTTCCCGCGGCGTTCGGCCTCACCGGGCCCCCGGACGGCGCGTGGGCCGGGGGCGGCAGGGCCGGTGGCATCCAGGCGCGGCAGGCGGGGGAGGGGCGGGGCTGGCGGCTGTACGGGGAGGCGGCGCAGGTCCTCGACGGGCACAGTGCGGGGCTGCTGCTGGTGGCTGCGCGGGCGGGCGGTTACGTTCACGGCCGCACGCTGCTGTTCGTCCTCCGGCCCGGCGTGGCCCGCGGGGTGCGCCGTACGCGCCTGACCGCCCTGGACGAGACGCGGCCGCAGGCGCGTGTCGAACTGCGGGACGCGGAGGCCGACCTCCTCGGCGGCGCGGACGGCGGGGTGCCGGAGGCGCTGGCCCGGCTGGGTACGAGCGTCGCGGCGATGCTGGCAGCGGAGGCCGTCGGCGCGGCCGACCGGGCGCTGGAACGGACGGTCGAACACGTGCGGACGCGTGAGCAGTTCGGGCGGCCGATCGGGTCCTTCCAGGCGGTCAAGCACCGCTTGGCCGACCTGTACGTGTCCGTGCAGGCCGCGCGTTCCGCCGCCTACTACGCGGCGTGGGCGGCAGGGGAGGCGGCCTCCGCCGCACAGGACGACGGCTCAGGTGGATCCGGCGGCTCGGGCGGCTCGGACGGATCCGGCGGCCGGGGCGGCCCGGGCGGTTCCGGCGGGGACGAGGGTGACGCAGGAGTCGCCCTCGCGCAGGCCCTGGAGACGCTGCAAACGGTGGCCGCGGAGGCGGTCCAGCTTCATGGAGGTGTCGGGGTGACGTGGGAGCACGACATCCAGCTGTACTTCAAACGGGCTGCTTCGGACGGCCTGCTCTTCGGGCCCCCGGACCGGCTGCGGGCCCGGGCCGCGGAGCTCGCCGGGCTGTTTGCCGGGCGGACGGACCGGGAAGCGGTGGCCCCGTGAAGGGCGCCGCGGCGGAGCGCGTGGAGCGCATGGTGCAGAGGGTCTCGTCGACCCGCACGTTCGCGAGGATCGCGCCGCACTGCGTCCCCGCCCTGGACCGCGCGGTGCACCGGCTGACGGGCGGCAGGACGCTGCTCAGCACCCGCCTGCTGCCCGGCCTGGTGCTCACGTCGACGGGCGCCCGTACCGGCCTGCCGCGGCGCACGCCGCTCGCCTGCATGCCGGAGGGCCCGAGGGGCGCGCCTCCGGTCGCGTGGGTGCTCGTGGGGAGCAACTTCGGGCGCCCCGGTCACCCTGCGTGGTCGGCGAACCTGCTGGCGCACCCCGAGGCGGAGATCAGCTGGAGGGGCGGTGACGTGCCGGTGCGGGCGCGGCTGCTGCGCGGCGCCGAGCGGGAGGCCGCGTGGGCGGGCGTGGTGGCGTTCTGGCCGCCGTACGCGCGCTACCAGGCGCGCGTGGAACGGGAGATCCGGCTGTTCCGGCTGGAGCGGCGGTGACGGGCCGGTAGCAGGGGAAAATCACGGCGGCGGGCCCCCTCCGGGCCCGGCCGGTGGGGGCCCGCCGCTGCGATGACAGGACGTGCGGGGGTACGGACGCGCAGACGTGCGAGGCGCCGGAGTGGGCTGGAAGCCGCCGGACGCTACTTCGTCGGCTTCTTGCCCGTGATGCCCAGGTGGACGAGGAGGGCGAGGTTCGGCTTGAGCTCGGCCTG
Source organism: Streptosporangium nondiastaticum (assembly GCF_003011965.1). GTDB lineage: Bacteria > Actinomycetota > Actinomycetes > Streptomycetales > Streptomycetaceae > Streptomyces > Streptomyces nondiastaticus. The sequence goes on from NZ_PXWG01000081.1 coordinate 26,561, forward strand.
TTTGACGCCCCAGCTCTGGAAGCCCTTCTGATGCGAGGCCACCGCGGCGAGCATGGCGACGAGCGACCCGGCGATCGCCGCGGGGTTCACGTCCTTGTCCAGCTTGCCCTTGGACTGGAGCTCCTTGACGGAGTCCGTGAGGGAGCTGGTGACGGCGTTGAGGATCTTCATGCGGATCTTGTAGAACCGCTTGTCGCCCTCGGCCGCCCCGAGGTCGACCACCCGGAGGATGGCGTCGTGCTTGCGCCAGAACCCGAGGAAGCCGTCCACGAGCTCCTCGGCGGCCTGCCAGCCGGACTTGCCGACCCAGGAGCGCCCGGCGACGAGCGCGGTCAGGCCCGCGCCCTCCTTCGCCATCTCCTCGGCGATCTCGAGGACGGCGCCCTCGACGTCCGGGAAGTACTGGTAGAAGGTCGCGGGCGAGGTGCCGGCCTTGCGGGCGACGTCGATGACCTTGACGTCGCGGTAGGGAGAGGAGCTGAGCATTTCGCTGAGGCAGTCGAGCAGCTTCTGCCGCGTCGCCTGGCCGCGCCGACCGGCCACGCGGCCGTCGACGGTGCGTACTTGTCCTGTCATGCCGTCAGCTTACCGAGGGGTGATCGGAGCGCGATCCGGCCGCATGCAAATGGGGGCAGGGGTCTGAAGTGGGGTGTAAGGCCAGCTCAGGGGGTATGCGGGGGACTCCTGGAAGATCGCCGGGGATTGGCCCGTACCGGTGAATCCTCTTATCAACAGGCTGTGGACAACGCCCGCCGGAGACCCTTCGCACGGTTGTCCACAGGTCCGCCGGAATGCGGCCTCCGCCCGCTACGGTGGCAGTCGTGACACACCCCGCGGGGCATGGCGGAAGCTCCCGGGGGCAGCGGCGGGTCGCGCACGGAAAGCGGGGGTGGGAGGCGCGGGACGAGTCGTTCCGCATGTGGTGGAGAGAAGGTGAAGCGCGACCCGGTTTCGCCACCGCGTCGTTCGCCAGGAAGAATCAGCATGCGTACCCCGGGATAATTCGCGGTGAGACGCTGCACGGGGCTGAAACCCTTCAAGCCCCGACGGGGAGGTGGCAGGTCAGTGGTGGAGCAGCTTACGCAGCACGACCCGAGACGGATCGGCCCGTTCGAGGTGCTCGGCCGACTCGGTGCCGGTGGCATGGGGCTGGTCTATCTCGCCCGCTCGGCGTCCGGCCGGCGGGTGGCGATCAAGACGGTGCGCACGGAGCTCGCCGAGGACCAGCTCTTCCGGGTCCGCTTCACCCGCGAGGTGGAGGCGGCCCGCGCGGTCAGCGGCTTCTACACCGCCGCCGTCGTCGACGCCGACCCGCGCGCCGCCGTGCCGTGGCTCGCCACCGCCTACGTGCCGGCGCCCTCCCTGGAAGAGATCGTCAACGAGTGCGGGCCCCTGCCCGCCCAGGCCGTGCGCTGGCTCGCGGCCGGCATCGCCGAGGCCCTGCAGTCCATCCACGGCGCCGGCCTCGTCCACCGCGACCTGAAGCCGTCGAACGTGCTGGTGGTGGAGGACGGCCCGCGCGTCATCGACTTCGGCATCGCCTCCGGCGTCTCCAACACCCGGCTGACGATGACCAACGTCGCCGTCGGCACGCCCGCCTACATGTCGCCCGAGCAGGCGCGGGACTCCCGCAGCGTCACCGGCTCCAGCGACATCTTCTCCCTCGGCTCCACCCTCGTCTTCGCGGCCACCGGCCACGCCCCCTTCCACGGCGCGAACCCCGTGGAGACGGTCTTCATGCTCCTCCGCGAGGGCCCCGACCTGAGCGGCCTGCCCGACGAGCTGCGGCCCCTGATCGACTCGTGCATGCAGATGGCCGCCGAGCACCGGCCCAGCCCCGCCGACCTGCAGGCCGAGCTGGCCCCGCACCTCTTCGCCTCCGGCGGGGGCGACGACAGCGGCACGGCCTCCGCCTGGCTGCCGGACAACGCCGTCTCGCTCATCGAGCAGCGCCGCGCCGGCCAGCGGCCCGCGGCGGCGGCCGCAGGCCGGGCGGGCGGCCGC
>NZ_PXWG01000082.1 GCF_003011965.1 Streptosporangium nondiastaticum
GCCGGGGTGGGGGCGGCCGGAGCAGGCGCAGGGGGCGTGGCCGGGGCGGCCGGAGCAGGGGCCGTGGCCGGGGCGGTGACCGGCGGGGCGACGGCGCGGGCGATCAGGGCCTGCGCCTCCGCGTTGCCGGGCTCCCGCTGCAGGGCCGCGGCCACCTGGGATATCGCGTCCTGGGTGAGCCCCGCTTCGAGGAGGAGCTGGGCGAGGTGCAGGCGCAGGGGCACATCGTCGGGCGCGGCGTCGACGGCCGCGCGCAGGCTCTTGATGAGCGGGGACTCTTCGGGCATGGACCAAGGGTAAGCGGGGGTGCGGGGCGGCTTCCTACTTGGACTGGGGGTGCCCGCCCTGCCAGTGTTTGTCACCCTTGCCGCCGTTGTTGCCACCGTTGTTACTGCCGTTGCTGCCATCGCTGCCGCTACTGCCGCCGTTGTTACCGGTGGGCTTGTCGCCACCGCTGCCACCGCTGCCACCGCCGTTGGTGACGCCGCTCCCCGAACAGTCGCCGAGCACGCTTGCGGTGAAGACGGTCTTCCCGTCGACCTTCGCGGTGAACTTCCCCTGCACGCAGGAGTCGTCGTAGAGGCCGGTCACCCGCCCGTAGACGATGATCTTCTGGCCGCCGGTGGTGCGGCCGTCGCAGTCGACGCCGACGGCGGTGACGGGGCGCGGCGACCCCTTCTCGGTCACGCCGGGGTCCTCGGCCTTGCCCGTGCAGGTGAGCCACTGCACGGGATATCCGTCGTGCTCAAGGCGGGCGGTGGCCCGCTTGTCCGCGTTCACGGCGACGATGACCGAGTCCAGCCCGCCGGGCCCCTCCTGACGGCAGCCAACGAGCCCCACGGCCGCGGTGCCCGTGAACACCACCGCACCAGCTGCACACAGCACCGATCGTCCCCGTAGGCGCACCAATGCCCGCATACGCGGCAGTTTCCCACTCACGGGGGCCGGGCGGAAGGCCCGCACGGGGGCGCGGGCGGGCGAGCGGGAGCCCGATCAGCGCCCCTCGTGCGCCAGTTCGGATGCGGCCGTGAATGGCAAGAAGGCGGTGACCGCCTGTCTCGTTTCGTGCTGTTCGCCCGATCCCCGATCGGACAGACTCTGCTCGAATCGAGGAGTCCATTTCCCTCGACGCACCTGGCACCCCGAAATACGGGATTCCCATCATTCGAGGAGAATCATGAGGGGTTCACGGATAATGGTTGCGCTACTGGGGGCATTTGCGCTCCTGACGGGCGGCGCGGCAGGAGGAATGGCGGGCGGAATAGCCGGTGGAATAGCGGGTGGAACGCCGGCGGAGGCCGCGGCGCCCGCGCCGCGCCCGGGACTGGACGGCAACGGCTCCCTGATGGAAGGCAGAGTGTTTCACGATGCTTCCGGTCTGGTGACCGTCGGCGTCTACGAACTCAAGGGAGGAAGCCCCCAGAGCATCTGGACGGAAGCGAAGGTAAGGGTTCCCGACCCGGACATGATCGTGATCGGCGGCGGCGCGACCGGGACGAACTGGCCCGAGGGCGCGTACCTGACCGCCTCCTACCCGGACTGGGACAAGAAGGCCTGGGTGGTGAGCTCGAAGGATCACATCAACCGTAACGAGCACATCCTGACGGCGTACGCCATCGGCTTGAAGATCCGGGGCATCTCGGCCTACGACCTGGCCGACATGGTGAAGATCAGTCCGAGCAGCAATGTGTACGGCCAGTACCCGAGCGCCGAGATCGGCGTCGGATCGAACGACTACGCACTCGTCGGCGGCGGCTTCCGGATCGACTGGCAGGGGTGGGGCAACATGGCCACCGCCTCGTACCCGAACCCGCAGTCGGGCTACAACTCGTGGGTCGCGAGCTCGAAGGACCACCTCCACGTGTCCCCGGCCTCCATCACGTCCTACGCCATCGGACTCCCGAGATGGCTCCCGCAGATCGGCCGCAGCCTCCAGGCCCGCACCACGACGGCAGCGTCCTTCGAATCGAACAAGCCCGGCGTGGACATCGACGTGGAGGACGGCTTCGCGCTCACCGGCGGGGGCGGGCTCGTCGAGCGGCACAACGGCGCGGGCAACCTGATCTGGAAGATGGCGCCGAGAATACATCCGAACCCGGGCTTCGATGTCGCCTCCAAGGAGCATAATCAGCCCGACACGGCGACGATCAGGGCCTATGCGCTGGGGATCCGGATCGTCTGAGGCACTGTGCAGGCTTTGAGCCTTGTTGCCGGCGCGAAGAACGCGCCGGCAACTAGGCCTACTGCCTACTGCCTACCACTGATTCACCACCGGCTCACCGCCGGGAACTCAGTGGAAGACCCATTTCTGATTGGTCCACCCGTTGCAGGCCCAAAGCTGGACCTTGGCACCGTTGTTGGGGATGGTGTTGGTGTCGCCGTCGAGGCACTGAGAGCCCTGGGCGTTCTGGAGGTTGCTGCCGTTCCACATCCAGATCTGGTTGTTCCACCCGTTGCAGGCCCAGAGCTGCACCACGGCCCCGTTGTTGGGGATGGTGTTGAGGTCGCCGTCGAGGCACTGCGAGCGGTAGCCGTTCTGGATGGTGTAGTAGCCGACGGGCCGGTTGGGCACGGGCGTCCAGTACCAGCTCTGGTTGTCCCAGTTGTTGCAGCCCCAGAGCTGCACCTTCGCACCGTTGTTGGGAATCGTGTTGCGGTCGCCGTCAAGGCACTCGTTGCCGAGGTTGTTGGTGAACGCGGAGGTGCGGTAGACGGCGTTGACGGCGGGCCTGCCGGAGGACCCGATGCCGGGCAGCCCGGCAACGGATCTGACGTCGACCACGGCCTTCCCGGCCGCGGGCCCGGAGAGCGGCTGAGGGACCTGCGCCCCGGCCCCGGGGGCCAGAGCGAACCCGACGGCACTCAGCCCGGCGGCAATACCGATCACTGCGCGGAAGTCGTACACGTTCGCCTCTTCTCCGACGAGGGGATGATGCCGGGGCCATCCGGCCACAAGGCTCATGCACAGACCAGGGCACGAGGCGAAGTAAACAACCAAATTCCGGACGAACTAAGCCGGGTTAAACCCCAGGCGCCCCACCGATACGATGAGGCACCATGCGCATAGCGATCCCCGTCTTGTTCGCAATAGGCGGCCTGGCAACGGTCGTCTTCGGCCTGCGTCTCCTCTTCAACATCGGCGGTGCGGCCGACTCTCACGCGGCCATGGCCCGCGCGAGGTCCGAACGGATCTACCGCCGCCTGACGGGCTCCAACAGCCTGACCATGCCGTCCGTGACCCACCAGGGCCTCACCACGACGAACTTCCGCTTCAGGGGCGCGGCATTCACCGTCGCGGGCCTCGTCATGCTGACGGCGAGCACATTCCTCCTGCTGCTGCGCCTCTGAAGTCGTTCAACTAAGTGGCGCCACCGTGCCGCCCGCGCCCCAAGCACCGCGAGCTCAGCGCATTTCACACCGGGCCGCTAAGAGGCCGTCTGCATGAACACCACGACCGGCCCGTCGTCGGTGTCCAGCACACTAACGTCGAATCGCTTCAATGGGAATTCCCTTCCGAGGGCCGCTTCCCAGGAGTAAGCCACTGCTCGGGCAATATCCCAAAGCGCCTCGTCCTCTTCAGCAGTGTTACCGCAATTGACAGCATACCCGACCACAAATCGATTGAGTACAGACTCGACCCTCCGGACGTCACCGTCAAGCCGCGCATACCAGTCATCGAAATTCTCCGGAGTGTACGAACGACGCCGGATAACACAGCCGCGAACCTCAACAAATTCGGGGTTCATCAGATGTGCGAAGGAAAGCCACATCCCCACCGTACAGTGCCGATTCAGGAAGTCGACGAAGTCCAGTTCACCCGTATAGCTGTCGATCCAGGACTTGATCTCTGGATATTCATCAGGATTCATGAATCTCGTTCCTAGGTGCCCGGAATGGGTATTTCATCCGGCCTGGCCGGCCTGGTGTCCTTACTCCAGTTGTAGTAGACCTTGCCCGTCTTGGGATTTACATGCTTCTCCATCTCCACGACGTGTGGCGGCGGAACCCCATTGTGTACAGCGGAATCGGGATCGACGTCCACCCGCTTGGCCATCACACCGTCGGAGTCGTATACCGCATATGCGGTGACGCTTCCGTCCTGCTTGCGCCGAACCAGCACCTCTCCCGGGTCGGCAGTCTGCGGGAAGCGTCCTCGTTGGTGGGTCGCCGTGGACAGGTCTACGCCGCACTGCAAGCCCAGGACGTCGACCAGACCATGCGGGTTACTCACATAGCGGTGATGGTTCGGCGCCGGTTCCAGTCCCAGCGGGTCGGGGCTGGAATATGCCGCCGTCTCCAGGTCGTAGTGACGGAAATAATTATAGTTCCAGCCTGTTTCTTGGTCGGCGTACTGCCCAGGGAAGCGTAGTGCACAGTCGGCAGCCTCAGCACCCGCTGCAGGTAGGGCAGTGCCCCAGAGGCCGCTTCGTCGCTGCCACACAATGCCACCATCAGGGGTGACCAGTTCGGCGGGTGTGCCGACCACATCGGTGATGACCGTATAAAAACGGGCCGCATGATCGACGTGAGACTCTTCGGCAAATTGGGTTATGAGGGATTCACCGGCCGCGCGAACAAGCGGTCTGTGATCGGTTTGGGCGACAGGGCGATGGGTTCCCGGTGCATAGTCCCAGGTTGTGACCGCGCCGTCGGCAGCGGTGACTTCTGCGAGACGCGTGTCGTCCCAGCTGAAAGTGATCTCTTCGTCCAGGGAGCCGTCGTCCGCCAAGCGCTGCTTTGATATGCGGCGGCCGAGCGGATCATAGCCATAGCGCCAGCACTCGCCATCCGGCGTGACCGTTTGAATAAGACGGTCGTTGGCATCCCACGCATAGGACCAACTACGCACCTGCCCGTTCAAGAGCTTGCGCATACGGCGGATCACACGCCCCTGAGCGTCGTGCTCGTATGCGGTACGCCCAGCACTCCGGACGAGCGTACCGTCATACTTGCGCTCTCCCGGAGACGCGTGCATGGGAGCTTGGGCATATGTCAAGTTGCCCGCTTCGTCGTAGGCGTACGCCTCCGCCCAGCCGTGGGCGTGAACCGCAGTGACGCGACCCATCTTGTCGATGTCGAATCGCCGTGTTCCGGCCGTCAGTTCACGTATCTCGGTGAGGTGGCCGTCCGCGCGGTAGGCGTAGGAGCGGTGCTGTAGGAGGCGGTCGGCCCCTGGCTGATGATGAGTGACGATCTGGCCGGCAAGGCGGCCGCTTCCATCCCATGTCTGGTGCAGGGAGACATCACTGCCGATCCGGCGCTCTGTCTCGTGCCCTGCCGCATCGTAGGCAAAGCCCAGCATCCCGGCTTCACTGCGCAGTCCGGAGGCGAACCCCTCCGCGTCATACGACCAATCGCTGACGAGTCCGGACGGTGTGCACCGCTGTGTCCGCCGGCCCACTGCGTCGTAGATGTGGGTGGTTGTACGTCCGTTGACTGTCTCGCGCAACGGGCGACCGAGCACATCACGCTCGATGCTGATGCGGGCATCCGCATTCACTGCGCTGATCAGACCGCCCATGGCGTCATAGCCATAGGTCGTGATCTCGCCCGCATCACTCTGCCTTTCAACGACACGGCCAAGCGCGTCACGGGTGAACCGAACCCTCTCGCTCGCGCCATTCGTCCGCGAAGCGAGGCCACCCACAGCATCATGGGCATACGTCAGAGTTCGGCTGTTGAAATCGGTTTCCGAGACGAGCCTTCCGGCAGCGTCATACTCGTACGACCAATTCAGCCCTTGGGGGTTGCGGACGCTTGTAAGCCGCAACTCCGTGTCGTACTGGAAGGCGTAGGCCGCGCCATCCGGGTCGACCCGAGAAGCCGGCAGATCAAAGTGCGTCATGGTGTACCGCGTGGTGTTCCCCGCGGGATCGGTATAGCTGATGAGGTTTCCCTCGGCATCCCGCAACCAAGCCTCACGGGCGCTTCCAGGGGCTTCGCGCCAGCCCAGCTTCCCTTCGGTCGTCCACCCCATCCGAGTCACGCTACCCAGAGGGTCGGTGACCTCGATGATGCGACCGAAGACGTCACGGCGGACTGTGGTGCTACAGCCCCGTCGGTCAGTAACAGCTATCGGCCGACCGGCGGAGTCGCACGCGACTCGGGCGGTGCAGCCCAACGCATCCGTGACGGATGTCAGATGCCCATGGTCGTCATAGGTGTAGCCGGTAACTTCGTCTGCGGGGTCCGTAGTGGTGAGGAGGTTGCCGCGGTCGTCGTACGTGTGGCGCCACGTCGCGCCGCCCGGTTCCGTGACCTCCACCGGCCGGCACAGGTCGTTGTACGTCGCCGAGGCCGCCGAGCCGTCCGGCAGGGTCACCCGGGTGAGGTTGCCCGCTTCGTCGTACGCGTAGTGGGTCGTGCGGCCCAGCGGATCCGTCACCGAGAGGCGGTCCGCGCCCCTCTCGTCCCACTTGGTCAGCGTCTTGTGGCCGAGGGGGTCGGTCTCCTCCGTGACGAGGGCGTCCGCGTTGTAGCGGTACGTGCGCTCGTGGCCGAGGGAGTCCGTGACCGTGGTCGTGCGGGTCGCGGGGTCGTGCGCCAGCCTGCCCGAGAGAAAACCGTCACTCCCCTCCGTACGGACCACGCGGCCGGACGCGTCGTACGTGTAGCCGTACGACGATTCGTTGCGGTCGGTCCAGGAGGTGATCCGGCCCTCGGCGTCGTACGTGAAGCGCAGGGGCTTGCCGCTGGAGTTGGTGACCTCCGTGAGGTTGCCCGCGTCGTCGTAGCCGTAGCGGATGAGGGTCGTGCCGCGGCCGGGGGCGGTCGGGGGCTCGTACGGGGACGGGGGCTCGTCGAGGAGGCGGAGGGCCGTGACGCGCGCGCCCGCCTCCCCGATGACCTCCGTCTCGACGGCCACGTACGAGCCGCCCGAGTGGCGGATCCCGGTCGGCGTGCCCGTCGCCGTGCGCTCGAAGTCGATGCGCGCGCCGTTGCGGTCCTCCACGCTCTCCAGGGGTAGTTGGAGGATGCCCGGCTCCTCGGTCGGGACCAGGCCGCCGAAGGTGCGGGTGATGCCCGTCTGGGGGTCGGTGATGGTCATGACGCCGCCGGGCGTGCCGTCCCAGGTCAGGGGCCGACGCGGGCCCTTCACCGGCAGGACCGGCTCGCCCGGCGCGGGCACCGGATAGACCAGGCGCATGCCGTCCGCGGCCGCGTAGACGACGCCGTCGCCGTCGAGCTGGACGCGCTCGTCAAAGGTGGAGGCCCAGGTCGGGCCGAACCAGGCGCCCGCCCGGTACGAAGAGACGTGCGTGCGCTCGACGACCAGCGGCAGCGCTCCGGGCAGGGTCACGTCCGTCGCCGGCAGGAGCATGGCGCCGGTCGCGACGTCGATGGGGTCGAGGGCGCAGTCGATGTTGCCGGGGAGGCGGGCGGCCTGGGCGAGTTCGGCGTCCATGGGGCGGACGCCCTTGAAGAGGTTGCGGTAGCCGCCCGCGGCGCCGGCGTTCTTCGCGATGCTGCCGAAGCCGCCGAACATGCCGCCGTAGAGCATGCCGTCGTTGGCGGCGTTGCCGGCCTCGGTGAAGTCGAGGCCGTCCTGCCGCCCCTGCGCGATCCTGATGGGCTGGGCGACGGCCAGGTTGACCGTGACGGACTCCAGGCCGCCGAACGCCGCCGCGGCCAGCGTCACGCCCGCCACTTCGGCCACGGTCGTGGACACGGCGATGCCGAGCGCCGCACCGGCCTCCACGATCGCCGTCGCCGCGGCTCCGGCGGGGCCGGCGAGGGCGCCGCCGGTGGCCATGGCGACCACGACAGCGGCTCCCAGGACGGCGACGTCCTCAATGATCTTGCCCCAGAGCTCGTGCATCGCCTTGTCGACCGCTGCGGCGAGCTTCTCCAGCCCGTCCGCCATCTTCTTCGACGACTCGGCGAGGTCGTGCAGCCAGCCGTCCTCCGTGCCCTTGGCGTACCGGTGCCAGAAGACCTCGAAGGCCTCGATCGCCTCACCCTTGTTGTTGTGGATGAGGGAGGTGGCCTGGTTGTTGACGGGGGTACGGACCTTCTCGACCTCGCCCGCGAACTTCCGCCACGCCTTGGCGGCCTTGCGGAGCTTGTCGGCATCACCGTCGGGCCAGTAGAGACCCATGTACTCGACGAGGAAGTGCTGGACCTTGTGCTTGACGCTCACTTGCCGCTACCGGCCTTACCGGGGTCCCCGCCCTTGACGCCGCCCTTCGAGAACATCCCGGCGATCAGCTTGTCGTTCTCGATGTGGCCGTCGGACATGTCGACCATCGCCTCGTGGATGCTCGCCAGGCCGGCGACGAGGATCTTCGTGGCGTTCTCGACCTTCTTCCGGGCGGGCTCGTACGACTCCCCGAACTGCCTGCCCTGGTCGTCCGCGCCCCACGGCTTGCCGAGCCCGTCGAGGGTGTCGGTCAGCTCCGCCAGGGCGTCCCGCAGCTTGCCGCTCTGCTCACTGAACGCCGGCGCCGCGGACTTCAGGTCCGCGGTCTTGATGTCCAGGATCTTGCCGTCGCCGGAACCGTCACCCATAGCCGCCGCCTCCCCATCGAACGCCCCGCCGATCCGGCCTCACATAATCGCACGGCGGTTCGGGGTGGTCGGGGGTATGAGGGTGCGGGGTGTGACGGAGCGCCACTTCATTGGTTTTCGGTTGCTGCATGGGCGGCTTGCGGGGAGGTGGGGGTGGTCGTCAGGGCAGGCTGGCAGCAGGGGGAGGGGTGGGGGGTGCGGCTACGTCGGGTGTCCGGCGGGTCGTGGGCGGTCGGCCGCCGTACTCGTGCCGTCACGGATGACGGGCGCGTGAGGAGACCTTGCGCATAGGTCGTGGCCGGCGGGGAGCTGGCAGCTGCCGCGATGTGGCCGGGCCCGTCGTGGGCGCTTCGCTCAGCGCGGGTGAGCGTCGTGGTTGCGCGGCCGAGTGCACGTGGAGTGTGGCTGGTGAGGGGCGGGTTGTGTGATGGGGGAAGTGGGGTGAACGGTCGGCGTCCTCGGGCCACTTATCCGCCGCGCGGGCCCTGGGGCGGTGGATTTCCGTGCTCTTCCGCCACCCACGGGGAGAAGGTGGGGTCGGAGAGGCGCGGGTCGATGGGTGGGGACGGCGAGGCTCGCGACTGACACTCCCAGCCCGCTTCTACGCCGCCCATGGCCGCCGGGCCGGTTGACCTCCGCGCCGAGCCCCCACCCATCCGCACTCGCCCGCTCAGCCACGACGCAACCCGCGCTGAGCGAAGCGCCCCCACCGGCCCCCGCCACATCGCGGCAGCAGCCAGCTCCCCCTCAGCCCAGGCCGATGGGGAGGTCTCCTCACGCACCCGCATCCGCGACGGCACGAGTACGGCGGCCAACCGCCCACCGGGTGACGGACACCCGATAACGCGCAACCCCCCACCCCTCCCCCCGCTGCCAGCCTGTTCTGACGGCCACCCCTACGCGCCGCCGACGCTCGCCGTGCGGACCGTGCCGGGCTGCGTGGGCGCCGTCCGACCAGCAGCGCTCAGTGATTCACTTCGCCCTCACCATTGCACGTCGCGCACGGGGCTTCGTGCTGCCAGCCCTCCTCGTCCTCCCACTCGATCTTTCCGCTTCCCTGGCACGAGGAACACAGCGGCATCTGTTCCGGCACCCCGATCCGCTCGCACACGTCGTAGACGGCGTCCTCTTCCAAGAGGACCGCGTTCACCCCCGGCGGGGCGTTCTTCGTGACCTTGACCCGCAGACGGCCTTTCCACATCCCGGCGACAACGCCCTCGATCCCGTCGACCCACCCCGAACCGCTCGCTTCGACCCGGATCCTGTCGCCATCCCGGACAGCCACTGCCGATCACTCCCATCGCCCCGTTCCCGTCAGGGAACCATGCTGGTGCTCACGGTCAGCGGCAAACAACCCTCCCACCACGGCAACTCGGGGAGCAGCAGGGCGGCGTAACCCGTGAAGCGGCGGGTTCCGCAGTGGTCGCAGCTCGCCGCGTCCCCCTCCCGCGTCCAGCCCGCCGCGTGCATGCACCTCGGCATGAGCCTGCCCACGGTCGCGGTCATCCCGTCGCCCCTTGCGGGAGCCAGTGCGTGGTACGGAAGTGACGGCGCAGGGCGATGCCCGCGTGTACGGCCTCGTCGCCGCCGCTGCACCTCGCTTCGGCCTGCCGCCATGCGGCCTTCAGCTCTGCGCACGTTGCGCAGCCGGCCAGGGGGGTGGCCGATGCGGCGTGCCGTTCGGGTTCGGGCAGTTCCACGACGTGGCCGCCCACGCTCACCTGCAGGCGGCCCCCTTCGTCCCCGCGCAGCCTCAGCCGCAGCGTGTCCCCGGCGTGCGCCGGGGCGCCCACGATGAGCTCGGACGTCAACCTCTTGGCTTCGTCCGCCAGTTCCGTCATGCGGTGCTCCGTCAGGACGGCCCGCAGGGTGGCCCTCGCGACGGCCAGTGCGCTCGGGTCGCGCGGCAGTTCCAGTACGTACGTCCATGGCTGCGTTACGGATACGGTGGCCATGCGAGCCTCCTGGCGCGAATGTGGGTTTAGGCCACGGCAAGTGGCCTGCACCACACGGTAGAGGCTTGCGCGGACTACAGTCCGCGAAATGAGCGGACTGCAGTCCGCTGCAACCTGATCGAGCGATGATGCACATTCACGTGCGAAGCAAGAGGAGCGCGATGCCGCCCAGCATGCCTCTACCGACCGTGCGTCGACGCCGCCTTGGCGCGGAGCTCCGCAGGCTTCGGGAGCGCACCGACCTGTCTGCCACGGAGGCGGGTGCCCTGCTGGGCATCACGCAGTCGCGCATCAGCAACATCGAAGCCGGACGCTACGGCGTCAGCGCCGACAGATTGCGTGCCCTGGCACGCACCTACGACTGCTCGGACGAGTCGCTCGTCAACGCACTTGCCGCCATGACGGGGGAACGCAAACGCGGCTGGTGGGAGGAGTACCGCGAGCTGCTGCCTTCGATCTTGATCGACCTCACCGAACTTGAGCATCACGCCACTGCACTGCGTGTCACCCAGGTGGTGAACATCCCTGGGCTGCTCCAGATCCGCGAATACGCCCGCGCCATCTACCAAGAGGCAGTCCCTGCACTCCTGCCCCACGAGATCGAGCACCGGATTTCCCACCGGATCAAACGCCAGGCAATCCTCTACCGGGAGAACCCGCCGCCCTACGAGGCGGTTGTCCATGAGGCCGCTCTACGGATGCAGTTCGGCGGGCCCGAGGTCACCAAGAAGCAGCTCAAGCACCTCATCGACATGAGCGAAGGGGAGACCGTAACCGTCCTGGTGATCCCCTTCGGGGTGTCGTTCCCTAGCACCGCCGTGGGGATCGACTACTTCCACGGCCCGGTCCCCCAGCTTGACACCGTCTCTGTCGATATCGCCTACAAGGACGCGTTGATCGATGCCCCCGCACAACTGGAGAGGTACAGCGCAATGCTCAACAGAATGCGATCAGTCGCCCTCAAGCCCGAGCCGTCACGCGACCTTATCCACCGCATCGCCGAAGCCATCTGAGAGGAGTCGGATGTGACCGCATTGCACTGGCAGAAGTCGACCTATAGCGAGCACGGCAACTCGTGCGTCTTCCTCGCCGCAACCCCCACCGGCGCCGTCCTCCTCCGCGAGAGCGAAGCCCCCGACGCCATACTCACGACGAGCCCGGCGGAACTCCGCCCCCTCATAACCCGCATAAAAACCGGAACGCTCAGCGCGAGCGCCCCCCGCTGACCCGGCGGCCGCCGGTACCCCCGTATCCGGCGGCCGGCCTCGGTTCTTCCGAGGTCAAGCGTCGCCCACGGCAGGTGCCCGTCACCATAGGAAGATCTTCCTACGGCAGCCGCACGCCGACGGACCTCAGGCCACCGCCGGTCGTGGTGCGGCCGCCGACGCAAGTGCTAGCTTGGGGGTGCGCGCAGTCAGGGCGAAGCAGTAGCGGCTGCACGTAGAGACCCCCGCCTCGGAGGGCTAGTCCGCGACGAGGGTCAACCGAAAGAGAACGGACGGCGTGTGGCCGTGAGCCCTCAGTATCGGTGAGGACTGACGGTCACCGTCCGATCAGCCACCTCCCGAACTCGCGGATCACCGCGCAGATACGCCCGAGAAGCGACTTCTTCCGGTGGCGTCCCATGGGCGCCCCCTCCCTACAAGCGCACCCTGCCCGGGGGTGCTCCGGAGGACGCCCACGCCGGGCGCCCTGGGCGAGCGTCCGGAGAGGTGTTCACGTCCTCGTGGGAGGGGGCGCACTAGGTGCGCCACGGGCGACAATATCGTCTACAGACAGCCGAGTTGGTTTCGTGTCATCCGTTCAGGTGGTTCACGCGACCAATCCCTCCGCCCGCGCCACCACCAGCGTCGACACCCGGTTGTTCGTGCCGAGCTTGCGGTAGATCCGTTCCAGGTGGCGGTTCACCGTGTGCGGGGAGATGGCGAGGCGGCGGGCGATGGCCGCCGCTGTCAGGCCTTCGGCGAGCAGGCCCAGGACCGTCGCCTCGCGGGGCGTCAGGTCGCCGGCCACCGCCGGCGCCCCCACGCTGCGGAGGCGTTTCATCTCGGCCAGGTGGTGGCCCATGGTCTGGATCACCGGCTGGAGGCGTCTCAGGAAGGTGAGGTCGTGGGACATGAAGTCGCCCCGGCGGCCCAGGAGGGCGACGCACATGTTGCCGTTCACCTGGGTGAGCGGCACGCCGACCTGCTGGGTGACGCCGAAGTCGCGGCGGGCCTCGCGGTACCAGTTCGTGTTGCGCCAGCCGTCGCAGATGTCGGCGATGTTGACCGGCTCGGTCTCGCTCAGCCCGTACTCCAGGAGGGGGTGCCGCTGCTGGATGCGGCGCTGGACCAGGCCGTCCACGACGCGGCTCAGCGGTTCGGGCGCCCAGCCGACGACCGCGCCCGTGCCTTCCTCGACCCGTACGTGCGAGAAGGTCGCCGAATCGCAGCCCAGTGAGTCCAGCAGTTGCCGGGCCATCACGTGCCAGGCCGCGTCGACGTCCTCGTTCTCCAGGACCGCGACGACGAGATCGAGCATCTGGCCGTAGTCCCGTGTGCGGAGTTGTGCTGCCATGGCAGAGCTCGCTCCCCCCTCGTGACCCCCGTCATCCCCGTTCCTTACGACGTTCCCCCGAGATCAAACCCTTCGCGCCGCGCGCCGCCCTCAGGACCAGCGGCCCGTCCGCCCCAGCAGCAGCGCCGTGGCCGCCGTCCCCGCGGTGGAGGTGCGCAGGACGCTCGCACCGAGGCGGTACGGCTTCGCGCCCGCCTCGGCGAACGCCGCGAGCTCCTCGGGGGAGACGCCGCCCTCGGGGCCGACGACGAGGACGATGTCGCCCGTGGCGGGCAGCGGCGCCGTGGCGAGGGGGGCGCTGTGGCCCTCCTCGTGGAGGACGGCGGCGAAGGCCGCGTCCGCGAGGAGCTGCGCGACCTGCCGGGTCGTCATCGGTTCGCTGACCGTGGGGAAGCGGAGGCGGCGCGACTGCTTGCCGGCCTCCCGCGCCGTGGCGCGCCACTTGCCGAGGGACTTCAGGCCGCGGTCGCCCTTCCACTGGGTGATGCAGCGGGAGGCGGCCCAGGGGACGACGGCGTCGACGCCGGTCTCGGTCATCGTCTCGACGGCCACCTCGCCGCGGTCGCCCTTGGGCAGGGCCTGGACGACGGTGATGCGGGGCTCGGGGAGCGGCTCGGAGCGTACGGACGTCACGGCGACGTCCAGGCGGTCCTTGCCCTCGACGGCGGCCACGGTGCCGAACGCGCCCGTGCCCTGACCGTCCGTCAGCCCGATCTCCTCGCCGACCCGCAGGCGGCGGACGGAGACGGCGTGGCGGCCTTCCGGGCCGTCCAGGGGGAAGACCGTGCCGGGGAAGACCCCCGTCAGGGCGTCCTCCTCGACCAGGAACACCGGCGCTGTCATGACTTGCTCCCTCGCATCTCGCTCAACTTCCCCCGGGCCGTCTCCAGTTCCCCCAGCAGGACCCGTAGCAGCTCCGCCGCCGGCAGCGGCCTCGCCAGGCGGTGGCCCTGGCCCGCCCACAGGTTCATCGCCTGCGGGTCGCCCGCCGCCGCGGCGGCCTTGCGCAGCCCCGCCGTCAGGTAGTGGACCTGGGGGTAGGCGGCGGGGGCGTACGGGCCGTGTTCCCGGATGAAACGGTTCACCAACCCCCGGGCCGGGCGGCCCGAGAAGGCCCGGGTCAGCTCCGTACCGGCGAACATCGGGTGGGTCAGGGCCTGCTTGTGCAGCGCGTGGGCGCCGGACTCCGGGCAGGCCAGGAACGCGGTGCCGAGCTGCGCGGCGCAGGCGCCCGCGGCGAGGACGGCGGCTATCTGCTCGCCGCGCATCAGGCCGCCGGCGGCGATCACGGGCAGGTCGACGGCCTCCCGGACCTGGGCGAGCAGGGGCAGCAGACCGAGGCCCGCGCCGGTGCCGTCGGCGTGCGGGTCGTCGCGGTGGGTGCCCTGGTGGCCGCCGGCCTCGACGCCCTGCGCGCAGACGAGGTCCGCTCCGGCCTCCTGCGCGGCCTGTGCCTCGGCGGCGGAGGTGACGGTGACCACCGTGACCGTGCCGGCGGCGCGGAGAGCTGCGACGGCCTCCGCCGAGGGGCGGCCGAAGGTGAAGGAGACGACCGGCACGGGGTCGTCGAGGAGGATCGCGAGCTTGGCGTCGTAGGCGTCGTCGCAGCCCTGGTCCCAGTCGCCGAGCGGCGTCTCGTACCAGGCGGACTCGCCGGCGAGCTGCTCGGCGTAGACCTCGACGGCCGCCGGGTCGGCGGCGGGCGGCTGGGGCATGAACAGGTTCACACCGAAGGGTGCGGCGGTACGGGCCCGGAGCTGCTTGATCTCCTCGTACATCGCCGCGGGCGTCTTGTAACCGGCGGCCAGGAAGCCGAGGGCGCCCGCCTCGGAGACCGCGGCCGCGAGGGCGGGCCCGGAGGCACCGCCCGCCATGGGGGCCTGCACGACCGGGTGCCGGCACAGTCCGGCGAGCGCGGAAGCCACCCTGGGTTCGTAAGCCATGCACACATCGTGTCACAGGCGATGACAAACGCCGGACGGGTCCGCTACGGGCCCGTCCGGCGATCGTCGATGATGCGATTGTGGCGCTCAGCCGGTGCGGCCGCGGCGCCCAGCACCCGCCAAGAGGACGGGTCCGGGCGGCCTCAGCGCCCGTTGAACGCGTCCTTCAGCCGCGAGAACAGCCCCTGCTGCCCCGGCTTGAACTCGCCCATCGGCCGCTCCTCGCCCCGCAGCTTCGCCAGCTGCCGCAGCAGGTCCTCCTGCTGCGGGTCCAGCTTGCTGGGGGTGATCACCTCGACGTGGACGACGAGGTCACCGCGGCCGCCGCCGCGCAGGTGCGTGACACCGCGCTGGTGCAGCGGGATCGACTGGCCGGACTGCGTGCCGGGCCGGATGTCGATCTCCTCGATGCCGTCCAGCGTCTCCAGCGGCACCTTCGTGCCGAGGGCCGCGGCCGTCATCGGGATGGTGACCGTGCAGTGCAGGTCGTCGCCGCGGCGCTGGAAGACCGTGTGCGGCTTCTCGTGGATCTCCACGTAGAGGTCGCCGGCGGGGCCGCCGCCGGGGCCGACCTCGCCCTCGCCCGCGAGCTGGATCCGGGTGCCGTTGTCGACACCGGCCGGGATCTTGACCGTGAGCGTGCGCCGCGACCGGACGCGGCCGTCGCCGGCGCACTCCGGGCAGGGGGTCGGCACGACCGTGCCGAAGCCCTGGCACTGCGGGCACGGCCGGGAGGTCATGACCTGGCCGAGGAAGGAGCGGGTGACCTGCGAGACCTCACCGCGGCCGCGGCACATGTCGCACGTCTGGGCGGAGGTGCCCGGGGCCGCGCCCTCGCCGCTGCACGTGGTGCAGACGACGGCGGTGTCGACCTGGATCTCCTTGGTGGTCCCGAACGTGGCCTCGTCGAGGGTCACTTCGAGACGGATCATGGCGTCCTGGCCGCGCCGGGTGCGCGAGCGCGGGCCGCGCTGCGACGCCTGTCCGAAGAAGGCGTCCATGATGTCGGAGAAGTTGCCGAAGCCCGCGCCGAAGCCACCGGCTCCGCCACCGCCGCCGCCGGACGCCGAGAGCGGGTCGCCGCCGAGGTCGTAGACCTGCTTCTTCTGCGGGTCCGAGAGCACCTCGTAGGCGGCGTTGATCTCCTTGAACCGCTCCTGCGTCTTCGGGTCCGGATTCACATCCGGGTGCAGCTCGCGGGCGAGGCGGCGGAAGGCCTTCTTGATCTCGTCCTGCGAGGCGTCGCGCCGTACGCCCAGGACCGCGTAGTAGTCCGTGGCCACTTACGACTCCGCCAGGATCTGTCCGACGTAACGTGCCACTGCGCGTACCGCTCCCATCGTTCCGGGGTAGTCCATGCGGGTCGGTCCGACCACGCCGAGTTTGGCGACTGCCTCGTCGCCCGAACCGTAGCCGACGGCGACGACCGATGTGGAGTTCAGTCCCTCGTGAGCGTTCTCATGGCCGATGCGCACCGTCATCCCGGAGTCCTTGGCCTCGCCCAGCAGCTTCAGCAGCACGACCTGCTCCTCCAGCGCCTCCAGCACGGGCCGGATGGTCAGGGGGAAGTCGTGCCCGAAACGGGTGAGGTTGGCGGTGCCGCCGATCATCAGCCGCTCCTCGGTCTCCTCGACGAGCGTCTCCAGCAGGGTGGCGAGCACCGTAGAAACGGTTCCGCGGTCCTCCTGCTCGAAGGACTCGGCGAGATCCGAGACCAGCTGCGGCACGTCCGTGAACCGGCGGCCCACGACGCGGCTGTTGAGCCGGGCGCGGAGGTCCGCCAGCGAGGTCTCCCCGATCGGGGCCGGGCAGTCGATCATGCGCTGCTCGACCCGCCCGGTGTCGGTGATCAGGACGAGCATGACGCGGGCCGGCGCGAGCGAGAGCAGCTCCACGTGGCGCACCGTCGACCTGGTCAGCGACGGGTACTGGACCACGGCGACCTGCCGGGTCAGCTGCGCCAGCAGGCGGACCGTGCGCCCCACGACGTCGTCCAGGTCGACGGCGCCGTCCAGGAAGTTCTGGATGGCGCGCCGCTCCGGGGTCGACAGGGGCTTGACGCCCGCGAGCCGGTCGACGAAGAGCCGGTAGCCCTTGTCGGTCGGGATGCGGCCGGCGCTGGTGTGCGGCTGGGCGATGAAGCCCTCCTCCTCCAGCGCGGCCATGTCGTTGCGCACCGTGGCCGGGGACACGCCCAGCCGGTGCCGCTCGGTGAGGGCCTTGGAGCCGACCGGCTCCTCGGTGCCCACATAGTCCTGGACGATGGCGCGCAACACCTCGAGCCTGCGTTCGCTCAGCATCGCGCGCACCTCCAAGTCCAGACCGTCTTACGGGGCCGATCCTGGCACTCAGTGGTGGTGAGTGCCAAAGCCCTCCAGCCAGTGTACGGCCGTGCACCACAGCCAGGGCAAGAGCCGTCCGCGCCGCGGCGCCCGCGGCCCTCGGGAAGAACTGCCGGACGGGCAACCGTACCGCGCTCCCGCTAGCGTCCTGGTATGGACAGCGGTCAGCAAGGCCAGGGGGCGGAAGCGCGGTGGGAACGGCTCGCGCCGGGGGTCGCGCGCCGCCGAATGCCTGTGTGGGACGCCACAGTAGGAGTGATCGTGGGCAGTACGGGCGTGCTGCTCGTGGACACCGGGGCGACGGTTGCGGAGGGGGCGGAGCTCGGGCACGAGGTGCGCGAGCTGTTCGACCGGAGCGTGACGCATATCGCTCTTACGCACCCCCACTTCGACCACGTATTCGGCACGGCCGCGTTCCCGGGCGCGGAGGTGTACGGGGCCGTCGGCGCCGCCGAGCTGATGCGGCGCGAGCGCGAGGAGCTGCGCCTGGACGCCGAGCGGTACGGGCTCGCGCCCGGCGCCGCGGCGGAGGCCGCCGAGCGCCTCGTCGTGCCCCGGCACCCGGTCAGCGGGGAGCTGACGCTGGACCTGGGCGGGCGGCAGGCCCTCCTCGCCAACCTCGGGCCCGCCCACACCGCGCACGACCTGGCGGTCTTCGTCGCGGGCCGCGGCGGAGCGCCCGAGGTCGTCTTCTGCGGCGACGTCGTCGAGGAGTCCGGCGAGCCCCAGGCCGGGCCGGACGCCCTGCCCCGGCGGTGGCCCGCGGCCCTCGACCGGCTGCTGGCGCTCGGCGGCGAGGACGCCGTGTACGTGCCCGGGCACGGGGCGGCGGTGGACGCGCGATTCGTACGGGCGCAGCGGGACGCGCTGGCGGCGCGCTTCGGTGTGTCGTGACCGCCCGCGCCGTGTCGTAACCGCCCGCGCCGCGGGAACAATGATCTCCATGCGCAGCAGACAGTACGGCCCCGATCTCACTCCCCCGTGGAAGAAGCAGCAGCCCGCGCCCGAGGTGGCCGCGGACGTCGATCTCGTGGTCGAGGAGGTCACCACCGGTTTCTGCGGGGCGGTGGTCCGCTGCGAGAAGACGGCGCAGGGGCCCGTAGTCACCCTGGAGGACCGCTTCGGCAAGCACCGCGTCTTCCCGATGGAGCCTCGGGGCTTCCTGCTGGAAGGGCGCGTCGTCACCCTCGTGCGGCCCTCGTCCGCGCCCGCCCCTCAGGGGCCCGCGCGGACGGCGTCCGGCTCGATCGCCGTCCCGGGCGCGCGGGCACGCGTCGCCCGGGCCGGGCGCATCTACGTGGAGGGCCGCCACGACGCGGAGCTCGTCGAGCGGGTGTGGGGCGACGACCTGCGCATCGAGGGCGTGGTCGTCGAGTACCTGGAGGGCGTCGACGACCTCCCGGCGATCGTCCGCTCCTTCGCCCCCGGGCCGGACGCGCGGCTCGGCGTCCTCGTGGACCACCTCGTGCCCGGCTCGAAGGAGTCGAGGATCGCGGCGGAGGTGACGGGCGAGCACGTCCTCGTCGTGGGTCACCCGTACGTGGACGTGTGGGAGGCGGTCAAGCCCTCCTCCGTGAGGATCGCGGAGTGGCCGCGGGTGCCGCGGGGGCAGGACTGGAAGACGGGGGTCTGCGAGGCGCTCGGATGGCACCCTGTGAACACGGGCGCCGCGTGGCAGCGGATCCTTTCGGGCGTGCGCTCGTACAAGGACCTGGAGCCGGAGCTTCTGGGGCGGGTGGAGGAGCTGATCGATTTCGTGACGGCGGCTCCCGATCCGCGCTGACGCGCGTCGTCCTCAAGCGCCGGACCGGCTGAAAAATCAGCCTGTCCGGCGATTGAGGACCGGGGTCCGGGGCGGAGCCCCGTGTCAGTCCACCAGGTCGCGGACCACCGCATCCGCCAGCAGCCGGCCCCGCAGCGTGAGGACCGCGCGCCCCCGCTCGTACGGGCCGGGGTCCAGCAGGCCGTCCGCCAGGGCCCGCGCGGCCGCCGCCGCGCCCGCGGGGCGCAGGAGCGACAGCGGGCAGCCGTCGATCAGCCGCAGCTCCAGCAGGATCCGCTCGACCCGCCGGTCCTCGTCCGCCAGGACCTCCCGGCCCGCGCCCGGCGACCGGCCCTCGGCCAGCGCCTGCGCGTACGCGCCCGGGTGCTTGACGTTCCACCACCGCACTCCCCCGACGTGGGAGTGCGCGCCGGGGCCCGCGCCCCACCAGTCCGCGCCGCGCCAGTAGAGCTCGTTGTGGCGGCAGCGGCCGGCGTCGGACGTGGCCCAGTTGGAGACCTCGTACCAGGAGAAGCCCGCGGCCGTGAGCGCTTCCTCGGCGATGAGGTAGCGGTCGGCGTGGACGTCGTCGTCGGTCATGGGGACCTCGCCGCGGCGGATCCGGCGGGCGAGCCGGGTGCCCTCCTCGACGATCAACGCGTACGCGGAGACGTGGTCGGGCCCGGCGCTGACGGCCGCGTCCAGGGAGGCCCGCCAGTCGTCGTCGGACTCCCCGGGGGTGCCGTAGATCAGGTCGAGGTTGACGTGCTCGAAGCCGGCCGCGCGCGCCTCCGCGACGCACGCCTCGGGGCGGCCGGGCGTGTGCGTGCGGTCGAGGATCTTCAGGACGTGCTGCCGGGCGCTCTGCATGCCGAAGGAGATCCGGTTGAAGCCGCCCTCGCGGAGCTCGGCGAGGTAGCGCGGGTCGACGGACTCGGGGTTCGCCTCGGTGGTGATCTCCGCGCCGTCGGCGAGGCCGAACTCGTCGCGGATCGCGGCGAGCATCCGGACGAGGCCGGCGGCGGGCAGCAGCGTGGGCGTGCCGCCGCCGACGAAGACGGTCTCGACGGGGCGCGGGTCGTCGCCCAGGACCTTCCGTGCGAGGCGGATCTCCTGCTCGACCGTCTCGGCGTAGTTGTCCCGCGAGGCGAGCGCGCCGCCGGAGCCGCGCAGCTCGCTCGCGGTGTACGTGTTGAAGTCGCAGTACCCGCAGCGCGTCGCGCAGTACGGCACGTGCAGGTAGAACCCGAGCGGCCGCTGCCCGGCGCCGGCAAGGGCGTGACCGGGCAGGGCCCCGTCCTCGGGCATGGGTTCGCCGTCAGGCAGTACGGAAGGCATGGGTCCATTGTCCGGCATCGCCGGAGTGGACCGGTCGGCTCACGCTTCCCGGGCGCCCTCGTACATCTCGTCGATCAGGTGCTTGTACTGCCGCTCGACCGCGGGCCGCTTCAGCTTCAGGCTCGGGGTGAGCTCGCCGTGCTCGACGTCGAGGTCGCGCGGCAGCAGCCGGAACTTCTTGATCGTCTGCCAGCGCTGGAGGCCCTCGTTGACCCGCTGCACGTAGCCCTCGACGAGCTCGACGGTCCGCGGGTCGGCGACGACCTCGGCGTAGGGCTTGCCCGCGAGGCCGTGGTCGGCGGCCCAGGTCATGAGGGTGGGCTCGTCGAGGGCGATGAGGGCGGTGCAGAAGTTGCGGTCGGCGCCGTGCACGACGGCGTTGGAGACGAAGGGGCACAGGGCCTTGAAGCGGCCCTCGATCTCGGTCGGTGCGACGTACTTGCCGCCCGAGGTCTTGATCAGGTCCTTCTTGCGGTCGGTGATGCGCAGGTAGCCGTCGGGGGACAGCTCGCCGATGTCGCCGGTGTGGAACCAGCCGTCGCTCTCCAGGACCTCGGCGGTCTTCTCGGGCAGGCGGTGGTAGCCGGCCATGACGCCGGGGCCGCGCAGGAGGATCTCGCCGTCGTCGGCGATGCGGACCTCGGTGCCGGGCAGGGGCTTGCCGACCGTGCCGGTGCGGTAGGCCTCGCCGGGGTTGACGAAGCTGGCGGCGCTGGTCTCGGTGAGGCCGTAGCCCTCCAGGATGTGGATGCCGGCGCCGGAGAAGAAGTAGCCGATGTCCGGGGGGAGCGCGGAGGCGCCGGAGACGCAGGCGCGCAGGCGGCCGCCGAAGGCCTCACGGATCTTGGCGTAGACGAGGGCGTCCGCGACCTTGTGCTTGGTGGCGAGCCCGAAGGGGACGCCCGCGCTGCCGGTGCGGCGGAAGTTCTCCTGCGAGGCCTTGGCGTACTCGCGGGCCACCTCGGCGGCCCAGCGGAAGATCTTGTACTTGGCGCCGCCGCCCTCGCGGGCCTTGGCCGCGACGCCGTTGTAGACCTTCTCGAAGATGCGCGGGACGGCCGCCATGTAGGTGGGGCGGACGGCCCGGAGGTTCTCGGCGATCCGGTCCTGGCGCCCGTCGACGGCGGTGACGTGCCCGGTGCTGATCTGGCTGCACGTCAGCACCTTGCCGAAGACGTGCGCGAGCGGCAGCCACAGGAACTGCACGTCGTCGGGGCGGACCATCCCGGTGGCCTGGATGGCGCGGGCCATGTACGACCAGGTGTCGTGGGGCAGGCGCACGCCCTTGGGGCGGCCCGTGGTGCCGGAGGTGTAGATGAGCGTGGCGAGCTGGTCGGCGCGCAGGGCCTCGATGCGCTCGCGCACGGTTTCGGGCTCGGCCGCCAGGCGGGCGGCGCCGCGCCGCTCCAGCTCGGCGAGGGAGAGCACCCAGCCCTCGGGGTCGCCGTCGGCGGGGACGGCGTCCTCCTCCTCGACGACCACGACGTGCACGAGGCCGGGCAGGTCGGCGCGGTGCTGCCGGGCCTTGGCGAGCTGGGCCGCGTTCTCGGCGATGAGCACCCGGCTCTCGGAGTCGGAGAGGATGAACGCCGTCTCCTCGGCGTTGGTGCTGGGGTAGATGGTGGTGGTCGCGGCCCCGGAGCAGAGCACTCCGAGGTCGGCGAGGATCCACTCCACGCGGGTGGACGAGGAGAGGGCGACCCGCTCCTCGGGGTGCACGCCGAGGTCGACCAGGCCCGCGGCGATCGCGAAGACGCGCTCGGCGGCCTGGCCCCAGGTGAGCGAGGCCCAGGTGTCGGGGCCCTGGCCGGAGGGGGCGGGGACCGGGTAGCGGTAGGCCTCCGCACCGGGGGTCGCCCCGACGCGTTCGAGGAGGATCGACGCCACGGAGGGCGGCCGGTTCTCGATCAAAGCCTGTGTCTCGCTCACGGCGTCCTCCGGGGCCCGATGCGTTGCTGGTGACTCACGAGTAACCTTCCAAGCAGTGATCAGCGTAAGCGGCCCGGGCCCGTGGCGTAAGAGGGTGAGAAGGGCTTGTCGAAGCTGTGACCGGCGGGAGTACCGGAACGCACGGAAGCGCCCGTTCCACACGGTGGGAACGAGCGCTTCGTGACGGAGCGGGACCGGCCGGTCCTCCGGCGGGAGGCCGGGTCCGACCGGGGGCGGCCGTGTCCGGCTGGGGGGCGGGCTACTTCTTGCCCTTCTCCCCCGCCTCGTCGCTGGACAGCACCGCGATGAAGGCCTCCTGCGGGACCTCCACGCTGCCGACCATCTTCATGCGCTTCTTGCCTTCCTTCTGCTTCTCCAGCAGCTTCCGCTTACGGGAGATGTCACCGCCGTAGCACTTGGCGAGGACGTCCTTGCGGATGGCGCGGACGGTCTCGCGGGCGATGACGCGGGAGCCGATCGCGGCCTGGATCGGCACCTCGAAGTTCTGCCGCGGGATGAGCTCGCGCAGCTTGGCGACGAGCCGCACGCCGTACGCGTAGGCCTTCTCCTTGTGGGTGATCGCGGAGAACGCGTCGACCTTGTCGCCGTGCAGCAGGATGTCGACCTTGACCAGGTCGGCGGTCTGCTCGCCGGTGGGCTCGTAGTCGAGGGAGGCGTAGCCGCGGGTCTTGGACTTCAGCTGGTCGAAGAAGTCGAAGACGATCTCCGCGAGGGGGAGGGTGTAGCGCAGCTCGACCCGGTCCTCGGAGAGGTAGTCCATGCCGAGCATGGTGCCGCGGCGGGACTGGCAGAGCTCCATGATCGCGCCGACGAACTCGGTCGGCGCGAGGACGGTCGCCTTGACGACCGGCTCGTGCACCTCGGCGATCTTGCCCTCGGGGAACTCGCTCGGGTTGGTGACGACGTGCTCGGCGCCGTCCTCCATCCGCACGTTGTAGACCACGTTGGGCGCGGTGGCGATGAGATCGAGGCCGAACTCGCGCTCCAGCCGCTCGCGGACCACGTCGAGGTGGAGCAGGCCGAGGAAGCCGACGCGGAAGCCGAAGCCCAGGGCGGCCGAGGTCTCCGGCTCGTAGACGAGCGCGGCGTCGTTGAGCTGGAGCTTGTCGAGGGCCTCGCGGAGCTCCGGGTAGTCCGAGCCGTCCAGCGGGTACAGGCCCGAGAAGACCATGGGCTTCGGGTCCTTGTAGCCGCCCAGGGCCTCGGTGGCGCCGTTCTGCTGGGAGGTGATCGTGTCACCGACCTTGGACTGCCGGACGTCCTTCACACCGGTGATGATGTAGCCCACCTCGCCGACGCCGAGGCCGTCGGCCGGCAGCATCTCGGGCGAGTTGGTGCCGATCTCCAGCAGCTCGTGGGTGGCGCCGGTCGACATCATCTTGATGCGCTCGCGCTTCTTGAGCTCGCCGTCGACGACACGGACGTAGGTGACCACGCCGCGGTAGGAGTCGTAGACCGAGTCGAAGATCATCGCGCGGGCGGGGGCGTCCTTGACGCCGACCGGGGCCGGGACGTCGCGGACGACGCGGTCGAGCAGCTCGGGCACGCCCATGCCGGTCTTGGCGGAGACCTTGAGGACGTCCTCGGGGTCGCAGCCGACGAGGTTCGCGAGCTCGGCGGCGAACTTCTCCGGCTGGGCGGCGGGCAGGTCGATCTTGTTGAGGACCGGGATGATCGTGAGGTCGTTCTCCATCGCCAGGTAGAGGTTGGCGAGGGTCTGGGCCTCGATGCCCTGCGCGGCGTCGACCAGGAGGATGCAGCCCTCGCACGCGGCGAGCGAGCGCGAGACCTCGTAGGTGAAGTCGACGTGGCCCGGCGTGTCGATCATGTTGAGGATGTGGGTGTTGCCCTCATCTTCGGTGGGCGCCCACGGCAGACGGACCGCCTGGGACTTGATCGTGATGCCGCGCTCGCGCTCGATGTCCATCCGGTCGAGGTACTGCGCGCGCATCTGCCGCTGGTCGACCACGCCGGTGAGCTGGAGCATCCGGTCGGCAAGCGTCGACTTGCCGTGGTCGATGTGCGCGATGATGCAGAAGTTGCGGATCAGAGCCGGGTCGGTACGGCTCGGCTCGGGCACGTTGGTAGGGGTCGCGGGCACGCAGGATCCATTCGGTGACTTCGGCGTTGGTACGCCAGTCTCGGCGGGAGTCGGGTATACGACCCCTCCATCGTCCCATGAGCGGCGGCCGTCGTCCGGTTTGGGCGGCCGGAGGGGCTGCTGGTAGCCTGGTCCACTGTGCTTCGCGACCCTCTCAGTCGTGGGGCGCACATCTCGAAATCCAACGAACCTGAAAAGGCTCTTTCGTGGCGAACATCAAGTCCCAGATCAAGCGGAACAAGACCAACGAGAAGGCGCGCCTGCGTAACAAGGCCGTCAAGTCCGCGGTCAAGACCGCTGTCCGTGCGGCCCGTCAGGCCATCGTCGCCGGTGACGCCGAGAAGGCCACCGCCGCCGTCGCCCTGGCCGGCAAGAAGCTCGACAAGGCCGCCACCAAGGGTGTCCTGCACAAGAACGCCGCCGCCAACAAGAAGTCGGCGCTGGCCAAGCAGGTTGCCGCCCTCAAGGGCTGAAGCCTCTCCGGGGCGTGAGCCCCGGTCCTTCGCCGGTATCGGAACCAGCGGCCCCTCTACCGCTCCGGTCCGGCACCCCGCCGCGCTCGGTCGTTCGCCACGCGGGCGCGGCATGAGCCTCACGGCTCGATGAACGATCCGAAGGCCCCGTGCCCCCTTTCCCCAAGGGCGGCCCGGGGCCTTCGGGCTTTTGAGGGCGGTCCGGGCCTTCGGGCCTTCAAGGGCGGCCGGCGGCCTTCGGGCTTGTAAAGGCAGCCCGTGGCCTTCGGGCTTTTCCGGAAGCGCGCGTGCAAAAGCCCCGGGCTTTCCCCGGGGCTTTTGTCGTCCTACGGCTCAGCCGCGGCTTCTGGCCGCCCGGGCCACCGCCACGACCGCCTTTTCCAGGGCGTACTCCGGATCATCGCCCCCGCCCTTGACGCCGGCGTCGGCCTCCGCGATCGCGGTGAGCGCCGCCGCGACGCCGTCCGCGGACCACCCCCGCATCTGCTGCCGGACCCGGTCGATCTTCCACGGCGGCATGCCCAGATCCCTGGCCAGATCGCCGGGGCGCGCCCCGCGCGGGGCGGAGGCGAGCTTGCCGATGGCCCGGACGCCCTGCGCGAGGGCGCTGGTGATCAGGACGGGCGCGACGCCCGTGGACATAGCCCAGCGCAGCGCCTCCAGGGCCTCGGCGGCCCGGCCCTCCACCGCGCGGTCGGCGACGGTGAAGCTGGAGGCCTCGGCGCGGCCCGTGTAATACCGCCCGACGACGGCGGCGTCGATCGTGCCGTCGATGTCGGCGACGAGCTGGGTGCAGGCGCTCGCCAGCTCCCGCAGGTCGCTGCCGATCGCATCCACCAGGGCCTGGCAGGCCTCGGGGGTGGCGGAGCGGCCTGCCGTGCGGAACTCGGAGCGCACGAATGCCAGGCGGTCGGCCGGCTTGGTCATCTTGGGGCAGGCGACCTCCCGCGCCCCGGCCTTGCGCGCCGCGTCCAGCAGGCCCTTGCCCTTGGCGCCGCCCGCGTGCAGGAGCACCAGGGTGATCTCCTCGGCGGGCGCGGAGAGATAGCCCTTGACGTCCTTGATCGTGTCCGCCGAGAGGTCCTGGGCGTTGCGCACGATCACGACCTTGCGCTCGGAGAAGAGCGACGGGCTGGTGAGCTCGGCGAGGGTGCCCGGCTGGAGGGCGTCGGGGGTGAGGTCACGGACGTCGGTGTCCGCGTCGGCGGCGCGGGCGGCCGCGACCACCTCCCGGACCGCCCGGTCCAGGAGGAGATCCTCCTGGCCCACGGCGAGCGTGACGGGGGCGAGAACGTCGTCGGTTGCAGTCTTCCTGGCCATCGCGACCAGCATCCCACGCGCTACTGACACCTCCCCCCGCGCGTCCGTCCGCCATATCGCACAATGTGCCTTGTGAGCAGCCCTTACCTCTCCTCAGACACCGATTCCGTACGACACCTCCTGGTGCTTCCCGACCGCGATGCCGCGGAGGAGGCGGCCGAGGAGGCCGCGCAGCGCTTCGCGCTCGACGACGACCCCCGCATAGTCCGCGAGGCCCTGGCCGGCGAGGACGACGCCGAGGACGCCCAGTGGCTGGTCGTCCTGGAGGCCTCCGAGGGCGACCTCGACCTCGCCGCCCTGCGCGAGCTCGCCGAGGAGTACGACGGCTGGCTCGAGCGGGAGTGACCCGCCGCCCGCCCCGCGCCTACGGCACCACCTGCTCCTCCGGGATGCGCCGCGCCTGCGGCGCCCGGTCGAGGGCGATGCCGAAGTGCTCGCGGAAGGCGGGCAGGACCTCCTCCTCCGCCAGCGGCAGCTCCTGACGGCCCGTCGCTCCGGTGGTCACGAGGGTGCGGTCGCTGAGGGTGACGCGGCCGGTGCCGGTGAGCCGGGAGCAGATCACCGCCTTGGTGAAGAGGGACTTGGGCGAGGTGCGGTGCCACCAGCAGCCCCCCTCGAAGTCCGCCAGCTGCCGGGACCGGCGCTCGATGCGGTACTGCACGTCGCCCTCCCGGAGGAGGTCGAGGTCCCCGTCCGCCGTCTCGGCGAGCCGGAAGGGGCCGGCGGGGTCGGCCTGCTCGCCCCGCTCGTCGAACCGCAGCGGGTAGTGGCTGTTCCGGCCGAAGCCGACGTCCACCAGCCACGGCTCGTCGCTGTCGGCCGTGCGCACCTTCAGCGCGAGGTGGTCGAAGGGCGGGCCGAACCGCCCCTCGGGCCCCATCACCCGGGCGGCCAGCAGCGTGACCCGGTAGCCCAGGGCGTCCAGCAGCGCGGCGAACGCGCCGTTGAGCTCGTAGCAGAAGCCGCCCCGCCCGCCGGTCACCTTGGCCACGAGGGCGGCCGGGTCCAGCACGATCTCCTCGCCCAGGTGGATCGACAGGTTCTCGAAGGGCACCGCGTGCAGGTGGCGGAGGTGGAGCTCGCGCAGTGCGGCCAGGTCCGGCACGGCCGGCCTCGCGACGCCGATACGGGCCAGGTACGCGTCGGCGTCCGCACTACTGATGATCTTGTTCATGGGTCAGTTATCCCTCAGATCGCGGCTGATGTCATCGGGCTGCGGTTTTGGTCACGGTCCTGGGCCGCGGTCTTCGGCGACCGCCGTCACCGTCGCCCCGCTGCCGGTCACCGCGACCGGCCCGTCCGTGTCGGTCCGCAGGACCGCCGTGCCCTGTTCCCTGAGCGCGGCGAGCGTGCGGGGCGAGGGGTGGCCGTACGGGTTGCCGACGCCGGCCGAGACGACCGCGAGGCGGGGCCGGAGCCCGCGTATCAGCTCCGGGTCCTGGTGGGCGGAGCCGTGGTGGGCGACCTTGAGCACGTCCACGGCGGGCAGCCCGGGGTGGGCCTCCCGCAGGGCCTGCTGGGCGGGCGGCTCCAAGTCGCCGAGCAGCAGCGCGGTCAGGCCGCCGCTGCGGACCAGCAGGGTGACGCTGGCGTCGTTGGGGCCCTCCTCGGCCACCGCCGACGTCCCTGCCGGCGGCGGCCACAGCACCTCCCACGCCAGGTCGCCCAGGCGGCGGCGCTCCCCCGCCCGGGCCGTGGTCACGGGCACGTGCGCGCGCCCGGCCTCGCGGCGGACGAACGCGGCCTGCCCCGCGGGCTCCGCGAACGGAGTCGTCTCGATCTCCCCGACCGCCCGGCCGCGCAGCACCCCGGGCAGCCCGTCCACGTGGTCGGCGTGGAAGTGGCTCAGCAGGACGAGGGGGATCCGCTCGACGCCGAGCGCGCTCAGGCACCGGTCCACGGCCCGGGGCTCCGGCCCGGCGTCCACGACGACCGCCTGCCCCTCGCCCGCCGCGAGGACCAGCGCGTCCCCCTGCCCCACGTCGCAGACCGCGAGCCGCCAGCCCGGCGGCGGCCAGCCTGTCACCGCGCGGTTCAGGGGCGCCGGGCGGACGACCGCGACGAGCAGCAGCAGCGCGCAGGCCGCGCACGCCCAGGGGTTGCGGAGCAGCCGCCGGGCCGT
>NZ_PXWG01000083.1 GCF_003011965.1 Streptosporangium nondiastaticum
GGGGACGGGCGCCACGGGGGCCGGCGGCTCGTGCGGCGCCCGGGGCGGCTGCGGGTGGACGGCGGGCCTGCTGTCCATCGCGCGCTCCCGGTCGCGCTGCGGCGACGGGGAGGGCGGTGGCGCCGCGTCGTCGGCGTGCGTGGACGGCAGGGGCTTGCCGTGCGGGACGACGGTCAGCTTGCCCTCGGCCACCGCGTCCTCGCCGTCGCAGGCGACCCGTACGGGATAGACGCCGGGGTCCACGGACGAGCGGACGGCCGCCGCGGCGAACAGGCCGGCCGAGTCCCTGGTGAGCCGGGCGTCGGCGACGAACGCCTCGGAGGCGGCGGTGGCCCGGTCGCCCGAGCAGCCGGCGACGCGCAGCTGCACCTGCCCGCCGGGGTGGGCGCTGACGGGAGTGAGTTCGATCGTTCCGGACATGGTGGCGGGCTCGTCGTTGGCGTGCGCGAGGGGCGCGCAGACGGCGACGGCCGCGAGAGCACCGCACAGGGCAAGACGGACAGAGTCCATGGTGAACCTCCTGACAGTCAGAGACTCACCTGCCGCTCCCCGCGGGCGCATCCGCTCCGTGGGCGGGTTGCTCCGTTCGGTGCCGGACGGGGCCCGTTCAGATCAGGCCCGCACCGGACGGCCGGGCGGTGCGGCCGGGCGGTGCGGCCGGGCCCGGCGATCCGACCCGGCGATCCGACCCGGCGTCAGACGAGGTCGACCAGGTCCGCGATCGAGTCGGCGACGCGGGAGGGCCGGAACGGGTGGCGGTCGATGTCCTCGGGCCGGGTCAGCCCGGTCAGGACGAGGAAGGTCTGCATGCCCGCCTCCAGGCCGGCGAGGATGTCGGTGTCCATCCGGTCGCCGATCATGGCGCTGCCCTCGGAGTGGGCTCCGATGGCGTTGAGCCCGGCCCGCATCATCAGGGGGTTGGGCTTGCCGACGAAGTACGGCTCGCGGCCGGTCGCCTTGGTGATCAGGGCGGCCACGGAGCCGGTGGCGGGCAGGGCGCCCTCGGCGGACGGGCCGGTCTCGTCGGGGTTGGTCGCGATGAAGCGCGCACCGGCGTTGATGAGCCGGATGGCCTTGGTGAGCGCTTCGAAGGAGTAGGTGCGGGTCTCGCCCAGGACGACGTAGTCGGGCTCGGCGTCGGTGAGGACGTAGCCGATGTCGTGCAGCGCGGTGGTCAGACCGGCCTCGCCGATGACGTACGCGGTGCCGCCGGGCCGCTGGTCGTCCAGGAACTGGGCGGTGGCCAGCGCGGACGTCCAGATGTTCTGGACCGGCACGTCCAGCCCGATGCGGGCGAGGCGGGCGTGCAGGTCGCGCGGGGTGTAGATGGAGTTGTTGGTCAGGACGAGGAAGGGCTTGCCGGATTCTCTGAGCCGCTTGATGAAGGCGTCCGCACCGGGCACGGGAATGCCCTCGTGCATCAGGACGCCGTCCATGTCGGTCAGCCAGGACTCGATCGGCTTGCGCTCTGCCATACGGGACTCCTGCCGTACGCGCCCGCTTCACCGGGCTCGGGGACTGCCGGGTCGCACCTCATCGTGCCGCGGCCTGTCCCTCCAGCGTAAACAGTCCCCGAGAGCCCCCCGGCCCACAGGACGGGCGGCCTCCGGGCCCGGCCGTCCGCCGGTGCCGGGTGCTCCGCCGCATCAGGTCGTCGCCTCAGCGGCCCGAGCGCCGGGCTCCCACGATCAGGGACGCCCCCGCGAGGAGCAGCGCGCCGGCCGCCGCCGCGATGGCGAGGAGGGGGCGCTGGGAGCCCGTGTCGGCGAGCAGGGGCTGTTCGCCGTCATCGGCGCCGCGCTTGGCGGGGGCGCTCGTGCGGTCCGGGGTCGTGCCGATGCCGAACGCGTAGTCGTTGGACTCCCCCACCCACTCGCCGTCGTCGCCGCGCCGCTGCACGGCGGTGACGTTGGCGGTCACGGGCCCTTCCGGGGCGCCCGCGGCGAAGGCCAGGCGGACGCGTACGGGGACGCTGCCGTGCGCGGGCACGGAGAAGCCGCCGAAGGCGGGGGCGGCCGCGGGTCGTGCGGCGGCGCGGTCCGCGCGGCCGGCGTCCGGGGCCGTGCCGTCGAAGACGCCGACGTTCTCGGCCTCGTCGGTCCGTTCGAAGCGGACGGGACGCCAGCGGCCGGCCCCGGCGTCGTAGAAGTCGAGCCGGATGTCGCCGGGCCGCAGCGCGCGGCCGCGGTCGGCGAGGACGGCGACGGGGTGCACGGCGCGGCACTCGGCGGCGGACCGGTTGCGCAGCTCCAGCCGCCAGGTGCGGGGCCCGGCTCCGCGCTCGTACGTCTCGGGGCCGCCGCTCAGCTCCGCGGCGATGGGGAAGTCGGGGGTGCCGGGGGCGGCGCAGCGGGGGCGGACGGGCTCCGGGCCGGCCGCCTGGTGCGCGGGGGCGGGGGCCGCCGTCGAGAAGATCGCGAGCGCGGTGGCGCCGAGGACGAGCGCACGGGGCTTGGGCATCGCGGGACCTTTGCGGTGGGGGTCGGTGGGGTCCGGTTGCTGCCTCGAACCTCCCACCGCCCGCCCGCGGGTCCCGGCCCGGCGCGGTCGCGTACCCCGACCAGCCGTCACATACCGCCCGATGAGCCTATTTTCGTGTCATCCGAGTGGAGCCGGTGCGCCTGGCCGTGCCGGCGGGGCGCCGCTCGGTCAGGATCGGGGCATGGCCACTGCTGATGCTGAGAAGTGCTTCCTCCAGGGCGGGCCGGAGGGCCTCCCGGAGCACGTCGTCGCGGCCCCGGCGCCGGGCGAGGAAGTGAAGGTGCCCTTCCGGGGCGGTTACGAACATTTCCGGCCCACCTCACGGCAGTGGGACACGCCCGGGGGCCGGCTGCCGGTCTACGAGTGGGCGGGCCGCACGGAGGTGGCGGAGTAGCGGTGGCGGAGGAGCGCGGCGGGAGCGGGGCGCAGGGCCCGCGGAGCGGGGACGACGCCGAGACGTACCGGAGGAACCCTCTCAAGGGCCTGGCCGGCCTGCCCCTGATCGGGGACCTGCTGGAGCCCTTCCTGGGGCACTACCCCGGCAAGGACCTGCCCGCGTTCTTCTCGGCGCCGCACTTCCGCGGCCGGTGGGAGGAGCTGGGCCCGGGCTCGTACGAGCGGGGCGGCCCCGTGCGGTCGGTGCTGGTGCCCTCGCGGCGCGGCCGGCCGGGCAAGGGGCCGCGGCCGCGGTGGGTGGTCACGCTGTACACCGGGCCGGGCGGGACGGGGACGAGCATGCGGTTCGAGGAGGGCGACGACGCCTCGGAGCTGGACGAGTCGTTCGCCGTGCGGGTCGCGTCGGTCAGGGTCGAGAGGTTCCTGGGGACGGGTGCGTGAGGCGGGCCCGGCCCTCGCGGCCGAACAGCGACGCCAGGACGAGCTCCGCGGCCCCTTCGACGACGGTGCGGTGCCCGGCCGGGGTGACGGCCACCGGCACGGCGTCGCCCGTGCCGCCGAGCACGTCCCGCACGCCGCTCTCGTAGGCGGCGGCGTCCCGCAGGAGCGTGCCGCCGCCGAGCAGCACGAGGTCGATGTCCAGGAGGCGTACGAGGTTGGCGGCGCCGGTGCCCAGCAGGCGAGCCGTCTCCGCGACGTCGCCGCGGGCGACGGCGTCCAGGCACAGCACCTCGATGCAGCCGCGGTTGCCGCAGGGGCACGGCGGGCCGTCCAGCCGGAGGACCTGGTGGCCGAACTCGCCGGCGCCGGTCCGCGCGCCCCGGTGCACCGCGCCGCCCAGCACGAGGCCGGCGCCCAGGCCGGTGCCGAGGTGGAGGTACGCGAAGGAGCCGGCCGGGCCGGCGCAGCCGCGGAGCACGAGGCCGAGGGCGGCGGCGTTGGTGTCCTTGTCGACGACGACGGGCAGGCCGAGCCGCCCGGCGAGGGCGTCGCGCAGCGGGAAGCCGTCCCACTGGGGGAAGCCGGTGACGCGGTGCAGGACGCCGGTGCGGTGGTCGAGGGGCCCGGGGAGGGCGACGCCCGCGCCGAGGAGGGTGCCGCCCGCCGCGGCGCGCACCCGCGCGACCTCCGCCGTCACCGCGTCCAGGACCGTCTCCGCGCCCGCCCCGAGGTCGAGGGGGGACGTGCGGGTCGCGGTCTCGGCGCCGGAGAGGTCGACGAGCGTGACCGTCAGGGCGTCGCGGTCGAGGTGCACGCCGACGGCGTGCGCGGCGTCCGGGACGAGGCGCAGGACGGTGGGCGGCTTGCCGCCCGTGGACGCCCGCCGGCCCGCCTCCGCGGCCAGGCCGGCGGCCCGCAGCCGTGCGGTGATCTTGCTGACGGCCTGCGGGGTGAGGCCCGTGCGGGCGGCCAGCTCGGCCCGGCTCGCGCCGTCCGGCCCGGCGTCGCGCAGCAGGCCGAGGACGAGGGCGGTGTTGTGGTCGCGGAGGGCGGTGAGGTTGGCGCCGGGGGCGGGAGCGGGGGCGGAGGTGGCGGCGGGCGACGTGCGGTTCACGGCTCCATTCTCGCTGCCGCTTGCGGTTTCGCAACAGCGTTGCCAAAGTGGAGGGCACTGCATGAACGGCATGGAGGGCGTGGACGGCATGAACAGCGGCAACGGGACCGGCGGAACCAGTGGGACCGCCCGGCGCGACGGCTTCCGGGTGGGCCTGATCGGCTACGGGCTGGCGGGCTCCGTCTTCCACGCCCCGCTCATCGCCGCCACGGACGGCCTCGTCCTCGACACCGTCGTCACCGGCGACCCCGACCGGCAGCGGCAGGCCGCGGCCGAGCACCCCGGGGTGCGGACGGTCGCGACCAGTGACGCGCTCTTCGAGCGCGCCGGAGAGCTCGACCTGATCGTCATCGCCTCCCCCAACCGGACCCACGTGCCGCTGGCCTACGCCGCCCTCGAAGCGGGCGTCCCCGTCGTCGTCGACAAGCCGCTCGCCGCGACGGCCGCCGAGGCGGAGGCGCTGGCCGGCCTCGCGGAGGAGCGCGGCCTGCTGCTGAGCCCCTTCCAGAACCGCCGCTGGGACAACGACTTCCGCACCGTGCGGCAGCTCCTCGCCGACGGCGCGCTCGGCAGCGTCCTGCGCTTCGAGTCCCGCTTCGAGCGCTGGCGGCCGCAGCCGAAGGGCGGCTGGCGCGAGTCCGGCGACCCGGCGGAGATCGGCGGCCTCCTCTACGACCTGGGCAGCCACGTCGTGGACCAGGCCCTCGCCCTCTTCGGCCCCGCCGCGGCCGTCTACGCCGAAGCGGACGTGCGCCGCCCGGGCGCGGAGGCCGACGACGACACGTTCATCGCCGTCACGCACGCCAACGGCGTCCGCTCCCACCTGTGGGTCAGCGCCACCACGGCCCAGCTCGGCCCCCGCTTCCGGGTGCTGGGCAGCGCGGCGGGCTACGTGAAGTACGGCCTGGACCCGCAGGAGGCCGCCCTCCGCGAGGGCCTGCGCCCCGGCGCCGACCGGTCCGGCTGGGGCGTCGAGCCCGAGTCCCTCTGGGGCCGCCTCGGCGCCGGCGAGTCCCCCCAGACGGGCGGCGGCGACCCCGTACCGACGCTCCCGGGCGACTACCCCGCCTACTACGCGGCGATCGAGACGTCCCTGCGCACGGGCGCCGAACCGCCGGTGACGGCGCGGGAAGCGGTGGCCGCGCTGCAGGTGCTGGAGGCGGCGAAGGTGTCGGCGGACGAGGGGCGCACGGTGCGGATCGGGGAGCCCCGGTGAGCTCCGGCGCGGCGGCGCCGGAAGACGTTGCGGCCCTGGAAGAGGTCGCGGCCCTGGAAGAGGACGAGCGCCGGCTGATCCTGGACCGCTTCGGCAACGACGACGCCTGGCGGCTGGGCGGCCTGCTCGTCGGCTTGGCCCGGGAGCGGGACGCGGCGGTCACGATCGGCATCCGCCGCGGCGCGCAGCGGCTCTTCCATTACGCGCTCCCCGGCACGTCCGCGGACAACGACGCGTGGATCGCGCGCAAGTGCCGCGTGGTGGAGCGGTACGGGGAGTCGTCGTTCCTGGTCGGCGCCCGCTTCCGGGCCAAGGGCCGCACGTTCGAGGAGTCCTCCCGGCTGGACCCGGACCGCTACGCGGCCCACGGCGGCGCGTTCCCGCTGCGCGTGCGGAGCACGGGCGTGGTCGGCGCGGTCGCCGTCTCGGGCCTGCGCCAGGCGGAGGACCACGCGCTGGTGGTGGAGGGCCTGGAACGGTTCCTGACGGAGGCCTGACGGAGCGTCGGGGCAGCCCCCCGCCCCCAGGGGTCGCCTCAGGGTGCCGTCAGGGTGATCACCGATGATCCCCGCTGCCCGGCGGCCCAGGATCGGACCATGACCCACCTCGCGCCGGGAGCGCCCGCGCTCACCCCGCTGTCCCGCTTCTGCCTCATCGCCGGCCCGGCGCTCATCGCCTGCTACGGAATCATCCGGCTGCTGTCCGACTCCGGTGTGCCCGGCCCGGGCTGGACGGCCGACCACCTGGCCCTCTTCTGCGGCCTGGCCCTGTTCGGGCCGGTCTTCCTCGGACTGCGCCGCCTCGCCCCGGCCGGATCCCCGGTGCGGCGCCGCGTGGCCGCCGTGAGCAGCGTCGTCGCGCTCGCGGGCCTCGCCGCCTCCCTCGCGCAGGCGGCCATCGACCTCGTCGTGGGCTTCCGGGCCGCGGACGGCCCGGAGATGAGCGACCTCTTCGAGCAGGTCCAGTCGCACGCCGCCGTCCACCTCGTCGTCTACTCCGCCGGGCCCCTCCTCTTCTACGCGGGCCTGGTCGCCCTCGTCGCGGCGCTCGTCTCCCGCCGGGGCCCCGTCACCGGCTGGACACTGGCCGCGATCCTGCTCGGCATCGTCGTCATGGGCGTCAGCCTCGACCTGATGCCCGTCGGGGGCATGCTCTTCATGCAGGCGCTCGCCTTGGTGGGAAGGACCGACCGCGACCGCGTCGCCGACGCCTAGCCCGTACGGGCAGCACGGGTGACGCGGGCAGCACGGCCAGCGGGCGGGCCCGTCAGCGCTTGGGCCAGTGCCAGAGGGGTTCGTCCAGCATGCTCTCGCGGCCGCCGACGTCCGTCTGCCCGGTGGCGTCCTTGACCAGGGCGATGGAGTTGACGTCGATGCGGTGGCGGGCCGCGCCGCGGCCGAGGGCCTCCGCCAGGCCGGGGGCGTGCGTCACCACCACGATCTGGGTGTCCCGCGCGGCCGTCAGGATCAGATCGGCCAGCGGGCCCAGCAGGTCCGGGTGCAGGCTGGACTCCGGCTCGTTGAGGACGAGCAGCGCGGGCGGGCGCGGGGTGAGCAGCGCCGCCGTCCA
Source organism: Streptosporangium nondiastaticum (assembly GCF_003011965.1). Lineage (GTDB taxonomy): Bacteria > Actinomycetota > Actinomycetes > Streptomycetales > Streptomycetaceae > Streptomyces > Streptomyces nondiastaticus. The sequence continues at coordinate 7,218 of NZ_PXWG01000083.1, forward strand.
CAGCAGATAGCGCAGGGTGCCGTCGGAGAGCTCGGCCGCGCCGAGCGGGCGCAGCAGCCCGCGCTGGTGCAGCATCAGCTCGAACCGGCCGCCCTCGCTGACGATCTCCACCCTGCTGCCGGGGAACGCCGCGTCCACGGCGGCGTCCAGCGCCTCGCGGTCGCCGATCTCGCGGATCGTCTGCAGCGCGGCCGCCACGTCGGCGCCGTCGTGGCCGAGGACCGGGGTGCGGGTGCCGATCTGCGCGCTGCGGGCGGGCGCGTGCGCGTCGGTCCGCACGTGGTCGTAGAACCGCCAGGACCGCATGTGGTCGCGCAGCCGCAGCAGGTCGGGGGCGAGCTCCGGGTCGGCGAGCTCGCCGAGCATGCTGTCGTAGGGGCGGACGGCGTTCACCGAGCTGTGCCACGTGCCTTGCGCGGTGCGGGTGCGGACGGCGGGGCCGGAGCGGTCCGACAGCAGGGCGGCGGGGCGCAGCACGGGCCCGGCCCAGGTGCACTCCCGCTTGATCTCGGGGTCCTGGTTGAACATGGACGGCTCGCCGCCGCTCCCCGACGTCGGTATCGGGTGCCCGAAGTCGACCGCGTAACCGAACTCGTCCCCCGCGAAGCCGAGCCGCAGGCTCGCCGCCGGGGAGCGGCCCGGGCCCTTCCGCTCCCCCGCCCACAGCGTGGACGCCAGCCCGCCCTCCCGCGCCAGCGCCGCGACCGCACCGCCCCGCGCCGAGTCGGCCAGCAGCCGCAGGGCCCGGTAGAGGCTGGACTTCCCGGTGGCGTTGGCTCCGGTGATCACGTTCAGCCGTCCCAGGGGGACGATCAGGCGGCGCAGGGAGCGGTAGTTCTCGACGGCGACGGTGGTGAGCATGAGACCTCTCGGGGCGTAGCGGCGCATAGCGGTACCTAGCGGTGCATCATTCCCGCCAGTGTGCCAAGAGGCACTGACAACGCCGCGTGCCCGCGGTCAGCGTGGTTGTCGGGGCGGTCGGCGGTGGTCGGTGACCTGTCGGCGGGCTGTCGATGACCTGTCGGCGGCCACCTGGACATTGGAGCCGACTGGCACCAGGCCGTTAACGGCACCGGCAAATCAAGAAGGAACCCCCATGACCACTGACGTCACGATCATCGGCGCCGGGCTCGGCGGCCTCACGCTCGCCCGCGTCCTGCACGTCCACGGAATACCGTCCACGGTGTACGAGGCGGAGGCCTCCCCGGCTGCGCGTTCGCAGGGCGGGATGCTCGACATCCACGACTACAACGGACAACTCGCTCTCGCAGCCGCCGACTTGATGGACGAATTCCGCGGCCTCATCCTGGAGGGCCGTCAGGCCATGCGGGTCCTCGGCCCGGACGGGACCGTCCTGTTCGACAAAGCCGACGACGGCACGGGCGGACGCCCCGAGGTGCAACGCGGCGACCTGCGACAGATCCTGCTCGACTCGCTCCCGTCCGGCACCGTCCAGTGGGGGCGCAAGGTCACCGGCGCCCGTGCCCTCGGCGAGGGCCGCCACGAGGTGACGTTCGCCGACGGCGGCACCGTCGTCACCAGCCTGCTGGTCGGCGCGGACGGCGCGTGGTCACGGGTCCGGCCGCTGCTCTCCACCGTCACACCCGAGTACACCGGCAAGTCGGTCGTCGAAACCTACCTGTTCGACGCCGGCACCCGGCACCCGGCCGCCGCAAAGGCGGTCGGCGGCGGGTCGCTGATCGCGCCCACGCCGGGCAGGGAGATCTTCGCGCACCGGGAAAAGGGCGACACCCTGCACGCCTACATGGTGCTGTCCGAGCCGCAGGACTGGTTCGCCGCCATCGATTTCGCCGATGCCGCCGCGGCCACCGCGCAGATCGCGCAGGAGTTCGACGGCTGGGCGCCGGAGCTCACCGCCCTGATCACCGAGAGCGACGTAGCGCCGGTCCTGCGCCCCCTCTACGCCCTGCCGACCGGGCACCGCTGGGACCGGGTGCCGGGGGTGACCCTGCTCGGCGACGCCGCCCACCTCTCGGCCCCGAACGGCGAAGGCGCCAACCTGGCCATGCTCGACGGCGCCGAACTCGGCAAGGCCCTCGCCGCGCACCCCGACGACATCGAGGCCGCGCTCACCGCATACGAGCAGGCCATGTTCCCCCGCAGTGCCGAGGCTGCCGTCTTCGAAGGTGGCGAGGGCCCCGGGACCGACTCCGGCAACCACGCATTCCACGACCTGATCGCCGCAGTCACCCGGCACGAGCAGTCCCGATAAGGCGGCATGCGCCGCCGTGGGGCGCAGCGCCCTCTGAACCGGCCCCACTGCACGGGGGCACGGTGCCTGTTGCGGCTTTCAGTGGCCTACAGCGTCAAAAGGGGCTCCAGGGAGCGCAGCTGCCGGCGGATCTCGTCCAGGGAAAGGGTCTGGTCACGCTCCAGGACGAGGTAGATGAAGATGCCGCCTTCGCGCAGCCGCGGCAGGGGCCGGATCATGTGCAGTTCCCTGTCCAGCGTGATCAGGATGTCTTCCACGCTGTCCGGGGGATAGCCGAGCAGTTCAAGCGTGTACAGCTTGGCACGCATGACGTCGCTGTCCCCGTAGGCGACCTTGTCCATGTCCAGCCCGCTGCCGCGGTCGAGCCAGCCCAGGACCCTGCGTTGGCGGAAATCGACTATCGCGACCCCGGTGGCTCCGCTGATCGCCAATGCCTTCTCCAGGGCAGTCTCAACGGTGTCCATCGGTGCACGACCTCCTTCGACCAGGAACCCGAGAGGGCGCAGTGACGCCCAGGCTCCCCGGCTGCTCAGAGCATGCACGCTAGCGGAGATGTCGTCCATCATGCATGCACTGAAACGGCCCGGGCCGCGGCCGCCGTCAGGCCGTGGCCTTCGCCGTGGCGCGCACGCCGAAGTGGACGTAGCGGCTGCCGTCGGCCAGCGCGTAGAAGACCACCGGGATCCAGCCGTCCTTCTCGTTGCGGCGTCCGGCGAAGACCGTTCTCGCCGGGGTGTCGGAGACCGGCGTCAGATTCCAGACGAGGGGGTCGAAGGTGCCCGCCAGACCGTCGGCGCCCTCGTACCTCAGCTGGAGGACGCCTTCGCCGGAGGGGCGGTCGGTGATGGTCATGAGGAAGCCCTCGCGCTTGTACGTGCCGGTGAACGGGGCCGTGTCCACCGCCGGAGGCTCCTCGGGCGGCCCGAACGCCGGCATGGAGATCCCGGCGAGCGCGGCGGTCAGTTCGCGGCAGAGCGTCTCGTAGACCTTGGGCGCGGCGCCGCCGCCGTTGGTCAGGAGGGCGATGGCGAGGCCCTTCTCGGGGATGGCGCGCAGGTAGGCGAGCTGTCCGAACGTGCTGCCGTCGTGGCCGAATCCGCGCGCGCCGTCCCACTCGAACAGGCCCCAGCCCAGGCCCCAGTGGGCGCCGAGGAACCACTCGTCGGGCATCGCGACCTCGCGGTTCAGCATGGCCTCCACGGCGGCGGGCGAGAGCACCCGGGTCCCGTCCGGTGCCGTGCCGCCGTCGATGAACAGCCGGGCGAACCGCACCACGTCGGCGGCGGTGGCGCTGATCCCGCCGTAGGGGCCGGCGGAGCGGGGCAGCATGTTCCACAGCGGGGTGGGGGCCGGGTCCTCGCCGGGGTCGCCCATGTGCCCCATCGCCGCGCGGAAGCGCAGCACTTCCTCGGGAAGGGTCATCGTGTGACCGAGGCCGAGCGGGGTGAAGAGCAGTTCCTTGAGCGCCTCGTCCCAGGTCTTGCCGGTGATCACCTCGGCGATCCGGCCGAGGACGTTGTAGGCGGTGCCGGAGTACGACATGGTGGCGCCGGGCGGGTTGGTCATGCCGACGTTCCGTGCGGCTTCGACGTAACGGGCCAGGCAGTCGTCGCCGCGGCCGGTGTCGTTGACGTAGTCGCCCTCGATGCCGCTGGTGTGGTTGAGCAGCTGGCGCGGCGTGATCGTGCGGGACGCCTCCGCGTCGGCGACGGCGAAGTCCGGCAGGACGTCCACGACGGGCGCGTCCAGGTCCAGCTTTCCGGCGTCGGCGAGCAGCACGGCGAGCGCGGCCGTGTAGCCCTTGCTGATCGAGCCGATCTGGAAGACCGAGTCCGTGGTCACCTCGACGCCGGTGCGGGTGTGCAGGATGCCGCTCGCCAGCTCGTGGATCTCCCCGTCGGCGAGCACGGCCAGGACGGCGCCGGGGACGTGGTGGGCGGCCAGGAGCTCGTCGAGCCGGGCCTGCCAGTGGGCGGTGTCGAAGGGCTTCGGTGCTTCTCGGTGCGCGTTCTCGGACATGCGGCTTTCCCCCAGTGGTGGTCAAGTGATGTGGCAGGGTCCGTGACTAGTCGGCCTGCTGCGGCCGCCTGCCGACGAACCGGGCCAGTGCGGCCATGGTCGTCCGCGGAGGCTGCCGGAGGTCGCGGTCGGGGTGGATCAGGCGGCCGCCCAGGGCCCGGACCAGGAGGCCGAGGACGAAGCCGTACACCGTGACCGTGCCGTGCCCGTTGGACTGGGCGAGCCACATGGCCAGGCCGAGCGCGGGTGCGGCGACCGCGAGGAGCACGTCCTTGCTCTCACGGCCGCGCAGCAGGAGGGCGGCGGCCAGGGTCGCGGCGAGGAAGTACGTCGCTCCCGAACTCCCCGCGAAGTTCCGGGGGTCGGTGCTGCCACCGCTCTGACCGAAGAGCGCGTCGATGTGCTCCGGCAGCAGGATGCCCGCGGCGAACAGGCCCACCATCAGGGGCCCGCCCCAGAACCACTCCGCGAGGGCGGCGATGACGGCGAGGGTGGCGATGTTCCACGCCCCGCCGAGGAACCCGCCGTTCTGCATGAAGACCGAGGTGACCACCCGCCACCAGCCCGGCTTGCTCGGGTCGCTGTCGAAGGCGTCCATCGCTCCCGACCAGCAGAGCTGTGTCACGACTCCGGCGAGCGCGACCGCGGTCAGGGTGACCGCGGCCCAGGGGATCCGGCGCCGGCCCACGGTGTCCTGCCCGACGAGGGCCAGACCTCCGTTGAGCATCAGAACCATCAGTGCCGCAGTGGTCACGTTGAAGAGCAACGCCCCCATCGCCACCAGCCCCCCTAGAACGCCGAATGCTTGTGCTGGACACGACATTAGCCGGGGCGGCGACCAGTTTCAAACACTGTTTGAAAATTGCCGCTAGGGTGATCCCATGAAGCTCACCGCAGACCGGATCATCGACGCGGGCATGGCCGTCTTCGCCGAGTCCGGCTACCACGGGTTGTCCATGCGACAGGTGGCGGAGCGCCTCGGCGCGCACGCCGGAAGCCTCTACTACCACGTGCCCAGCAAGAGCGCGCTGCTCCAGCTGATGGCCGACCGGGTCGCCCGGCAGGCGTACGACGCGGGCAGCGCCGCACTGGCCGCACTGCCCGAGGGGGCGGACTGGAAGGCCCGGATCGAGGCCCAGGTCGTGACGCTGCGGCGGAGCATCCGGCAGCACGCGGGCGGCGCGATCATGTTCGCCGACAGCCCGAAGATGCTCAGCGCCGGAGCGTTGTCGCTGATGGAGCGGCTGCTGCGCACCTTGAGCGACGCCGGCGTGCCCGACGAGCACCTCATCGTCGCCGCCGACACCCTGCTCAGCCACGTCACCGGCTACGTGCTCCAGGAGCAGAGCGAGCCGCCGGCCCTTCCCGTCACCGAAGCGGACGTCGCCGACCTCCCCGGGCGGTTCCCCCTCACCCTGGCCGCCGCTGCCGCCTACGACCAGGAGGAGAAGTTCCTCCGGAGCGTACGGATGCTCTGCGCCGGAATCGGGACGATGGTCGAGCCGGCCGGCGCCTAGCTAGTAGGTGAGCACCGGGCTCTTCACGAACTCGGCGAACTCGTAGTTCTTCCCGTTGGGAAGGATCTGCAGTTCGGCCCGGTACCGGTGCCCGGCCGTCGGGTTGGGCAGGGTGTAGTGGTAGTCCAACGGCCGGTCGCAGCGACGCAGTTCGCGCTCCCACTGCCACTCGGTCGTGTCGTCGAAGGCCACCAGCCGCATGCGGCAGTCAGCACCGGCGCCGGGCCAGTCGCTGCGGGCCTCAAAGAGGATGTCGCCGCCGCGGCCGCCATCGTCTATGAGGGTGACGCAGGCCTGCTTCGTCGCGGGGCCCGTGCAGCCCCCGCCCGTGGCCGCCGCCGCGGTTCCGGCGGTGCCGGCCAGCGCGGTGCCCGCGATCGCCGTGGCGGCCGACACCCAGGCCGCGGCACGCGGTAATACGCGAGAAAACATGATTCCCCCTTGCATGTCACAAATCTCCGGAAGATCACCGGAATGAAGTGCGCCGAGCATATGGGGGCGGAGAGGTTTCACGCCGTTGATTTTTGACGCGGAGTCAGGGAGCGGGCAGCGGCCCCCGCCCGGGCGCGCCTGGTCGCCGCCTCCGTAGTGCAGCAGGGACGCGGCCTTGGGGATGGCGTCAGTGACCCAGCGCGCGGCGCAGCGTGATCGCGTGATGGACGCGCAGGCGCCGCACCTCCCAGACCGAGAGCGCGGTCACCGACAGCGGGCCGCCGAGCATGAACGTGTACAGCACCTCCGGAGGCGCGGTGACGTCGGGACCGTTGAACAGCTGGAACGCGAAGAGCGACCAGACCAGCAGCGGTGAGATGAGTGCCGGGAGCAGCTGGTGCACGTCCTTGGCCATGAAGCACGTGAAGACACAGAGGTAGGTCGCCAGGAGCGTGTAGACGCTCGAACCGAGCAGCACGGCGACAGCAGCGAGCCAGCCGATGGCCAGGGCGAAGAAAGACAGCACGAAGCAGATGAATTCGGGAAGGCCCAGGCCGAAGAAGAAGTCCTTCAGCTCCTGGTCGCTGATGAGGTTGCCCTTGAGGGTCTCGACGGACACCCAGATGCAGAGGGGGCCCGCGGCCAGCAGAAGAGCGGCCGAGACCGGCCTGCGCAGCCGCCCGGCGAAGTCACGGCGCCTGGCCGGGGTGCTCGCGATGAGGAAGGCGGCTATGCCGACGACGCTTCCCACCGCCAGGATGCCGCAGGAGAAGGCCAGTTCGAGGAGCTTGCCGAGGATGAACTTCTGCCCGCCGCCGCTCAGCGGATAGGACGCGACCAGCCAGACGGCGGCGGCCAGGCCGAGTATCGTCCGCGCAAGCTGCATTCCGAAGATGAGGTTGTCCTCTACGCGCTCAGCCCCGGAAACATCCCTCGTCCAGGAGCGGAAGAACGCCCTCAGCGCGCCGCCGCCCGGAGCCGCGCGGTTGCCGAATCTCGCACTGGACCCGCTCACTTACTGTCTCCCCGTAACGCGTGCACTCCCTGTGTTCCGTGGGTCACGCGTGCACCGCCACGAACGCCGAACACTTTATCGGGCCGCGGCCCGGGCCTCGTATGATCCGATCACTCGTTACCCGGCGCGAAGGGCCCGCATCAGCACCATGGACAGCTCAGCGATCGAGCACGCGCAGCGGGTGGCGGCGCGGGTCACGGCCGAGGCCGCGGGTGAGGAGTGGCAGAAGCGTCACCACATGACACTGACGTTCTTCCTGGCCGGCGCCCGCTCGTCACACGAGGAGTTCCAGCACTCCCTGAAGCTGGACGCCTGGAGGAAGCAGCTTGTCGACTGCGTCGAGGCGGACGGCTGCACCAAGGTCGCCGAACTGCGGGAGGAGCTCCAGGGCTGGATCCTGTGGGAGCTCCAATATCGCGACAACGCCCTGGACGCGCTACTGAAGGCGTACCCCCCGCCGGTGCCGGTCCCGGACGGGGAGTAATGGCCTTGCTGTGATGCCGGTGCCCAGAGATGCTGGGCCGATGCCAGGTCAGCGGAAGAGACGACGCCAGCAGCAGAAGGACGCGCAGCGAGCGGCTGATCGCTTCGCGCCTGACGCGGGCCACTGGCAGGTGCTCTTCGAGACCCAGGACGAGTCGGAATGGCGCGCCCACATCCGCCGTCTCCGTGCGTCGGACCCGCAGATCGACTGGACGGCAGTGCGGATAGACACGCTCTGCGGGCGCCTGGTGCAGCCGACCACCTACCGGCTGAGCCTCTTCGTGCCGAGGATTGCGGGCTGACCACGGCGGCACCCCGCTCCCGGCGCACTTGTACGCCGGAGACCCGGCCGGACCGGCTGCTTGCGCGGCTCGCACCTACGCCACGGACCCGAGCCCCCACCATGCCCTCCTGCGGGGCGCGTTCGCGATCCACGTCGCCGCGGCGCGGTCCGCTCGGCGGGCGTCCCTCGGCTTCGGAGTGAGGGCGTGGGGCAGGCCCGGGGGCCGGACCGCGCCGTAGTCCGTGAAGCGGACGGTTCCACAGGACCTGCAGCGCTGTTCCCCGGGAACGGGGTACGTCCACCCCTCGCTGTGGTTGCAGCGGATCCTCACGCGGGCGCCCCTTCCGCCATGTGCACCCGCCAGTGCCGCCGCAGTGCGACGAGGGCGGCCCCCGACTTCGCCTCGTCCCCATCGTTCTCCGCTTCCCACCAGGCCGCCTTGAGCTCCGGGCACGTCGGGCAGTCCGCGAGGCCGCTGCGCTGTTGCGTTTCCGGGTTCCGCCGGACCTCAGCCCGTTCCGCGCTCGTCGCCAACCGCAGCGCGCCGAACGGTACGTCCCATTCCGTACCTCCACCGGGTGGACGTACGTGAACCCGCCCGCCCGTTCCCCCGATGACCTGTACGATCCGGCCATCCCGGGTGTCCACGACGAACGCGCCGTTCCTGTATGCCATTCCTCCACGCTCCTCCGCGAGTTCCGGACGCCCCAACCACAATGCACCTATTCCTAGAGGGATTTCAAACTACAATTTGTAGGGCTGCAATTTGTAGCGCTACAAATTGCAGGTCAGGAGGCCACGGTGGGACAGCAGGCGCAGCGCACCGCCAGGCGGCGGAAGCTGGGTGCGGCGCTCAAGGACGCGCGGGTGTCGGCAGGCGTGACGGTCGCACAGGCGGCGAAAGCGATCGACGGCGACAAGTCCAAGGTCAGCCGAGTCGAAACCGGATGCCAGCGCATCACCCGGCTTCAGCTGAACGCACTGATGGACCTCTACGGAGTGACGCAGAAGAAAACCCGCGACTGGCTGACCGCGCTGGCATCCGAGGAGCGGAAGCGGAACTGGTGGACCCAGTATCACGAGATGCTGCCCGGAGGATTCAAGGAGACCCTGCTCCTTGAGAATGATGCGGCCAGGATCAAGGTTTACCAGGCCGAGGTTATCCCGGGACTATTGCAGACCCCGAATTACGCCAGGACAGTCATGGCAGGAGCCCCCGACCCACCGACCGATGAGCAGCTCGACTTCTACGTCAAATTCCGCATGGAGCGCCAGCGCGTCTTCGAGCGCGAAGATCCTCCGCAGTACGTCTGCATCATGCCGGAGGGCGTGGTCCGTCAGCACATGGGCAGCACTGCCGCCATGGCCACCCAGCTCCGACGTCTAGTGGCCGCCAGCCAGTCGCCGCACATCACGATCCAGATCATCCCGTACACCCGGAACGCCTACGCGTGCACCGGCGGTTCGTTCAACCTCTACTCGTACCCGGGCCCGATGAACCTTGAGGTCGTCCATATCCCGTATCTCGACGGCGAGTTGTACCTGGAGGATGATGAGCCGGTGGCGAAATACCGCAAGGCCTTCGAGAACATTCAAGCCTCGGCTCTGTCGGCACAGCACTCCATCGAGCTGATCACCTCGATCGCAAACGACCTCGACCAGGAAGCGACGCACACGTGACACGCCACAGCCTGCCCACCCACCGGTGGCACAAGTCGTCCTACAGCGAGGCCCAGAACGCGGGCTGCATCGAAATGCAAGCCACCGAAGACCGGCTCGTCGCCATAGGCGACAGCAAAGCCCGCCCCCGCGGCGCATTCGTCTTCTCACCCGCCGCCTGGGCGACCTTCGTCCACTCCATACGCAAGGACACTCTTCAACCGGTCCGCTGACGCGGCCGGTTGCAAACCAACCCCAGAAGCCCCAGCGCCGCGCCCCCGGCAACTATCGCCGCACCCGTCAGCAGCAGGAAGCCGCCGGCAGGCACCCCGCTCCGGGGCGCGGTCGGCGCCCGGTGGCGCCCCGCGCCCGGCGGGGTGAACGCGCACAACAGCATCACCGTCATCGTCACCACCAGCACCGCGACCTTCGCCCTGCGCATATCAAAAAATATGCCCGGAACCCGGGCAAAAACCCCGCAGCACACGCCGAGCGCAGCGCAGTCGCGGCCTACGCGTCCTTGAAGACCTGTCGCTGCCGTCCGAGCCCCTCGATCTCCAGCTCCACCACATCCCCCGCCCGCAGGTACGGCTTCGGCTCGGGGCGGCTCAGTGCCACGCCTGCCGGGGTGCCCGTGAGGATCACGTCTCCCGGGTACAGGGTCATGAAGGAGCTGACGTAGCGGATCACCTCGCCGACCGGGAAGATCTGATCGGCCGTCGTCGCGTCCTGCTGCAGGGTTCCGTTCACCCATAGCCGTAGCCGCAGGTCCTGCGGGTCGGAGACCTCATCGGCCGTGGCGAGCCACGGGCCCAGCGGGGTGAACGTCTCGTAGTTCTTGCCCTTGACCCACGCGCCGCCGCGGTCGAACTGGTATTCACGCTCCGAGACGTCGTGGGCCAGCAGGTATCCCCCCACGGCGCCCATCGCCGCCTTCTCCGACTCCAGGCGGCGGGCCGTGCGGCCGATGACCACCGCCAGCTCGACCTCCCAGTCCGTCTTCTCGCTCCCCCAGGGAATGAGCACCGTGTCGTCCGGGCCGGCGACCGTGTCCGCGGCCTTCAGGAACAGCACCGGCTCGGACGGGATGACCGATCGCGTCTCCGCTGCCAGGCCGCGGTAGTTCAGGCCCACGCCCACGATCTTGCCGATGCGGCTGACCGGCGGTCCGAACCGCAGCCCGGAGGGGTCGAGGGCGGGGAGGATGCGCGCGCCGACCGCGGCGCGGATCCGGGCCAGGGCGGACGGGTCGGCCAGGAGGGCGCCGTCGACGTCCGGCACGAGCGCCGACAGGTCGCGGAGCGTGCCGTCCTCGTCCAGCAGCGCCGGGCGTTCCGCCCCCGCGGGCCCCACACGCAGCAGTTTCATCGCTTGATCGTCCAAGAGCGGAGGCGATCTCCGCAAGGGACGTTTCGGACTGCGAACAGCGAATTGTGGGCCACGCCCCAGAGGTTATCCGGACCGTGGCCCACGCCGCGTCACGTGCGATAGGCGTAGTAGACCGCTCCCGGGTAGGACGCGATGATGCTCGCGACCGACTTCCGGTAGGTGTTGGTCGAGTGGTACGTGACGTACGGGACGCCCATCCGGCTCCGGTACGTGGTGATCATGGAGTGGTCCTTGGACCCGTCACCGTCGAAGTCCATCTGCAGGATGTCGCCGACGTCCATCTGGTAGACGTTCGACAGGTTGGTCGCCCGCTTGGTGGACAGCGTGTGCCACGCCCACTCGTTGGCGCCGACCCAGGAGTCGGACTGGCTCGACTTGTTGTACCACCACTTGCGGTAGTCGGAGGTGTCCGAGCCCGGCACGTCCTTCCAGCCGCCCGCCTTCAGGGACTGGCTGATGAAGTTGGTGCAGTCGCCGCCCGCGACGTTGAAGCTGCGGTAGGCGGGGTTGTAGTTGCGCCAGTACTTCTCGGCGTAGGCGGCCATCGCCTTGTAGTCCAGACCGCCGTTGGCCGGGGTCAGGTTCTTCGGCTTGGCGTTGCGGCTGCCGGGGTACCGGGTCGAGGCCGGGCTGCCGTTGAGGTCGATGCTGCCGGTCGCGGCCACCGCGGTGCGGGGCTCGTTGATGGCGCCGGGGCCGTCGTCCTGCGGGCGGATGCCCGTGAGCTCCCAGTTCCCGCCCCTGCCGAGGGAGAAGCTGAGCTCGTGATGCGCGGTGAAGCCGGTGGTCGACGGCTCGTCTCCGCGGATCTTCTTGTACGTGAGCTCGGTGGTCTCGGTGACCCGGACCGTGGCGCGGTTGCCCTTGACGGTGGCCTTGTCGACCGACGTCCTGGTCTCGGCGGCGGTGTAGGCCTCGCCGAGGGCGGCGAGCCACTCCTTGCGCGTCTTGAGCGAGGACAGTCCGGTGTCCTCGGCCCGCGAAAGGCCGGAGGAGAGACGGACCTTCCCGTCGAGCCTGGTCGCCTTGCGGTCGGCCGTCGAGCGGGTGTCCAGCAGGACGGAGGTGCGGTCCTTCAGGATGGCGTCGGCTATTCGGCCGAAGGCTTCGACCGTGGCGCTGTCCGCCGTGCGGGAGTCCGGCTTGCCCGCCGCGAACGCGGCCGAAGTGGGCAGGAGAGCGGCCGTGGCGGCCACCGTCACAGCCGCCCCAACAGCGGCTCTGAATCTCGTTATGTGCACGATGTTTCCCCTTGTCGCCCGGCCCGATCGGACCGGGGACGGAATCTTCGCACAAACCTTGGATTACCGGTGGTACAGGTGATCATTGCACGGATGTGCGCCATCTCCCGAACACGTTCGGTCAAAATTGGTCCAGGCCGACGAGTCGGGTTCGTCGGCCTGGTCACAATTCGTCAGCCCGCGTCGGTCCCGCATTTCCCTTCGCATTTGCTCACGGCAACCGCCTTAGCCGGACAAGCAATCGAGCTATTCGCGCCTTATGCCGGAATCGAGTCCTCCGCTCGCGCGTCCGCCGGCCGCGGGTCCGTCGCCAGCACGTCCTCGTCCGGACGGTCGTCAACCGGCCGCGGCCCGAGCCACGACACCGCGAGCGCCACCACGAGGTTCACGCCCAGCGCGAGCGCCCCCGCGTTCACGCCCCACAGCGGGTCGTGCTCGGTGAAGACCAGGGCGCACACGAGCGTTGCGCCCGCAACGAGCCCGCTCACCGCGCCCCACAGCGTCAGCCGACGCCACATCAGCCCCAGCAGGACCATCGGCACGAGCTGGGCCATCCCCTCGTACGAGATGAGGGAGAGGCGCACGAGCGTGTTGGGTGTCAGGTACGTCAGGACGAGCGCGAGCGAGCCCGCCACGACCACCACGACCTGGGCCGCGAGCCGCTGCCGCCGCGGGCGGCCCGCCAGCGCCGGCACCGTGCCCAGCACGCTCTTCCCCCACATCGTGCCGATGACCAGCATGAAGACGGCCATGGGGACGATGGAGGAGAGGGCCGCGGCGACGCCGGTGACCCCGACCGCCCACGCGGGCAGCGAGTCCACGACGAGCTTGAACATGGCGAGGTTCGAGCCGGCGCCCGTCAGGCCCGGCACCACGAAGAGGGCCGCCATCCCCAGCAGCATCGGCACGAACAGCAGCACGTTGTAGAACGGCAGGAGCATCGCGTTGCGACGCAGCGCGTCGGCGCTGCGGGCGCCGAGGTAGCCCGCGACGGTGGTCGGGAAGATGACGACCGTCAGGGAGTTGAGGAAGCTCGTGGTCGCGAACCAGGTCGCGTCCAGGCCGCTGCCGCCGTGGCCGGAGAGCGTCAGCCACGCGGGCTTCTCCGCGACGAGGCGGTCCAGGAAGGGCCCGTAGCCGTCGAAGTAGTGGTTCGGGACGTAGATCGCGAGGAAGGCGAGGGTGACGATGACGAGGACGTCCTTCAGCACCGACACCCAGGCGCTCCCCCGCAGCCCGCTCACCACGACGAAACCCGTCGTCACGGCGAAGGCGATGAAGTAGGCCCAGTTCAGGCTGATGGCGCCGTACGAGATCGTCGAGACGACGACGCCCATGCCCGTGATCTGGAGCTGGATGTACGGCAGCAGGCACACCGTCGCCAGGATCGCCACGGCCGTGCCGAGCCAGGGGCGGCCGTAGCGGTGGGCGACCATGTCGGTGATGGTGACGAGGCCGTGGCGGCGGGCGTAGGACCACAGCGTCGGGCCCACGACGTAGCCGATCGCGTAGCCGCAGGACATGTAGGCGATGACGTAGAGGACCGGGGCGCCGTGGTTGTACCCCCACCCGGCGGCCCCGAGGTAGCTGAAGCTCGTGTAGCCCTCGCCGGCCATCAGCACCCAGATGAAGACCGTGCCGAGGCTGCGGCCGCCCACGGACCACTCGGCGATGCCGGTGGTGCGGCCCCGGCCGCGGACGGCGAGCAGGCCGAGGGCCACGGTGAGCACCATGAAGACGCCGAAGACGGTCGTCGCGACCGCCGCGTCGCCGCTCACGCGCGCCCTCGCTTGCGGTCGCCCCGCCAGGCGAGGAAGACGGCGGCGGGGGTGAGGAGAGTGGCGGCGAGCAGCCAGAAGAAGAGGAAGGGCAGGCCCAGGACCGTCGGCCGCACGCGGTCGACGAGGGGCAGGACGCCGAGGAAGAGGACGTAGGGGACGAGCAACCACAACAAGTTAGGACGTTTGAACACGGGGTGACCCTAACCGGGCCGGGGTCGGCGGCGGGCCTGTCACGCGGCCTGTCCGGTCGCGGCCAGTACCAGTTCGCGGACGGTGATCCGCTGCGGTTGCTCGTAGACCCAGCGGACCGCCTCCGCGATCTCCTCGGCCGCCGGCAGTTCCACCGCATCCTTGAACGCCTGGTAATCGGCCTTGGCGGCCTCGTCGGTGGTGTGCGACAACAGGTCCGTACGGACCGCGCCCGGGGCGATGGTCACCACCCGCACTCCGTGCGCGGCGACCTCCTCGCGCAAGCTCTCCGAGATCGCGTGCACCGCGGCTTTGGTGCCGCTGTAGACGGTGTGCTTCGGGTAGCTCTTGAGACCTGCCACCGAGCCGATGTTGATCACCGTGCCGGTTCCGCGGTCGACCATGCCGGGCAGTACCGCGGCGATGCCGTTGAGCAGGCCGCGGACGTTCACGTCCACCATCCGGTCCCATTCCCGCGCCGGCTGCTCGGCGACCTCGCCGAGCAGCATCGTCCCGGCGTTGTTCACGATCGCATCAGCGGGACCGAAGGCGGCCTCGGCCTCGGCGACCGCCGCGGCCACCGCGGCGCGGTCGGTGACGTCCACCGCCCGCGCCAGCGCGTGGGGCAGGCCCAGGCCGGTGAGCCGGTCGAGGCGACGGCCGAGCAGCAGGAGCGGGTGGCCGCGGTCGGCGAAGGCGCGTGCGACAGCCGCGCCGATGCCCGAACCGGCGCCGGTGATGACGATGAGCGGCTGTGCCACGGCGTGCTCCATTCCCATGACTTCTCTCATGGCTTCTCTCATGGCTTCTCTCATGGCTTCTCTCATGGCTTCTCTCATGACTTCCGGATACGGCCTCCGAGCGGGACCTCCGGAGGCGACGTCATCAACCCTGCTCACACGGCGACATGCGAACAATGCCGAACCTCGCAACGATCGATAACCTGAGGGTTATGGAAAGCCGTGAGATCGAGATCTTCCTGACGCTCGCCGAGGAACTGCACTTCGCGCGCACCGCCGAGCGGCTGCTCGTCTCGCAGGCCCGGGTCAGCCAGACCATCAAGAAGCTGGAGCGCCGGTTCGGCACCGCGCTGTTCGAGCGGACCAGCCGCAGGGTCGCCCTCACTCCGGTAGGCCGTCGCCTCCGGGACGACATCGGCCCGGCGTTCGCACGCATCCGAGAAGGCATCGCGCGTGCGACCGAGGCCGGCCAGGGTACTGCCGGACCGCTGCACGTCGGCTTCTCCGGGGCGCTCCAGGGTGACCTGGCGCTCTCCGTCCAGACCGCCTTGCGCGCCGGCAACCCCGAGTGCGAAGTGCGGCTCCGTGAGGTCCCCGAAAGCGATCCGTACGGCCTCCTCCGGTCCGGCGAGGCCGACCTGGCAATCGTCCGGTTCCCCGTCAGCGAACCGGACCTGACGGCCGGTCCGGTGCTGATATCCGACGCCGTGATGCTCGCCGTTCCCGCCCGCCACCGGCTGGCCCGCCGCGACGCGGTCAGCGCAGGCGATCTCACCGGCGAGAGCGTGCTGCCGGCCGGCTCGCTCCAGGAGACGCTGGCCCGGGTCGGCGCCGGCCATGGCGTCCATCCCGTTCCGAGCCAGACCGCGGTGTACCAGACCCGCCCGACGATCGCCTTCGTCCCCTATCCGGACGCGCCACCTGCCGAGTTCGGTGCGGTATGGCGGACAGCGGCGGACAACGCCCGGATCCGTGCCTTCGTCGCCGCCGCCGCTGCCCTGGTGCGTACGGAAGGCGGCCCCGCGCAGGTCTGCGGAGCCTGCCGGGCCGACGCCACGAGCCCCGCGCCCCGGTGAACGCGCGGCGGACCGTCCGGCGTCCACGGAAACGGGGTCAGGACACGCCCTCGCGCCCGGCCCCGGCCCGATCGCCGGCCCGGCCCCGGCGGCCCTAACCCCCCAGCCCCCTCGTCAGCCCGTAGATGCACAAGCCCGCCAGCGCCCCCACCACCGTGCCGTTGATGCGGATGAACTGCAGGTCCCTGCCGATGTGGGCCTCGATCTTGCGGGACGTGTGCTCCGCGTCCCAGCTCGCGATCGTGTCCGTGATGAGAGAGGTGATCTCGTCGCGATAGGTCGTCACGACGTACACCGCCGCGTCCTCCAGCCAGCCGTCGACCTTCTGCCGCAGCCGGTCGTCGGCCGCCATCCGCGAGCCGAGCGACAGGATCCCCGCGCGGACGCGCAGCCGCAGCTCGCTCCGCTCGTCCTCCGCCGCCGCGACGATCATGCCGCGGACCGACGCCCACACCGACGCGATGACGTCCTGGACCTCGCCCCGGCCGAGTATCTCGGACTTCAGCCGCTCGACCCGGGCCCGGGTGTCCGTGTCGGACTGCAGGTCGCGGGCGAAGTCCGCGAGGAAGCGGTCGACGGCGCCCCGCGCCGGGTGGTCGGGCATGTCGCGCATCTCGGCGGCGAAACGGAGGAGTTCCTTGTACACCCGCTCGCCGACCTTGCGGTCGACGAACCGCGGCGTCCACCCGGGCGCGCCCCCGGTGACCGCCCCCATCACGGAATCGCCGTGCGCGACGAGCCAGTCGTGGGCGCGGACGCACACGAGGTCGACGACGCGCCGGTGCCCGCCGTCCGCGACGACCTTCTCCAGCATGGCGCCGATGCCGGGCGCGACCTCGGCGGCGTCGGCGCGCCGGGTGATGGCCTCGCCGACGACGGCCTGGACGTCGGAGTCCCGCAGGACGGTGAGGGCGCCGCGCACCGCCGTGGCCAGCTCGGCGGTGACGCGGTCGGCGTGCTCGGGGCGCGACAGCCAGGTGCCGAGGCGGGAGGCGATGCCGACGGTGCGCAGCCGGAGGCGGACGACGTCGCCGGAGAGGAAGTTCTCGCCGACGAAGTCGCCGAGGCTCCGGCCGAGCTGGTCCTTCTTGGTGGGGATGATGGCGGTGTGCGGGATGGGGAGGCCCATCGGGCGCCGGAAGAGGGCGGTGACGGCGAACCAGTCGGCGAGGGCGCCGACCATGCCCGCCTCGGCCGCGGCCGCCACGTAGCCGGCCCAGGCCCCCGCGCCCGCCGACTGCCCCCACTTCGCCAATCCGTACACCAGTGCGACCGCGAGCAGGAGGCCCGTGGCCAGGGCCTTCATCCGGCGGACGCCGCGGCGCTTCTCCTCGTCGGCCGCGCTGTAGGTGAGAGCGCCCGGCGGAACGGGCATCACCCGTTCGGCGGTATCCGCACCGCCCTGCGCGCCGCCTCCCGCACCGCCCTCCGTCCCCACGCCGCGTTCGCCGTCAGGCGACCCTTCCATCCGCACCACCCGTTCCAGCCGACTTCCGTGCATTGTCCTTACCCGGCCTACTCCTGGAACGGACCGGGAGTTCCCCGCGTCTGACAAGTCGCATGTGACACGTTGCATGACCCCCCGGACCGACGGGCGCTCCCCACGGGCGCACCCCGAGACCACCGTGGGATCATGGAACGGCGATCGGACCGCGAGGGCGCTGTTGCTGATCAGTCGCTGTTTCCGTCCCCGGTTCCGCACCGGAGCTGCCCGCTCCGCCTCTTCCAGGAGAGACCCGCAATGAACAGGCCACCCCTGCCCCGCGGTACGGCCTACGCCGTACTCGCCGCGCTGGCGGCCGTCGTGATCATCGTCTCGACCGCGATATTCCTCGGGACCGGCGGCCGGGACGGGCGGGCCGCGACCGGCTCGCACGAGAACCACGGATCCGCCGAGCCCGCCGCCACCGGGCAGTGGGTGGGCTCCTGGGCCACCGCGCCGGCGGCCGCCGAGCCGAACACCGCAGGCGGCTACGCCGGCATGTCCATCCGCAACGTGCTCCACACCAGCATCGGCGGCACGGGCGCCCGCATCCAGCTCTCCAACCTGTACGGCACCACGCCGCTCGCCGTCACCCACGCCTCGCTCGCCGTCGCCGCGGCCCCCGGCTCCCCCGCCGCCGCGCCCGGCAGCATGCAGCGGCTGACCTTCGCCGGGCAGCCCACGGCGACCGTCCCGGCGGGCGGCTCCCTGCTCAGCGACCCGGTCCGCATGGTCGTCCCCGCCGCGGCCGACCTGCTCGTCACCACGTACTCGCCCACCCCGTCCGGGCCGGTCACCTACCACCCGCACGCCCGGCAGACGTCCTTCGTCGCGAAGGGCGACCACACCGAGGAGCCCCTCGGCACCGCGTACACCACGAAGACGCCCTACTGGCGCTACGTGTCGGCCGTCGACGTCTGGACGCAGGAGGCGCACGGCGCCGTCGTCGCCCTCGGCGACTCCATCACCGACGGCGTCACCGCCACCGCCGGCAGCAACCACCGCTGGACGGACTTCCTGGCCGCCCGGCTGCGCACGGAGCCGGGCGCCCCGCGCTACGGCGTCCTCAACGAGGGCATCAGCGGCAACCGCATACTGCTCAGCAACGCCCCCTCACCCACCGCCAACAACCTCAGCGGCGTCTCCCGCTTCGAGCGGGACGTGCTCGGCCGCACGGGCGCCCGCGTCGTCGTCATCGCCCTCGGCGTCAACGACATCCTGCGCAAGCCGCAGGTCGACAACCCGCAGCAGATCATCGACGGACTGCGCTCGATGGTGCGGCGCGCGCACGAGCGCGGACTGCGCGTGGTCGGCTCGACGCTGATGCCGTTCAAGGGGCACAAGGGCGTCGTGGAGCGGCAGGAAGTCACCCGGCAGGGCGTCAACCAGATCATCCGCTCGGGCGGCGTCTTCGACTCCGTCGTCGACTTCGACCGCACGCTCCGCGACCCCGCCGTCCCGGAGCGCCTGCTCCCGGCGTACGACTCGGGGGACCACCTGCACCCGAGCGACGCGGGGTACGAGGCGATGGCGCGGGCGCTGGACCTGGAAGCGTTGAAGGGCGAGGCGGCCGCGGCTCTGTAATGCGCGGCACGTGTGGGTTCCGGGGATCCTGTGTTCCGCCGGACCCACGCCGTGGGGGTTCCTCGCCGTGGCGGCGGAGGCTTTTCGCCGGGCTTCGCCGCTGGAAGGCCCGCCGTGCCGCCGGCACGCTCTCCCGCCGCAGCGGTGAGCAACCACCGCGTGCCTGTCCGGCGGTGCCGGACTCACCGGCGGCGTACGGCCTACTCCAGTTCCCGGTGACGGGCCTCGCGGAGGCGGCGCCGTTCCGCCTTCGTGGCCTTGCGGTCCACGCCCACGCCGCCCCAGAAGGCGAAGCCGGTGACGCGGACGCGCGGGGAGCCCGGCGTGCCCGCCCCCGAGGCCTTGTCGTCGAAGCCGCCCATGATGCCGACGCCGCCGACGTGGACGTCGAGGTCCGGCGGCACGGTGACCTGCATGCCGCCCATGATCGCGATGCAGCGGATGACGACCTCGCCGTCCTCGAAGCGCGCCTCGCGCAGGTCGATCTCGCCGCCGCCCCAGAAGGCGAAGGCGGTGAACCGGCGCGGCACCGTCCACGTGCCCTTGCGCTGGAAGCCGCCCATGACGCCGATGGCGACGGGCCCGCTCACGGGGCCGCCACCGATGCGCGAGGCCCAGTCCGCCGCGGCCGGCGCGGCCGCGGCGCCCGGGGACTTGACGAGGGAGACGGCCGCACCGCCGCCCGGCGCCGGCAGGTCCCGTACGAGCGGTTCCAGCTCGCCGTGCGTCCTGGCCTTGTACGCCGCTTCCAGGCGCTCCTCGAACTCCTCCATCGTCAGCCGGCCCTCGGCGACGGCCTCCCGCAGGGCTTCGGCGATGCGCTCCCGCTCAGCGTCCGAAGCGCGCATTTCTGGAAGTTCGCTCATCATACGAACAGCGTAGCGAGCGGAATTGTCGATTCTGGCCCGCTGCGCGGCAGGACACGGCAGGACACGGAAAGGAGACCGATAGGGGACATTCACCGCAACAGCCCCGCGCAGGCGCATCTCGTACCGCATCCCGTCGTTGAACCGGAAAAGCGGCGGCCGCGGCCGCGGGTTTGTCACCCGCCGGAGTGGGCGGCCTGCCCCCGGACGGCCGAGCCGGGCAGGCCCGTTGCGGTACGCGCCATTGGCGCGGAACGCATGATGCGACAGTGTTCGACGGGATGCGCGACGTGTACGAAGCACAGTGGACCGCCCGACACGAGACCGCGCCGCCGTGACCGAACCAACGGCGGCGGCCGAGGAGTCCCTACAGACATGAGCGACGAGCACGCACAGCGGGCCGCCGGGGGCGGCCGGGGCGCACCGGCGGGCTGGGCGCCGAGGGCCGGCGAAGGCCCGGGTCGCGGCGGGCACGGC
>NZ_PXWG01000084.1 GCF_003011965.1 Streptosporangium nondiastaticum
CCGGTGGCGCCCCGCGTCCCGGTGGCGCTCCCTCCGGCAACCGCCCGAACCCGGGCATGATGCCGCAGCGTCCGGCTGCCGGCCCGCGTCCGGGCCCCGGTGGCGGCGGTCGCGGTCCCGGCGGCGGTGCCGGTCGTCCCGGCGGCGGTGCCGGTCGTCCGGGCTTCGCCGGTCGTCCGGCCGGTCCCGGCGGCGGCGGTCGTCCCGGTGGCGGCGGCGGCTTCGCCGGTCGTCCCGGTGGCGGTGGCCCCGGTGGCGGTGGCGGCGGCTTCGGTGGCGGTCGTCCCGGTTTCGGTGGCCGTCCCGGCGGTCCGGGTGCCCGTGGCGGCACGCAGGGCGCCTTCGGCCGTCCCGGCGGTCCGGCCCGTCGTGGCCGCAAGTCCAAGCGTCAGCGGCGCCAGGAGTACGAGGCCATGCAGGCCCCGTCCGTCGGCGGCGTGATGCTGCCGCGCGGCAACGGCGAGACCATTCGCCTGTCGCGTGGTGCCTCCCTCACCGACTTCGCGGAGAAGATCGGCGCCAACCCGGCGTCCCTCGTCGCCGTGATGATGAACCTCGGCGAGATGGTCACGGCCACGCAGTCCGTCTCCGACGAGACGCTGCAGCTCCTCGGCGGCGAGATGAACTACACGGTTCAGATCGTCAGCCCCGAGGAGGAGGACCGCGAGCTGCTCGAGTCCTTCGACATCGAGTTCGGTGAGAACGAGGGCGGCGAGGAGATGCTCGTCGCGCGTCCGCCGGTCGTGACCGTCATGGGTCACGTCGACCACGGTAAGACGCGACTCCTCGACGCGATCCGCAAGACCAACGTGGTCGCGGGCGAGGCCGGTGGCATCACCCAGCACATCGGTGCCTACCAGGTCTCCACCGACGTCAACGACGAAGAGCGCAAGATCACCTTCATCGACACCCCGGGTCACGAGGCGTTCACCGCCATGCGTGCCCGTGGTGCCAAGTCGACCGACATCGCGATCCTCGTGGTGGCGGCCAACGACGGTGTCATGCCGCAGACGATCGAGGCCCTGAACCACGCCAAGGCGGCCGACGTGCCGATCGTGGTCGCGGTCAACAAGATCGACGTCGAGGGCGCCGACCCGACCAAGGTGCGCGGTCAGCTCACCGAGTTCGGCCTGGTGGCCGAGGAGTACGGCGGCGACACGATGTTCGTCGACATCTCCGCCAAGCAGGGTCTGAACATCGACAAGCTGCTCGAGGCCGTCGTCCTCACCGCCGACGCCGCGCTCGACCTGCGCGCCAACGCGGAGCAGGACGCGCAGGGCATCGCGATCGAGGCCCACCTCGACCGTGGCCGCGGCGCCGTGGCCACCGTGCTCGTCCAGCGCGGTACCCTCCGCGTCGGTGACACGATGGTCGCCGGTGACGCCTACGGCCGTGTTCGCGCCATGCTCGACGACAAGGGCCAGAACGTCGAGGAAGCGGGTCCGTCGACCCCCGTCCTCGTCCTGGGTCTCACCAACGTCCCGGGCGCCGGCGACAACTTCCTCGTCGTCGACGAGGACCGCACGGCCCGCCAGATCGCCGAGAAGCGCGCTGCGCGCGAGCGCAACGCCGCCTTTGCCAAGCGCACCCGCCGGGTGTCCCTCGAGGACCTCGACAAGGTGCTCAAGGCCGGTCTGGTCCAGGACCTCAACATCATCATCAAGGGTGACGCGTCCGGTTCGGTCGAGGCCCTGGAGTCCTCGCTGCTCCAGCTCGACGTCGGCGAAGAGGTCGAGATCCGGATCCTGCACCGCGGTGTGGGTGCGGTCACCGAGTCCGACATCAACCTGGCGACCGGCTCCGACGCCATCGTCATCGGCTTCAACGTCCGCGCCGAGGGCCGTGCCACGCAGATGGCCGAGCGCGAGGGCGTCGACGTCCGGTACTACTCGGTCATCTACCAGGCGATCGAGGAGATCGAGGCGGCCCTCAAGGGCATGCTGAAGCCGGAGTACGAAGAGGTCGAGCTGGGTACGGCGGAGATCCGCGAGATCTTCCGCTCGTCCAAGCTGGGCAACATCGCGGGTGTCCTCATCCGTTCCGGCGAGGTCAAGCGCAACACCAAGGCGCGCCTCATCCGCGACGGCAAGGTCATCGCGGAGGAGCTCAACATCGTCGGCCTGCGTCGCTTCAAGGACGACGTCACCGAGATCCGCGAAGGCTTCGAGGGCGGTATCAACCTCGGAAACTTCAACGACATCAAGATCGACGACGTCATCGCGACGTACGAGATGCGCGAGAAGCCGCGAGGCTGAATCGCATAGCTCGACCCCGGGGCCGGTCGGCGGAAACATATTCCGTCGATCGGCCCCGGCCGTTGCGTGTACGGTTCGAAGAGCTCGTACACCGACACGTACCGGCAGGTACACCTCACGCCTCCCGGGTGGGCCTCACCCGTCACGCATGTATGCAGGGACTCTGTCCTTCGACCTCCTCCTCGGCGACGTACGGTCGCTGAAGGAGAAGCGCTCCGTCGTCCGCCCGATCATCGCCGAGCTGCACCGCAAGTACGCGGTGAGCGTGGCGGAGGTCGGCGACCAGGACCTCTACCGCCGGGCGACAATCGGCGTGGCGGCGGTCTCCGGGGACGCGGGGCACCTCACCGACCTACTGGACCGCTGCGAGCGCTGGGTCGCCGCACGTCCCGAAGTGGAGCTGCTCTCGGTCAGGCGGCGGTTCCACGGCGACCACGACGACTGAGCGCGTCACCGGCGCCACAAGCACAATGGACAAGAAGAAGGAGACGGACCAGTGGCCGACAACGCGCGTGCGAAAAGGCTGGCGGACCTCATCCGCGAGGTGATCGCCCAGAAGCTGCAGCGCGGAATCAAGGACCCGCGGCTCGGCTCGCATGTGACCATCACGGACACCCGGGTCACCGGCGACCTGCGGGAGGCTACGGTCTTCTACACGGTCTACGGCGACGACGAGGACCGCGCCAGCGCGGCCGCCGGGCTGGAGAGCGCCAAGGGCATCCTGCGCTCCGAGGTCGGCCGTGCGGCCGGCATCAAGTTCACGCCGACCCTGACGTTCGTGGCGGACGCCCTCCCGGAGAACGCCCGCACCATCGAGGACCTCCTCGACCGGGCCCGCGCCTCCGACGCCCAGGTGCGCGAGGCGTCCTCGGGCGCCGCGTACGCGGGCGAGGCCGACCCGTACCGCAAGCCGGGCGAGGACGACAAGGACGCTGCCGGCGAATGAAGCACAAGGAGACCCCGCCGGACGGCCTCGTCATCGTCGACAAGCCGGCCGGCTTCACCTCGCACGACGTCGTCGCGAAGATGCGCGGCATCGCGCGGACCCGGCGCGTGGGCCACGCGGGGACGCTCGACCCGATGGCGACGGGCGTCCTCGTCCTCGGCATCGAGCGGGCGACCAAGCTCCTCGGTCACCTCGCGCTGACGGAGAAGGAGTACGTCGCGACGATCCGCCTGGGGCAGAACACCGTGACGGACGACGCGGAGGGCGAGATCACCTCCTCGGCGGACGCCTCGGGCGTCACCCGTGAGGCGATCGACGCCGGCGTCGCCAAGCTCACCGGCGCCATCATGCAGGTGCCGTCGAAGGTCAGCGCGATCAAGATCGACGGCAAGCGGTCGTACAAGCGGGCGCGCGAGGGCGAGGACTTCGAGATCCCCGCCCGCCCGGTGACCGTCTCGTCCTTCGCGGTGCACGCCGTGCACCCGGCCGAGGCCGCGGACGGCACCCCCGTGCAGGACCTGCTGGTCTCCGTCGTCTGCTCCTCCGGTACGTACGTGCGGGCCCTCGCCCGCGACCTGGGGGCCGACACGGGCGTGGGAGGCCACCTGACGGCCCTGCGGCGCACGCGCGTCGGCCCGTACGGACTGGGTGACGCCCGCACGCTGGACCAGCTCCAGGAGGAGCTGACCATCATGCCCGTCGCCGAGGCGGCGGCCGCGGCCTTCCAGCGCTGGGACGTCACGGAGGAGCAGGCGCGTCTGCTCGCGAACGGCGTGCGGATACGGGTCCCGCTCTTCGAGACGACGGGGCCGATCGCGGCCTTCGGTCCGGACGGGCGCTTCCTGCTCCTGCTGGAGAACCAGGGCGGCCGGGCGAAGAGCCTGGCGGTCTTCAGCTAGCCCTAGGACTAGGGGGCTCCCAGCCCCTGGGCCCTCTCGACCGGCCCCGTGCTGTGCACGGGGCCTTGGGCTGTGCGTGGGGCTTTGGGCTGTGCGTGGGGCTTTGGGCTGTGCGCGGAGCGCAGCGCGGCTCCGGCATGCGCTGGGGCGTACGCGCACTTAAGGGCCCCACTACCGTGGGGCGGGAGACTGCCGTACCGGCGCTCCCGCCCCACGATCCCCCTCCTCACAGCTGTCTATCCACACCGCACCCACAATTCACCCCAATGGGCAGGCGCTCGGAGTGAACGGCGGGAGTGGAAGGGGGCGCGTTCCCGCTGTGATCTGGTCCTGCCGATCATCCCCTGCCTACCGTCGGGGGCAAATGCACGGCGGGGAGGTTCGGCGGATGAGCGGTCGGCGGACTGATGCGGACGAGTTCCTGGTACGCATCAGAGACCTCGCCGGGAGGCCGCGAGGTACGGGGTTCATCGCCGACGACCGCGGCACGATGATCACCAGCCATGAGGCCGTCGACGGCCTCGCGCGCCTCGTGCTGCTGGCCCCGGGCGACCGTACGTGCCTGGTGGGCGCCGACGCGGTGACCTCCCTCCCGGGCTGCGACCTGGCACTGGTGCGCACGGAGGGGCTCGGAGTGGCCCCGTTGCCCGTGGCGGCCGCGGAGCGCATCGAGGACGGGGCGGGCGTCCGGCTGCGGGCGGGCCACTGGCAGCGCGCCCAGGTCATCGGAGAGGCGCTCGTCACCTACACGGCCACGGACCGCTTCCACCTGCTCGACGCCGCGGTCGAGCTCTCCCTGGGCGAGCGGGACGGCCTCAGGCTGGGCGAGGAAGCCACCGGAGGGCCGGTTCTGGACGCCCGCAGGGGCACGGTCGTCGCCGTCCTCGGTACCGCGCTCCATGCGGAGCGCCGGTCCGGAGGTTTCGCGATCCCGCTCCGTGCGGCGGCCGCGGCCACTCCGGACGGCCCGCTGGCCGCCCTGCTGGAGCGGAACGCGGCCACGGTCCCCGCCTTCGGCCCCGACCTCAACCTCGCGGGAGCGCTCCAGCTCACGGCGACCTCCCTCGGCCCGATCATCACGGCGCGCGACTGGCGCGACCCCGTGGAGCGCCCGGAGATCGCCCGCGAGTTCACCCGCTTCCTGGAGCCGGATGAAGAGGACGAGGAAACCGCCGGCGCGGAAGGCGCCGACGCCGACGTGCCCGCGGACACCGGCGAGCCGATGCCCGAGGAGGCCGAGCGGCCGCCCGCTCCCGAACCGCCGCCCGACGAACCGGGGCCCGCCCCGGCCGGCACGGGGGCCCCGGGCATCGTGGTGGTGACCGTCCCGCCGAGCGCCTGGCGGGGCACCCCGGGCGGCGGCCCCGGCGGGCGCTGGATCGGGGACCTGCCCGGCGCACGGAACCCTGCCGACCCGCCGGACGCCCCGGCGCCGTCGCCTCATGCCCCGGACGAACCGGAGCCCGCGGACAGCCCCGCGCCGGCCGTCCTCGGGCTCGTAGGAGGCCCCGGGACAGGCCGTACGACCGAGCTCCTCTCCCTCGCCGCACGGCGCGCACGGGGCCCCGAACCGGCCCCCACCCTCTGGCTGCGCGGCGCGGACCTGGAGGAGGGCGACAGCAGCCTGCGGGACGCCGTCGCGCGCGCCCTCGCGGCCGCCGCGCGGATCGTCACGGCCTCCGCGGGCGCCGCCGGCACGGTGGGGGACCCCGCCGAGGCCACCCCCGAGGCCGTGGCCGCCCTGGGGCACCGCGTGGGGCGGCCCCTCCTCGTCGTCCTGGACGGCCCCGAGGAGGTTCCGCCCGTCCTCGCGCACGCCCTGCCGGCCTGGACCGCGGCGACCGCCGAGTGGCTGGAGGAGACGTCCGCGCGCCTCGTCGTCGCCTGCCGCCCCGAGCACTGGGAGACGGCCGGCGACCTCTTCCCCCGCTCCGCGCTCCACGTGTCGGCGGCCTCCGCCACCCCGCGCAGCCTCCCGCCGTGCGTGAGCCTGACCGACCTCAGCCCGTTGCAGGCCGAGCGGGCCCGCGCCCTCTACGGCATCCCGCCCGACGCCATCCACCACACGGACGCCGCCCACCCGCTCGCCCTCCGGCTGCTCTCCGAGGTGCGGGCGGCGCTCCCGGACGGCACCGCGCCCGGCGGCCGGCTTTGTGAGGACGGAGCGCGGCCCCCCGACCGCTGGGACGTCTTCTCCGCCTACCTGGACCTCGTCTGCCTCCGTATCGCCGTGCGGCTGGCCGCCGGGCGCCGCCCCGCGCTGCGCGGCACGGCGGTGCGCAGGCTCGCCGCGCGCGTGGCCGGCCAGGTGCATGAGGCGGCCCGCCGGTGCCTCGGCCCCGGGCAGGGCGAGCTGGAGCGCGAGGCCTTCGAGGAGCTCTTCCCGTGGCGCAACGGCTGGGCCTCCGCCGTCCTCACGGAGGGCCTGCTCGTCCCGGCCGGCACCGGCTACCGCTTCGCGCACGAGGAGTTCGCCGACTGGCTGCAGGGCGCCCACCTCGACCTCGACGCCGCCCTGCACACCCTCGTCCACCGCTGGTACGAGGCGGAGGAGGGCGCCGGTGAGCACGACGCCCTGCCGTCCCGGCCGGGCGGGGGGCCCGCGCCGGAGGGCCACGTGCCGCCGCCCCCCGGATCCAGCCGCGCTCAGCGGTCCACGGCCGCACGCCGCCGCAGCCGCCGCGCAGCCCGGCAGAAGGCCCGCAAGCCGCTGCCTGTGCCCCGCCATCGCATCGGCCCCGTCCTCCAGGCCCTCCTGCTCCTCGCACGGCGCTCCGGGCCCGACGCGCTCGCCCGCCGTCTGGGCGCCCTGGTGGACGCCGTGGCCGCGCTCCCGCCGTCCGGGCAGTCCGCCGCCCAGGACGACGGGGGCCGCCCCGCGCTGCCCGACCCCGCCTGGTGGGCGGCCCACCTCCTCGGCGAGACCCTCCTGCGCGTCCCCGACGCCACCCCGTACCTGGGCGCCCTCCGGCTGCTCGCCGAGCGCCTCACGGGGCGCTCCCTGGCCCTCGGCGGCTTCGACAGCGGGGCCACGGGGTCCCTGGGCGGCCTCGCCGAATTCGGGCCGTGGTTCTGGCTCCGGCTGCCCCTCGGGCTCGCCGAGCGGCTCGACCTGCTGCGGCTGCTGCTGCCCGCCGACGCGCCGCCCCCCGGCCAGAGCCCGTACCAGCCCCACGCCCTGGAGAGCTCCGCGCCGAGCCCCGTGCAGGCCCAGCAGCCGCCTCAGCCGCCCCACACAGACCGCTTCCTGCCCGCGGTCATGACCGTCCTCGCCGAGGAGCCGTGCGCCGCGCAGGCACTGCTGTGCCGCTGGTTCTCGGACGAACGCCCCCTGCAGGCCGCCCCGTACGGCGATCACCTGCGGCTCACGGTCTCCACCGCCGCACAGGTCCTCCTCCACACCCACCGGCACCGCGCCGTCGACGACCTCGCCGAGGCCCTCGTGGACGCCGCTCACCGCCGCGCCGACGAGCTCCTCGCCGCCCTCGCCGAGGACGAGCCGTCCGCCATCTGCCGCGCCGTGGACCGGTGGGCCCACGACGACCGCATCGAGCGGCACGTGGCGGCGGCCGCGTACGCCCTCAAGGCCGCCCCGCACGTGATCACCGCGGCCGACCGCGAGCTGCTGCGCTACGCCGCACTCGCCCTGCTGGCCCGCCCCGCGGAGGGCACCCTGCACGGCACGGCGCTCGCCCTGCTCGTCCGCGACCCGGAGACCCGCGCCAAGCACCTCCAGCGCGCCCTCGACCTCTTCGCCGCGTGCGACCCGCACCTCCCGGCCGGCGCCCTCGCCCCCGCCCTGACCACCCACCCCGAACCCGTCCTCGCCGCCTACCGCGCCCGGATCTACGTACGCGGCGACGGGCCCGGAGACGTGCTGCGCACCCTCGCCGAGGTCACCACGCCGGCCCTCGCCCGGAGGGCGGCGGCCCTCGTCCAGGAGTACGTCGAGCACCATCCGGAAGGCGCGGAGCTCGCCGCCGCGTTCGTGGACCGCCGGCTCGAGGAGGGCCCCGCGGCCCGCTCCGTCCTCTTCCCGCTCGTCGTCCACCTGCTCAGCAGCCGGCCGCCCCAGGTGCGCCGCGCCCTGGCCCCCGTCCTGGCCTTCCCCGGCACACCGCTGTCGAGGCCCCTGCGGCAGGAACTGCTGGAGGTCCTGCTGGAGCGCGAGCAGTACGGTCCCTTCGAGCGCGACGTCACCGTGCTGGACGCCCTCCTGCGCGCGGTGGCCGCGGGCGCTGCCGAGCGCACCGAGGCCCGTACCCGCGACCTCGTCCACCGCACAGGTCTGCTGATGGCCCGCAGCCCCGAGGGGGCGGCGTGCTTCGACCGCCGCATGGTGCAGCTGGCCCGGGAGATCCCCGTCTTCGGGGAGCAGGTGCTTCGCTGGCTGCGCTCCGCGCCCGCACAGTGGGCCGTCGTGGTGGGGCCGCGGGCCCGCATCAAGCTCACCGCCTGGGCGGGGGACGAGGCCGCAGCGGAGCACACGGGCCGTGCGGACTCCCCTGACCTGACAGTCACAGGACCGGCCGATGCGGGGCGCCGAGAACCGGCATGGCACTCTTAGTCCTGCGTAATCAACAGACAAAAGTTCGGGTTCGGGCGAGGAGCGGGCACAGTGCAGCGCTGGCGTGGCTTGGAGGACATCCCCCAGGACTGGGGGCGCAGCGTCGTCACCATCGGCTCGTACGACGGTGTGCACCGCGGGCACCAGCTGATCATCGGGCGGGCCGTGGAGCGGGCGCGCGAGCTCGGCGTGCCCTCGGTAGTGGTGACGTTCGACCCGCACCCCAGCGAGGTCGTCCGGCCGGGCAGCCACCCGCCGCTGCTGGCGCCGCACCACCGCCGTGCGGAGCTCATGGCGGGGCTGGGCGTCGACGCGGTGCTGATCCTGCCGTTCACGGCGGAGTTCTCGAAGCTCTCGCCCGCCGAGTTCGTGGTGAAGGTCCTGGTCGACAAGCTGCACGCCAAGCTCGTCGTGGAGGGGCCCAACTTCCGCTTCGGGCACCGGGCGGCGGGCACCGTCGACTTCCTCGCGGAGCTCGGCGCCACGTACGACTACGACGTCGAGGTCATCGACCTCCACGTGAGCGGCGAGGCGGGCGGCGGGGAGCCGTTCTCCTCCACCCTGACCCGCCGTCTGGTCGCCGAGGGCGACGTCGCGGGCGCGATGGAGATCCTCGGCCGCCCGCACCGCGTCGAGGGCGTCGTGGTGCGCGGCGCGCAGCGGGGCCGGGAACTCGGCTACCCGACGGCCAACGTCGAGACGCTGCCCCACACCGCGATCCCCGCCGACGGCGTCTACGCCGGCTGGCTGACCGTGGGCGGCGAGTCGATGCCGGCGGCGATCTCCGTCGGCACGAACGTGCAGTTCGACGCGACGGAGCGCACCGTCGAGGCGTACGCCATCGACCGGACCGACCTCGACCTCTACGGGCTCCACGCGGCTGTGGACTTCCTTGCCTACCTGCGCGGCATGGAGAAGTTCGACTCGATCGAGGCGCTGCTGCTGTGCATGGCGGGCGACGTGAAGCGGGCGCGGGACCTGGTGGCGGCGCACGAGAAGGAGAAGGACGCCGCCTGACGGCCGGCGCCCTGCCGGAGACGTGAGGAGGGC
Source organism: Streptosporangium nondiastaticum (assembly GCF_003011965.1). Classification (GTDB taxonomy): domain Bacteria; phylum Actinomycetota; class Actinomycetes; order Streptomycetales; family Streptomycetaceae; genus Streptomyces; species Streptomyces nondiastaticus. The sequence goes on from NZ_PXWG01000084.1 coordinate 9,718, forward strand.
CCCATGCGGCGATCGCCGCATGGGGCCCTCCGTCGTGCTCCGCTCCGTGCGGCGCTACTGCTGCGGGTAGCCGTACCCGCCCGGTGCGCCGGGCTGCCCCTGCTGCGGGTACGGGCCCGGCTGCTGGGGCGGCTGCGCGCCTCCGTACGGGCCCTGCGGGCCGTAGGGGTGGTACGGGCCGGGAGCCGCCTGGCCGGGCTGCTGGGCCTGCTCCGGGGCGTACGGGGCGGCGGGCATCTGCCCCATGGGGGCGGCCTGCTGAGGCTGCTGCTGCGGTGCGGGCTCCCCGCCCCACACGCCGCGCTGCTGCTGGGCCCGGGTGAAGTCCTCCGCGACCATGGCCGAGAGGTTGAAGTACGCCTCGCGCGTCTTCGGCCGCATCATGTCCAGGTCGACCTCGGCGCCGGTCGCCAGGTGCTCGTCGAACGGGACGACGACCACGCCGCGGCACCGCTGCTCGAAGTGCGACACGATGTCCTCGACCTTGATCATCTTGCCGGTCTCGCGGACCCCGGAGATGACCGTGACGCTGCGCGAGACGAGCTCGGCGTAGCCGTGCGCGTGGAGCCAGTCGAGCGTGGTGCTGGCGCTGCTCGCGCCGTCGACGGACGGCGTGGAGACGATGATCAGCTGGTCGGCGAGGTCCAGGACGCCGCGCATGGCGCTGTAGAGGAGACCGGTGCCCGAGTCGGTGAGGATGACCGGGTACTGCCGGCCCAGCAGGTCGATCGCCCGCCGGTAGTCCTCGTCGTTGAAGGTCGTGGAGACCGCCGGGTCCACGTCGTTGGCGATGATCTCCAGGCCGGAGGGCGCCTGCGAGGTGTACCGGCGGATGTCCATGTAGCTGTGCAGGCTGGGGATCGCCGAGACGAGGTCACGGATCGTTGCGCCCGTCTCGCGCCGCACGCGGCGGCCCAGCGTGCCCGCGTCGGGGTTGGCGTCGATCGCGAGGATCTTGTCCTGGCGCTCGCTGGCGAGCGTCGCGCCGAGCGCGGTGGTCGTGGTCGTCTTGCCCACGCCGCCCTTGAGGCTGATCACGGCGATCCGGTAGCAGGAGAGGACGGGCGTGCGGATCAGCTCCAGCTTGCGCTGCCGCTCCGCCTCCTCCTTCTTGCCGCCGAACTTGAAGCGGGGCGTGGCGATCTGCTTCTTCGGCTTCGGCTTGCTGCGCAGCAGCCGCTCCGAGGACAGCTCCATGGAGGCGGTGAACCCGAGCGGGGCCCCGTGCACGGAACGCTGCCGCTGCTCCGGCGTCACCGTGGGCCAGCCGCCGGCGCGCGGGTCGTTGGGCAGCCCGCCCTGTGCGCCGTCCGCGGCGGGCGGAAGGCCGCCGTCGGCGTACGGGTACGGGTAGGGGGCGGGCGCTGCTGCCGCCGCCTCATGCCCGCCCGTGGGGCCCGGCTGCGCCTGCACGGCCGGGGGCAGTGCGGGAGAGCCGCTGAAGCCGTTCTGGGCGTGGGGCAGTTGCTGCGCGTCGGCGTGGGGCGCCGGTGCCGGTGCCGCGGGGTGCTGCTGGGCGTCAGGGCGCGGGGAACCGTCGAGGGACGGCGGCACTGGGGCGCCGTTCACATCGCCGCGAGGGGCACCGTCGAGCGCAGGGGGCACCGGGGCATGAGGCGCCGGCGCATGGGGCGCGGCGGCGTCCGGGCGCGGGTACCCGTAACCACCTTGCAGCGCCTGGGCGTTCGGCGCGGGCGGTGCCGGGGGCGCGGGGGCCTCATGCGGGCCGGTGAGGCCCTGCGGCACCGGGGCGGCCGCGTTCTGCGCGGGAGGCAGGACGGCGGCCTGCTGCGGCTGCGCATGGGGCGCCGGAGGGAAGGCGTGGGGCGCAGGTGCGGGTGCCCCATGCGCCTCCGGGCGCGGGTACCCGTAACCGCCCTGCGGGGCCGGAGCGGTCGCATACGGCGCCGGAGCCGCGGGGAGCTGCTGGGCGTCGGGGCGCGGGGAGCCGTCGAGGGGCGGCGGTACGGGCACACCGTGGGCGCCGGGGCGCGGGTAGCCGTAGCCGTCCTGCGGCGCCGGGGCGTTCGGCGCGGGCGGCACCGGTGTGGTCTGAGCTTCCGGCTGCGGGAGGGGCGGCACCGGCGGGTAGGAGGCCGGAGCTGCTCCGTGCGGAGGCACGGGGGCGCCACCGGCCCCGTGCGCGGCCGCCTGGGGCTCCGCAGGGGCCTGCTGTGCGTCACCGGCCGCGGGCACGCCGGAACCGGCCTGGTGGGCCTGGGGCGCGCCGTACGGAGCCGGGGCGGGCGGGAAGCCCTGCGGGGCCGCATGAGGCGGCGCGGGGGCGTCGGACGGCGACTGCGCTTCCGATGCCGGTGTCGGGGACGCCGGGGCGAAGTCCGGGGGGAGCGGGGGCAGCGCGGCCTGGGGGACCGACGGCGGGGCCCACGGGGCTGCCTGCGCGTCCTGTCCCGGCTCCGCCGACTGCCCGGCCCCGTCGGCAACCCTGTTCCGCAGAGCGCCGGCCGAGAACCGCATGGTGCCCTCGGGGCGTGAGGCGGCGCGCTCGGCCTCGGAGGCGGCAGGGGTCGCGCTCTCGGCAGCCGCAACCGCCTCCGAGCCGCCCTCTGCAGCGGGGGAAGCGGCAGCAGCCACGGACGAGACTGCTCCCGAGTCCTGCTCGGTTTCTGCCTTCCGGTCCTCGCTGACAACACCGCCGCCGGAGGAGGCGCTGTCGTCCGCCGACGGGTTCGCACCGGACTCGGTATGGGGCGGTGCGTGGTGGCCCGCTTCGGCCTCATGCGCCTGCCCCGTGCCCGCCTCGGCGTCGGCCCCGTGCGGACCTGCTGAGCCGGCGTCACCAGGGGCGGAGACGTCACCCGCGGCAGACGCCGCGCCGGTGAGGCCCCCGGCTGCCGGGCTTTGTGTGTCGGACACCGCTGCGTCGGCCGGCGCAGCCGCGGCCTCTTCCTGCACCGCCGCCGCGGAGAACCGCATCGTGGCAGGGCTGTTGACTCCGCCTTCCACGGAAGGGAAGGAGGGGGCGGGGGAGGGCCCGGCAGCGGGCTCCGTGAGGTCGTTCCGGGCCGCGGGCGACGAAAGCGGCATCCGCAGCGGTTCACCCGAAGGCGGGGGCGGCAGGACCGGCTGCGCGTCCCCCCCGGCGCCACCCTGCCCCGCCGCCGGCGCCACGGCGGAGGAGGCGTTCTGCGTGTACCAGGCAGGGGGCGTGTAGTCGATGGTGAACTCGCCCGTGCTGTCGGTTTCCTGCTCGTGACCGGCGTCGGACCGGTCCTCGCCGGCTGCGGACCCGCCTGCGCGGATCTCGTCCCGATCGCTGCTCACATTGCCTCCTGGTGTGGTCTAGCGCCCATGAAATGCCTGTCGGGCCCGACCGTTCCCGTCGTCCGACCGCCCGGGGGTCCCCCGTTTGCGACGGGGGATGCCGTGGAGGTCCCCCGTCCGTACACGCACCCAGCCTAATCGCCATACGCACCGCCGGGGCAGGCCCGCCCCCACGCCACCGGCCGCCCCGTGCGTCACCTGCGGCCCCGTGCCGGAGCGACCGGACCAGTGGGGCGCGGGAGCCGGGTGATACAAAGATTTCCCGCTCGAGTGTCACAACAGCGCGGGATCCGCGCCCGATTCGCTCCTTTCCGGCGGAATGGTTCAGTGCCTTCCGCCCGGATCGCGGGGGGAGGCAGAACGTGCGACGGGCCCCGCACACAAGAGGTATGCGCTGATGGTCCAGCCGCCCCAGCCCCCACCGATGCCGCCGAACGAGCCTCCGAAGGACGGATCCGGCGCACCGCAGGACCCGGCCCCGAAGACTCTGCAGCAGCCGCCTCAGGCCCCGCCCGCGGATGCGTCTCACGCCGCGCCTCAGGCTCCGGCCCCGGTTGCGCCTCATGCCGCCCCTCAGGCACCGGCTCAGACTGTGCCTCAGTCTCCGCCCCAGGCTCCGGCCCCGGCCCCGAACACGCCTCATGCCGCCCCTGAAACCCCGGTCCAGACTGCGCCTCAGGCCCCGCCCCAGGCGGCTGCCCAGCAGCCCGTCCAGCCGCCCCCGCCCCCGGCCGTTCCCCCCACGCCGCCTCCGCCCGGTGTCCCGCCCGTGCAGCCCGCATGGGGTGGCCCCTCGACCCCCGGTGCCCCGCCGGCCCACGCCCCCTTCGGGCCGCCGAACCCGAACCCGTACGCGCAGCAGCCGCAGCCGGGTCCGTACGGCGCCTATCCGCCCCCGGGGCAGCCCTTCGGCGCGCCGCCGCACCCCATGCCCCCTGCCGGCGCCCCGGGCGGGAAGAGGACGGCCGTCATCATCGGCGCGGCCGTCGCCGTCCTGCTCGCCGCCGGAGGCGGCGTATGGGCCCTGGCAGGCAGTGGCGGCAGCTCTGACCGGCCGCATGCGCACCACAGCGCCTCGCCCGCGCCGAAGGAGAGCAACGGTGCCGACAGCGGCGGCACGGCGGGCCCGCGCGACGGCGGGGACGACCCCAACGACGGCCGCCGGGACGGCGAGGCCAAGGTCCTGGTCAACCAGAACGGCCCTCAGGTCGAGCGCGCCGGCTCCGCGGTGCCCGGGGTGTGGGTGTTCGGCGACTACGTCGTCAAGACCGTCCAGGAGAAGGTCATCGCCTACTCCACGTCCGACGGCAAGGAGAAGTGGACCATCGCGCTGCCCAAGAGGGTCTGCGCGGCGCCCGCGAACGTCACCGACGACGGCAAGGTCGTGGTGGCGTACGACAGCGGCGAGAAGGACTCGTGCGGCAACTACGCCATGCTGGACCTGAAGGAGGGCAAGAAGGGCTGGGACAAGCCGATCCCCAAGTCAGGGGGGTTCGCCGAGAGCTTCATCGGCCTGGACATGGCCCTCAGCGGCAACGCCGTCGGCGCCGCGTGGTTCGGCGGCTCAGGCATGGTCCGGGTGAGCGACGGGGAGCCCATCCCCACCCCCGGGCTGGAGTCCGGCTGTTCCGTCGACGGCTTCGCGGGCGGTAAGGCGATGCTGCGCTCGTGGCAGTGCGTCAGCGACAGCACGTCGCACATCGAGAAGCTCGACACCTCCACGGGCAAGCCGGTGTGGACGTACGACGGCCGCAAGGGGCTCATGACCAAGAAGATCTACTCCACCGAGCCGGCCGTCGTCTCCCTCCTGTCGGAGGACAAGAAGTCCGGCGGCGTCATCGCCCTCAAGGACGGCAAGGAGCGCTCGGTCATCGACCTCGGCAAGGAGTCGTACGCGCCGACCTGCGGCATGTCGATCATGGGCCACGACCTGGGCGGCTGCCAGGGCGTCGCCGCGACCGACAGCACCCTCTACCTGCCGACCGGAGGCGAGAACAGCTACTCGGAAGGCAACGAGATCCACGCCTTCGACCTTGACTCCGGCAAGCGCAAGTGGGCTTCGAAGAAGACCAAGCCCGAACTCATGCCGATCCGGGCGGAGGGCGACAAGGTCTTCGCGTACCAGAGGCCTTCGTACGACAAGCCCGGCGCCGTGGTGAGCATCGGCCCCGACGGCGAACCGAAGACCGTGCTGCAGGCCCCGCAGGCCACTCTGCAGGCCGAGAACCGGTTCTTCGGCGCCAAGTACTTGTACGAGGGTGACCGCCTCGTCATCGCGACCACGCGTCTGTCGGGCAGCAGCTCGGAGGGTGGCGAGGAGAAGATGCTCCTCGTCCTCGGCAAGGGCTGACACAACCGGCCGGTCCGGCGGACCGGCAGCACGGTCAAAGGGGCGCGCACCAGCCGGTGCGCGCCCCTTTGACGCAGTCGTACAGCGCGTCCGGTCAGTCCATGCGGCGCGGGGCGCCCAGCAGCCTCGTCTCGGCCTCCGTCGCCCGCACGTCGACGTACGTCCACGTCCCCCGGGCGCACCACAGCGTCACCGTCTCCGGAAGCGTGGGCAGCGCTTCGACGTCGGTCTGAGGCAGCCCCAGGAGCCGGCCGAGCAGCTCCGCTTCCTGCGGCGAGACCCGCTGGATGCCGACGACGCCGACACCGCTGAGCAGACGCGGCGCGTCCGGACCCACGTAGGGGAGCAGCGTCAGGACCGACTGCCAGGGCGCGGTCACGACCCGGCCCCGGGGCGGCCGCACGCCGCAGTCGCGCACGACCAGCACAGGGCTGTGCACCGACGGGCCCTGCGGCGGCACCCGGCCGACGTCGTGCAGGGTCACGCACGGCTGTCCGCCGTTGGCGGCCTGGGCGAGCGCGGTCCACAGCCCGCGGCGGCCGGTCTCCACGGCGATCCGGGCCCCGGTGCCGGCCGTGCGCAGGGCGATCACCTGGGCCGTCCAGGCACCGCCGATCAGAACGGCGTCGAACGGCACGGGGCGGGCCACTCCGAGGACCGCGGGCGCCTCATGCGGGTCGGTGCCGATGACCACACCGTCGTCACCGACGGGCAGCGCCAGCGCCTCGAACTCCTCCGCAGCGAGCTCGTGCCGGCCACGGCGCGGCCCGAGCAGCCCGTGCCCGGCCCGGAACCACCCCGTACGGGCCGCGGAGGGCGAACCGGGAGCCGCGGGGGAGTGAGAGGGCGTAGCGGTGGCCATCAGCGCGTGCCTCCCAGGGGCAGAGTGGCGAGCATGCCGGGCACCTGCTCGTGGTCGAGCCGCACGAGGCCGGTCCGTGCGGTGCGCGCCGCACGCTCCAGTTCCCGTCGCGTCGCGGCCAGTTCGTCTGAGCTGCGCCCCGTCACCCGGACGTGAGCGGTCATCGTCGGCGCATGACGCCCGTTGCGCAGGCCGCCGCGCCCCAGCGTGAGGCTCAGCGTCGTCGACAGGGCGGGCAGTGAGGTGAGCAGTGCGGCGAGCTGCGGCAGCGGCACGGCTCCCGGCCCGAGCTGAGGCCAGCGCGCCAGCCAGTACGTCGTGTGCCAGCGGTCGTCGCACCGCAGGGCCCGGGAGCTCTCCAGCGTGCGCCGTGCGGGCGTGGCGGCCCGTGCGGCCTGCGCGGAGGCCACAGGGTTGACGTTCGCCGCCGTGGACAGGGCGGTCGTCAGTTCTTCTTCGGACAGCAGCGCCGCCCGGAACCCGGCTCCCTGGAGCCGGCTCGCCAGCTGGTCCGCCGCGCGCAGCACACAGCGGCGTGCGCCCTCCTCGCCCCCGCCGCGTGCCTCGACGGCCTCCGGGCACAGTTCGGGGTCGAGCTTGAGCGCGATCCACGTCGTCCGTACCGCAGGGGCCCCGGACAGGGCCTGGAGCGGCGCGTAGTTGCGCGCGGTCAGCGCCTCCGAAGGCAGGTGCGGGGCGGGCGCCGGCAGGGTGTTCTGCACCGCCTGTACGGACTCCAGCCGGATGCCGTCGACGTCCAGGGCGTCCCGCAACAGGGCCAGCGGCAGCGCCTCCTCGGTCCGCATGGGGCGCAGCGGCGCGTCCACGGCGTCGACGCGCAGCACGGCCGTCACGAACGTGCCGTCCCCCACGAGGCCGACAGCACGCTGCCCGCGGTCCGTGAACGTGCTCGTCCGCAGGGCGGGTTCGCACTCCACGACCGGAGCGATCGCCGGGTCCGTGCCCGCGTCCGCCGGTGCCGCGCGGCGGATGCGGGCGCGCAGCGTCAGCGAGGCCAGCAGGGACTCGGCCGCCGGCCGCTGACCCAGCGGCACCAGCGCGAGCAGCCCCAGCACCACGGCCACCACGGCAGCCGGCACGAGCACCAGCGGGCCGGCCGCCCACCCGAGCAGCACGAGGCCCGCGGCGACCTCGATCAGCACCAGCTGCTGCAGGCTCACCGGGCCGGAGCCCCCGCCCCGTGCCGTGGCCCGCGGGGCGACGGCGATCGGCCCGGGCGCGCCATCGCCCCGCGCCCGCACGTGCGTTGCGGCACCCATGCCCCTCACAGCCCCCTCAGCCGTCTCCGGCCGCCCCCATGGGGCGGCCGGGAATCCGGTCCGCGGCATGCCCTGACAGCCGCTCCGATCTCTACCGGCATAGTAGGGGCCGGTACGACAACCCGACCAAGCGCAGCGCCTGTCGACCGACGCCGACGACCAGAGGAGAGAGCGGCTACACATGGCATCACGGCGGGATGAGCTCAACGCCTACATCTTCGCGAGGAAGCGCACGATCGCAGCCTTCCTGCAGCCTTCCCCCAACGGGACGGAGGAAGGAGCCCCCCGCCCCCTGCGCGCGGTCGTGCCCGGCCTCGTCGCCGGGGCGGTGCTGATCGCCGGCTTCGGCGCCTGGGGCATGTTCCGGCCGACCGCGCCCAAGGGCTGGGACGACGAGGCCGCACACGTCATCGTCGGCAGCCAGTCCACCACCCGCTACGTCGTCCTGAAGACGGACAACAAGAAGCAGCTCCACCCCGTCCTCAACTTCGCCTCCGCGAAGCTCCTCCTGGCCCCCGACAAGTCCACCGTCATCAAGGTGAAGGAGGAAGAGCTCGACAACGGCCACATCCCGCGCGGCCCCACGCTCGGCATCCCGTACGCCCCCGACCGCATGCCCGGCGCCGACGAGGCGGGCAAGCAGAAGCAGTGGGCCGTCTGCGAGCAGCCCGGCGGCACGGGGCGGACCACCCAGAAGGCCGTCTTCCTCTTCGCCGGGCGTGACCCGAACCTGAAGAAGCTCACCGGCGAACAGCGCCTGCGCGGCAACCAGGCCCTGTACGTGCAGGGTCCGGACGGGGCCCGCTACCTCGTCGACCCCCGGGGCACCAAGTACTTGCTCGGCGGAGACGACTGGCGGTCCGCCGACGCCTCCGACCACAACCTGCTGCTCCGCTCCGTCTTCAACGACGGGGCCCGGCCCCAGCCCGTCACCAAGGACTGGCTGGATACCCTGCACGACGGCGCGCCCATCGTCTTCCCGGAGACCGGCGGCGACATCGGCGCGAGCGCGGGCATCGGCACCCTGCCCGGCAAGGCCGACCGCGTCGGCACCGTCCTCGAAGCGCCCACCGGCGGCGGCACCCAGAACTACGTCGTGCTCCGCGGCAAGGTCCAGCGCGTCTCGCCCCTCGTGGCCAAGCTGCTCCTCAACAGCAGGAAGCTGGCGGAGCTCGGCCAGGCCGGCGTGCCCGAGCGGGTGAGCGCGGCCGCCTTCACCCCGGCGGAGGACGAGTTCTACGGGCAGTACCACTGGCCCGCCACAGTGCCTCGGCAGGCGAACTTCACCGGGGCCGGCGACGCCGCCAAGAACACCGTGTGCAGCGTCTTCGGGGGCATGTCCGCGGGCGGCACCCCCGAACTCGCCACCTGGGCGGGCACCGAGTACCCCGCGACGATCCCGGACGGCGCCACCAGCGCGTACGTCACCCCGGGCTCCGGGCTCCTCTACCGGCAGGTCACGGGGCGCCAGACCAACAGCGGACCGGTCTTCCTCGTCACCGACACGGGGCTGCGCTACGCGGTCCAGTCCAACAGCGACAGCGGAGCGGGCAAGTCGAAGATCGGCGAGAAGCCCGCCCCGTCGGCGGGCCCGGACGGCTCGGCCGAGGCGCCGCATGAGGCGCCGCATGAGGCGGCGGACACCACCGGAGCCGCCGGCCCCGCCGAGGCCGACCAGGCGCGCACCAGGCTCGGCTACGGCAGGGTCGATCCCCTGCCGGTGCCGGCGAACTGGTCGCAGTTCCTGCCGACGGGGCCGCGGCTGGACACCAACAGCGCCAGGCAGCCGCAGGGATCGTGAGACAGCCGATGCCACGAACGACCACAGCCCTCACTCTCGTCCTGTCGGCAGCACTCACCGTGAGCGTGACGGCGGCCGCGTCCGCCGGCGCGGCGACCTCCCCCACCGCCGGGAGGGGCGCCGTATCCCCGCATGAGGCCCCCTCCGCGCCGGTGAACCTGGACGGCAGCGGCGAGTGCACCTACCCCGCCAAGCCCATCAAGGGCACCCCCTGGTCCCTCCAGCGGATCCTGCTCGACCGCCTCTGGCAGGACACCAAGGGCCGCGACAGCACCGGCCGGCCGGTCCGCGTGGCCGTCATCGACACGGGCGTCGACGTCAAGAACCCGCAGCTGAGGGGCGCCGTCGACGCCGAGAGCGGGGCCGACCTGCTCACCGGCATGCCGGAGGCGGCCAAGGACGCCACCACGGCCGGCGGCGCCAACGACGGGACCGGCGTGAGGGCGGACGCGAAGGACGGGCCCCGGGCGCCCGCGCCGGGGCCGTCCCCCAGCCCCTCCGCAGGCGCGAAGGACCGCCGGAAGGACAAGAGCACGCCGTCGCCCGGCGCGTCGCCGAGCCCGTCGGCGGGCGACAAGAATGCGTCCGGGAAGCCGGAGAAGTCCCCGGAGCCGAGCCCGTCGAAGAGCCCGGAGAAGAGCCCCGAGAAGCCGCCGGAGAAGGAGCCCGAGAAGCCGAAGCCCGATCCGACCCTCGACCTCGTCGGCCACGGCACCAAGGTCGCGGGCATCATCGCGGCCCGCCCGTCCCCCGGCAGCGGCTTCGTCGGCATCGCCCCGGAGTCGGTCATCATCCCGATCCGCCAGAACGACGAGAAGGGCACGGGCACCTCCCGCACCCTCGCCCAGGGCATCGGCCTGGCCGTCGCCGCCGGAGCGCGCGTCATCAACATCTCCCAGGACACGACGAAGGCCCTGCGCCCCGACTCCGACCTCGAACTCGCCGTCAAGGACGCCCTGGAGAAGGACGTCGTCGTGGTCGCCTCGGCGGGCAACGACGGCCTCGGCGGCGAGGTCAAGGAGACCTACCCCGCCGCGTACAAGGGCGTCCTGGCGGTGGCCGCCTCCGACCGCAACAACGAGCGTGCTTCCTTCTCACAGCCGGGCGAGTTCGTGGGCGTCGCCGCGCCCGGCGTCGAGATGGTCTCCACCGTCCCCCTGGGCGGCCAGTGCGTCGACAACGGCACCAGCTTCTCCGCCCCGTACGTGGCCGGCGTCGCCGCCCTCATCCGCGCCAAACACCCCGACTGGAAGCAGCACCAGGTCGTCGCCCAGATCGAGCAGACCGCGGAACGCGCCACCAACGGCCACGACCGCTACATCGGCTGGGGCGTCGTCGACCCGGTCCGCGCCCTCACGGAGGACGCCCACCCGCTCGACCGCGTCACCCCGGCCGGGCCCCAGGCGCGCACCGCACGGGCCCCCGACGTGGCCCCGCTCGCCGTGGGAGAGTCCCCGCAGCAGCGCAAGGAACGCCTCGCCACGTACGTCCTGGGAGGGGCGGCCGTGCTCGTCGCGACGATCGCCGGGGCGGCCGTCGTGGCCCGGGACCACCGGCGGCGCCGGGGGCTGTCCGGCCCGCGAGAGCTGTGATGGTATGCCACAACTGTCAAACGCGCCTGGTATGTACGTGGTTGGGACACGCGTCGTGAGTGGCTAGAGTGATCTGAGCGCCCTTGGGCGCCCCGGGGGAGGGCATGAGGCGGTGACCGGACGGCGGGCGAGCCGACCACGGGACGGTGCACGCACTGTGATCCGGCCCCGGCGTCACCCCGTCCCGCAGCACTGCCGGTGTCCGGCGTCATTTACACAATCGGAAGACAGGCCCTTCGGGGGAAAGGCGGAACATGTCGGGTTCGGAGAAGGACAGCCACAAGGTCAGTGACGAGGCGTTCAAGAACTTCACGGACGCCATCGACAAGACCAGTTCGCATTTCTCGGCCAACCTGCGCCAGCTGGCGAACGTCATCGCCACGCTGGACGGCGGCAGCTGGGCGGGCGAGGCCCACAGGGCCTTCCGCCAGGCACAGAGCGACCTGAACGACGAGCACGACCGCGTGCGCCGGATGATCGACCGGGTGCGGGAGGCCGTCGTCCTGACGCACCGCGCTTCCGGGGCGACCGACGCGGAGATCGCCGCCCAGATGAAGGGCGTCGACGTCACCGGCGGCGGCTCTGCGCCCGGTGGCGCCGGCGGGGGCCACAACACGCCGCCGCAGAGCAAGATCGACCTTCTCTGAACCGGCGCGGGCGGCCGCGCCCGCCGGCCCCGGTTCACTTTCGACCGACGAACGACACCACAAAGGGTGGGGACACATGGCAGACCAGGGTGGAGAGCTTGTAGTCCGCTACAGCTCCCTGCAGACCGCACACGACGACATCAAGAAGGCCGCGGGCGTGATCGAGCGGGAGCTGGAGGCCATGCGCGCCGCCGTGAACCAGGTCGCAGCCGGCTGGCACGGCGAGGCCCACCAGATGATGCTGCAGGTGGACGCGGAGTTCCGGAAGCGTAGCGCGCACATCCAGGCGACGCTCAAGCACGTCGCGGACCTCGTCCTGAAGGGTGGCGAGCACTTCCACGCGACCGATAAGAAGGCCTCGCAGCTCTTCGACATCAGCTACTGAGCCGGGCTGCGGATCCGGCCGTCGGCGGGCCGTACAGCAGAACAGGGGGCGGACAGCCGGAGAACCGGCCGTCCGCCCCCTGCGCGCTTGCCCGCCGGATTACGTCGGACTACGCCGGGCTGCGCCGGACTATGCCTGATTATTGGAGGTCGAACTCGCCGTCACGCGCACCCAGCACGAAAGCCCGCCACTCGGCCGGGGTGTAGCGCAGGACGGTTTCGGGGTCGGTCGAGGACCGCATCGCCACTGCACCATCGGAGAAGTAGGCGATCTCGACGCGCTCCTCGTCGTCCTTGGCCTCGGGCGCGCTCAGCCATTCGAGACCGGAGATGTCACGGGCGTAGAGCTCGTCCTTCTCGTGTTCGTCCATGGGGCAGGGGCCGCCTTTCGGTGCGCAATTCCGCCGGATTTCCCTGAACGCCACGCCAGTTGACGCCCACGGGGACAACAGTCGTGAGCAGCGTACTCCGGATGGATCCACCACAGAGTTGGTTCCGGGACGGTACTCGCAGAATGCCCGTGGCGTGGCGTGAAGTGGTATAGGACGGATGGTGCGGGCCGCCCGGTCGCTCACACTTCCTCGGGCAGCCACCCCACCTGCACCAGCGGCACCCCCCGCTTACGCGACACGAAGTACCCCCGCCCCGGCGGCATCTGGTGCGGCCGCACGCCGCCGAGCAGGTCGCCCTCGCCCGGGTCGCCGGACAGCAGCACGCCCTGGGCGCCCAGCTCCTTCACCCGCTGCATGAACGTCTCGTACATCGACCGGGACGCGCCCGCCGCGCTGCGCGCGATGATGAAGCGCACGCCGACGTCGCGCGCGAAAGGCAGGTTCTCGGTGAGGACGGAGAGCGGGTTGCCGCTGCCGGTGGAGACGAGCTCGTAGTCGTCGATGATGACGAAGAACCGCGGGCCCGACCACCAGCTGCGGTCGCGCAGCTGCTGCGGCGTGATGTCGGGCTGCGGGGCGCGCCGCTCCATGAGGCGGTTGAGGGCGTCGGCGTGCACCGTCAGGGCCGAGGCGACCGGCGCGTACTCCAGCAGGTGGGTGGCGGGGACGACGTCGAGGAGCGTCCGGCGGTAGTCACCGACCACGATCTTCGCCTCGTCGGGGCCGTACCGCTCCGAGATCTGCTTGGCCAGGAGGCGCAGCAGGGCGGTCTTGCCGGACTCGCTCTCGCCGAACACGAGGAAGAACGGGTCCGTCTCGAAGTCGACGAAGACCGGCTCCAGGTTGGTCTCGTCGATGCCGAAGGCCACGCCGTGCTGCGGCTGCTCGAAGCCCTTGGGCAGGTCGTCGGCGCGGAGCCGGCGCGGCAGGAGCCGCACTCCGGGCGCGCCGGGGCCGCTCCACGCCTCGCTGACGGCGCGCACCATGGCGGCGGTGCCGTCGGTGAGGGTCTCGGGGTCGCTGCCGGAGTCGATGCGGGGCACGGCGGCCATGAAGTGGAGCTTCTCGGGCAGCTGGCCGCGGCCGGGCACCCCGGCGGGGACGTTGGCGGCGACCTTGCGGTCGAACTCCGAGTCCATGGTGTCGCCGAGGCGCAGTTCGAGCCGGTTGAGGAGCTGGTCCTTGAGGGAGGCGCGCACCTCCATGTTGCGGGAGGCGGTCACCACGACGTGGACGCCGTAGCCCAGGCCGCGCGCCGCGACGTCGGCGACGAGGCCCTCCAGCATCTCGTACTCCTGCCGGAAGCTCGACCACCCGTCGACGATGAGGAAGACGTCGCCCCACGGCTGGTCCGTGATCTCGCCCGACGCACGCATCCGCCGGAACGTGCCGATCGAGTCGATGGCGTTCGCCCGGAAGTACTCCTCGCGGCGGGCCAGGACGCCCGCGACCTCGGCGACCGTGCGCCGCACCCGCTCGGGGTCGAGCCGGGACGCCACGCCGCCCACGTGCGGCAGGCCCTCGATGGCGCTCATGCCGCCGCCGCCGAAGTCCAGCCCGTAGAACTGCACCTCGGCCGGTGTGTGCGTCAGCGCGAAGGCCGACACCAGCGTCCGCATCAGCGTCGACTTGCCGGACTGCGGCCCGCCGACGACGAGCATGTTGCCCGCCGCGCCCGAGAAGTCGCGGTAGAGCACGTCCCGGCGCTGCTCGAAGGGCTTGTCGACCAGGCCGATCGGGACGCTGAGACGGCCGGGACGCGGATGCTCGGGCGCCGTGAGGCCGCGGCCGGGTACGGCCGAGAGGGGCGGCAGGAGCTCGTCGAGGGCCGCGGACCGGTCCAGCGGCGGAAGCCACACCTGGTGGGCCGGCGGGCCCTGGCCCTCCAGCCGGCGCACGATCACATCGAGGACCGTGTCCGCCAGCGCGTCCTCGCCCGGGGCGGGCGACGACGGCGTCACGGGCGCCGGGGCGGTGTAGGTGACGGGGACCGGCTCGGCGGTGAACAGCACGGGGCGGCGCTCGATCGGCAGCGGCCCCGTGCGGGGCCCCGTGCCCGCGTCCGACCGGTACGTGCCCGAGACGTACGCCGCCTTGAAGCGCGTCATCTCGTCCGTGCCGAACTTCAGGTAGCCGGAGCCCGGCACCGACGGCAGGTGGTACGCGTCCGGCACGCCGAGCGCCGTGCGCGACTCCGCGGCCGAGAACGTCCGCAGGCCGATCCGGTACGACAGGTACGTCTCCAGGCCGCGCAGCCGGCCCTCCTCCAGGCGCTGCGAGGCCAGCAGCAGGTGCACGCCCAGGGACCGGCCGATGCGGCCGATCTGGATGAACATGTCGATGAAGTCGGGCTTGGCCGTCAACAGCTCGCTGAACTCGTCGATCACCAGGACGAGTGAGGCCAGCGGCTCCAGCGCGGCACCGGCCGCCCGCGCCTTCTCGTAGTCGTGGATGTTGGCGTAGTTGCCCGCCGAGCGCAGCAGCTCCTGCCGGCGCTGCAGCTCACCGGTGATCGAGTCGCGCATGCGGTCGACCAGCGTCAGGTCGTCGGCGAGATTGGTGATCACGGCGGCCACGTGCGGCATCTCCGACATGCCCGCGAACGTCGCACCGCCCTTGAAGTCGGCCAGGACGAAATTCAGCGTCTCGGAGCTGTGCGTGACCGCGAGCCCCAGGACCAGGGTGCGCAGCAGCTCGGACTTGCCGGAACCGGTCGCGCCGACGCACAGCCCGTGCGGCCCCATGCCGTCCTGCGCGGCCTCCTTCAGGTCCAGCATCACGGGGGCGCCGTCCTCGCTGACGCCGATCGGCACCCGCAGCCGCTCCGCCGCTGACCGCGGCCGCCACGTGCGCGCCACGTCCACCGCGCCCGCGTCGCCCAGCCCCAGCAGATCGGTGAAGTCCAGGTTCGCCAGCAGCGGCTCGTCGCCGTCGCCGCCCCCGCCCATGCGCATCGGCGCCAGCTGCCGCGCGAGTGCCTCCGCGGCCTCCATGGCGAGCGTGTCCGGCACGCCCTCGTAGACCGCGACCTGCGACATCAGCCGCAGCGAACCCGGCTGCACGACGACCGACAGCCCGCCGCGCGGCTCGCCCAGATCACCCGTCACGACCTCGACGACGGTCACGCCCTGCAGCCCCTCGGGCGCCGCGAACACCGAGTCCGCCGGCACCGGGGCACCGTCCAGCACGACCACCACGTGCGGCTGGTCCAGCACCGGCTGACCGTCCCGGCTGAACCGTGTGCGGCCCTCCAAGCGCGGCCGCAGCAGGTCCTCCAGCTCCGTCAGGTCGTCCCCGATCAGCCGCCTCGTGCCGGCCCCGTCCACCGCCCCGGGCACCTGCACGTGGGGCAGCCACTTCGTCCACTCCCAGTACGACGCCGCGCCCCGTGCCGAGACCACGGCCACCACGAGGTCCTCCGGCGAATGCAGCGTCACCAGCTGCGCCACCAGGGCCCGCGCCGCCCCGTGCACCGACTCCGGGTCGCCCGACAGCGTCACGTGGTAGAAGGCGCGCAACGACAGCGCCACCGGCATGCCGTCCAGCGAGCCGTGGGTCGCCAGGAACTGCTGCATCGCCCCCGTAGTGAGCGGCTCCAGCTCGTCTATCGGCGCCGTCTCGGGCGCCACCAGCGGCGTCGCGAGCTGCTGCGTGCCCAGCCCGATGCGGACGTGCGCGAAGTCGTCGTCGCTCGCCCGCCGTTCCCACAGCCTCGTGCCCTCGGCCACCACCGACCACAGCTGGTCGGGGGAGGGGTGCAGGTAGAACTGCGCGTCCCGCTGCGCCTCGGCCGTGCGCTGCACGGTGCGCCGGGTCTGCGACAAGTACTTGAGGTAGTCGCGGCGCATGTCCGCGGTCTGCCCCTGGGTGCCCTGCCGGTGCCGGACGATCATCGCGATGGTCATGCCGAGCGTCGAGCACATCATCAGCACGCCCATGATCTTCATCATCGGGGCGGCGCCCGGCATGAAGAAGTACACCATCGACGAGGCCATGCCGAGCGTCGGCAGCAGCTGCATCAGCAGCCCCTCCTGACGGCCCCTCGGCAGCTCCGGCGGCGCCTGCAGGAGGACCTCCTCGCCGGGCACCTCCGGCGGCAGGGTCCGCGGGGGACGACTGACCACGATCTGGCTCACCGGATGCCTCAACCCCTCCGCACGGCAAGGACAGTTCCGCGCGGCAACGCCTGCCGCCATGACGGCGACGGCCCCCCTGCGCGGAACGGTGATCCTATCGGCGTACGAACGGGAGCCCCCCGATAGGGTGGCCGCACAGTCGCGCAGAGTCGCGCACAGCCGCGCGCGGGCCCGGACGCACGGGGCGGGAACAGCCGCCCGCGGAGCACGGCCGCGCACCGTGAACCACGTGAACCAAGGGGCCTGATAGGTGAGTACGTCCGCTGCGACCGGCTTCTGCCGAGTGACCGTCGTCGCGCCCGACAGCCGGATCGACGTCGCCCTGCCGGACGACATCGCCGTCGCCGACGTGTACCCGGAGATCCTGCGCCTGACCGGCCAGACCCAGCCGGCCGGCGCCCCCACCGGCTACCACCTCGTACGCCGCGACGGCGCCGTCCTCGACAGCGCCCGCTCTCTCGCCGCCCAGCGCGTTCTGGACGGTGACCTGCTCGCCCTGCGGCCCTTCGCGGAGTCCCTGCCGCCCGCCGTGCACGACGACGTCAGCGACGCCGTCGCCTCCGCCGTCACCCGCGACCACACCCTCTGGAACGACGGCCTCCTGCGCGCCTGCGGCCTGGCCGGCGGGGCGCTGCTGCTCGCCCTCATGGGCCTCGCGCTGTGGTTCGCCGACCCCGTCCGGCACGACATGCACGGCCTGCCCGGCGCGGTCGCAGCCGCCGTCGGCGTGCTGCTGACCGCCTTCGCGGGCGTACGGGCCCGGGTGTACGCCGACCGCGGGTCCGCCGTCGCCCTGGGCCTCGCCGCCCTCCCGCACGTGATGATCGCCGGGGCGGGGATCCTCGCCCCCGCCGCGGGCGAGGGAGCGGGCCGGCTGCAGTTCCTGCTGGGCTGCGCGGCCGTGCTCGTCGCCGCCGCCGTGCTCGTCGCCGTCATGCCGGCGGGCGACGCCCCCTTCGTCGCCGCCCTGGCCGCCGCGGCCACCGGCACCGTGGCCGCCTTCTGCGCGGTCCTCACCGAGGCCCGCCCGGCCGACGCCGCGGCCGTCTGCGCCGTCGTCGCCATAGGGGCCATCGCCTTCCTGCCCGGCCTCTCCGCCCGTGTCGCCCGCCTCCCCATCGGCT